>NZ_CP146242.1:600000-1200000 GCF_037039395.1 Agrobacterium vitis | reverse complement strand
ATCGTTGCCGGGAGAGTTCGCATCGGCTGAGGCCGATGGCGCGGGACCTCTTGGCGGGGTTGATGTCGAGAGAGGTGGCGACATGGGTGGTGGAACCGGAGCGCGTGACACAGGCTCAACTTCGGCTTCGGCTTTCAGCCGTGCCCGCTCCTGCTGCTCGATCGCATGAATGGTCGCTTCCAGACGGTGCCGCTGCTCGGCCACGGTCTCCGGATCGTTGACATTCTGCTTCTTGAGACCTGCTTCCAGAGCCTGGCGCGCAGACTGGTAAATTCTGGCCCGAACTTCAGCCCGCGATCGCTCCGACCGGTCGAGGGCGCTTCTGATGGCCGTTTCCAATCCGCTCACGCGAGACCTTTCCACATTCATGGCCCGCGACGAAATGTATCGGGCATTCTTCTTCCCTTGAATCGGTAATCGGAGACTAGACAAACCGCAAGCCCGCAGCCCATCCCCCGACGGATCGATAGTGGAAAAACATCATTATAAGGCGTAGCGAGCGGCTTGCGACAGTTCTGGTTCCAGTTCGGTCCACCCTTTCAGCCGGATACGCATCGCCGTCTTCTCAGCGCAGCGGGCAGAAGTTCCTGCTCTTTTCAACCGGCGACAGGTCTGCTAACCTTTTGACGTTTACGCGAACGTCAATTTTTCGAGGCCCAAATGGCTCTTCCAGATATCCTGTCTCGTCACCTCAGACTTCCGGTGATTGCATCGCCTTTGTTCATCATTTCGCATCCGCGCCTGACGGTGGCGCAGTGCAAGGCGGGTGTGGTGGGCGCCTTTCCGGCGTTGAACGCCCGGCCGGAAGCGCAGCTGGACGAATGGCTGGATGAGATCACCCAGGAGCTTGCCGCCCATGACCGCGCCAATCCCGAGCGTCCCGCCGCGCCGTTCGCCGTCAACCAGATTGTCCATGGTTCCAACAAGCGGCTGGAGCACGACCTGGGCATGTGCGTCAAATACAAGGTGCCGATCGTCATCTCTTCGCTGGGCGCCGTGCCGGAGGTGAATGCCGCTATCCACTCCTATGGCGGTATCGTGCTGCATGACGTGATCAACAATCGCCATGCCCATTCGGCGATCCGCAAAGGCGCCGACGGTCTGATCGCGGTTGCCGCCGGGGCCGGCGGCCATGCGGGAACGCTGTCACCCTTTGCACTTATCCAGGAAATCCGCGAATGGTTCGACGGGCCGCTGCTGCTTGCCGGCTCGATCTCGACCGGCGGCGCTATTCTTGCCGCTCAAGCAGCCGGTGCCGACATGGCCTATATCGGTTCGCCCTTCATTGCCACGCAAGAGGCGCGGGCGCCGGATGCCTATAAGCAGGCTCTGGTCGAAGCCAGTGCCGCCGATATCGTCTACTCTAACTATTTTACCGGTATTCACGGCAATTACCTGCGCTCCTCCATCGTAGCCGCAGGTCTGGACCCGGAAAAATTGCCAGAGGCCGATCCCAGCAAGATGGATTTCGGCAGCGCCGTCTCCGGCGCCAAGGCCTGGAAGGACATCTGGGGCTGCGGTCAGGGGATTGGTGCCATTAAGGCTGTGGAGCCTGTTGCCGCGCTGGTCGATCGACTGGACAGCGAATATCGCGCCGCCCGCGACAGGATCTGCGGAAAAGTGTAACGGATACCAAAAGGCATCTTGAAATCTGCGATGTTTGCCTGTATCCACCCGCACACATCGCAGGCCGGTCTTCGGCCTCGCGTGCCGCTTTAGCTCAGGTGGTAGAGCACATCATTCGTAATGATGGGGTCGCAGGTTCGAGTCCTGCAAGCGGCACCATTTCCCCTAATGAATTCATAGGCCTATGGCGTTTGCGAAGACGCATGTCTTCGCTTTCCAAATTAGCGCAACTACAGCGGAACCTATAGACGGGGGCCAAGACCACTTTGTGTCCTCCGGTGACGTTGGAGGCTGCGACCTGGTAAGTCTCAGGAAAATCGATGCATAAACAAAAAACGAGTGAACGACGCACGAGAGCACCGGACCGAAAATAGGAATCGGTACGATGCTGTAGGTTTTTGTTTGCGCATCGGATTTCTCCGAAAACCGGTTCCCCTTTTTCGGTCCCATGCTCTAGGAGAGTTCTTGGCCGCTCGTAACTGGAACTTTCCACCAGTGATGCAGCTGTGCCGCGGTCAGGTTGTTCCGCGTCCATCAGCGGTGATGGTGGCCTTTTGCGCTCATGTCGACACCATTTCGGAACTTTACCACTTCCAGCGCGGTTATTTGTTCTTCAAATCAGCAAAAGGAGATGTTTCATGCCCCGTGGTGACAAATCCGCTTATACTGACAAGCAAAACCGCAAGGCCGAGCACATCGAAGAAAGTTACGAAAATCGTGGCGTACCCGAAAAGGAAGCGCAAAGCCGCGCTTGGGCGACGGTGAACAAAGAAAGCGGTGGCGGCAACAAATCAGGTTCAGGTCGCGGCCACCCCGAAAGTCACGCATCCTCGGAAAAGGGTGGACGCAAGGGCGGTAAGGCTTCTGCTACAAGAACCAAGGAAGAACGATCTGCTTCAGCAAAGAAGGCCGCAGCGACCCGTAAAAATAATGAGCAGCACGCCCATCATTGACCGTTACAGCACCGTGCGTTTCATGAACCGCACGGTGTTGTAACGTGTTATATCTGGTGCCTGGTTTTTCTTTGAACCGATTCCGGGGCGAGGCTCAGTCGTCTAAAGAATGAGCTTCGCATCACTTCGCAAGCAGCCCATTGCTGACGGTCCGAGAGGAGCGTTCGTGTCGTCATTACAGGATCTTATGCCAATCACGCCCACCTGGGACGATATCGGTCTGCGCATCCTGGCCGCAGTGGTCGCCGGGATCTTTCTCGGTATAAACAGGGAGCGTGGTGGCCACGCGGCGGGTCTAAGGACAACCATTCTTGTCGGACTGGCGGCCTGTATCTCCATGATCCAGGCCAATCTGTTGCTCTCGGCAAGCCAGGGCGCCAATGGCTCAATGGACATCCTGCGATTGCCGCTCGGCATTCTGACTGGCGTTGGCTTTATCGGCGGCGGAGCGATATTGCGGCGCGGCGATGTGGCGACCGGAGTGACGACTGCCGCCACGCTTTGGCTGATGACGGCGATTGGATTGTGCTTTGGCGGTGGACAGTTCATTATCGGAGCTGTCGCCTCGGTCGTGGGTTTTGTTGTTCTTTCTCCGTTGAAAATCCTTGGCCTGTGGCTTTCCTCCGAACAGAAGGGTGTGGTTGGTATCCGGCTCGCCAAGGGCGCTGAGATACCTGAAATTGCCGACTCCTTGCCCAAGGGAGCCGAAGCGACATTCACGGCACTGCGCAGCCTCGACATTCAAAACGACGAGGCCTTGTTTGAGTTGCGGTGGAGGAGTGGGCCGCGCATGCCCACGGCCCTTCATGTCGTGCAAATGTTACGTGCTACCTACGATGTCGCCAGTTTTGAACATCGCACGACCATCACTTGATAGCGCCGCAAGAACGGTGGCCTGATGCCTGTCAGGCTGCGACCGATCTGGCAGCCTTTTCAAAAGCCTCAGCCCAGAGACCAAGTGCTTCCTCCTCATGCCGGGCTGAAAGATAATACCTGCCGAACTGGCTATACATCGACATCACGCCGTTGCGCCGCAGCTCGGTATGAAGTCTGGCCGTGAAATCCTTATCGGACAGCTGTGCCGCTTCCTGGTAGGTTGAGGGCGGTTTCTTGCCGCGCCAGAGGGTAAAGACGGTGCCGTAGCCGCTGGCACAGATGTCGATGCCTGCTGTGCTGAAGGCATGGATCGCATGGGCCTGAAGGTCGGACCCCGCCTTTTCGAGTGCGCCGTAATCGACGGTGTCGATGACGCTCATCGCCGCCTTCACAGCCGCGCAGGCGACCGGATTGCCGTTATAGGTGCCGGCGCGGTTGACGCGGCGGTCCTCAAAGGCTGCCATGACCTGTGGCGTGCCCAATAAAGCTGCAACGGCAACGCCGTTGCCAATTGCCTTGCCGACCGTGGCAAGATCCGGACGGATGCCCATCAGATGGCTTGCCAGGCCACCATGGAGCCGAAAGCCCATCAGCACTTCGTCCATGATCACCAGCGCGCCATGCTTGTGGGCAATCGAGGCGACGTGTTGCAGATATCCGGGATCGGCGAGAATACACCCTGCATTGGCCATCATCGGCTCCAGGACGATGGCGGCGATATCATCGCATTCTTCAAATAGCAATTCGACATCCTGCCGGTCGTTGAAGCGCAGGAGTAACGTATTGCCGCTCGATGGCCGGTCATTTGTCGCCATGTTCGCTTCGGGCGCGCCGGCATTGCCGAAAGCCACGTCATCGAACCAGCCGTCATAACCCGCGGCCATCTTGACGATTTTTTGCCGGCCGGTCAGCGCACGCGCCGTCCTGCACGCCAGATGCACGGCCTCGCTGCCCGAATTGAGAAAGATGACCTTGGTCAGATCCCCGCTATGGGCAGCAAGAGCGGCTGCCGCTTCCTCTTCAAGGCCGTGGGCATAGGCTGGCATCGAGCCTTTGCTCAAGGCTTCGCGGATGGCTTCGGTGACGACAGGATCGGTATGTCCGAGGAACGTCGCGCCAAAACCAAGGGCCGTATCGACATATCGCCGACCGTCTTCGTCCCAGACATACGGCCCCTGTGCATTGGCGACGAGAAACCTCTTCCCGTCCAGATCGGGAACTTCACGTCCGCCGCTGGATATACCGCAAACCAGATGTTGCATCATTAAACTCCAAACAGGCTCGGAAGCCATTCGGTCAGGATGGGGAAAGCGACAAGCGCCGCAACACAAACCACGCTGGCAATCCAATAGGGAACCAGCCATTTCGAGACCGACCACATGTCGATTTTCGCGACATTGCAGACGACAAAGATGTTCGTGCCGATCGGCGGGGTAAACAGGCCGATGCCGAGCGTCATGGTGAAGACGATGCCGGTCTGATAGGGCGTCAGGCCCGCCGCCAGGGCGATCGGCACCAGTATCGGCGCCAGGATGATCAGCGCTGGTCCAAGATCGAGCCAGAAGCCGACGACTTTCAGCAAGACCAGCACCAGGATGATGGTGACGAGCGGTGTCGTATGCAGGCCGGTAATCCAGGCGGCGGCATTGGCCGGCACCTGTTCGACCGTCAGAATCCAGCCAAACGGTGTGGCGAGCGCCATGATCATCATGATCACGCCTGTCGTTGCCACGGCAGCCGACGCCGCCGAATAGAGTGACCGCAGCGGAAGCTCACGGTAGACGAAGATTCCGACCAGGAATGAATAGACGACGGCGAGCGCCGAGGCTTCCGTGGCGGTGGCAATGCCGCCGATGATCGAGCCCAGCACCAGCACCGGCATCAGCAGGGCGGGGAGGGCGCCAAGCGCATCCCTGCCAATCTCTCCCCATTGCGCAGGCGTTTCGTTGCGCGGAAAATTATGGCGCTTGGCGACAATGTAGGACGTGACCATGAATGTCACCGCGATGAACAGGCCTGGCAGCAGGGCTGCCACCAGCAGGCCGCCAATGGAGGTGTTGGTCAGCACGCCATAGAGGATCAGAATGACGCTTTGTGGACCGATAATGCCAAGGGTGCCTGAGGCGGCGGTGACGGCGGCGGCAAAGGCTTTTGGATAGCCACGCTCGGCCATGGCAGGGATCATGATCGATCCGACAGCGCCGGTATCGGCGGTTGCCGAGCCGCTGATGCCACCATAGACCAGGGCTGTTGCAACATTGACAAGGCCAAGGCCGCCGGTGATGCGACCGAAGATATGTTCTGCGACCCGCATGATCCGGGTGGTCAACCCACCGCGATTCATCAATTCTCCAGCGAAGAGAAACAGAGGAATGGCCGCAAGCGTGATGGCATCGGCACCGCGGATCGTCTGCTGTGCAAACCAGGCGAAGGGCAGGCCGAGATGGCCGACATAGATCGTCAGCAGGCTGGCCACGCCCATGCACCATGCAATGGGAACGCCGATCAGCAGCAGAAAGGAAAAGCTGAGGATAAGGACGGCAACGGTCATCGCAGTGATCCTTCCTGTGGCTTTTCCGGCAATGGACGAACCCTGTGGGAAAGGCGGTAGAGCGCAATGCAGACGGCTGCGACGCCAAGAATGAGGATGGTCGCCGTGATCACGCCGGTCGGCATGCGCAGGACGGATGTCGGCACCTTCCACGAGCGCTGCCAGACCGCCCAGCCGCTGATGACGAAAGCCAGCCCCATGGTTAGAAGCGCGAGGTTGGCGATGGCATCGAAGGCGGCCCGCAGGCGGGGTGGGGCGCTGTGCTTGAAGGCTTCGAAAGCCACGTTTTCACCGCGCACTTCGGCATTGATCAACCCGATGAAGATGATCCAGATGAACGCGATCCCCGCGACTTCGAAGGACCATTCGAAACCGCCCAAACCGAAATAGCGGGCAATCACGCCAAGCAGGGTTGATCCGAACATGGTGATGAAGGCCAGCACACCCGCAAACTCGAAGATGCGCTTCAGCCACCCCCACCCGCCGGGTGAGGGGTTTTCTGAAAACTGATCCATGGATGGGCCTCAGTTCGCGCTTGCGGCTTGTTTCACCGCCGAAACCAGATCGCTGCCCCATTCTTTCGAGAATTGGTCGTAGACCGGCGAGACCAGCGCGACAAACGGTGCGGTATCCACTTTCGTCACCTTGACGCCCTTGCCCTCGAGCTTCTTCTGGGTGTCGGCATAGGCCTTGTCCAGCGCGCTGCGATACCAGACGACGGTGTCTGTCGCGGCCTTCTTCACGGCGGCCTGTTCATCAGGCGTCAGCGATTCCAGCTTGTCCTTGTTCATGTACCACCAGTTGGCGGTCCAGATATAATTGGAGATCGACAGGTCCTTGGCGACTTCATACCATTTGGAGTCCCAGTAATCGCGCATTTCAGGCTCGACGGCAGCAACGACATGCGATTGCAGCGCTGTATAGACCTGACCGAAAGGAATGGATTCCGCCAAGGCGCCAAGCTGTTTCATGGTGGCCAGAATAACCGGATTGGGAGGTGTGCGAATTTTTACGCCGGCCAGATCCGCTGGTTTTTCGATGGGCTTGCTGGTGGCAAACTGGCGAAAGCCGGAGTCGAGCACGCCGAGCATCACATAGCCGCGCTCCTCGCCGAGGCGTTGGATCTTCTGGCCTTGTTCGCCATCGAGAAATGCGTGAACGTTTGATGCGTCCTTGAACAGGAACGGCAGCGACAGCACGTTGAGGCGCGGATCGATGGCATCGACCGCACCGCCGAGACCGATGTCGATCGACCCCGCACCGACGCCGTCGGCGATTGGGCCTTCGTCGCCTAGCTGGGCATTCGGGAAGATCTGAACCTTGACCGATCCCTTGGTATTCTCACCAACTTCCGTTGCGAATTTTTGAACCGCTTCATTGATCAGGCTTTCAGGCGCAGAAGCATGCGCCAGCCGCAATATTGTTTCAGCATTGGCGGTGCTGGACCAAAGGCTGGAAAGACCAAGTACGGTGCCGAGCATGATGGCGGGCAGCCGACTGCATTTGTTGAGAGTGAACATGAATTCCCCTTTACGTTCTTCTTGTGTTGACGCAGCATGAGAATAATTGTCATTGCGCGGCTGAAAATGACAATTTTATTATTGATGCATAAGCGCCGCTGATAGCAGCCGTTTTCTGGAGCGGTTGCGCCTTGAGAGATAGGAAGCGTTTCGACGGTCGACTGGTCAATGGCGGAGCAGAATGCGCAATCTCGATAGCGACGCACTGGCAAGCTTTGTAGCTGTTGCCGAGACAGGCAGTTTCACGGCGGCGGCGGAACGGCTGGGGCGCACGCAGGCCGCGGTCAGCATGGCGATCGGCAAATGGGAGGAGCGTCTTGATCTGCGATTGTTCGATCGCGGGCATCGCCGGGTCACATTGACGCCGATCGGAGAAAGATTGCTTGGCTACGCGCGGCGCATACGGGCAATCGAGGATGAAGCCCTGGCCACGCTGCTTGAAGGCCGCAATGAAAGCCGCGTTCGGCTCGGCATGCCCGATGACTACCTGACACTGTTTGGCACGGCGCTGATGCAGCGTTTTGCGCCACAGCATCCCAAGGTCAATCTGGACCTGCAATATGATTTCTCTCACCATCTGGAAGGCATGGTTGAAAGCCGCGAGCTGGATATTGCCATCATAACGCAAAGTCTGGCCGAGCCTAAGGGTGAGTTGATCCGCCTGGAACGGCAGGTTTGGTGCGCGGCCCCAAACCGTTACCCGGAACACAGCAGTACGGTTCAACTGGCGCTTTTTCCTGACGGCTGCCGGTCAAGGCCACAGGTTCTGGCAGCGCTGGATCGTGCAGATCGCCGTTGGCGCATTGTCTATTCGTCATCGGACATTGCTGGAATTCAGCTGGCGGTTCATTCGGGAGACCTTTTGACGGTCCTGCCGGAGACGGCGGTGCCTGCGAACTGGCGCAAGCTGGGGGTTGATGATGGCCTGCCGGAGCTGCCGATCTTGCGGTTGGCAATGGTTCTGCCCCAGCAACCGCGCCTGCCGGTCAGGCAATTGGCGACGTTCCTGCGTGCAGAATTCCAGCATTCTCTTTCTACCGCATAATGCCTTGAACCGGTATCACCTTGGAATAGCCCCATGATCTCCAATGCACTTGCCTCCATGCTGGCACGGCGCAACATCCACTATGGCTGGATCGTCGTTGCAGCAACCTTCCTCACCATGCTGGTCACGGCAGGAGCCATGGGCGCCCCAGGCGTGCTCATCAAGCCACTTCAGGATGAGTTTGGCTGGGAAACCTCGCAGATTTCTTCGGCACTTGCCGTAAGGCTTCTGCTGTTTGGCCTGATGGGGCCGTTTTCGGCGGCATTCATGAATTATTTCGGCGTCCGGAAAGTCATCGTCTTCGCAATGATCCTGATTGCCAGCGGCTTCATTGGGTCATTGTTCATGACGAAGATCTGGCAGCTTCTGGTGCTTTGGGGCGTGGTCGTCGGCCTCGGTACAGGCCTGACGGCCATGGTGCTCGCCGCCACCGTTTCGGCCCGCTGGTTCACCAGGCATCGCGGCCTCGTCGTCGGCATGCTCTCGGCAAGCTCGGCCACCGGCCAATTGGTTTTTCTGCCGCTGATGGCGCAATTGACGGAAAGCTATGGCTGGCGAATGACAGTCTTTTTCGTCTGCGGCATGATCCTGCTGGCTGCTCTCGTCGTGCTGGCGGTTATGCGTGACCGCCCCTCCGATCTCAACCTTCCCTCTTTCGGCGAGGAGCGGGTGATACCACCACCGCCACAGACCGGCGGCCTGCTGACAATGCTGGCAACACCCGTTTCCGTGCTGAGGGAGGTGTCAAAGACATCAACCTTCTGGATTCTTTTTGCGACATTCTTCATCTGCGGCCTCAGCACCAATGGCCTGATCCAGACGCATTTCGTCACGCTCTGCGGCGATTTCGGCATTCTGCCGGTGGCCGCCGCCAGCGTCCTTGCGGTGATGGGCATTTTCGACTTCTTCGGAACGATCGGCTCCGGTTGGCTCTCCGACCGCTTCGACAATCGCTGGCTGCTCTTCTGGTATTACGGCCTGCGCGGCCTGTCATTGCTCTTCCTACCGTTCAGCGATTTCAGCTTCTACGGGCTGTCGATCTTTGCGGTCTTCTACGGCCTGGATTGGATCGCCACCGTGCCTCCAACCGTGAAGATTGCTGCCGACCGCTTCGGTCGTGAAAAAGCAGGTATCGTTTTCGGCTGGGTCTTTACCGGCCATCAACTCGGCGCTGCGACTGCGGCCTATGGTGCCGGTCTGTCACGCACGCAGTTGCAGAGCTATTTACCCGCATTCTTCATCGCCGGAGCTTTCTGCCTGCTGGCCTCGATCCTGGCGATCACTCTGGAGAAAACCGGTCGTTCAGCGCCCTCGGCAGCCCATTGAGACGAGGAGCCATTGTCAGGGAAAAGGAGAGGCTGTTTTCCTGAAAGGACAAAGGGCAACAAAAAGATCCAGGGGCTCTTCGTTTCAAACAGGCAGGTCCATAAAAATCGAATCATTGATTTAGCTGAATGCATACCTGGCCATGATAAATTCCTCCCGGATAGAGTGTGAGGATCAAGTATGATTGTTCAACTTAATACCTCGGTTCCTTCTGCGGGTGCGGCAAAAGAAGATACGGCCAGCCCGTTTCAAGAAGGAGCCGTTTTGCCGGAAACCTTAAGTCTTGCCGAGCGGGAGACCTATAATCTGGCGATCGATGCGCGAAATGGTGACAACGTTCTGGATAAGGTCATTCTGAACGTCGTACAGCCTCCCGCTCTCGTGTTGTTTGCCCTCCTGGATGCGGGCCGGGTCTTCCCGGATGTGCCTCTGCCCCAGGCGCAGGATGCGTATGATCGCATGGCTGATACGACGGAGGTCGAGGCGCCTGATGTTGGCGACAGCTCGAAAAATCAACAGGGAGCCAAAACCGCCAAGACTGACAGCGGCTTTGCCGCCAATGGAAGCAATGCAATCGCCTCGCCCATTGCGACCGGCACATCGTCCGCATCATCGACTGTCTCGACCTCGGCACCGTCGATTACCGCCTGATCCCACAGGCCCGTCTTAAGGCCCACGCGCCCTAACGTTAACATGCGCCCTAACGACAGTATTCAGGTCTCTGTACCTGGATGCTAGTGGTTTGATCGAGACAAAAGAGTCCGATTTTGGATTCCAATTTCTGCATGAATATGCGACGGTCCTGCATGCGCACAGGTGTCACATTTGAGGTTTCCGCTGCCGACCGGGTTCGGCTGAACGCAATCGTTTCGGCAGGCAGCTCGCCGCAAAAGCATGTGTGGCGGGCGAAGATCATCTTGATGACCGACGAGGGGCTGGGAACGGTCGCGATCATGGAGGCGACGGCTAAGTCGAAGACCTGCGTCTGGCGATGGCAGGAGCGCTTCATGACGGAAGGCGTAGACGGCCTTTTGCGCGACAAGAGCCGGCCGCCCGGCACTGCGCCGCTTGAGGTTGACCTTGTCGACCGGGTTGTTGCTCTGACGCAGGAGCCGCCCACGCAGGAAGCCACTCACTGGACGGTTCGCGCGATGGCAAAGGCTGTGGGGATTGCGGCGTCCTCAGTCGTCAAGATCTGGCATGAGCATGGTCTCGCACCCCATCGGTGGCGCAGCTTTAAACTATCGAACGACAAGGCTTTCGCCGAGAAGCTTCACGATGTGGTCGGTCTCTACGTCTCGCCGCCTGCCCATGCGATTGTGCTTTCCGTCGATGAGAAAAGTCAGATCCAGGCGCTGGATAGGACGCAGCCGGGTCTTCCCATGAAGAAAGGGCGCGCCGGCACAATGACCCATGATTACAAGCGCCACGGCACCACCACACTTTTCGCTGCCCTGAATGTTCTCGACGGCTCCGTCATCGGCCGCAACATGCAGCGCCACCGGCATCAGGAGTTTATCCGCTTTCTCAACACGATTGAGGCTCAGTTACCGAAGGATAAGGCGGTTCACGTCATCCTGGACAACTACGCCACACACAAACAGCCCAAAGTCCGGGCCTGGTTGGCACGGCATCCACGCTGGACCTTCCACTTCGTTCCGACATCATGTTCCTGGTTGAACGCCGTCGAGGGGTTCTTCGCAAAGCTCACCCGTCGACGGCTGAAGAACGGTGTCTTTCATTCGGTCGTTGATCTTCAGGCAGCCATCAACCGCTTTATCAAAGAGCACAACGAAGAGCCGAAGCCGTTCATCTGGAAAGCAGACCCTGACGACATCATCGCAGCCGTCAAGCGTGGGCACCAAGTGTTGGAATCAAACCACTAGATCGTCCGTCCGGACGCTCGCCATCTTGCATGGCTGGTAGCGTTTGATAGCAGCAAGCACTGCGCCGCGCGCAATTTCCCGACTTGAGATATGTCAATGCCGACCACCCGGCAATCGCGTTTTATCGCGCCAACGTTACCCCAGCATTCACCGGCGAGTTTGGTGCCATGGGGGTAAATTATGAAAATAACATAAGATGTTACAATTGACGTGTTTATGCCTGACCGGGCGAAAAAGCGTTGGTGCGGGCCAAAGTATCCCTTCCGGGCAGGCCTGACGATAGAGGAGATGGATTTCCGATGTTGCGTGATCGTATTCGCTACAGGCCTCTGATGGACAAGCTCGTCACAGCCGACGAAGCCGCCGCCATGATAGAAGACGGCATGACCATCGGCATGAGCGGCTTTACCCGCGCCGGGGAAGCCAAGGCGGTGCCGATGGCGCTGGCGGAGCGGGCCCGCAAACATCCTCTAAAGATCACACTGATGACCGGCGCCTCGCTGGGCAATGATCTCGACAAGACGCTTGTCGAAGCCCATGTCGTGTCGCGGCGCATGCCGTTTCAGGCTGATCCGGCGCTGCGCAAGGCGATCAATGCTGGCGAGGTGATGTTCATCGATCAGCATCTTTCGGAAACGGTTGAGCAATTGCGCACCGGTCAGATCGCGCCGGTCGATATTGCCATCATTGAGGCGGTGGCCATTACCGAGCATGGTGGCATTGTGCCGACCACATCGGTTGGCAATTCCGCCAGCTTTGCCATTCTCGCCAAGAAAGTAATCATCGAGCTGAACCTGTCGCAGCCGATTACGCTGGAAGGCCTGCATGACATCTATATCCCGTCGCGGCGTCCGGCCCGCATGCCGATCCCCGTTGTGACGCCGGAAAGCCGTGTCGGGCTGCCCTATATTTCCATTCCTCCGGAAAAAATTGCCGCCATTGTCGTCTCGGAAAAGCAGGACAGCTCTGCCCCCATTCAGCCGCCGGACGACGATACCAAGGCCATTGCCGGTCACCTGATCGAGCTTTTGCTCGACGAAGTGCGCAAAGGCCGGATGGGCTATGATCTCCAGCCGTTGCAGGCCGGGATCGGCACCATTGCCAATGCTGTGTTGCATGGCTTTATCGATACACCGTTCCATGACTTGAAGATGTATTCGGAGGTCTTGCAGGATTCGACCTTCGAATTGATCGATGCGGGCAAGATGAGTTTTGCCTCTGCCTCGTCCATTACACTGTCGGCGGAGATGTATCAGAAAGTCCTGCCAAAACTGGCCGAATACAAGCATCACCTCGTGCTGCGTCCGCAGGAAATCAGCAACCATCCGGAAGTCATCCGGCGGTTGGGGCTGATCTGCATCAATACGGCGCTTGAATTCGACCTCTACGGCAATGTCAATTCCACCCATGTCGGCGGCACGCAGATGATGAACGGCATCGGCGGTTCCGGTGATTTCGCCCGCAATGCCTATCTGTCGATTTTCGTTACCAAGTCGATTGCCAAGAATGGGGCGATTTCCTCTGTCGTTCCGATGGTCAGCCATGTCGATCACACCGAACACGATGTCGATATTCTCATTACCGAACAGGGACTTGCCGATCTGCGGGGCTTGGCACCGCGCGAAAGGGCGCGGCTGGTGATCGACAATTGCGTGCATCCCGATTACCGCGACCAGCTTGCCGATTACTATCAGAGGGCGCTCGAGCGTGGCGGTCATACGCCTCACATCCTCGAAGAGGCGTTTTCCTGGCATCAATCGATGCGCGAGACAGGAACCATGCGGCGATAAGATTTGACTGGTATCAAACGTCTAATGACGATAAACCGGTTTCGACACCAGAGCCGGGCTGCATGATGCTGTCCCGGGGCGGATATATACCGGACCCGACCATGATCAAGCCGCATGCCGACCTATCCGCCCCATCTCTTCCTGAAAAGCAGACCATCACAGCTCTTCCTCGCCGCTCAAGGCGGCGTGGCCTGTCCATTTCCATGCGCTCAGTCACCCGGCCGCTCGCTATTATCATGCTCGGCGTGCTGTTGGTGGGCTGCGCGTCGCGGGCGGTGGGCGTGATGAAGCCGGTCGGCGCGGTTAAGGCTGCCAATGCCAGCGAGGTCAATCTCCTGGCTGCGACGACCCGCGCGCCCTCCGAAGATAAATCGATCCTGTTTAGCGGCGAGCGCGGAACGGGTCTTTTGATCGATGCCGTCACCATTTCGATTCCTCCCGACGCAACCCGCAAGATCGGCGAGGTTCAGTGGCCAAAGAAGCTGCCGCCGGATCCGCGCAAGGACTTCGCGACCGTTGCCGTCCAGCCCATTCAGACCGACCAGCAGCGCCGGGCCTGGCTGAACACCCATGCAAAAGGCAAGCGCCGCGTGCTGCTGTTCGTGCATGGGTTCAACAATACCTACGAGGATTCCGTCTATCGCTTCGCCCAGATCGTGCACGATTCAGGCACGGATGTGGTGCCGATGGTGTTTACCTGGCCGTCTCGCGCCAGCATTTTCGACTATAATTACGACAAGGAAAGCACCAATTATTCCCGCGATGCCCTGGAAGAGATGCTGACCCGCATGACCAGCGACCCGCAGGTTTCAGATGTGACCGTCATGGCGCATTCGATGGGATCGTGGCTTGCCGTCGAAGCGCTGCGGCAAATGGCCATCCGCCATGGCGGCGTCAATGCCAAGATTACCAATGTCATTCTTGCTTCTCCGGATCTGGATGTCGATGTGTTCGGCAAGCAGTTTCAGGCCTTGGGGCCAAAGCCGCCGCATTTCACCCTGTTCGTTTCGCAGGATGACCGGGCGCTGAGTATTTCCCGGCGCATTTCCGGCAATGTCGACCGGCTGGGACAGATCAATCCGGCCAATGAACCCTATCGAAGCGTGCTCGAAAAGGCCGGCATCACCGTTCTCGACCTGACCAAGCTGAAAACTGGCGATAGGCTCAACCACGGCAAGTTCGCCGAAAGCCCGGAAGTGGTGCGGTTGATCGGCGGACGGCTGATCGCCGGACAGACCGTCACGGATTCGCAGGTCGGCGTCGGCGAAGCTCTCGGTGCCGTCACCATCGGCGCGACCAACACAATCGGTCAGGCCGCCAGCACCGCAATCAGCGCACCGATCATGATCTTCGACCCCCGGACCCGCCGAAACTATGGCGACCAGCTGAAAAAGCTTGGCGAAAGTGCCGGTTCGACGGTCACCTCCGTCGGTGACACGGTGCCACGGTGATGTCCGCTCTATAATTACCACCTCGAATTGATTTCGGTTTCAGGAATTATGCAGTAGATCGCCTGTAGCTTGAGGACGTATCAGCCACGAACCGGAGGATGCCGCGATGAGATGGAAGCGGATGATGCAATTGCTTGACGTGCATTGCGAAGGCGAAATCGGCAAGGTAGCGATTGGTGGGGTTCCGAAAATTCCCGGCGATACGGTGGCGGATCAGTTGCATTGGCTGAATACCGACCCGAAAGGCCGGGAACTGCGGCATTTTCTGGTGCTGGAGCCACGCGGAGCGCCAATCGGCTCGGTCAATCTGCTGCTACCGGCCAAGGATAGCCGAGCGGATGCCGCCTTCATCATCCTTCAGCCGGATCAGGCCCATGCCAGTTCCGGCTCCAACTCGATCTGCGTCACCACGGCCCTGCTTGAAAGCGGCATGATCGAGATGCAGGAACCGGAAACGGTGGTGATGCTGGAAACCGCCGCCGGACTGGTCAAAGCCGTGGCTCAATGCAGGGACGGGCATTGCGACAGTGTCACCTTGACCATGGTGCCATCCTTCGTTCACGAACTGGACGCGCAGATTGCCACGGAGAGTTGGGGCGAGATCCGCTTCGATCTCGCCTATGGCGGGGTTTTCTATGCGCTGGTGGATGTCCGTCAACTCGGGCTCACCATCGAGCCGGGCAATGCCCGCCGGCTGGTGGAGGCGGGCATGCTGTTGAAGGGCGAGATTAATCGGCGCATAGAGGTCGTGCATCCGGATATTCCGGCCATTTCCGGCGTCGCCTATGTGATGTTTCGCGATGAGGACCCGGACGGCGCGGTGCGGACCTGCACCACCATGTGGCCGGGCCGAGTGGACCGCTCCCCCTGTGGCACTGGCAATTCGGCCAATCTCGCCACGTTGCATGCGCGTGGCCGGGTCAAGCCGGGTGACAGCTTTCTGTCGCGCTCGATCATCGGTTCGCAGTTTACGGTTGGGTTGCAAGGCCTGACCACCGTTGCCGGGCGCTCCGCGGTCATCCCCACCGTTACCGGACGCGGCTTTACCTATGGCATCCACCAGGTTGCCCTGGATGCCTTCGATCCGCTGGGAGGCGGGTTCGTGTTGACGGATGTGTGGGGTGCGGCGGCAGAATCCATCAAGATTTGAAAGCTGTGATGGAAACTCAGTCGGCGTCATCCTGACGCCGGAAGCCTTAAAACATGAAGAAGTTTCATAAACCCATTCATTCTTAAGGTTGTCAATCATGTTGAATACACCGTAGTACAGTCTGTCAGGTTCACACTGAACTGACTACAGCTCCGTGCATTTTATAAAACGCACAAAGGACGCTGTAACACTTTAAATCTGCTGCATAATTTTCTCCTTAAATCGAGTCCGATTTAAGGAATTATGCAGTAGGGCTTTGAGCAGAGCAGCAGCAACCGGTTTTGTACACGATACCACGCCGTGGCAAAGCGAATTTCGGACGATTGGCAAAGCGCATGGCGCTTTCGGCAAGGGGACGCAATGACATCGGAAGACACTGCTGATACTGGCTTGGCAGATGCGGGCTTTGTCGATACGGGCATGTTTCTGGCCAAGGCGGATGTTTTCGCCAGCCTGACACCGGAAGAAGATAGGGCATGGTCGCAGCTCTGCACCGTTGAGAGCGTTTCGGGTGGCACGATTGTCATCGACTATGGCATCAGACCCGAAATTGTGCTCGTCGTCCTGTCCGGCGCTCTGCGGGCCACGCTGCGTGTTTCAGCCGGAAAGGAATTGTTTCTGGATATGATCGGCCCCGGTGGCACCATGGCGGAAATGGATGCGATACGCCCTGAAGGCTATAATATCTGTCTGATGGCCACCACCGATGCAACGCTGGTTCGAATGCCTGTCGATGTCTTCAATGACATTATCGCGCAAAAACACACGGTCTGTCTGAGCCTGCTGTCCATCTTGATCAAGCGCATGCACGTCCTGCATGCCAGAATATGCGAGTTTTCCTATCTCGATGTCCGGCACCGCCTTTATACAACCTTGCTACGATTGTCGAAACCCTGTGAGGACAAGCCCCAGCAGCGCATGATCTCTCCGGTGATCATTCACGCGGCTTTAGCCGAACATGTTGGCGCCCGCCGCGAAACCGTCTCACGCGAAATGTCGCGTCTGGTGCAGGATGGCGTGATCGAACGCAACCGTAATGCGATTGTTATCCGTCAGCCCCATGAGCTATTGCGGCGCCTGTCGCAATTCGATTTTGCGTGAATCATTATTTTTCCCAATGGTTTAGCTCGAAGTTCAAGGCAGCGGTCCCTCATGGATCTCGTCAGTTGCCCTAAAACAAGAAAAACTAAAATTTTATCTGATTGCTTTAGTCAATTTCAGTGTGCCCCTGATACAAGCAAGGGCAATCGCTGAGGCTTGGAGCGCTGAACTGGTTCTGCATGATGCAGACTGCTCCCTGCAAGGTCCAGCATGGAAAATGCAATCCTGACATGATTCTGCCTGACTGCGACAGTCCGCCCGACCGTTGCGGATGCATCGTCATCAGGTCTGCCTGAGTGCTTGCGGATATCTCATGCCTCCCGGCTTCGAGATATTACCTGGCAAATTGAGTGGGTTACGGATTTTTGTGCACGTTTGACAAAGCATAGGACGCTGTAACCGAGTGATACGGCCCAGCGACAACCCTCAACGGAGGAAACCATGAGCATTCTGATCGTTGAAGACAATGCCACCAACGCGATGATCCTGAAACATCTGGCGCGCAAGGTCGCCGATGATGAAATCATCGTGCAGGCCGATGCCAATGAGGCGCTGGTTCTGTGTCATCAGACGCTATTCGATCTGTTGATCGTCGATCAGATCCTGCCGGGTATGAGCGGTTTGCAGTTTGTCACCATGCTCCGCCAACTCGGCCGTTACGATCAGGTTCCGATCATCATGGTCACCGCCGACAATGAACCGGGACTGCGCCAGGCCGCCCGGCAGGTCGGCATTACCGACTTTTTGACCAAGCCGGTCGAAGCCCTGGCCTTCCGCCAATTGATCGCCAATTACCGTGGCGGTAGCGTTGCAGGTGAGGCGCGGGGCGCTGTGGTCCGATGAAAGGATACATCCTCGCCATCTCCCTGCTTTTTGCCTTGGCACCACGCGCCGAGGCGCTCGACACGCCCAAGGGCGCAGTCATCCTGACCGTCGAAGGCAAGCTTTCCCACTCCAATAGCGGCGACAAGGCCATTTTCGATCTCGCCATGCTGGAAGCCTTGCCAGGGCGAGCCGTGACGCTCGATACGCCCTGGACGAAAAAAGCGGCCACCTATTCCGGCCCCTTGCTGCGCGCCATTCTGGATGCCGCTGGTGCTGGGCGGGGAGCCGTGACCATACGGGCGCTCAATGACTATTCGGCAATTATTCCCCCGGAGGATGTAAGCGGGCTCAACATTATCCTTGCCACACGCATGGACGGCGAAATCATGCCGGTGCGCGACAAGGGCCCGATGATGGTGATCTACCCGTTCGACGAGGACAGCAATCTCTATACGGAAACCTATTTCGCGCGCTCCGTTTGGCAGATCAAATCGCTCGAGGTTCGGTGATGCTGCTCGCTCCAGCCACGGCGCAAAAACGTCAAACGCAGCCAAAGACAACCTTGATCCTGTTGATCCTGTCGGGTGTCCTGCTGCTGACATTTCTTCTGCTCTTCAAGGATGTCTCGGACCGCTACCGCCTGCTGTTTGACGACATCCGGGAAAACGCGGTCTGGTCGATCTACCAATTGGACCGCGAGGCGCGCGCACTCGATTACGTGCTGGTGGAAGCCAGCAATGAAGATGCCAGGGACGAGAAAGCATTCACGCAAGTGTCGATGCGCTACGATATTCTCCTGTCCCGGATCAAGCTGGTCAATGACTCCAAATTCGGTCATCATTTCAACAGCGATGCGACAATATCAGGCTATTTGCAAAGCATCGGCGACATCGTCCGAAAAATAGAACCAGCTTTGAATGGATTTGAGACCGGCGTTGCGCCGGACGCTCAACAGATTGAAGAGGTGAAGCGGGACCTGGATATCCTGTGCGCGCAAACCAACGACCTGTTGATCTACACCAATTCCTACGTTGGCAACCAACGCTCCACCATCCGCAGCGCCATGTTCGAGATGGAAAAGACTTCGGCCATTATGCTCGGTCTCTTGATGGCATCCGTGATCTTTCTCGTCGTCACATTGCACCGCCAGCTCAAGTCGGTCCGCGAGACCAGCCGCCGCCTGGAAACCATGACCAGGGAACTCTCGGATGCCTACGAGGCCGCCGATTCCGGCAATCGGGCCAAATCTCAGTTCATGGCGACCATGGGCCACGAAATCCGTACACCGCTCAATGCCATCCTGGGCATGGCCGAATTGCTGGAATATTCGCAGCTGCCGTCTGATGCGATGCAAAGCGTCAAGACCATCCGCTCATCCGGAGAAGCGCTGTTGGAAGTGATCAACGAGATCCTGGATTATTCCAAGATCGAGCATGGCAAGCTGGAGCTGGAAGAGCGCGCCGTCGATATTTCCAGTCTGGCGGAAAACACCGTCAACATCATGCAGGGTCGCTCCGACGATCAGGATAATCAGCTGGTGCTGGATATTCCGTTGTCTCTCGATGCACTTTACGTGCGCACTGATCCCACCCGCCTGCGCCAGGTTCTGCTCAATCTGCTCAGCAATGCCATCAAATTCACCCAGAACGGCGTGGTCACCCTGCGGTTGCGCGAATTCTATCGCGGCAGCGCCCTGATGCTGCGCTTCGAGGTGGAAGATACCGGCATTGGCATCGATGAGACCGGGCTTGCCAAATTGTTCAAGCCATTTTCGCAGGTCGATGCCAGCATCAGCCGCAAATATGGTGGCACCGGGCTTGGGCTGACAATTTGCAAGCAGATCGTCGAGAAGCTGGGTGGCGAACTGGGCATGAGCAGCACGGTTGGGGTTGGCAGCATATTCTGGTTCGAACTGCCGGTCATGGCAGCCGGAAAGGACGATGTCCGCCAGAATGCCCGCCACAGCAGCGCCGATCTGCCCCGCCTGAAGATCCTTCTGGTCGAGGATAACCGGGTCAACCAGCAGGTTGCCAGCCGTTTCCTGTCGAAACTCGGTCAGGATGTGGTTGTGGCTGGCGATGGCGCCCAGGCGGTGGCCCGCACCGAGCGGGAAGTCTTCGACCTGGTCCTGATGGATATGCAAATGCCGATCATGGACGGTATCGAGGCGACCCGCCATATTATCGAGCGCGGCGGCGCTTCCGCCTTGACCCCAATTGTCGCCATGACCGCAAATGCTTCGGACGACGATCGCCGTCGATGCCGGGCCGCCGGCATGGTGGGATTTGAATCCAAGCCCGTGACCATGAACCGTTTGCGCGATCTCATTCTCAGCTTTGCACCGGTGGAACGCGAAAAGGCCTCGATTGAGGGGCCGGTTGAGACCAAGCCCCAGCAAGACAATGTGTTGGACCATAGCCCATTGACGCTGCAACAGCATCTTGACGAGATCAACGGGCTCGATGAAGCCCGCCATGACGAACTGGTCGAGGCTCTGGGCGAAGAGATCTACCAGGAATTGATCATGTCCTTCTTTGACGATGCCGCTCAGCTGCTTGGCGAACTCCACAACGCTATGGCCCAGCGTAATCCCCGCGAAATCGACCGCGTGCTCCACACGATCAAGGGGGCTGCCGTTAATGTCGGTTTGAACGATATTGCGGGTTTTGCCCATGCGTTAAGAGTGCAGCAGCCAACCCCGGATGCCGTTCACAGGTTGACGCAACAGGTCGATTCGATGAAGCTCAAACTGGTGGGAGCATGAAACGGCGTGACACTCTACAGTAAAGTCGAAGTGTTACGCATCTTATATACGGTTGATAAAACATACGATGCTGTAACGCCCTGAGGGAATGCCTGGGGAAATGTACGGGGCGCACTGAACCCCGCAGACAATTGAAACAAGTGGCCTGACGGTCGCGGAGGCTATAATGCGTATATTGCTGGTTGATGATAACAATACCAATTTGAAACTGCTGACCCGCCTGGTCAAGAAAATCGACCATTGCGAGCCCGTGGCCTTTTCAACCCCGGAAGAAGTGCTCTCCGCGCTGCCGGAGCTGGATTTCGATATTGCCATCATCGATTACCAGATGCCGGTGTATAATGGCGTCGAGCTTTACACAGAGATCGTCCGTTTCGAGAAATATGCCCAGGTGCCGGTCGTGTTCATCACCGCCGACAAGGATATGACAACGCGCATGGAGGCGTTGAATGCCGGGGCTATCGACTTTCTGACCAAGCCGGTCAACCCGGTCGAATTCCAGGCCCGCATCCATAATATCGTCAGCCTGTCGATTGCCCGTCGCCAGCTGGCCGATCAGGCCGAATGGCTGCGACGTGAAGTGGATAGGGCGGTGGGCGAGCTGCGGCAGCGCGAACAGGAAATCATTGAGCGCCTGACCTTGGCAGCGGGCTACAAAGACCCGGATACATCCCGTCACACGCTGCGGGTTGCCGCCTATGCGCAGGCTATTGCCCGCGAAATGGGATTACCGGAACAGTTCTGCACCGATCTGAAGCTTGCCGCGCCGATGCATGATATCGGCAAGGTCGCAATGCCTGACACGGTCCTGCTCAAGCAGGGCCGATTGACCGAATCCGAATATCGCCAGATGCAGTCTCATGCCCAGATCGGCAGCGACATTCTCGCCCAGTCTCATTCCTCCCTGCTCCAGCTTGCCGCTGAAATCGCCGCCAGCCACCATGAGCGCTGGGATGGGCAAGGCTATCCCAACCGCCTGGCGGGCGACGCTATTCCTCTATCCGGCCGGATCGTCTGTATAGCCGACAATTTCGATGCCCTGACCACCGAGCGCCCCTATAAGCCTGCCTGGTCCTATGAACGGACTGTGGACCATGTGTTGGCGCGGGCTGGAAGCCAGTTCGACCCGGCCTGCGTTGCCGCATTCGAACGGGCGCTACCGGCAATCCGCGAGATTATTGAGATGGACCGGCGTGAACAGGCCGAGGAAGCAGCCAGAAAGGCCGCTGCCCTGCCACTGGACAAAATCGCCTGAAGGCACGCCGCGCTTGCCTCCAACGCTGAACATGGTATTTCCAGCATGGATATAGGGCGCAAGCAGTTTGCAGCGCCGCCAAGCCTGATACTCGCCGGAGATCCGCCATGCGCTCGCTTACCATTCGCCGCCCCGATGACTGGCACCTGCATCTACGCGATGGAGCCATGCTGGAAGGTGTGATCGGCGATACCAGCAGGCACTTCGCCCGCGCCATCATCATGCCCAATCTCGTGCCGCCGGTGGTGACGACAGCGGATGCAGAGGCCTATCGGCAGCGCATTCTGGCAGCTGTGCCGAAGGGCGATCGCTTCGAGCCGCTGATGACGCTTTACCTGACCGAGCAGACCAGCCCTGATGATGTCGAGAAGGGTAAGACAAGCGGATTGATCACGGCGGTGAAGCTCTATCCGGCTGGCGCCACCACCAATTCCCATGGCGGGGTGCGTGATCTCGACAAGGCGATGCCAGTGCTGGAGCGGATGGCGAAAATCGGATTGCCGCTCTGTGTGCATGGTGAAGTCACGACGCCGGAGGTGGATATTTTCGACCGTGAGGCTGTATTTATCGACACGGTGCTGGACCCGTTGCGCCGCCGTCTACCCGAGTTGAAGGTGACGATGGAACATGTGACGACATCCGACGGGATCGACTATATCCTCAGTGCCGATAGCAATCTGGCTGGCTCGATTACCACCCATCACCTGATCATCAACCGCAATGCCATTCTGGTTGGGGGCATCAGGCCGCATTATTATTGCCTGCCGGTCGCCAAGCGCGAGAGCCATCGGCTGGCCTTGCGGCGTGCCGCGACCTCCGGTGACAGCCGGTTTTTCCTTGGTACGGATTCGGCCCCGCATGTCGATCCTTTGAAGGAATGCGGCTGCGGCTGTGCCGGCATTTATACATCCATCAACACGATGAGCTGCCTTGCCCATGTGTTTGAAGAGGACGAGGCCCTCGACCGGCTGGAAGCCTTTGCCTCGCTCAACGGTCCGGCCTGGTACGGGCTTAAGCCAAACGACGAGACAATAACCCTGGTCAGACGTGAGGCACCGGTCGCCTTTCCGGCAAAGATCGAAACGGGTGCTGGACCCGTCACAGTTTTCGATCCGATGTTTCCAATCCATTGGGACGTCGAGGCCGCAATAGAGGCTTGACCCAACCCGGATCATCCATCAAGTTGGTGGTCATGATGGAGTAAGGACAAACTGAAATTTATCCTTCGCGAAGCTTTTGAAGGCGAATATTGGCATAGAACCTATTCCTGGACGGGGTCCGGGCAGAAACGCGGTCTGGGTATTTCATTGGTGTTCTGCGGCATGTCTTCCGAAACTGTGCAGTGGTTTCGGAAAAGACATGCGAAAGAAAAATCCTGGAGCATGTCAGGTGAATTCCTCATCGCGTGACATGCTATAGGGGGCGCCGGGTTCCACCTTATCCCCTCATACTCACGCGTTTCAGGGCAGATATGATGGTGGATTTCAGTTCTTTACTTCTCGCCCTGGGCGTTTCCACACTGTGTCTTCTTTTCACCTTCCTGGGAACATGGATGGCGCGGCGGGAAAACTCCTTCCTGCTCAGCTGGGTTATCGGACTTGCCCTCACCATGTTCGGAATTCTGACCTACGGCCTTTTCACCTCGACCCCCTCCAGAGGCCTCGGGGCGCTCGCCATCTCCTCGATGATCACCGGCTTCTTCATCCTTTATGCAGCCGCCAGGCAGTTTCGCACTGGGATTATACCCTTCAAGATGCTGATCGGTGTCTCCTGCATTGCCGTCATCGTGCTGAGTGTGACCTTTCTATCGGGATATGGCGGCATCGGCTTTATGCTGTTCAACACCGGCACCGCCATCGTGATGTTGGCAATTGCCCATCAATACTGGCTTGGACGGGCGGAATCGCCCGGCGTGCTTGCCGGCATGGCCGTGCTTTACGGCGCCACCAGCCTCTCTTTCCTCGCCTGCGCACTGGCTTTGCTCCAGCGTGGCGAGTGGCAATTGGCAGTGGCACCGACCGGCTGGACGGAAGACATCAACATAGCGGTCTGCATTGCCGGGATGAGCGGCATCGGCGCTCTGTCTTTGACCATGCACCAGGCCCGGATCACGGCCCGGCACCGGCTGGAGGCCATGACCGATGCGTTGACAGGCCTTTACAACCGCCGGGCGCTGTTTCATGCGCATGGCTCCAGGATCTTCCGCGAGGATATGGCGATGCTGGTCTTCGACATCGACCGTTTCAAGGCGATCAATGACCGCTATGGCCATGCTGTCGGCGACGCTGTGATCCGCAATATTGCTGCGGAACTGAAAGCAGCCATCGGCCTTTCCTGCGTCACCCGCCTGGGGGGCGAAGAATTTGCGGCGGTGCTGGAAAATGCTGCGCCAGGGCGGGCCGAGTGGATCGGCGAGCGAATCCGGCGCCAGCTTCAGGATCGCGAAGTCGTGGTAGATGGAGACCGTTTCGTGGCAACGACCAGTGTCGGCATTGCCTATGGCACGGCATCCGGCCTGACCTTCGATGAGATTCTCAACCTGGCGGACAATGCGCTTTACAATGCCAAACGGCTCGGCCGCAACCGGGTCGAAACGGCAGTGGCAAACTGGGAGAGTGGCCCTTCGGTGGAAGCTGGCAGCGCCTAGAGGTTGTCAGGGAAAAGTGGTCGCCGGTTTACCCGAAACGACAAAATGCCGCCGAAAACAAAAGGCAGTTCGGTCGTAAATCACCCGCGCTTTTACCTGGATATATCCTCTGGCCTGCCTTCCAGCTTCCTGCTATGGGCATGGATGCGTTAAAGCCGCGCGGTCAAAGGCAAGGATATGTCTACCCCCGCCGCAGCCTCGCCTCGTGATTGCCGGAGCGACTGCGGTCAGCCCGGCTGACCCATTTGCGCAGAAGACAGGAGCACCGATGACCCAGACTTCCTTTTCCGATCCGGCCGTCATGGCGGAACTGCTGGCAAAAATGCTCTGGGAAATCAAGGCGGTGCATTTCAATGCGTCTGAGCCTTACAAGCTGGCTTCCGGCATGCGCAGCCCCGTCTATATCGATTGCCGCAAGCTTCTATCCTATCCGCGTGTCCGTTCTGCGGTGATGGATTTCGCTTTCGCCACGCTGCTGCGCAATGCCGGTTTCGAGCAATTCGACTGCATTGCCGGCGGCGAGACCGCTGGCATTCCGTTTGCCGCTCTGCTGGCCGATCGCCTGGCGTTGCCAATGATCTATGTGCGCAAGCAGCCCAAAGGTCATGGCCGCAACGCCCAGATTGAGGGCCATATGCCTGACGGTGCCCGGGTGCTTGTCATTGAAGACCTGACGACGGCAGGCGGCAGCATGTTTACCTTTATCGACGCCGTGCGGGCCGCAGGTGGTGTGGTGGATCACGGCATCGCTCTGTTCTTCTACGGCATCTTCCCGGAAGCCCATCAGCGTTTCGAAAACGGCGGCGTCAAACTTCATTATATCGCCACCTGGCGCAACGTCCTTGCCGTGGCCCGTGACCAGAAACTGTTTGATGGCAAGACCTTGTCGGAAGTGGAAGCATTCCTGGATGCCCCGCTGCAATGGTCCGGTCGCAATGGCGGGGTCAGCACGCTGGGTTGAGGCTGCCTCGCGAAGATCCGCCAGGGTGGCTGGCATTTCTTCGCTTTCTGCTTTAAATCGATTGAAGTTTATCCGAAAGCCCGGTTTGGGAGGCCAGAATGATCCTGTGTTGCGGTGAAGCCCTGATTGACATGTTGCCACGCGAAACGACGTTGGGCGAAAAAGGCTTTTCGCCCTATGCTGGCGGCGCGGTCTTTAACACCGGCATTGCGCTTGGACGCCTGGGCGTTGCCTCCGGCTTCTTCACGGGCCTTTCCGATGACATGATGGGTGATATCCTGCGTGACACTCTGCGTGCCAGCCATGTGGATTTCAGCTATTGCGCCACCTTGTCGCGCCCCACCACCATTGCCTTCGTCAAGCTGGTCGATGGCCATGCCACCTATGCCTTCTACGATGAGAACACCGCTGGGCGGATGATCACCGAAGCCGACCTGCCAGCCCTGGGCGAGGATTGTGAAGCGCTGCATTTCGGTGCGATCAGCCTGATCCCGGAGCCCTGCGGCTCGACCTATGAAGCGCTGCTCAACCGCGAGCAGGAGACCCGGGTGATCTCGCTTGATCCCAATATCCGCCCCGGCTTCATCAAGGACAAGGCCGCCCATATGGCCCGTATCCGCCGCATGGCCGCACTTTCCGACATCGTCAAGTTTTCCGATGAGGATCTCGCCTGGTTTGGTCTGGAAGGCGACGAAGACACGCTTGCTCGCCATTGGCTGCATCATGGCGCCAAACTGGTTGTCGTCACCCGCGGCGCCGATGGTGCGGTCGGCTATACAGCCGATCACAAGGTCGAAGTGCCGAGTGAAAAAGTCACAGTGGTCGATACGGTCGGCGCTGGCGATACATTCGATGCTGGCGTGCTTGCCTCGCTGAAAATGCAGAACCTGCTGACCAAGCAACAAGTGGCGAAACTGACGCAAGACCAGATCGCCAAGGCCTTGGCGCTCGGCTCCAAGGCCGCAGCGGTGACGGTATCGCGGGCAGGCGCCAATCCGCCCTTTGCGCATGAAATCGGGCTTTGATTTCCAAGGGCATTTCTACAGCGCCCATGCAGAATTCTGAAGAACGACCCGGTAGCCATCCGGGTCTTCGAATGTCTTGCCGAGGTTATCCCAATAGGGATTGTAGGATGTAATACGAAGATTCATTGAAAATGACTCTTCGTATTCCCCTTGAAAATATCTCAAGCCTCTGATGCATTTAAGATATTTTCAATGTCTTCAAGTCGAGGATGCGTGAGCATCTTCGAGACTTGGTGTAACAGGTGGAAAACCGGCATCCCGCATTCGGTTGACAGCCGCCTGCCACGCATCCTCCTCCGGCAGATAAAAGACCAGCAGATTGTCCTGCGTCGGTGCCCGTCCGACTGAATGCCCGATATGATGGGTGAATTCCAGGTGATATGGCCAGCGCTTATGGCCGAACATCACGCCGTTAAAGCCATTATGGTCGCGGAACGAGGCAATTTCCTCAAAGCCGAGGCCAGATTGATAGAAGGGCCGAAGCCCTTCTATGCTGTCAGTCGGTCGTGCCACCCGCAAAATTGGGGCGGACATGATTATCGATCCAGATGGCTCAACGCAGCCACCAGACCTGCCGTGGATGCATCTTGCCCATCGGTTCCTGCCTTGCCCTGTACCACCGGCAGCAGGCCGGTTGCCAGTTCCTTGCCCAGTTCCACACCCCATTGATCGAAGGAATTGATGCCGAACAGCACGCCTTCAACAAACACCCGGTGTTCGTAAAGCGCGATCAGGCGACCGAGCGCGAAAGGGGTCAACTGTTCATAGACAAAGGTGATCGACGGGCGGTTGCCGGTAAAGACCCGGTGCGGTGCGATATGATCGGCCTTGGCCTGGTCCATGCCGGATTTCAGCAGCTGGCCCTTGGCCTCATCCAGCGTGCGGCCCTTCATCAGGGCTGCCGATTGGGCCAGGCAATTGGCGATCAGCAAGTCATGCTGGTGGCGCAGTTCCGGCTCGAATCCCTTGGCGGCAATCATAAACTCGGCCGGGATCACGCTCGTGCCCTGGTGGATCAGCTGGTAGAAGGCGTGCTGGCCATTGGTGCCGGGTTCGCCCCAGACCACCGGTCCAGAATTACCCTTCACCGGGCTGCCATCGATGGTCACGCCCTTGCCGTTGGATTCCATGTCGAGCTGTTGCAGATAGGCCGGGAAGCGCGATAGACGCTGATCGTAAGGCAGGATGGCGCGGGTCGGGTAATCCAGCACATTGCGATGGTGATAGCCGATCGCGCCCAGCAGCATCGGCAGGTTTTCCCGGAACGGCGCGGTGCGGAAATGCATATCCATGGCATGGGCGCCGGCCAGGAATTCTACGAAATTATCGGCGCCGACAGCAATCATCAGCGGCAGGCCGATGGCCGACCAGATGGAGTAACGTCCGCCGACCCAATCCCAGAAGCCGAACACCCGGTCGGAGCCGATGCCGAAGGCAGCGACCTTGTCGAGCGCGGTCGAGACGGCGGCAAAGTGATCGCCAACGGCGCTTTCACCCAGCGCCGAGGCAATGAAGGCCCGGGCCGTTGCGGCATTGGTCATGGTTTCGATGGTGGTGAAGGTCTTGGAGGCGACGATGAACAGCGTCGTTTCCGGCTCCAGCAGTTTCAGCGTATCGGCGATATGGGCGCCATCGACATTGGAGACGAAATGCAGGCGTGGGCCGTCGTGAAACGGTGCCAGCGCCAGCGTTGCCATGGCGGGGCCGAGATCGGACCCACCTATGCCGATATTGACCACATCGGTGATCTGGAGACCGGTCGAGCCGGTAATCGTGCCCTGGCGCAGGCCTTCCGCAAACGCCGACATGGCGTGCAGCACAGCATTGACATCCGGCATGACGTTCTTGCCATCGACCACGACAGGCGTATTGGCGCGATTGCGCAGTGCCGTATGCAAGACGGCGCGGCCTTCGGTAAAGTTGATTGCCTCGCCGTTAAACATCGCTTCGCGCTTTTCAGCCACGCCACCTTGCGTGCAGAGCTTTTCCAGCAGGGCCATGATCTCGTCATTGACGGCGCATTTGGAGTAATCCATCAGCAGGTCGTCAAAGCGACTGGAAAACCGCTCGAAACGTTTGGGATCGCTTGCAAAAGCGCCGCGAATATCAGTGGCGGCGGTGGCCGCGACGGTGGACTTCAGCTGTTCGACGATAGCGTACATTCGCATACTCCAATCCAATCACGGACGGGAACCTACTGCATAATTCCCAAAACCGGAATGTTTTAAGGAGAAAAATAATCCGATAGAAATGAGGGGGGATTGCCCTCTCTCCCCCGCAAGGCAGAGAAGACCGACGAGAGGGGCGGAAAGCCCCATCTCGTCACTGTCTGCCCCGGTGTCTTTAAGGCCTCAGATCCTTGCGCAGGATCTTGCCGACGTTGGATTTCGGCAATTCCTCAAGAAAAGCCACATGGCGAGGGCGCTTGTAATTGGTCAGGTTTGCGGCGCAATGGTCCTTGACCTGCTGCTCCGTCAGGCTTGGGTCCTTGCGCACCACGAACAGTTTGACGGCTTCACCGGAATGTGGGTCGGGCACACCGATAGCCGCTGCCTCCAGCACGCCGGGATGCATGACCGCGACTTCCTCGATTTCGTTGGGATAGACATTGAAGCCGGAGACCAGGATCATATCCTTCTTGCGGTCGACGATCTTGGTATAGCCGCGCGCGTCCATGAAGCCCATGTCGCCGGTGCGGAAAAACCCGTCCGCGGTCATTGCCCGCGCCGTTTCTTCCGGGCGTTGCCAGTAGCCTGCCATGACCTGCGGTCCACGAATGCAGATTTCCCCGACCTCTCCCAAAGCCAGGCTTTCGCCCTGTTCATCACGGATATCGACATCGGTGGAGGAAATCGGCATGCCGATGCAGCCGCTGAAGTCCTTGTCGTTCATGCGGTTGGCGGTTGCCACCGGCGAGGTTTCCGACAGGCCGTAGCCCTCGGTGATCGGGCAGCCGGTAATCTGGTGCCACCGATCGGCAATCGGCCGCTGCACCGACATGCCACCGGCAAAGGTCAGTTGCAGATGGGAGAAGTCCAGCTTGCGGAAGGCCTCATTGTTCATCAGGGCATTGAACAGCGTATTCAGGCCGATGATGATGTTGAAATCATGCCGGGACATCTCCTTGGCAAAGCCTGGAATGTCGCGCGGATTGGCGATCAGGATATTGTGGCCGCCGCAGGCAATGCCCATCAGGGCGTTCACGGTCAGCGCAAAGATATGATAGAGCGGCAAAGCGCAGATGAAGGTCAGCGTTTCGGGTCTTGAGCGCGTATCGAAAGCAGAACCCAGCCATAGCGACATCTGCATGGTATTGGCAATGAGGTTGCCATGGGTCAGCACCGCCCCCTTGGAAACGCCTGTCGTGCCGCCGGTATATTGCAGAAAGGCGATATCGTTGCGGGAAAGGGGTTCTGGCCTTAATCGGGCGTTCCCACCTGCTGCCAGCACCGATGCGAAGCTTCGGGAATTGGCAATCGACCAGGCAGGCACGAGCTTCTTCACCTTGCGAACGATGAAATTCACCAGATGGCCCTTCAGGCCGAGCATGTCGCCCATGCTTGTCACGACCACGCGGCGTAGGGACACCTTGTCCATCACCGCCTGCACCGTGTGGGCAAAATTCTCCAGCACGAAAATCGCAACCGCGCCGGAATCCTTCAGCTGATGTGCCAGTTCGCGCGGGGTATAGAGCGGATTGACATTGACGACGATCATTCCGGCCTTGAGGATGCCAAACACAATCACCGGGTTTTGCAAGACGTTGGGCATCATCACGGCGATCCGGTCGCCTTTGCTGAACCCTTCCGCTTGCAGCCAGGCGGCAATTTTCGTTGCCTGCTCACCAAGCTCCTGGAAGGTCATGGAGCGGCCCATGCTGGTGAAGGCCTTGCGGGACGCATAGGTCACGCAGTTTTCATCGAACAGTTCGGGCAGCGATTCGTGATCGAGGGGCGGCAGTTCCGCAGGCACCGAGGCGGGATAGGATGCAAGCCAGATTCGGCGCGCCGCAAAATTGCTTTCAGGCCTGGACAGAGTATTCATTCCTCACTCCCTTTTTCGACATCCTGCCCCTCCCTCCTCAAGGTGATGACAGTGCGCCCGACCACGCACTCCAAATATGGAGCGTTGAGCTCCAGGAATGCAAGTCCAACGTTATAGTAACTTTGACGTAAACGTCAATTAATCCCCAGCAAAAATAATGTGAAATCATTTTGTTCCACGGCATCGAAGATGTTTACGCACAGGCAGCTTCGACGACACCCGCATGGCGACCAGTTTCGCATTGAACCAACCTGCCGGTGATGCGTTAGCTCTTATGAAACTTCACGCAAACAAGGAGGAAAGTGTCATGGTCTTCAAACCGGCTAAAACTTTCGGGGAGGCCCCTGAGATCGTTGAGGAAAATCCGCCTCTGGCAGAGCTGGAAACGGCGGTGGCCTCTCAGCTTGCTGGTTCCGACGGTATCGATGCCTCTGATATCGAGGTGATAGCGCTCGGCAATGAAATTTGCTTGCGAGGCCTTGTCTATTCCGAGAGCGAAGTCGACCGGGCTATTGAAGTCGCTCTTTCGGTTCCCGGTGTTTTCAAGGTTTCTGTCGATCTGGAAATTGTCGAACGCACGATCCATTGACGCGGGCCTCCACACGCGGCGCGTAGGCGTGTGGCACCACTCCATAAACAACAAGGCCCGGGAAAAACCCGGGCCTTTATCACTTCAGTTGCTATCGAATATCAGGTTTGAATCGTCCGCAAAAGTGCCATGCTGCGAGGCAGCAGTTTGAATTTTTCGCCTTGCTTGACCTTCTCACCCTGACGCTCCGGATCGCCGGTGATCAGTTCGAGCACCCGTTCTCCGCCGCTTTCCTTGGGAATGGTGAAGATGGTGTCTTCATCGAGCGGATTGAACAGCATCATGATATCCGACCAGATGCCTTCTTCGACCTGGAGGTCTTCGCGGTGAAGACGTGTGATCAGCGCATTGCTGTTTTCCCAGTTTTCCGAGGTTTGACGACCGCCGCTGACGCTGTACCAATCGATCATCATGCCATCGCGCCAGTTCTCCCGCCGCAGCAATGGCTGCTCCTTGCGAAGTGCGATGACCCGCCGTGTGAAATCACGCAGGGCGTCGGCGCTGTCGGGCAGATTTTCCCAATGCAGCCAGCTGATTTCGCTGTCCTGGCAATAACCGTTGTTATTGCCCATTTGTGAACGACCGAATTCGTCACCGGCCAGCAGCATCGGCGTGCCATGGGAAAACAGCAGAGTGGCCAGGAAATTGCGCTTCTGGCGCTCGCGCACCGCATTGGTGCCTTCGTCATCGGTCGGGCCTTCGTGGCCATAATTATGGCTGCGATTGTCATTGTGACCGTCGTTATTATCCTCGCCATTGTCTTCGTTATGCTTGCCATCATAGGAGACGAGGTCATTCAGCGTGAAGCCATCATGGGCGGTGATGAAATTGACGCTGGCCCAGGGACGGCGGCCGCGCTGGTCGTAGAGATCGCCGGAACCCAGCAGACGAGCCGCGAAATCCGGAGCGCAATTGTCACCGTTCAGCCAATACTCTCGGCAACTGTCACGGTATTTGTCATTCCACTCCGCCCAGCCGGGCGGAAAGCCGCCAACCTGATAACCACCTGGACCGATGTCCCAGGGCTCGCCGATCAGCTTGACGCCGGCAAGTGTCGGGTCCTGGGTAACCGCGTCGAAAAAGCCGCCGCGCTCATCGAAGCCCTCGGGCTCGCGGCCCAGAATGGTGCCGAGATCGAAGCGGAAACCATCGACATGCATGTCATCGGCCCAGTAACGCAGCGAGTCCATCACCATCTGCAGAACCCGCGGATGGGAGGTGTTCACCGTGTTGCCGGTGCCGGTATCATTGATGTAATAGCGGTGATTGTCCGGCAGGGTGCGATAGTAGGAAAAGTTGTCGATACCCTTGAAGGACAAGGTCGAGCCAAGCTCATTGCCTTCCGCCGTGTGATTGTAGACCACGTCGAGAATAACCTCGATGCCGCCATCATGGAAGGCGCGAACCATGTCGCGGAAGCCCTGGATGCCGTTTGCGCCGTAATAACGGTGCGCAGGGGCAAAAAAGCCGATGGTGTTATAACCCCAGTAATTCTTCAGGCCCTTGTCCAGCAGCGGTCCGTCATCCGGGAAGGCGTGGATGGGTAGCAGTTCGACAGAGGTAATGCCAAGGCTCTTGATGTAGTCGACCGCCGCCTTATGACCAAGGCCTTCGAACGTGCCACGCAGCTCCTGCGGAATGGCGGGATTGAGCTGTGTGAAGCCCTTGACATGGGTTTCATAGACAATCGTATCGGCCCAGGAGACCTGAGGACTGCGATCATTGCCCCAATCGACCTGATTTGGATCGACGACCCGGCATTTTGGCATGAAGGCTGCGCTGTCGAGATCGTTGAAGGACAGGTCCTTGTCCGGATCATCGAAATGATAGCCGAACACTTCTGGCGACCAACGGATGTCACCCACCAGTTCGCGGGCATAGGGGTCGAGCAGCAGCTTGTTGTGATTAAAGCGATGGCCGTTCTCCGGCTCGAACGGTCCATGGACACGAAAACCGTAGAGCGCACCAGGCTTCAGGCCGGGCACAAATCCATGCCAGATTTCATTGGTGTAGTCAGGCAGATCCATCCGGGCGATCTCAATAGAGCCACTGGGATCATAGAGACACAGTTCGACGCGATCGGCATGGGCGGAAAACAGGGCGAAATTAACCCCTTCACCGGTGTAGCGGGCGCCAAGCCGTTGCCACTCACCGGGAAGAATTTTGAAGTTGTTTGTTTTGATGTCCATGGTCGCTCTCGGGGTTGTCGCTGCGGTGCAACAGTAATTCCCTCGCCATGGCTTTGTTCCCATGGCGTGTTCGGTAAGGCGTCAGGAACAATTACCGGCTTTATTTGTTCGTCATTTCCATTGGCCATTTTCATTGCTCATTTCGGTGACGCCCGCCAGCCGGCGGGTGCGGCCCACATACAAGCCCGGTACAAACAAATGGCACAGGTCCGACGCGACGGCATAGGAGGTTCCATGCATCAGAATCAATTGGACAACAGCAAACGTGTGGCTCTGGTCACAGGCGCGGGGTCCGGCATTGGGCGGGCAGCCGCCATGAGACTTGCTCAGGATGGCTGCGCTGTCGGTTTACTGGGCCGCACCAAACACGAGTTGGAACGGGTTGCCGAAGACATCCACCACGCGAATGGCGAGGCCATGGTGCTTGTTGCGGATGTCGCTGACAGCGATTCCATGCGGGCAGGGGTCGAAACTTTGATTGCCTGGGGTGGCCATCTCGACATCGTGGTGGCCAATGCCGGGGTCAATGGTGTCTGGGCGCCAATCGATGAATTGCAGCCGCAGGAATGGGACCAGACCATGGCCATCAATCTGCGTGGCACTTATCTGACGGTGCATCTGACCGTGCCGCATCTGCGCCGAAGCGGCGGCGGCAGTATTGTCGTTGTCTCTTCCATTAACGGCACGCGCACCTTCACCTCTGCCGGTGCCACGGCCTATAGCGCCACCAAGGCCGGTCAGCTGGCCATGGTGCAGCAATTGGCGGTGGAATTGGGGCCAGACCGTATCCGCATCAATGCGGTGTGCCCCGGGGCAATTGAAACGGCAATTGATGACAATACGGAAAAGCGCGCTACGGAACGGCTCGACATCCCGCAGCCGCCGCAGCATCAGGCCATTCCCCTGACACGGGGTACGCCGGGCACAGCTCAGGAGGTCGCCGATCTGATTGGTTTTCTGGCGTCCGATGCCGCCCGCCATATCAGTGGTACACCCGTGTGGATTGATGGGGCGCAAAGTCTGATCCGATAGAATGCAAATGATTTATTTTAGTCGAAATAAGTAAAAGGGGAGTTTGATGATGCAACTGCTTTAAGTGTCGTTAGGTTTTGCGTATTTTAATCATTTGTTAAGCATGACTTACTCTTTTTGGCCCAAAGTTGAACAAAGACCGCGTTGGCGCGTTAGCGGCTCAGACAAGGAGACAATGTCATGAAGCCAGAGCCTGAAACGATCCTGATTGTGGAAGACGATGCGTTCATTTCGATGGATGCGGCCGATTGCGTTGCTCATACGGGGGCCAATGTGGTGACCACGGAAACGGTCAGCGATGCGCTTATCTGCCTCGAAGCCAACAGGATCACCGCCGCCATACTGGATTTCCAAGTGGACACCTCGATTTACCGGTCGCAGTTGGCAAGATGGTGCCGTGGATGTATTTCCGCGATGAACTCGCGCGGATGATCGCCCATTTTTTGTGATGATTGCCGCATCTGCGGCATGCATTTCGGCCTTCCGGCCAGCTGCGCGTTATGCGGTCCGTGGTTTTCCAGTCAGCCAGACATAGCGAAGCATGTTGTAGGTGATATTGGCCATGCCGATCTTCACCCTCGCTCGGCTGATTCCGATGGTGCGCACGAAGAGCTTCATCTTGTCCTTCTGCCGCGCAAAGACATGTTCGATGGCGGAGCGGACCTTCGAACGACGGCCGTTGGCGCGCGACATCGCCTCCGGCATGGGTTTGCCCTTTGGCTTCTTCTGATGGATGTCGGACTTTAGGCCATTGTCCTGCAACCATTCCTCGTTGGTCTTGGAGCGATAGGCCGTATCGGCCCAGACCGTCGACGCGGTATTGTCTTTGGTCACTACGTTTCGAAGCTGGGCTCCGTCATGGGCGCTCGCACTCGTCACCGTCCATCCCCGGATAAAGCCATGGGCTCGGTCGATGCCTGCATGGTTTTTGTAACCAAACATTGGAATGGCAATATCGTGCTGGCCAGTCGTCGTCGACGTCGGCGTCTCCGTTGGCCGTTTCGCCTTGGAATACTTCACTGTCCATCGCGCGTCGCGGTCCTTCTGGGCCAGCCTGGCGGGTTTATCCTTCCAGTCCTCAGGGATTTCGCCGGCCTTGATCGCGTCTTTCTCGTCCTGGCTGTTATGTTGCTTGGGAGCCTGGATGATCGTGGCGTCAACGATCTGCCCGCCTTTGGCCAGATATCCGGAACGTGAGAGATGCTTGTCGAAACGGGCAAACAGATTATCAATGGCACCTGCACGCACCAAACTCTCTCGGAACAGCCAGATCGTCTTGGCATCCGGCACCTTCTGCGAAAGGGAAAGGCCAAGGAAACGCATAAACGACAGCCGGTCCTGGATAACAAACTCTGCTTGGTCGTCGGAGAGATTATAAAGCGCTTGCAGCACCAGGATTTTAAACATCAGAACCGACGGAAATGGTGGACGTCCACCCTTCGATCCGTCGGACCGCTTCAGCGCCTTCGCTAAAGGTTTTTCAAATATCGCCCATGGAATGATGCTGTTGAGCTTCTCCAGCGGATCGCCGACGGCACTCAGCCGTTCGTAACGATCATCCAAATCCCAAAAGCCCGGTTGCCCACGCATCATCCGCTCCCAGAAAATCACACTGGCCGGATTGAATCATGAAACGCGGAAAATGGGGAGGTTTTTAGAGGTGTCCAAGTGTTGGACGGAAAGATAACGCCAGTGGTGGAAAGACTATGCCGCTCCGGCATTCCTTACAGGGTCGTCTCGGGATCGCCGCTTCAGGAAATCGTCGCCTGCGGCATTCCCGCTGACCGTATCATTGCCAAGCCGGCGGATTATGTAAATGTCATGGTCCAACTGGTGAGAGAGCGCCCGTGGTCGGCGCTGAGGGCAACCAGCTATTAATATCTGTTTTCCCGAAAACCAAATTATCGGTCAGGTTTTCGAATAAGGCCGCCAATTGCCATCGGTCGGGTAGTCGACCTGCAAAAAATACAGGCCCTGTGGCGGCGCCACCGGGCCGCAGGCCTTGCGGTCGCGGGCCTCCAGCGCATCGCGGACATCCTGCGGCGTCATTTTGCCTTCGCCCGCCATTTTCAAGGTGCCGGCGAAAGATCTGATCTGGTTGTGCAGAAAACTCTGGGCGGAGGCGCGGATCTCGATGAGATCGCCGTTGCGGCTGACATCCAGCCGGTCCAGCGTGCGCACCGGGCTGATTGCCTGACAATGAACCGAGCGGAAAGTGGTGAAGTCGTGATTGCCGACCAGCATTTGCGCCGCCGCATGCATGGCTTCGTGGTCTAGGGGTTTCGATACCCACCAGGCGCGATTGGCCTCCAGCGCCAGCCTGGACGGGCGTGAGATGATCCGATAGAGATAATGACGTTTCAGCGCCGAAAACCGCGCATCGAAGGCGTCAGGAACGGCTTCGCCAGCCAGAATAGAGATTGCTTCCCCAGCCTGCGCCAGATGCGCGTTCAGCGCGTTGCGCAGCTTGTAAGGCAGCCATTGACGCGAAAGATCGACATGCGCCACCTGGCCGCTGGCATGAACGCCGGAATCGGTGCGGCCTGCACCCCGGATCGCAACCGTTTCCCCCGTCAGGCCAAGAACTGCCGCTTCCAGCGCGCCCTGCACGGAGGGGCCATTGTCCTGCCGCTGCCAACCGACATAGGGTGTGCCGTCATATTCCACGGTCAGCTTGTAACGTGGCATCAGGTTCCGGCCTTTGCCGAGGCAAATACCGTGCCGGTACCTACGGGCGTGCCGCGCAGGAATTCCACGGCATCCAGTGGCTTGCCACCGGCCTTTTGCAGCCGGACAAGGCGAACTGCGCCCAGGCCACAGGCAATGGTCAAGGCGTCGTCCAGCACGGTGCCAGGCACCTCTGCGGTTTCAGTATCTTCCGCCAGCTTGCTGGCCAGAACCTTGATACGTTCCGGCTTGCCGTTGATGTCCGCCTCGAACCAGGCACCCGGAAAGGGCGACAGGCCGCGAATGCCGTTGTGAACCTGCGTGGCGGGCTTTGAAAAGTCGATGCGGGTTTCGGCCTTGTCGATCTTGGTGGCGTAAACGACGCCATCTTCCGGCTGGGCTGTCAGCGGCAGGTCGCCCGCCTCCAGTTTGGCCATGGCCTCAACCATCGCCTCGGCACCGATCCGGCTCAGGGCGTCGTGCAGCTCACCGGCGGTCATGTCGGGGGTAATGGTCAGGCGGCGCGTCAGGGCCACCGGGCCGGTGTCCAGCCCCTTGTCCATCTTCATTACCATCATGCCGGTTTGCGTATCTCCGGCCATGATGGCGCGCTGGATCGGCGCTGCACCCCGCCAGCGGGGCAGGAGCGAGGCGTGGCCATTATAACAGCCCAGCCGCGTCCCCGTCAGGATGGCTTCGGGCAGCAGCAGGCCATAGGCCACGACCACGGCAACATCGGCCTGATGGGCGGCGAAGGCATCGCGATCGTCCTGCGCCTTGAAATTTAACGGCGTCAGCACCGGCAGTCCGAGCTTTTCGGCCTGCTGATGGATGGGAGACTTGGTCAGATCCAGTCCCCGGCGTCCGGCCGGGCGCGGCGGCTGGCTATAGACCGCAACAATCTGATGGCCCGCCTCGCAGAGCGCGTTCAGGATCGGCACCGAAAAATCGGGAGTGCCCATGAAAATCATGCGAAGAGCCATGGATCAAGACCGATCTTCTAGAGGTTATCGGGGAGGAGGTGGAACCGGATTTTCCCAAAAACACACTCCAGGACGATAGGGCCTGCAATCTGCCGGGTTCAGCACGAACCCGGCAGGTTCTAGACCGTCACTTTTGACTTCGCCGCCTTGGAGAATTTCTTGATCACCATTTCACGTTTCAGTCGCGAAATATGGTCGATGAACAGCGTGCCGTTCAGATGGTCGATTTCATGTTGCAGGCAGGTGGCAAGCAGGCCATCGGCCTCGATCAGCTGCTCCTTGCCGTGGCGATCCAGCGATTTCACCGTGACGGCTGCTGGCCGTTCCACTTCCGCATAGTAATCGGGAATGGAAAGGCAGCCTTCCTCATAGGTAGAGCGGGCCTGCGAACTGCCAATGATTTCCGGATTGATGAAGACCAGCGGCTGCTTGTCTTCGCCTTCCTTTGAAACATCGATGACCAGAAGACGGCGAGGTACGGCCACCTGAACGGCGGCGAGGCCGATGCCGGGCGCATCATACATGGTCTCGAGCATGTCATCGATCAGCCGCTCAAGGTCGGCATCGATCCGCTCAATGGGTTGGGAGACCTCGCGCAGCAGCGGGTCAGGCAAAATGATAATCGGCTTTGTCGTCATGAATCTCCCCATAAACCATCCCGGTTTTCAAGGAAATCAAAAAAATGCGCGAAAAGCCACGCCAGTGACTGAGAGACGGTGGCCGGTCAGTTCAGGACGCGGCGCAGGTCGGGGGTGTCCAGCGAAAAAGCGGGAATGGCGACGTCGAATGTTTCGGCATCGTCGGTTTCCATTTCGTAGCGGCCGAACATGATGCCGGATGGCGTATCCAGTGGACAACCTGAAGAATATTCAAAACTTTCCCCAGGCGCCAGGCGCGGCTGTTCGCCGATCACGCCTGGACCGCTAACCTCGTCCACCTGGCCATTCTGATCCGTAATATGCCAGTAACGATTGATCAGCCGCACGGCCACATTCGACTGATTGACAATCAGGACCCTGTAGCCCCAGACATAGCGGCTGTCTTCCGGATCGGACTGTTCCGCCAGATAAAAGGGCTCGACGCTAACCTCGATATCCCGCGTCAGCGCGCGATACATGAAAGAAGACTTCTTGACGCTTTGGTAAGCATACATTTGCAAAAGCCGATAAGGTTATGGTTTGTGGCAGTGTCGCTACAGGGAAATAATCCTGCGTTAATAAAGACCATTAACAGACTTAATTTCCAGTAAAAAATAAGGGTATTGGAAAATTTTTTAGAGTTTAAAAAACCTGCCGCGGCAAACTTAGGGAAAGACTGGCGCCACTATATCAGGTTTCTCCATGAAGGATATGGGTGTTTCAGATCGGGCTACGGCGCTGCCCGTTTTATAAAATGCACAAAGGACGCTGTTGCACTTTATATCTGTTGCATCGTTATGCGGTTCAGGTGGCGCGTCACGCCACCTGAAATCTTACGGCTTGAGAGCGGCTCAAGCCTTTCCGTCCTTGGCATTTGTGCCCATCAGGCGGAAACTGCCTCCAGTGCCTGAGCGAAGTCTTCTACCAGATCTTCTGCGTCTTCAATGCCGCAGGACAGGCGCAATGTGCCGCCGGACATGCCAAGCGTCGCACGGGCTTCGTCCGTCAGGTTCTTGTGGGTGGTGGTGGCCGGGTGAGTGATCAGGCTCTTGGCATCACCGAGATTGTTGGAGATCTTCACCACTTGCAGAGCATTCTGCAGGGCAAAAGCCGCCGCCTTGCCGCCCTTCATTTCGAAAGCAACCAGTGTGGAGCCGCCCTTCATCTGCTTGGCGACGATGTCGGCCTGCGGATGGTCGGCGCGGCCTGGATAGATGACGCGGGCGATCTTGCTGTTATCTGCCAGAAAATCGGCGATACGACCGGCATTTTCCGTCTGCTGCTTGACGCGCAGCGGCAGGGTTTCCACGCCTTTCAACAGGGTCCAGGCGTTGAAGGGGGACATGGCCGGACCGGTATGGCGGAAGTAATCCTGAAGCTTTTCCTCGATCCATTGCTTGGACGACAGCACGATACCGCCCAGGCATCGGCCCTGGCCGTCGATATGCTTGGTTGCCGAATAGACAACGACATGGGCGCCAAGTTCCAGCGGGTTTTGAAAGAGCGGGGTGGCGAAAACATTGTCGACCACCACGGTCGCGCCGACCTGGTTGGCAAGCTTGGCGACGCCGGCGATATCCACCACTTCCAGGGTAGGATTGGTAGGGCTTTCCAGGAAAAACACCTTGGTATTCGGGCGGATAGCATCCTCCCAATTCTTCAGGTCGCGGCCATCGACCAGGGTGAAATCCACGCCATATTTAGGTGCCAGAGTTTCGATCACCCAGCGGCAGGAGCCGAACAGGGCGCGGGCAGCGACAATATGGTCGCCTGCCTGAACCTGGCAGAGAATGGCGGCGGCAACGGCAGCCATGCCGGAAGCCATGGCGCGGCCCTCTTCGGCGCCTTCCAGCAGGCACATGCGCTTTTCGAACATGTCATTGGTGGGGCTGCCGTAGCGGGCGTAAATATAACCTTCGGTCTCGCCCTTGAAGCGGGCTTCTGCCGCTTCCGAGCTGTCGTAGACGAAACCCTGGGTGAGATAGATGGCTTCGGATGTTTCGCCATAAGGTGAACGCAGCGTGCCGCCATGAACGAGTTTGGTTGCTGGGCGCCAGTTGTTAGCCATGCTGTATGAGCCTTTCGAACACAAAAAAACCGGTCGCGAAATACGGACCGGTTTGCACGTGTCCGATCTTTTTAGCCAATTGTTTAACGTGGCTGCAAGCCGACCGGCCAAATCACCACGGGATAAGATTTGCTTACGCCGTTCTTTTGCTTGCGTCAATTCCCGGAGTTTGGTTTTGTCATATACTATATGCCGAGGTATTACAGGCTGCGGCATGTTGTGCGCGCATTGTTCGGCGTCGGCGCTGCAAGGAAGACATTATGAAGCGGAATGCGGGCATATTGGCGGATCGCGCCATCGGCGACTTGTTTGGCTCGGGCTCGCTTTTGAGCGAAACCATGCTCGATCACGACCAGATCCAGCCTGCCAGTCTCGATCTGAGGCTGGGCTCCAAAGCGCTCAGGGTGCGCGCCAGTTTCATGCCTGGCCCCAACAGCACCGTGGCGGATAAACTGCAACGGTTGACCCTGCACGAGATCGATCTGGACCATGGCGCGGTCCTGGAAACCGGCTGTGTTTATATCGTGCCGCTGATGGAGAGCCTGGATCTCCCGGCGGATCTGTCGGCTTCCACCAATCCGAAAAGCTCGACCGGTCGCCTCGACATCTTTACGCGGGTGATGGTCGATTATGCGCAGGAATTCGACAAGATCCCGGCGGGCTACAAGGGCCAGCTTTATCTGGAAATCAGCCCGCGGACGTTTCCGATCATTGTGCGGCGCGGCTCTCGCCTGTCGCAGATCCGCTTCCGCATCGGCCATGCGCTTCTGAGCGACAGCGAACTTCTGGATCTGCACAAGACTGAGACGCTGGTGGCCAGCGAAACGCCCAATGTCTCGGGCGGCGGCATCGCGCTGTCCATCGACCTGAAGGGGACAGGACCGGACGGGTTGGTCGGCTATCGCGGCAAGCATCATACGGCAGTGATCGACGTTGACCGCAAGGCCGCCCATGATGTGCTGGACTTCTGGGAACCGCTCTATAGCCGTGGCCGTGACGAATTGATCCTTGATCCCGACGAATTCTACATTCTCGTCTCACGCGAGGCCGTCCATGTCCCGCCACTCTATGCGGCGGAAATGACCCCATATGACCCGCTGGTTGGGGAATTCCGCGTTCATTATGCTGGCTTTTTCGATCCCGGCTTCGGCCATGCCGGGGCCGGCGGCACCGGCAGCCGCGCTGTGCTGGAAGTGCGCAGCCACGAAGTACCGTATATCCTGGAACACGGCCAGATCATCGGCCGCCTGGTCTATGAACATATGTTCGAGCATCCCCAAGGCCTCTACGGCACAGGCCTCGGCTCCAATTACCAGGCCCAGGGACTGAAGCTCTCCAAGCATTTTCGCGCAGCCTGATCTGCGCTTTCATGCTTGACATAAACGCCCAAGTGTAGGAACTCTCGGGCATCAGGCGGGTGTAGCTCAATGGTAGAGCAGCAGCTTCCCAAGCTGAATACGAGGGTTCGATTCCCTTCACCCGCTCCAGTTTTGCCCAGTTGAACTCCGAGAAAAGCTGAAATGCTTTAGGGTCTGCCAGGTTCAGATTGAACCAGTCAGACTCGCGCTTTTCTTTGTTTGAGTTTGTCTTTTCGGGAAAACCGGTGACCACTTTTCCCTGACAAACTCTAATGAAAATTCCGGCTCTTTACCTGGATGGTCTCGACAGGCCGGTCATCCGGCAGGGCATCGGGAATGCGGAGCTCTTTGGGGACTGTGGATGGCTCAAGGCCAGGCTTGCCGTCATGGAACTCATCACAGCGTTCGTGAGACAGCGGGGAGATCATATCACGTTGTCCGACGCTGGCCAGTTCGGTCGACATATCTGTAAGCCTATGGGCAATCAGATGCACGACATCACCCTCACGCTGGACGCGGCCATAGACGCCCAGCATGCTGGCCCCCAGCACGATGCGCCGATACTGTTCGAAGACCTTCGGCCAGACGACGATATTGCTGATACCGCTTTCGTCCTCAAGCGTGATGAAGATAACACCCGATGCACTGCCGGGGCGTTGGCGCACCAGCACCAGGCCAGCGGCTTCGACCCATCGGCCGTCTCGGGCGCGCATCGCTTCTTGACATGTTATGATTCGCCGGTGGCGCAGATCGTTGCGCAGGAATGAAAGCGGGTGCGCCCGCAAAGTCAGGCCGACATGGCTGTAATCCTCGACGACCTGGCTGCCTTCCGTCATCTCATTTAGCGTCATCACCGGTTCATTGATTTCCGCCACGCTGGCCCCCTCGCGTGCTGAAACCGCAGCGAACAACGGCAGGGGATCGTTATGCAATCCCTTCAGCGTCCACAGGGCGTTGCGGCGGGATAGGCGCAAGCCGGGCTGGAAGGCATCAGCCTCGGCCAGTGTCACCAGCGCCGACGCTGGCACACCGGCACGGCGCCATATATCATCAATGGAGGTATAGGGCATATCTGCCCGGGCACCAACCAGCGTCGCGGCCTCACGATTGTTCAAACCTTTGACCAGACACAGGCCGAGACGCACGGCAAACTGCTTTCCATTGCCGACGGGCTCTAGTGTGCAGTCCCAGCGTGAGGCGTTGATGCAGACCGGCCGCACCTCGACACCGTGCCGGCGCGCATCGGTGACGATCTGCTGTGGTGCATAAAACCCCATGGGCTGGGCGTTCAACAAAGCGCAACAGAAGACATCAGGATGATGGCATTTCATCCAGGAGGAGGCATAGGCAATCAAGGCGAAAGAGGCGGAGTGGGATTCCGGAAAACCGTAGGATCCGAAACCCTCAAGCTGTTTGAAGGTCCGTTCGGCGAAGTCCGCCTTGTAACCGCGTGCGACCATGCCGTTGATGAGCTTGTCGCGGAACGGGCTGACGCCACCGGTATGTTTGAATGTAGCCATGGCGCGCCGCAACTGGTCGGCCTCACCGGGTGTGAAGTCGGCGCATTCGATGGCGACCCGCATTGCCTGTTCCTGAAACAGCGGTACGCCCAGTGTCTTGCCAAGCACGCGTTCGAGTTCGGGTTTCGGATATTCGACGGACTCCTTGCCTTGGCGCCGACGCAGGTAGGGGTGGACCATGTCACCCTGGATCGGCCCTGGCCGCACGATAGCGATCTGCACGACCAGGTCGTAAAAGGTCCGCGGCCTTAGACGCGGCAGCATCGACATTTGCGCCCGGCTTTCAATCTGAAACGTCCCCAAAGTATCGGCCTTACAGATCATGTCGTAGGTGGCCGTGTCTTTCGCTGGCGTCGTAGCCAGATCAAGAGTGATGCCCTTATATGCGGCGAGAAGGTCGTAACATCCCTTCATGCACGACAGCATCCCCAGGGCCAGAACATCGACCTTCATGAACTTCAGGATATCGACATCGTCCTTATCCCATTCGATCACCTGCCGGTCGGCCATGCGGGCCGGTTCGATCGGCACCAGTTCATCAAGCCGGTCGTGCGTCAGCACAAAGCCGCCAGGGTGTTGGCTCAGGTGGCGCGGTGCGCCCTTCAGTTGCTCGGCCAGCGCCAGGGTCAGTTGCAGCCGGCGATCTGCGGCGTTGAGGCCGGGGATGTTGGTTTGCAGACTATCTGTCGGCCGGAAGGTCTGGCCTGACGACAAGGTTTTGATGACATCTTCGGGCAGGCCGAGCGCCTTTCCCACGTCCCGGATCGCCGCCTTGGTCCGGTAGCGGATAACGGTCGAGCACAGGGCGGAATGATTGCGACCATAGGTCTTAAAGACCCACTGCATGACAATCTCGCGCCGATTGTGTTCGAAATCCACATCGATATCGGGCGGTTCGCGGCGCTCCTCGCTGATGAAGCGCTCAAACAAAAGATTGCTGCGTTCGGGGTCGATCGATGTCACGCCCAGCACGTAGCACACGGCTGAGTTGGCAGCCGAGCCGCGGCCCTGACAGAGAATGTCCTGGCTGCGGGCAAAGCGCACAATGGCGTTCACCGTTAAGAAATAGGGGGCGTAGTCGAGCTTCTCGATCAGCCTGAGTTCATGGCGTAGCGCCGCCGCCACGCTATCCGGCACACCTTTGGCATAGCGTTTGGCGGCACTTTCCCAGGTCAAGGCTTCCAGCGCCTGTTGGGCCGTCAGGCCCGGCATCTCGCGCTCCTGAGGATATTGGTAGGACAGTTCATCGAGACTGAAGCGGCAGCGTGCCAGGATCTTGACAGTGCGAGCGATTGCGTCCGGATAGCGATTGAACAGGCGCGCCATTTCCTGGGGTGGCTTGAGATGGCGGTCGGCGTGCCGCTCACGATGGAAGCCGGCGCTGTCGATCGTTACCTTGTGACGGATGCACGTGACCACGTCCTGCAGGATGCGTTGGTCGGGATGATGGAACAGGACATCATTGGTCACGACGGTCTCAATGCCAGCTTGAGCCGCCAGGTTCGACAATTCATGCAGCCGCAGGGCATCGTTGGGGCGCCGCCGCAAGGTAAGCGCCAGATAGCCACGGTCGCCGAAGCCGGCCTTGAGGCGACGCAGAGTGCTTGCGCAGGCGTCGTCGGCCTCATCCGGCACGAGGATTGCGAGCAGGCCATCGCCATAGACCAGGACATCGTCCCAGCCCAGTATACATTTGGCCTTGCCGCCGCGTGCCTTGCCAAGCGACAGTAGCCGGCACAGCCGGGCATAGGCGGCGCGATCCATCGGATAGACGAGGAGCGCGGTGCCGTCAGCCAGATCCAGGCGGCAGCCGACAATCAGTCTTATTCCACTGTCCTTGGCGGCCTGATGTGCCCGAACAATCCCCGCCAGTGAATTGCGGTCGACGATGGCCAAGGCTTCGATGCCAAGGGCCGCCGCCTGGAAGAAGAGCGCCTCGCACGAAGATGCTCCCCGCAAGAATGAGAAGTGCGACGTTACCTGCAACTCGGCATAACGGGGGTTACTCATCCGAACACTCCGTGCAGGAACCAGAGATGCGAACCGGTTGCTGGATCGACACCATCGCCAGCCCGGTAAATCCAGTAGCGTTCGCCATTCTCGACTTCGACCTGGAAATAGTCGCGCACCGCTGCCATCTCAGCGTCGCGCCGCCACCATTCGCCGAACACCCGCTCGGGGCCGTCGGCGCACCGGACGCGCCGTCGCACCCCGCGCCAGGTGAAAACGACCGGCGGCTGGTCGGGCAGAAGGGCGACCGTCTCGATCGGCTCGGGATGGGCGAACAAACGTGACGGCCGTGGCCAGCGGTTCGTCCAACCTTCGCCGGTATCAGGCGAAAGGGGCGGTAGCCGGTTAACGGCGCGCTCAGGTACGTCGCTTGGCACGGAGCCGAAGCGATAGATACGACCCGTGCCGATGCGGTTGGCCAGGATGTCGATCAGATCGGACACATCCGGGTCGCTCGGCTCGGCAAGAGACGTGACAATCTGGCGGGCGACCAGAGGTTCCGCTGAGGTTGCGACGAGCACCATGCGCTCGATCCCGAAACCCGGATCAATGGTTTCGATTTTGTCGCATAACAGGCGGGTCAAACGCCGCACATGGCGGACGGGCTGCGCCGTGGCAACGCGCACGAGGGCTATCTGGTTGTCGACACGGTAGCACAAAAGGTCGAGATGCCGGACGCCCAGCCCCCGTATCTCAAGCGCGTCGCATAGATGGACGACAAGCTTGCCAACGTAACGCGCAATGGTTTCGGCGGCGGCGATCGGTTCGGCGAAAATGCGCTGCACCTCCGTGAGATCGGGCGACTGCACACGCAGGATCGGCTCATTGAGTAGGCCGAAGGCCTGGTCGATCCGCCGCCCCAGTTCCGGCCCGAACCGCAGGGTCAGCGGCGCACGCGGTTGCGCCGCGACTTCGCCAATGCGTGCAAAACCCATCACGCGCAAGCCGTCTACGGTTTCACGGGCCACCCGCAAGGCACGGATCGGCAAGTCGAGCATTGCGAGACGGCTTTCGCCGGGGGGGATGATCAAAGCCGGTTGGCTCTGATAGCGTGCGAGGGCGTGAGCAGCGCCCCAGGTATCGGCGATTGCCGCACGGACCCGTGTGCCGGAAGCCTCGATGCGCGCGATCATATCGGCCAGCATCGCGGCTTCACCGCCGTGCAAATGGTCGGCACCTGTGGTGTCGATGACCAGTCCATCGGGGGGATCGGCAGCGACGGCAGGCGTGTAGCGCAAAGCCCAGAGCGCCAGACGGTCCAGGGCGCGGATATCGGCGACCGGATCGGCATCGCGGACGATCAGGCCCGGTATCAGCGCCTGCGCTTTCGCCGCCGGCATGCCGACGCGCAAGCCGGCGGCCAGGGCGACGCTGTCTGCCGCGGTGACGACGCGCCGCTGGCCCTGCCTGCCGATCAGGACAAGCGGCGCCTCAAGAGGCACGGTTGTGGCGTCGGATGTCCGCCGCAGCCGATCGGTCGGCCAAGTCGGCAGGAATAGCGAGACAACCCTTGGCATCACAAGCCTCCACTTCGATATCGGCGCTGCCGGTCCGACAGCGAATGAGTTCCACGCGCCAGCGGGCGCGGCCGACGCCTGGTACCGGTATCGGGGAGGAGGGCAGGGCGGAGATGCGCCATCGGGTAACGGCCGCCGTCGGCTGCCCGAAGTTCGACGCTTCCGCCTGGCGCCGCCAGCGACGAATGACGAGTGCCAGGGTCCCGGTACTTTCTGCGGCAAGTTGCAGGCGGCGGGACGCGATCATGGAGAGTTTGGCCACCTCGCATACGATGGCACCGAACCCACCATGGCGCAGGCCCTCTTCGGCGCAGGCCAGCACATCGGCTTCGTTGCCAGCCTCGACATAGATGACGCGTCCCGGTGCCAGCCCAGCCTGAGCCAGCGATGGTGCGAACAGGTCCTGCCGCGTGATGCACCACAGGATCTTGCCCTTGGCGCGCGCCGCCAGTCCCGCTGTAAATAGAGCGGCTGCCGCGCCGTCGACCGTGCCATTGCCAGCTCCGGCCACCTCGTGCAGGGCGCCCATCGCGAGCCCACCGCCAGGCAGGACATTGTCGATCTCGGCAACGCCGAACGGCAGGACGTCGCGTCGTCGGACCGGGCCGCCTTCCAGTTGATCGATCCGGGCGCGCAGTTGAGTGACAACGGGGCTGACGACGGGGGTGTTCATGTTAGAAAAGAGATCTCCTTGGCATTTCTAATGCGATTTCGGATATCAATGTTCTTTATTTGTTCTGTTTGTGAAAGTGAGTCAATGCGAATCTATGATGCATCAGGACAGTACCGGAACTGTGAGACATAGAGGCTGTCGGAATCTGCGAGAGAATCCAAATGTATCCGTCGTTTCTGCGGTTGAGAGTGTTCGCCAGATGCGGCAAAGAATTTTTTTGATGAGGGACTGGAGCTGCAAAAGCTGCGGCAAATGTGCGTGCCTTTGTCGAAGGTCGCAGGCTGGATGATGATGTCCATGCGATGCAATCATGCGGTGCGGGGCTTTAACAACGGTACCAAAGCCAGGGTCGAGTGTATGCAGGCCGATCGAACTCTCTTTAGTGCGCCCGCTTTGATCAACCCAAGCTGCTGATTACATGTGGGCGGTATCGGGCCTGTGGCTGAGATACTCACCTGATGGTCTTGATTTGATCTGCCTTCGGCGTGATTTGCAACGGATGTTCAGTTCTGTTTGGGTTGAACGCTTTCATTCTCGACGCTTTTTGCGCGTTTTCGCTCGCCGCCTCTTGGTGCATGCGGGGTCTTGTTCCAGAAGAACGGTTTGGTTTTCAGCTCGATCATCGCCCGCCAGGCGGCGACGGATGTCATCAGCCAATAGAGCGGAATGAACAGGTAGCGTTTGCCGATGCGGCGGCGTTCGAATTCGGTCATGGCGGCACGGCCGAGTGCCAGGAAAATCAGGTAGCTGCCGAGAATATTGACCAGGTCGATCCAGAAGACCGTCAGGTCGCGCAGGGGAATGCCCGTGGCAGGCGGGTTGGCCATGCTGTAGACGGTCATGGTCAGGAACAGCAGAAGGGCGGGATGGCTCAGCGATGATAGCAGCATGCCGCCAATCATCAGATGAAAGACGGCAAAGGCCGATCCCCCCATTTCCTTGCAGGCGACACGCGGTTCGCGCATGACGATCAGCCATGTCTGTAGCCAGCCTTTGAACCAGCGGCTGCGCTGGCCCATCCAGATGCGGCTGCTGACGGGTGCGTCCTCCAGGGTTTGCCGGGTGATCGTTTCACAGCGATAGCCGGCTCGGAACAGCCTCAGGCCGAGATCGGCATCCTCTGTGACATTATAGGGGTCCCAGGCACCGACATCCTTCAAGGCCTCGATACGGAAATGGTTGGATGTCCCGCCGAGCGGCAAGGGCATGCCGTGATAGGCAAGCATTGGCAGGGTGCCTCGAAACAAAGCCGCATATTCTAGCGCAAACAAGGCGCTGATCCAGCTTTCATCGCCATTGGCGATGATCAGCGGCGCTTGTAGACAGGCCACTTCGGGTGGGCGGGACAGGAAATGCGCATAGGCCTCCTTGAGTTGGGCGGGGTGCGGGCGATCCTCGGCGTCATACAGCACCAGAAAATCGCCACGGGCGCCTGACAGCGCATAGCTGAGCGCCTTCGGCTTGGTGCGCGGCCCAATCGGCGGGGTCGGGACGATCTCGATATGGGCTGGTATGTCGGCGTCTGCCAGCGCGCCCAGCGTGTCCAGGTCGTCGGCTTCGCAGACAAGCTTGATATCCAGCCTGGAAACCGGCCAGTCCAGTCGCCGCAGCCCGTCTATCAACTGCGGGATCATGCCGCTTTCCCGGTAAAGCGCCACAAGAACAGTATAGACCGGAAGCTCCACCGAGGCGGGCAAGACGGGCGGAGGGTCGACCGCTCCGATTCGATAGGCCAAGGTCGCCGCTCGAAAAGCGAGCATGCAAAGGTAAAGCAGCGATGTCAGAATATGCATTGCCGCCAGTGCGTCATAACCGAAGGTGGAACAGGCGGCGAGTGTTGCCGTCAGCAGAGATCCCAGCCAGAAGCCTTGTTTGCCGGTCAAGACCATGCGCGCCGAGGACAGTGGTGCTGTATCGAACAGATGCGCTGTGGCTTTTTCAACGCGGTGCCGGGCGCCAGCCTGCCAGATCGCGCCGGTAAGGGCTCTCGGCGTGGTGATGGCAAGCGATCCGCGCAAATCCGGAGCATGCGCGAGCCGTTCCTTCAAGACATGAAATTGCCGTGCCTCGGGAACAATGACGGTTATCGGCGCGCGAACCTTGTCATGCAGCCGCAACAGGCCCGGTTTACGCAATTGGCTGTCCATATGGTCGGAATAGAGGACCTGCTCCACCGGAAGCACCGGTAGAAAGGGCAGGTCGAGATGCCGGGCGAGGGCCGCGTAATAGTCCTGCGCCTCCATGTCGCCAGTGGCCAGCAATTCCTGCTCTATCGATGTGCCATGGGCAAGTGCCTGCTGAATGAGACGCGACAGGAGCGGCTTTGGAAGCCCTAGCTGCTTTAGCACCAGCACTTCCTCACCGAACCGTTCGACCAGATCGACGGAGGATCGCAGCAGTGGCGGTTCAGGCGCGGAAAGGGAAAATGAAAAAGAGGATATATGTGAAAATGGCGCGGCGCGTTTCCTCGCCGCGATTCCTTTGCTAAACAATAACCGTACCTCACACCCCATTTGCCTGCCCGAAAGCGATGATAATGAGCCGGTTGAAAGTTACATCCCTGAAAACCAAGGGGCGCATGAAGGCAATCACTGTATTGGCGGCTTTGGCCTGTGGTGTGATGCCTTTTCTATCCCTGGGTCTCGCACCCTTGCCCGTTCAGGCACAGGCGCTTCCGTCCCAGCAATCGGTGCCGGTCCTGTTCGATGCGCGGGCGCGGTTGCCGAAGCCGGATCTGTCGGTGTTGCTGCGGTTGCGGTTCCTGACCACGGTAGATTTTCCACCCTTCAGTTTTCTCGATCAGACCGGCCATTTGACCGGCTATAATATCGATCTGGTACGGGAGATCTGCCGCGAACTGGATGTCGAGGCGAAATGCGAGGTCCAGGCCGTGCCATTTTCCGATATGGAGATCGCGCTGCTCAGCAAGCATGGCGATGCTGCGGTGGCGGGCATGGCGGTGACGGCAGGATTGCGGCGGGATTTTGCCTTTTCCAGACCCTATTTGATGTTGCCCGCCCGTTTCATCGTGCCGCGTGACAATCTCGCTCAGGTTGATACGCCTGCGGCATTGGCCGGAAAGCCGGTCGGCATCGTCACCGGCACGGCGCAGGAAGCCATGCTGAAGGCATTTTTCCCGGCGATCGTGCCAGTGGGGTTTGCCGATCAGGCCGCCTTGATGGATGCGCTGAAACAGAAAAAAATCCAGGCGGCCTTTGCCGATGGATTGCAGCTTCTCCTTCTGGCTGGCCAGCACCTCATCCGCTCAATGCTGCGCTTTCCTGGGAGGTCCTTTTCTGTCGCAGCAGTTTCTCGGCGAAGGCATGACCATCATGGTGCGCAAGGAAGATGGCTTTCTGGCCGCCGCCTTTGACTATGCGCTGGTCTCCCTGTCGCGCAAAGGCAGGCTGGACGAGTTGTCCCGCCGGTATTTTGCCGAGGGATTTTACTGAAATATCTCAAGCAGATGTTTTATGGCTTGCGATAGCGCGCAATGGCGCTGCGCTCGATGGCCGCGCAGGTCAGCTTGTCCAGGCCAAGACGATCACGCAGCAATTGCAGCAGGCGGATTTCCTCCGGCAGGACCGTATGGTCGACGGCGGCAACTTCGACGGCCAGCGCATAGGCGGTATCGTAAAGCCGCTCCGGCAGCGCGTCGCGGATGGTTTCCAGGGTGATGTCCAGTCCTTCCGGCCCAGCCAGCATGGTACCGCAGCGTCTGGCTACATCCAATACGGCGCTTTTATCGAAGCCTTCGAAGACTGGCGTGGTGGAGACCAGATTGCCGATCCGCTCAAGCTCCCGGTCATCCATGGCATTGTCGACGGCCGAGGTCATCACCATTGCGAAAATCAGGGCATCCTGAAGGGTCACCTGGGGAATCATAGAAGTTCTGTTCCTGTCATTTGCTTTATCGTATCGGGCTTATCTTATGGGCCATCTGGATATGGCCGAAGTCTGGTTCGTCTTGAAGAATGGCGATTGCCATCAGCCGTTTCAAGAGGCTGGCATTCTGCCTGAGCAGGCCCCTGCAAAAAATTGAGGAATGGCAAATAATTCCTACTGGCTAACCCAGATGATTCGGGCGATCCATTCGACGTCCTGCATATCCAATACCCGGTTGGGATGGTCTGGATTGATCGAAATGAGGTCGACAGCCCGTGCCGTCTGACGGCCGAGCACCTTTGCCATGACCTCGCCATCGCAGGTCTTGACGACAACCCGGTCGCCCCGGCGCACAGGCGCACCCGGCTCGACGATCAGAATGTCGCCATCGCGATAAAGCGGCTTCATGCTGTCACCCTGAATTTCCAGGGCATAGACGCCCGGCTTGGCGGAGGTCGGTAAATCCACCAGATCCCAGCCTTGTCCGGCTGGAAAGCCGCCATCGTCGAAGAATCCGCCCGAGCCCGCCTGGGCCAAGCCAAGCAGCGGAATAGTGCCGATCTGCGGCGGAAAATTGCCATCCGGCAATGTGCCGTGAACGGCATTGCCCTGATGGTTGTCATTGCCGATCAGCGTGACGAATTGGTCGATCCGAGCGCCTGTTGCTTCCAGCACCTTGGCGATGGATTCGGTCGATGGCCAGCGCATGCGTCCATCCGGCCCGACCCGCTTGGACTTGTTGAACGAGGTTGGGTCCAGACCGGCTTTTCGCGCCAGCCCGGACGGCGTCAAATGATACTGCTCGGCAAGCCGGTCAATCGCATTCCAGATTGTCTCGTGTGAAAGCATATCCCGCCAAACCCCGGCATTTATCAGCCGTCGACAAACGGCTTCGACCCACCTCGCCATATATCGGCCAAATGCGGTCGAGAGTAAAGATCTTGGAGGAATAAAATCCTCGATTATTGCCGTTTCCGCGCCCAATACCCGACTCTCCCCACGCTAAGACGATGCGGGCGGAGGAAAGTGGGCAGATCGGTCTGCGGCGTGGAGGATGAAAGCCAGTCCTGCCCTCAAGCGACCATGGCCATATTAAGCCGTCCCAATTGGATCACCGCCTGGGTTCGGCTATCGACCTTGAGTTTGAGCAGGATGGCGGAGACATGCGCCTTGATCGTGGCTTCGGACACGCTGAGCTCATAGGCGATCTGCTTGTTCAGCAAGCCTTCGCACAACATGCCGAGCACCCGGTTTTGCTGAGGGGTCAGTGTCCGCAGCCGTGCCATGATATCGGCCAGTTCAGGGTCCTGCTCCTGATCTTCCACATAGGATGAAGGCGTGAAAATATCGCCGCTCAGCACGGTCTGGATCGCTGTACGAATGTCATCAATGCCGGAGGATTTGGAAATGAAACCCGAAGCGCCAAGCTCCAGCGAGCGGCGGATCGTGGCGCAATCGTCGGTGGCCGAACAGATGATGATTGGCAGGCTGGAAAACTCCGCGCGCAAGGCCATCAGGCCGGAAAAGCCGCTAACGCCTGGCATGGCCAGATCGAGCAACAGGACATCGGCATCCGGGTGCTGATCCGCCGCCAGCCGGGCCGCTTCGAAATCGCCAGCTTCGACAATATCCTGCCTGCCATCCATACCGCTCACGGCTTGCCGAAGCGCGCCGCGAAACAAGGGATGATCGTCCGCGATAATGATTGTTTGCTCAGCCATCGTCTGCCCCCTCCCAAGAGCTTTCGTTGTGCAGCACTGCCCGCGTCTGTCGTCCGGGCAAGTCATTTAACGTTTGTTCTGCTCTTTGTGCAAGCGAGAACACCGTGGCACCTTCCGATCGCCCCATCCTCTGCTCCAATTCCCAGATGAAGGATACAAGATACTATGTACCCATAAGGAGAGGTCGGATCTGGCGTAACACCATAGATTGCTTTAGACGAACAATAAATCAAGCCGAAAATAAACATGGATTGAGTGTGTTTTGATATATCGATGCTAGCCGCTCCAGGGTGATTGGCTAGGGCCAGCACTATGCCCCTGTAGTGTCATGCCCCTGTGATGAATTCGGTTCATTTCCGCCGCCAGGTGCTGTCTGGCGTGGACAAGTCGCTGATGTTGGGGCAAACCGGCTGAGCGCTCGTGTCCCAAGCTCGCGATAAGGATGACATCATGGCAAATGCAATCTACAAAATCGTGCCCGACGCCCTCTGGCAAAAGGCCCGTGCCGATGGTGTGTTTGCCGGTGCGCCAATCGATCTCCAGGACGGTTTCATCCATTTTTCCACTGCGGCTCAGGTGAAAGATACCGCAAGGTTGCATTTTGCCGGACAGCAGGACCTGTTGCTGGTCGCAGTCGATGGGGAGGCGTTGGGGGCGGCCTTGATATTTGAACCCTCACGCGGCGGCGCTCTGTTTCCGCATCTGTATGCACCCTTGCCGCTCTCCGCTGTTCTATGGGAAAAGCCGCTGCCGCTTGGAGAAGACGGCCTGCACCAGTTTCCGGAGGAGATGGCATGATCGATCCGTTCAAGCGCTTTGCCCGCCCAGGCCTGTTTTTGTTCGATGCCGAAACCGCCCATGGCCTGTCGATTGCCGGTTTGAAAACCAGCCTGATGCCGAAATGCCGCCTGCCGGATGATCCTCGGTTGGCGCAGACTGTCGCTGGCCTGCATTTTCCCAATCCGCTTGGCATGGCGGCTGGCTATGACAAGAACGCGGAAGTGCCGGACGAATTGCTGGGTCTCGGGTTCGGCTTTGCCGAAGTGGGAACGCTGACGCCAAAGCCGCAGGACGGTAATTCCAAACCCCGGATTTTCCGGTTGGTTCGCGATGAGGCCGTCATCAATCGGCTCGGGTTCAACAATCAAGGTCATGAGGCTGCCTTTGCCAGGCTGAAAGCGCGATCAGGCAGGCCGGGCGTGGTCGGCATCAATATCGGCGCCAACAAGGATTCCGACGACAGGATTGCTGATTATGTCGCGGGCATTCGGCGCTTTTATCCGCTGGCCAGCTATTTCACCGCCAATATTTCCTCGCCCAACACACCGGGCCTGCGAGATTTGCAGGCAAAGGATAGTCTCGGTCACTTGCTGGACGCGGTGCTTGCCGCTCGCGCCGATGAAGCGGTCAAGGCGGGCCGCCGGGTGCCAGTTTTTCTGAAGATCGCCCCTGATCTGACCGAGGAAGGCATGGATGACATTGCCGAAGTGGTTCTGGCCCGCGATCTGGATGGGTTGATCGTCTCCAACACCACGCTGTCGCGCGACGGCCTGACGGATAAAAGGCAGGCGGGCGAGGCGGGCGGATTGTCGGGCAAGCCCTTGTTTGAGAAATCGACGGCGGTGCTGGCGCGCATGCGTCACCGGGTTGGACCGGCCCTGCCGATCATTGGCGTTGGTGGTGTTTCCTCGGCGCAGACGGCGCTGGAGAAAATCAAGGCCGGTGCCGATCTGGTGCAGCTCTATTCCTGCATGGTTTATGAAGGGCCGGGCCTGCCCGCCGCCATCGTCAAGGGCCTGTCACAGGCGCTGGACCGGGATGGCATTGCCTCGATTGCGCAGCTGCGTGACAGCAGGGTGGATTACTGGCGGGCGCTGAAAGTCTGATCGCGGCGGCTTTTGAGCCGCAGCGCCAGGAAAAGGCCGCGAAACGCCAGAAACAGGTTGAGCGCCAGCCACAGCCCGTGATTGCCAAGCAGCGGCACGAACAGCGCCAGCGCGACCAGATAACCGGCAAAGGCTGCCAGCATCATATTGCGCATGTCGCTGGACCAGGCGGCCCCGATGAAGACCCCGTCCATCTGGAAGGCCAGCGCCCCGGTCATCGCGGTCATGGCAGCCCAGGGCAGAAACTCGCGTGCCACGTGGCGAACGTCTTCAGCCGTCGTCATCATGTCGATGAGCGCCCCACCTGCGCCCAGGAAAAACAGCAGGCTGGTGAGCGCCAGTCCGAAGGACCAGATGCTGGTGAGCCTGACGGCCTGGTCGAAGGCGGGGCGGTAGCGGGCGCCAACGGCCCGACCGACAATCTGTTCTGCGGCATTGGCAATGCCATCCAGATAGAAGGAGGCGATCATGAAGAAATTCATCAGCAGCGCATTGGCAGCAAGGGTAACGGCGCCAAAGCCGGTGCCGATCCGGGTCAATACTGTGAAGGCGGCCAGCAAGACGAAGCTGCGGATCAGGATGTCGCGGTTGAGCGCGAACAGCTGGGCGAGCTTGTGGCGATCCAGCAATTCCGTGAGGGATGGAAACAGCGTCTTGTCGGTTCGGGCCAGAATGATCGCCAGCCCGGCCAGCGTGGCGGTCGCTTCCCCGGCCACGGCCCCCCAGGCGACGCCGGACACGCCCCAGCCAAGGTGCAGACCAAGATAGATCGAAAGCAGGATATTGACGCCGTTCAGCGCAATTTGCAGGCCAAGCGCCAGTGAGCCTTTGCCGCGCCCCAGAATGAAGCCCATGATGGTGAAATTGGCGAGCGTCAGCGGCCCGGCCAGGATGCGGGTGGAAAAATAGATCGACGTGACCTCCGCCACCCGTCCCTGTGGCCCCATCAGCGCTAGCCCGGCCTTGAGCAGCAAGGGAGACAGCAGCAATAGCAGCAGCCCTATCGCCAGGGACAGGATCATGGAGCGACAGAACACCGCCACCTGGTCGCGTGCATCCTGACGGCCATGGGCCTGGGCCACCAGGGCCGTGGTGGAGGCGCGCAGGAAATTGAGGCTTGCAAACACCAGATCGAACAGCACGGCGCCAATTGCCAGGCCCGCAAGCGCTGCGGCTTCGCCGGTTCGGCCAATCACGGCGGTATCGGTAATGCCCAGAAGCGGTGTGGTGATGTAGCCAATGGTCATCGGAATGGCGATGGCCAGCACGCCGCGATGGGTCACACGAAAAGCGCGGTCAGGGGGATTGGCGATGGTCATGAAAGGCTCCAGCAGGCGAGGAACGGCCCGCCGAAGCCCTTTATCACCCGATTCTTAAGCGAATGCCAGTTGGCGGTGGTCCCATTTCGCTCTCCGGACGTGGCGTGCCGGACAGAACCATGGCCCAATAAGGCTTGTTACCGCGTGACGGTATGCGCGCCACGGCCACGCCCAGCCCGTGATAGGGGCCAAGCATGTTTTCCAGATGATGGGACGAGTTAATCCAGGCCTGCATGGCGGCTTCCGCCGTCTGCTGCAACATGGCGACATTTTCAGCGGCTGGAAGCTGGACATTGCCCGCGCGCATCCGCGCCCCGAAACTGTCGCCCATGCCGATCAGATGCGCCATTTTCTCCGCCTGGGCCATGCGATTGGCCTGGAACATCGCGGCCTTGGCGGCCTGCGGATCGCTGACCAGCGCCGGTTTACCGTTTTTCTGGCGCAATGCGTTGACCATCGGCAGGAAAGCGGCGGTCTCATCCTCGACATCGGAGGGGGCGGACGGCTTGAGCGCAGGCGTGGCGCAACCGCTCAGCAGAGCTGCAAGGCCAAGGCCGCCCAGCGCCAAAAGCTCGCGGCGGCCTGACTGTGGCATAGAGACAGGCTGCGGCATCGGATTGGATATGGATCGCATGTTATTTCCGCAGATTGAGAAGCCGGATCAGGATGAAAACCGGAATGACGATACTCGCGCCCAGCAGCAGATAGTCCCCGAACTGGCCCAGGGCCGCAAACCCCTTGTGCCAGATATCCAAGACGAAATGCCGGATACCCTCGATGATATCATAGGGGTAAATGCCGAATATCCGCATGACAAAGCCGACAATCACCGAAACGACGAGCAGCTTGATGATCGTTCGGCCAATCGAATCGCCCAGAAATCTGTTCACGCCATCGGTCATGGCCTAGTCTCCTGTTTCCCGCTCCGTTGAGCATAGGCCCACATAAGCATTGGATTATGGCGGTGCAAGCGCGATGAGGGCTGTTGTTGGCGGTTACAAGATTCTGCTTGCGTTTTTCAAGGCTTGCTCCATTGCTCCGCAATCATATTTTGAGGATCGTTCGACATCCATGCACGGCATCCAGCCCGCCTTTGGCCATACCCCCTCTGGCCATATCCCTTCAGGAAAGCGCTCCTCCGGCGATATCACCGCTGATCGCCGCGCCGATTATGCCCGGATGCTCTCGGAAAGCGGCGATCACGCCGCTGCCGCAGAGCTGATGGAACAGGCGCTGGAACTCGTCCCGACCTGGGTGGCGGGGTGGTTTCTCCTGGGGGAGTACCGGGCCAAGGCGGGCTTGATCGATAGGGCAGCGGATGCCTATCGGCAGGTGCTGGCACTTGACCCCGAGGATATTTTTGCCGCCGGGCTGAAACTGGTGCTGATCGGCGCGCAAGCCATGCCCGAAAAGCCGCCAAGCCGCTATGTGGCAGCGCTGTTTGACGATTATGCCGACCGCTTCGACACGGCCCTCCTGGACAAGCTGGACTACCGGGTGCCGAAAAAGCTGGCGGCGATGATTTCACGGATCGGTGGTGCGGACCGACGCTATCGCCGCGCTGTGGATTTCGGCTGCGGCACCGGCCTGCTGGGTATGGAACTGCGGCCATGGGTCGATCACCTGGAAGGCTATGATCTATCCCCGGCCATGCTGGCCAAGGCACGGGAAAAACAGCTCTACGATGATCTGGCGGTGGCGGATTTGTCACTTGATGCGGACGCCTGCGGTCTGTTTGGACCCGCAAAGGGCGAGGGAAGAGGGCGAGCGGATCTGGTGACGGCAGCCGATGTGCTGATGTATCTAGGCGCCCTATCCGGCGTCTTTTCGCTGGCGGCGGATCTTCTGGAGCGGGGCGGCTATTTCGCCTTTTCCGTCGAAAAACAGCTGGGTGAGGAGAGCTTCAGCTTGGCGCAATCGCTGCGCTACCAGCACAGTGAGGCCTATGTGGTCTGCGAACTGGAAGCCAAAGGCTTTACCCTGCTTGAAAGCCAGCAGGAGGTCATTCGCATGGATGGCGGAAAACCCATCCAAGGCATTCTGTTTATTGCGGTCAAGACAGACTGAAAGACCGAATATTGCGATCTTGCCGATAGGTCAGTCTTGCTGACGCAACCCGCTTGAAACCTGCCGATTTTCAGGCATCCTGAATGGATAAAGCTGCGGAAAAATCCGCCTGTCCGGATGGAGAATGGTGATGGCATTGATGAGCAATCTGTTCGGCATCTGGAACGACAATCCCGCCCGTCACAACCGGGCCGAAGATATACAGGGTATTATCTGCGGAACGATGATTTCGGCGCTCGGCCTCTATCTCATTGCCAAGATAGGCCTCGTCACCAGCGGCATGGCGGGGCTTGCCTTCGTCATCCATTACTGGACCGGCTGGAGCTTCGGCCTGGTGTTCTTCCTGCTGAACATGCCTTTCTACATTCTCTCCATCAAGCGGGTCGGCTGGGACTTTACCCTGAAAACGTTCGTCGCTGTGGCGCTGACCTCGTTTCTCGTCGAAATTGAAAGCCGCTTCATCATCATTGAAAGCATCAACCCGGTCTGGGGCGCCATCCTCGCGGGACTGTTGCTCGGCTTCGGCCTGCTGGCGCTTTACCGCCACCGCGCCAGCCTTGGGGGTATCGGCATCCTCGCGGTCTTCGTCCAGGACCGTTTCGGCATCCAGGCGGGATTGGTGCAATTGGCCTTTGACGTCGTGGTCATGGCGCTCGCGTTCACTGTGGTCAGCCCGTGGGTGGTCGGTTGCTCGATTATCGGGGCTGTGGTGCTGAATGTGTTCGTGCTGATCAACCATCGGTCGGATCGGTATATTGCTTTGCGGTGATGGAAGAAAATACAACCTATGATGTTTTTTTGAGGCTGAATACCGAAGTTAAAAACTCAAAAAACAACCTGAGCTTGACAATGTCAGCTTGCCGCCTTAATTCATAGGGAGACTTGTGAGACCATAATCATAACCGGATGGCCATAGACACACTATGGAGGTCCTAAGCGCGATCTAAGCGCGCGGCGGTTTGGCATAGTCAATTTTTTTATAAAGTGGCCTCGTTTTGCGAGGCCATTTTTTTATGGATTTTTTATGTCAAATTCACTGGTTTTGCTGGATGAAAGTGGTGATCTCGGTTGGAAATTTGATCAACCATATGGTGCCGGAGGGTCCAGCCGCTATTTCACCTTGGCTGCTGCGGTGGGGACGAATGGAGCGCACAGGAAATTCGGCGCGGTCGTCAAGAAGCTCGCTAAGCAGCAAAACTGGAGCGGAAAAAAAGAGAAGAAGTGGCAGGATCTTGGATCTCAGGTTCGAAAAAATTTTGCACATCTAACCGTCGAAATGGTCAGGTCTAATTCGGACCTCCATCTTTTGGTTGCTGTGATCGATAAGCGAAAGGTCCCCACCAATATCCATGGACATCACCATCTGGTTTATTCATGGCTCGCCGCCTCGCTTTTGGCCCCATCCTTGCGAACATTTCGTCATGCTTCCATCTGTCCGGATGAGTTGAATTCCGGATCTGATAGTTTGCTCGAAAATGTTTTGCGAAAAGAGATCTGGTTCAATTTGCGCTCTCAGACGAAAATTGAGCGAATTCAGCGAAGCGAACCGTTGGAGGGCGGCTTGTCCTTCTGTGATTATTTGGCTGGAACATTCCAGTCACACTTTGAATTCACAGATTCCGAACCATACAAAGTTTTGAGAGAGGCCGCCTATTTGCATATGCCGTGGGCGTGATGACCGCGCTTGCGCATGGAAGTAGGGCAATTGGACACCTCGATTTACCGGTCGCAGTTGGCAAGATGGTGCCGTGGATGTATTTCCGCGATGAACTCGCGCGGATGATCGCCCATTTTTTGTGATGATTGCCGCATCTGCGGCATGCATTTCGGCCTTCCGGCCAGCTGCGCGTTATGCGGTCCGTGGTTTTCCAGTCAGCCAGACATAGCGAAGCATGTTGTAGGTGATATTGGCCATGCCGATCTTCACCCTCGCTCGGCTGATTCCGATGGTGCGCACGAAGAGCTTCATCTTGTCCTTCTGCCGCGCAAAGACATGTTCGATGGCGGAGCGGACCTTCGAACGACGGCCGTTGGCGCGCGACATCGCCTCCGGCATGGGTTTGCCCTTTGGCTTCTTCTGATGGATGTCGGACTTTAGGCCATTGTCCTGCAACCATTCCTCGTTGGTCTTGGAGCGATAGGCCGTATCGGCCCAGACCGTCGACGCGGTATTGTCTTTGGTCACTACGTTTCGAAGCTGGGCTCCGTCATGGGCGCTCGCACTCGTCACCGTCCATCCCCGGATAAAGCCATGGGCTCGGTCGATGCCTGCATGGTTTTTGTAACCAAACATTGGAATGGCAATATCGTGCTGGCCAGTCGTCGTCGACGTCGGCGTCTCCGTTGGCCGTTTCGCCTTGGAATACTTCACTGTCCATCGCGCGTCGCGGTCCTTCTGGGCCAGCCTGGCGGGTTTATCCTTCCAGTCCTCAGGGATTTCGCCGGCCTTGATCGCGTCTTTCTCGTCCTGGCTGTTATGTTGCTTGGGAGCCTGGATGATCGTGGCGTCAACGATCTGCCCGCCTTTGGCCAGATATCCGGAACGTGAGAGATGCTTGTCGAAACGGGCAAACAGATTATCAATGGCACCTGCACGCACCAAACTCTCTCGGAACAGCCAGATCGTCTTGGCATCCGGCACCTTCTGCGAAAGGGAAAGGCCAAGGAAACGCATAAACGACAGCCGGTCCTGGATAACAAACTCTGCTTGGTCGTCGGAGAGATTATAAAGCGCTTGCAGCACCAGGATTTTAAACATCAGAACCGACGGAAATGGTGGACGTCCACCCTTCGATCCGTCGGACCGCTTCAGCGCCTTCGCTAAAGGTTTTTCAAATATCGCCCATGGAATGATGCTGTTGAGCTTCTCCAGCGGATCGCCGACGGCACTCAGCCGTTCGTAACGATCATCCAAATCCCAAAAGCCCGGTTGCCCACGCATCATCCGCTCCCAGAAAATCACACTGGCCGGATTGAATCATGAAACGCGGAAAATGGGGAGGTTTTTAGAGGTGTCCAATTTCTATTTAAGCTGCCGTAAATCGGCAATCGCTGCCTTTAAATCGTACCTTAAATCTATCTCAATTCTCGATGAGCATTGTGGAGAAAATTTAAAATGCCACAGCATTTTGCGCCTTCAATAAATCCATTTGCATCTTAAAATCGAAATCTGCATGCCTCCGGCCTCACTGAAGTCCAGGCCAGCCTTGATCAGGATCAAGGGAGAGGAACCGGTTTTCTCTCATGATCCAGACAACGGCAGTCATGATGTGTGAACGTATATTCATGTTTTAATTCATAGAGATAAGTCACGATTTGACGCTCGTGCCGTTGCATTTTTTGCAAAAGCCCCTGGTTTTTAGGGGTATCCGCCAGAAGGATATTTGTCATGTTGGAAAACAAGGTCAATCGACAGGTTATTGTCTGGACCACCCTTATAGGTGGTTTCATCAGCTCGCTGGTAAAATGGGGATCTGAGGTCAATATGCCGCCGCGCATGCCGGGCGAAGTGTCGCCTCCGGGTGCTCATATCGATGCATGGCTTGGGAGATTTGGCTTCAATTCGCATTCGCTCGATTACATCTATCAGGGCGTCAATGTGCCTGGAGCCGTCACGCTTTATCACTGGCTGTTCAGTTTTGCCTTTGCCCTGGTCTATGTGTTCGCTTCCGCTTATTGGCCGAAGATCAGGCTTTGGTACGGCGCTTTTTATGGATTGATCATCACCGTGGTCATGCATGGATTTCTCATCCCGCTGCTCGGCTTTAGAAATCCGGTTTACGCCAATGGCGCCACAGGATGGCTATGGAATCTCAACGCTTTCGAACTCTGGAGCGAGATCCTCGGCCATATCTATTGGTCGGTCTCGATTGAAATTTGCATGATTGCTGTATTGGCCTATTTCGCCAGGCCTATTCAGGGCGATTGGGTCAAAGCTTAAAACATATGACCATATAAAAGCGGGGAGGCATTTCTGCCTCCCCGTTCTATTTTGCTTGGTCAATCAGGCCGCTTGCTTGGCTGCCCCATAGGGATCAAACCGCCCGTAGAAGGTTTCGCCCTTCTGGGCCATCTCCTTCAGCAGAGGCGTTGGTGCAAAATGCGGGCCGTAGTCCTTGGCCAGCCGTTCGCAGAGCGCCACGAAGGTCTTCACGCCCATGCCGTCGATGTAGGACAGTGCGCCGCCGGTATAGGGGGCAAAGCCGAAGCCGAGGATGGAGCCAACATCGGCTTCGCGCGGGTCAACCACGATGCCTTCTTCCATGGTGCGGGCCGCTTCCAGGGCGATGGTTGCCAGGAACCGCTCTTGCAGGGTCTTGACGTTGACGTCATCCGGCTTCTTTTGCGGATAAAAGTCCTTCAGGCCCGGCCAGATATGCTTTTTGGCTGGCTTGGCGGGGTAGTCGTAAAAGCCCTTTCCGTTCTTGCGGCCAAAGCGTTCTTCCTTTTCGACCATGCGGGCCACCAGTTCCATATGGCGCGGGTCCACCGCCTTCTCACCGAGATCGGCGACGGTGGCCTTGAGGATCTTGTAGGAGAGATCGATTGCCACTTCATCGTTGAGGGACAGCGGACCAACCGGCATGCCAGCGAATTTCGCGGCATTTTCGATCATCACCGGCGGCACGCCTTCCAGCAGCATGTCGTAGCTTTCCGCCATGTAGCGCAGCACGCAACGATTGACGAAGAAGCCGCGGGTGTCATTGACGACAATCGGCGTCTTCTTGATCGCTGCTACATAATCCAGGGCCACCGCCAGCGCCTTGTCACCGGTCTCCTTGCCAAGGATCACTTCCGTCAGCATCATCTTTTCGACCGGCGAGAAGAAATGGATGCCGATGAAATCCACCGGGCGCTTGGAGTTCTTGGCCAGGCCGGTGATCGGCAGGGTCGAGGTGTTGGAGGCAAAAATGGCCCCTTCCGGCAGGACGGCCTCGACCTTCTCGATCACGGCCTTCTTGACATCGCGGTCTTCAAACACCGCTTCGATTACCAGATCGGCATCCGACAACGATGAATAATCGTCGCTTGGCGTGATCAGAGACAGCAGCTTTTCGCCGTCTTCCTTGCTCATCTTGCCCTTACCGATCGCACCCGACACCAGCCCTTCGGCCACGGACCTGCCCTTGTTGGCAGCCTCCATGTCGCGGTCGATCAGCACGACGGGCAGGCCGGCGGCGGCGGTGACATAGGCAATCGATGCGCCCATGAAACCAGCGCCAACCACGCCGACCTTTTTGATCGTGCTTTTCGGCTGGCCTGCCGGGCGGCGCGCGCCCTTGCCAAGCTCCTGAAGCGAGATGAACAGCGAGCGGATCATCGAGAAAGCTTCGGTGGTCTGGACGATTTCGGTAAAATAGCGCTGCTCGATGCGAAGTGCTGTGTCGAACGGCACCTGCAAGCCTTCATAGACGCATTTCAGGATCGCCAGGGCGGCTGGATAATTGCCGGAGGTTTCACGGCGCAGCACAGCCGGTGCCGCTGGCCAAAGCTGGGCCGATGCCGGTGTCCAGATGCCGCCGCCGGGCGCCTTGAAGCCCTTTTCATCCCAGGGGGCAACCGGCTTCAAGCCATCCTTGATCATCTGCTTTGCGGCTGTAATGAGCTGGTCCGGCTCCACCACCTGATGCACGAGGTTCATGGCCTTGGCGCGCTGTGGCGTCAGGGTCTGGCCGGTGGTCATCATTTGCAGGGCGTCCTGGGCATTGGCCAGACGCGGCACACGCTGCGTGCCGCCAGCGCCGGGGAAGATGCCGACCTTGACTTCCGGCAGCGCCAGCTTCACCGATTTGCCGTTGGAGACCACGCGGCCATGGCAGGAGAGCGACAACTCAAACGCGCCGCCCATGCAGGTGCCGTTGATAGCGGAGACCCAAGGCTTGCCATTGGTCTCGATCTTGCGCCACAGCCAGCTCATCCGGCCAGCCGAATCAAACAGCTTTTGCACGGCATTGGCCGGGTCCTTGGCGCGTTCTTCCTCCACCATGGAAAACATGCCGCGGATCATGCTGAGATCGGCACCACCGGAAAAGGCGGATTTGCCTGACGTGAAGACGACGCCCTTGACGGCTGCATCCGCGACGGTGGCATCGACAATCGCTTCGATTTCGTCCATCACCTCCATGGTGAAGACATTCATGCTCTTGTCGGGCATGTCCCAGGTGACAAGGGCAATGCCGTCTGCATCGGTCTCAACGGTGAAATTCTTATAGGTCATTGTCATCCCTCCCGATCAGACTCGTTCAATAACGGTGGCGGTGCCCATGCCAGCCCCGATGCAGAGCGTGACAAGCGCGGTGTTTAAATCACGCCGCTCCAGCTCATCCAGCACGGTGCCGAGGATCATTGCGCCTGTGGCACCCAGCGGGTGACCCATGGCAATCGCGCCACCATTGACGTTCATCACATCATGGGACACGTCAAAATGCTGCATGAAGCGTAGAACCACGGCAGCAAAGGCCTCGTTCAGCTCAAACAGATCGATGTCGGCCAGCGTCATGCCGGTTTTCTTCAACAGCTTTTCCGTTACATCGACAGGGCCGGTCAGCATCAAGGCCGGATCGGAACCGATATTGGCGAAGGCGCGAATGCGGGCGCGGGGCTTCAAACCCATGCTCTCGCCGCCCGTCTTGGAGCCAAGAAGCACAACACCGGAGCCATCGACGATGCCGGACGAATTGCCCGCATGGTGGACGTAATTGATCTTCTCGATTTCGGGATGCGCCTGAATGCCGACGGCTTCAAAGCCGCCCATTTCACCGGGCATCTGGAAGGAGGGGTTAAGGCCTGCCAGCGACTGCATGTCAGTGCCGGGGCGCATATGTTCGTCGCGGTCCAGAATGGTCAGGCCATTCTGGTCCTTCACGGCGACGACCGATTTGTCGAAATAGCCCTTTTCCCAGGAATTGGCGGAGCGTTTCTGGCTCTCCACCGCATAGACATCCACATCATCGCGTGAAAAGCCATACTTTGTGGCGATCAGATCGGCAGACACGCCCTGCGGCATGAAAAAAGCCGGGAAGTTGACCGACGGATCCATGAACCACGAGCCACCCGACATGCCAAGGCCAACACGTGACATGCTTTCGACGCCACCGGCAATGACAATGTCATCCGCACCCGTGGCAATCTTGCCTGCGGCCAGATTGATGGCATCAAGACCAGAGGCGCAGAAACGCGAAATCTGTATGCCCGGAGCCTTGGTGGAATAACCCGCCTCGAAGGCAGCAGCCTTCGGGATCACCGCGCCCGCATCCATGACAGGATCGACGCAACCCATGATGATGTCATCGACGGTGGATGTGTCGAGGCCATTGCGGTCACGAATGGCTTCCAGCGCCTTGGCGGCAAGCCGCACCGATGGCACTTCATGCAGCGCGCCATCCTTCTTGCCGCGGCCGCGCGGCGTGCGCACGTGGTCGTAAACATATACTTCAGTCATCATCTCTCTCCCTTCGCCGTTTCCAGCGCAGCACAATTTATTTAAGTGTCCATTTTCCACGGCGGTCGTCTTTTGCTGCAACCATCACGCCCATTTTTCGTAGTTCCATTGCCGCCCAACGCATATCGTATTGCCAAGTATAGAATAGGTCGTTTCCCTTTAAGTCGTGCTCGTAATTTTCCCAAATATACTTCGCAACATAAAGAACTGACGCGTGCCCTTTGTTGGATTTTAATGCCTTAACAACCCAATCCTTAAGATCTGATTTGCTTGCCATTTATGCTTCCATTGACGAAAAATCAAAATGCCTCGGCGGCCATCGCCATCACGCTGTCAGCACCCGCTTCGATGCGCGACTTGCGAAGGGCGGTTTCCGGCATGATCTTTTCCATGAAGAAGCGACCGGTCAACAGCTTATTGTTGTAATAATCCGCATCACTGGCACCGCTTTCAAGCGCCTCATGGGCGGCCTTGGCCATTTTGGCCCACATATAGCCAAGAACGACAAGGCCAAAGAGATGCATGTAATCGGTCGAGCCAGCGCCGGCATTGTCGGGTTTGGCCATGGCGTTTTGCATGAACCACATGGTCGAGGCTTGCGCGTCGTTCAGGCCCTTCTTCAACTGCTTGGTGAAGAAAGACAGTTTTTCATTCTCGCGGTTTTCCTCGCAGAAGGCCCCGATTTCGTTGAACAGCGCCATTACGGCCCGCCCACCATTGAGGCCCAGCTTGCGGCCGACCAGATCCAGCGCCTGAATGCCGTTCGCCCCTTCATAAATCATCGCAATGCGGGCATCGCGCACATACTGGCTCATGCCCCATTCTTCGATATAGCCATGGCCGCCATAGACCTGCTGGGCCATGACCGCATGGTCAAAGCCCTTGTCGGTCAGGACACCTTTGAGGATCGGCGTCATCAGGCCGAGAATGTCATCGGCGGTCTGCTTTTCAGCCGCATCACCGGCGCGGTGGGCAATGTCGGATTTCAACGCCGTCCAGAGCGTGAAGGCGCGGCCTGCCTCGTTGAAGGCCTTGATGGTCATCAGCGCGCGGCGAATATCGGGATGGACGATGATCGGGTCGGCCTTTTTATCCGGTGCCTTGGCGCCAGACAGCGAGCGGCCCTGAATACGCTCCCGCGCATAGGTCACGGCGTTCTGATAGGCGACTTCGGCAATCGACAGGCCTTGCAGGCCGACGCCCAGACGGGCCTCGTTCATCATCACGAACATGGCCGACAGGCCTTTGTTCTCCGCGCCGATCAGATAACCGGTGGCCCCGTCATAGTTCATGACGCAGGTGGCATTGCCGTGAATGCCCATCTTGTGTTCGATGGCGCCACAGGTGACGCCATTGCGGGCACCGGTCGAGCCATCGTCATTAACGATGAATTTCGGCACGATGAACAGCGAAATGCCCTTGGTGCCCTCAGGCGCGCCTTCGATACGAGCCAGAACTAGATGGATGATATTGTCGGTCATCCCATGTTCGCCAGCCGAGATGAAGATCTTCTGGCCGGAAATCTTGTAGGTGCCGTCACCATTGGGAACGGCCTTGGTGCGCAGCAGGCCAAGGTCGGTGCCGCAATGGGGCTCAGTCAGGTTCATGGTGCCGGACCAGGTGCCCTCGACCATTTTAGGCAGATAGGTCTGCTTCTGCTGGTCGGTGCCATGCACCAGAATGGCGGCAATCGCCCCTTGCGTCAGGCCCGGATACATCATCAGCGCCATATTGGCAGAAGACATATATTCACCAACGGCAGCATGCAGCACGTAAGGCAGGCCCTGGCCGCCATATTCCGGCGGAACGGCAAGGCCGCTCCAGCCACCGGCGCAATAGGCGTCATAGGCTTCCTTGAAGCCCTTCGGCACGGTCACGGAGCCATCCGCATTGCGGGTACAGCCTTCCTGGTCGCCGGACAGATTGAGCGGAAACAGCTGCTCTTCGGCAAGCTTGGCGGCCTCGCCGACAATCGCCTCGATCATGTCGGGCGTTGCGTCCTCGAAACCGGGCAGGTTGTTGTAACGCTCCAGGCCCAGCACTGTGTTCAGGATGAAAAGCGTGTCCGTGACAGGTGCCTTATAGACGGGCATGGTCAATGTCCTCCAGATTGCGGCCGGCGTCCTCCCCGGCGATGTTCTGTCTTACAAAATATTGACGTGCGCGTAAACGTCAATACGCAAAAATGTGAATTTGAAAATGCGACCTGCCAACGGATAGGCCAGAGGAACAAGGAATTTGCGCAGCGGAGACGAAAGGGACGATGATCGTCGCGCATATATCACGCTGGAGTTCACGTTTGGCGGCACAATAGGATGCCCACACCGAAAAGGTTAAAAATCTCAGCCATTCTTAACGGGTTGTTTACCACGTTTCCCCGATTCTGCTGCGGAATGATTTGCGCCGCCTCAAGATGAGAATTGCAACCTCCAATCCCTGGTTTGGGGGAGGGGAGCAGGGCTTGGGGCAGGCCCGAAACGCGAAGCGAGTTTGGAATATGAACGGACAGCGGTCTCCATCGCAGAGCTATAGAGCTCCCGGCCAGATGCCGCCTCACCAGGCGGAGACCCGTCAGGCTGACCCTCGCCCCGTCGGTGCTTCGTCGCTGGATGCCCTGAGCCGCACGATCGAGGGGCTGGAGGCGCGGATCGAAGGTCTGATGAATGGTATCTCCGGCGGTGCTGCCAGGGATGTTCGCCCCGCAGCCAGCGCTTTTCCCGATAAGCCATTGCAGGCTTCGGCAGAGCTGCCGCCCGCTGCGACCTCTTCTGTTGCTGGCGACCGGCTCGATCCGTTGGCCGAAATCCGCGCTCGGCAACGGGCGTTGGAAGCAGCGCGTCCCCTCGCTCCGGGAAGGGCGTCGCTGCGCGACAACGATTCCAAATATCGAGCGCCTGAGGAGAGTGTATCCGTGCGTCCGCCGCAAGTGCTTGAACTGGCGCCGCAGCTGATGGCGGGCGGGAGTGCTGCGCCCCTGCCGGATTTCTATAAGGCCCTGTCTACCCTGCGCGCCGACCTGCGCCAGGATATCAGCGAAAGCCTTGCCGGTGAAATCGGTGCTTTGCGCTCCGATATCCAGGATATCAGGGTGATGGCTGAAGAAAGCCGTGAAGCCGCTGGCCTGCGTGAAGATTTCATGCGCATGGCCGATAGTCTGGAGCGGATCGGCCATCCCGCCGCGCCCGAAACCGAAGCATTGCGGGCCGATTTCGAGGAATTGCGCTCTTTGATGGACGGACTGGCCCGCGACAGTGGCACGCAGACCATGGAAACCCGTTGGAGCGCGCTCGAAGCCCGGCTCGATACCATCGCGCCTGAGCGCATTCAGCAGGACCTGTTGCAGCTTGCCTACCGGCTGGATGAGATCAAGCAGCAATTGGGAACGATCGGCGATGTGCGCTCCGTGCGGCTGCTGGAAGACAAGCTGGTTGCCATTGCCAAGGCGCTTGAGCATATCGGCCAGCATCTGGAGCCTAACAGCCAGGCGATGCTGGAGCAGTTCGGCCAGCTCGATCACCGTCTGGACGAGATTTCCCGCGCGATTTCCGTTTCTGGCCGTCATGCGGGGCAAGCCACCGACCCGCGCCTGATCGAGCGTCTGGAAGACCGGATCGCCACCATTGCCCATCATCTGGAACTGATTTCCGAGCAGACCGCTGGTTTTCCGGCTGGCGATCTTGATCGCCGTCTCGAAGCGCTGTCGTTGAAAATCGAGGATCTGGCCCACCAGCAGGCCGCCCAGCGGCTGGAAGAGCGGCTGGACGATCTGACCCGCATGCTGGAAATGTCGCAGCGCGAAAGCCTGCAACCCGAACTGACCGGCTATCTCTCCGATATTTCCCGCAAGATCGACGCGCTGGATCATGCTTCCCTGAGCGACAAGCTGGCCGAGCAGATCGCCGTGATCGGCAGGCGAATCGATCAGATCGATGCTCAGCCAGTGGCATCATCTGTGGATGAAAGCCTGCTGCGCAGCCTGGACGACCGGCTGTACTCCATCGCGGCCCGCCTGGATGAGACGAGTGCCTCGCCTTCCGGCGATGGCTCCGCCATTGCCGGGCTGGAACAGCAGATCGCCCATCTCTCGGCGCTGATCAGTGCCTCGCCCTTGACGGACAATGGCCAGGGTGAGCGTATCGAAGGCCGGATGGCGGCCCTTGAGGATTATCTGGCGACCAGCGACGAATATATCGTCGAGGCTGCCCGCCAGGCCGCCGAAGCGGTGATGGACAATTATGCCCGCCAGAGCCCGGCAGCCGTTGAGGTAGCGGGACAGGACCAGATTGCCGAAACGCTTGGTGTGCTGGCCGATCACCTGCGCCACCTGGAAGAGATCAGCCGGGGCGGGGAGGAGCGCAGCCACCGTACCGTCGAGGCTTTGCACCAGACCCTGGTGCAGATTGCCGAAAAACTGGACCAGATGGACCGCCGGACGGCGACAGTCAGCAGTGAGGAAGACCGCGACGATACGGCTGTTGCCGCCGCGCAGACGCCCCAGGCCGCTCAGACCGAGGTGGAACCGGCTGTCATCCTTCCGGCTGAAGACAATATTGATGCCCCCGCTCATGCCGAGGCTCGTCCGCAGAGCGATGATGAGAAGGCGGCAAAACCCAGCCTGATCGCTGGTTTGAGCCGGCGCCTGAAGCCGAAGATCAAGAAAGCGCAGGCCGAGACGGCGACACCGGCAAAGGCCGCCGCTCCGCACCCGCGTCAGATGATCGAGGATGCGCCTTCCATCGACCCCGTCGATATTCTGCCGCCGGAAGAGGCCAATGAATTGCTGGAACCCGGTTCCGGCAAGCCGGATGTGCGCAAGATCCTGGAAAAGGTCCGGGCGCGCCAGCAGGCCGGGACCGCACCGGCTGAACCTGTCCTCGGCACGGCAAGCGTAAAACCGGCATCAGCGGATGACCGGATGGATTTCATCGCCGCAGCGCGCCGGGCGGCGCAGGCAGCAGCCCAGGAAACCGACCGGGCCAGCCGCCCTAGCCGGACGGCCCTTGCCGACGAAGTCGCTGGCGGCTCAGCTTTTTCCAGATATCGCCGTCCAATCCTGATGGCGGTCGGTGCGCTTTTGCTGGCGGCTCTTGCCGTTTCGGCAGTAAAGACGCTTGGCGGCGGCAATGCTCAGGCGCCTGCTGAGCAAGCGCCAACCACATCGGCACCTGCCAAACTGGCACCTTCTGCGGCCATTGAGGCACCCTCCATCCAGCAGGCACCGCAACAACCGGTTCGGGCGGTCGAGATCAAGGCCGAAGCGCCGCAATCCCAGTCCTCCGTGGAAAGCACCGAGACGGATCTATCTTCCGCGCCGGTCATTCCGGTGACGTCACCGACAGGCCAGGCCAGCCTTTCATCCACCCCGATGGATGGCAGCCAGACGGTTGCGGGTCTCTCGGCTCAACCGCCGATGCCGGATGCGGCCCAGGCCGGATTTGCGGCCCCGAAGAATGAGGCCGTCAAGCCGCTGTTCGAGGTGCCCGCCGATCTGTCGCCCGCTTCACTGGTGACGGCTGCCAAGGCGGGCGAGCCTGCTGCCCTGTTTGAAATCGGTTCGCGCTATATGGAAGCACGCGGCCTGCCGGGCGATGTCTCGCAGGCAGCGGTCTGGTTCCAGCGCGCCGCCGATCTGGGGCTGGCGCCTGCCCAATATCGCCTTGCAGGGCTTTATGAAAAAGGCACTGGCGTTCAGCGCGACCTGACGCGGGCAAAAGGGCTTTACAGCCAGGCCGCCGAAGCGGGCAATGCCAGCGCCATGCATAACCTCGCCGTGCTCTATGCTTCCGGTGGCGATGGCAAGCCGGATATGGATGCTGCGGCCAAATGGTTTGCCAGGGCCGCCGACCTCGGCGTGACGGACAGCCAGTTCAATCTCGCCGTACTCTATGCGCGGGGTACGGGCGTGAAGCAGGATCTGGAAGCCTCCTATAAATGGTTCGCGCTGGCCGCCAGCCAGGGCGACAAGGACGCCGCCGCCAAGCAGGAAGAAGTGGCGAGATCCTTGCAGCCTGCTGCACTCGCACGCGCCAAGGCGAGCGTCCAGCAATGGCAGGCAATGCCTGTGAATGCCGATGCCAACACGGTCAACCTGCCGGATGAATGGGTTGGCAAGAGCCTGAAGACCGGCAGCGTCGACATGGAAAAGGCGGTCCGCAACATCCAGGCCATTCTCAACAAGAACGGTTTCAATGCCGGAGAGCCGGATGGCAAGCTCGGCGCCCGCACCGTTGCCGCCATCAAGGCCTTCCAGACCTCGGTGGGCCAGGAGCCAAGCGGCAAGGTTTCCAACGAACTGGTCAAGGCGTTGCTGGCCCATAACGGTTGATGCGGGGTCGGTGTGGTGGAGTTGGAGCGTCAGTGTCGATGCGACTGGAATCTGTGAAGTTCAAGTTGACCCGGATAAACTCAACTTTCGCCGAGGCAAACTCAGGCGAGAGGGCGCGCCGAAAGATTTTGCGCCTGCCGTTTTGCCTTGCAGGCGAACGAAATCCTCCTACAATCGCCCAAGCACACCTACTGAAATGATCAATATTGCCGGTGCCGGGCGAGCTTCACGATTGTAGAACGTGTGAGTCCCGAGTTTTTTTGGGTAAGTGCCCCTAAATCTACCGGGATTTAAGGAATGATATCGTAAGGATCGACGGGCATCGTCATGGGCATTCCGGCCATGACGGCGGAATTTGGCATTTCGGGCGCATTTCGAGGACAGCCGTGACACTTTACCTGCCGATTGCGGAACTGTCGGTGAATATTTTCATCATCCTCGGCATGGGCGCGGCTGTCGGCTTTCTCTCGGGCATGTTCGGCGTCGGTGGCGGATTCCTGATCACCCCCTTGCTGATCTTCTATAATATTCCGCCCGTCGTCGCCGTTGCCACCGGCGCCAATCAGGTTGTGGCCTCTTCGGTCTCCGGCGCCATGAGCCATTTTCGGCGTGGCTCGCTGGATTTGAAGCTCGGTTGCGTGCTGCTGGTCGGCGGTTTGTTCGGCGCGTCGCTCGGCATGTGGATTTTCGTCGCCCTGCGCAAGCTCGGCCAGATCGACCTGTTCATCTCCATCCTCTATGTCGTGCTGCTGGGTTCAATCGGCACACTGATGCTCTGGGAAAGCATCGGCGCGCTACGCCGTTCGGCCCGCAAGCAGCCAGCGCCGGTGCGCCGCCCCGGCCATCACAATTGGGTGCATCGGCTGCCCTTCAAGATGCGCTTCAAGAAATCGAAGATCTATCTCAGCGCCATCCCCATTCTGGTGCTCGGTTTCCTCGTCGGTGTCCTGACACCGATGGGTATCGGCGGCGGCTTCATTCTGGTGCCGGCGATGATCTATCTCCTGCGCATCCCCACCAATGTCGTGGTTGGCACCTCGCTGTTCCAGATCATCTTCGTCAGCGCCTTCACCACCATTGCCCAGGCCAAGGCCAATTATTCGGTCGATATCGTTCTGGCCTTCATGCTGATGATCGCTGGCGTGATCGGCGCGCAATATGGAGTGCGGGTCGGCCAGAAACTGCGCGGCGAACAATTGCGTGCTCTTCTGGGCCTGCTTGTCATGGCCGTTGGCCTGCGCCTTGCCATCGAACTGGTGATGACCCCTGACGATGCCTATTCGATCGTGGTGGGGAGTACGGGCCGATGATTATGGGCCGGTTCCTCCTTGTGGTGTTGATCGCACTCTCTGGCGCAATCCTGTTTGCGGGCGCGGCGAGCGCCCAGATCCCCTTTCTGACCCCTGACAGTACCGGCAAGGAAACGCTGGAAATCGGCACTTCCACCAATGAAATCGCTATTACCTCGGATTTTCGCGGCGCGGATCTCACCGTGTTTGGGGCGTTGAACAATGTCGATCAATTGCTGCTGGCCATCGGCCAATATGATGTCGTGGTGACGCTGGAAGGACCACGGGAAGCGGCGACCGTCCGGCGCAAGGAGCGGTTCCTGGGCATCTGGGTCAACCGTAAATCCCTGACCTTCGAGCGGGTGCCGACCTCCTATTCGGTTGCCAGCACCAGGCCGGTGCAGGCGATTGCCCCGCGTGAGGTTCTGAACGATCTGGGGCTTGGCGTCGACTATCTGCCGCTGACCCCGACCGGCCATTTTATCGGCGATATCAATATGGGTGAGTTTCGGACTGCCTATCGCCGCCTGCAACAGACGAGCGGGCTTTATCAGGAGGGCGATACCGGTATTCGCTTCGTCAGCACCAATCTGTTTCGCGCCAGCCTGCGGCTGCCCGCCAATATTCCCGATGGCGTGCATGTCGTGCATGCCTATCTGTTCAAGAGCGGCGTCTTCCTGGCCCAGAAGGATCTGCGTCTGCGGGTGGTGAAGACCGGCGTCGAACAGGCGATTACCGATGCCGCCCATAACCAGCCCCTGTCCTACGGCATCTTCGCCGTGCTGGTGGCTGTCATCACCGGGTGGACGGCCAGCATTGTCTTCCGCAAGGATTAAGAGGGATTTAGACAATCAACACGCAATCGGGCGTTGTCATCTGCCTGTCATCTCTGCGCCCTAAGACCGCCCTGCAATCATCTGGCACATATTGGGGGAAACATTATGCGCACCATTCTCGCCGCTCTTTTTACCACGACGGTTCTGGCAGGCGGAGCCCAAGCCGCTACGGTCTATCCACTTGACCGCGCCACAATCCTCACCGGTTCTCCCTTTGATTTCAAGGTCGAGCTGAAATCTGTCGTCAAGCCGGAAGACGTCAAAATCACCGTCAACGGTCAGGACTACAAGGCCGTGTTCGGCAGCCAGGCACAGTTCACCGCCGAAGAAAAAGGCAAGGAAGACAAGGTTCTGGGCTCGGCCCTGATCCTGCGCGATCTCAAGCTTCCCGCAGGCAGCTACAAAATCGAAGTCGCTGCCGGGGACGAAAAGAAATCCGTCACCTGGGATGTCTATGCGACCCAGCAAAAGCCTGTTGCCAAGAATATCATTTTCTTCCTCGGCGACGGTCTGTCGGTTGCCCACCGCACCGGCGCCCGCATCATGTCCAAGGGCATGACCGAGGGCAAGGCCAACGGCCACCTCAACATGGACAGCCTCGACCGGATGGCCTTTATCGGCACGTCCTCGACCAATGCCATCGCCACCGATAGCGCCAACACCATGTCGGCCTATATGACCGGCCACAAGACCGCCGTGAACGCGCTTGGCGTGTATGCCGACCGCACCCCGAACACATTGGACGACCCAAAGGTCGAAACCATTGCCGAGGCGCTGCGCCGCACCACCAAAAAGTCGATTGGTATTGTTTCTCCGGCTGAAATCGAAGACGCAACGCCCGCTGCCGTGGTCTCCCACACCCGCGCCCGCGCCGACAAGGCCGAGATTGTCGGCATGATGTTCAACGTCAAGCCGGACGTCATTCTGGGTGGCGGTTCGGCCTATTTCCTGTCCAAGTCCATCCCCGGCTCGAAGCGCAAGGATGACAAGGACTATATCGCCGAGTTCAAGAATGCCGGCTATACGCTGGCGACATCAAAGACCGAACTGGACGCCGCGGCTGGCACCAATAGCGGCAAGCTGCTCGGCCTGTTTCACACCGGTAACATGGATACGCTTCTGGATCGCAAGTTCCTGAAGAAGGGGACCGTGGACAAATTCCCTGATCAGCCGGGCCTGGTCGACATGACCAAGGTTGCCCTTGATCAACTGTCCAAGAACCAGGACGGTTTCTTCCTGATGGTCGAAGGCGCCTCCATCGATAAAATGTCCCATCCGATGGACTGGGATCGGGCGATGTATGAAACCATCGAATTCGATCAGGCGATCGGGCTTGGCCTCGAATTCCTGAAGACCCACCCGGATACGCTGATCGTCGTCACCGGCGACCACACCCATGGCATTTCGGTGATCGGCACGATCGATGATGAAAAGCCGGGTACGGAAATGCGCGAAAAGGTCGGCGTTTACGCCGATGCCGGCTTCCCGAACTATGAAGACAAGGACGGCGACGGCTTCCCGGACAAGGTCGATGTATCGCGTCGCCTGGCTGTGTTCTCGTCCAACTTCCCGGACTATTACGAGACCTTCCGCCCCAAGATGGACGGTCCGTTTGAGCCGGCAATTCAGAACGAGAAAAAGCAATACGTCGCCAACGAGGCCTATAAGTCGGTGCCGGGCGCGGTTTTCCGTGAAGGCAATCTGCCACGCTCGGCTGACACCGCCGTTCACGCCGTTGACGATGTCGTGCTTCAGGCCACGGGTGCCGGTTCGGAAGGCTTCAAGGGCTATATGGAAGAAAGCGACGTCTACAAGGTATTGGCCGACGCTTTTGCCCTGGGTGCGCCAAAGGCCAACTAAGTTAGCCGTTCATGCTCGCTCCAGGTGCGGTATCCGCACCTGGAGCTTTTAATTATGGATGTTCTATCTCTTTGTTTTCCGTATTTCCTGGAAACCTTTTATTTTCCAGCCGGTGGCGATGCGCGGTTTCATGGCGCCGCCGCTGAAGGCGGAAGCGGCGTTTTTCGTGCTGACAGAAATTCCGATGGCGCTCTGCCCGTTCTGCTCCTCGGACGCGGACTGGCCGGACAATATCGTCGTGGTCTACCTGGATCGAAAGCATACGTTCGTGCAGCCGGGAACCCGCATCGAAGTGGTCGGAACCCTGGAAATGGGGTCATGGACAGACCCTGAAACGGGTTTCGTCAGTCTTTTGCGGCTGAGAAATGCCACTTATGGTACGGTGTGATCGCCCATGATGTCGCTTGTTCTCGAAGATGTGGCGGTGCGCTACGCGGGCCTGCCAAAGCCGGTCTTAAACATTGGCCGGCTTGAGGTTGCCGCCGGGGCTCAACTGGCGATCACCGGCGGTTCCGGTTCGGGCAAAAGCACGCTCGTCAATGTGATGACCGGGTTGGAGCGCCTGCGCCATGGCCGCGCCCGCTGGAACGGCACCGATCTGTCGGGCCTGTCGGAAGGCGCGCGCGACCGGTTCCGCGCGGCGCATATCGGTCTTGTCATGCAGGAGTTTCATTTGTTTTCCGGCCTGTCGGCCATCGATAATATCCTGCTGCCAGCCCGGCTGGCACGGGTGACGACGCCTGCCTGCCTGGAGCGTGCCCACGGTTTGATGCAGCGTTTCGGCCTTGGGCGACCTGATCAGGCCATCGAGACCATGTCGCGTGGCGAAATGCAGCGGGTGGCTGTGGCCCGGGCGCTGTTGCGAAAACCCGGCGTGATCATCGCCGACGAACCGACCGCAAGCCTCGATGCCGAAGCGGGGGCTGCGGTGGCCGATCTCCTGCTGGATCTGGCGAAAAGCGAGGGCAGCACCTTGATCGTCGTTTCCCACGATGCCCGTCTGGTGGAGCGCCTGCCACGCAGGATCGAGTTGAAAAACGGTGAAATCGTAGATGACACAGGTGACATTGCCGGTGGCATTGTCGGATCTCTGGGAGGTGACGCATGATCCGTTTCATCCTTGCCGATCTGCGCCGTCTCTGGGCCGGTGCGCTGGTTGTCTGCCTGTTGGTGGCGCTGTCGACCGCGCTTGGCGTGACGGTGACCTTGCAGGAACGGGCCTTGCGGCTGGGCAGCGCCCGGGCTGCCGATAAATTCGATCTGGTGATCGGCGCAGCTGGGTCGGAAACCCAGCTGGTCCTGTCCTCGGTGTTTTTGCAGCCTTCGCCCTTGCCGCTGGTGCCGGGTGCGGTTCTGGCGACATTGCAGGCCGATCCCCGCGTGGAATGGGCAGCACCTGTGGCGTTTGGCGATAGTTTTTCCGGTTATCCGATTGTCGGTACGACCACACGGCTGATTGCTGCGACCACGCCGGGTTTTGCCGAGGGGCAGATGTTTGCGCACGAAGGCGAGGCGGTGGTGGGGGCCGATGTGAGGCTGAAGACCGGCGATACGGTCAAGCCGATGCATGGCACGGCTGCCGAAGGCGGCCATACCCATGGCGAACTGGCCTATCATGTCGTCGGCAGGCTGAAAGCCACCGGCACGGCCTGGGATCGCGCTATCCTCGTTCCGGTCCAGGCCGTCTGGCATATTCACGGTCTCGGTGAAGAGCATGAGGATCACGATGCGGATGAGGCGGGTCACGCCGCAGAACAGCACGCCACAGAACAGCACGCCCAGCAAGAGGCGGCGGACAAGGGTGAAGCCGCGCACGGCGAAGACCATGACGAGCACGATCATCATGGCCATATCGACCCCGATGCGGCTCTCTCCGAGCAGTTCTCAGCCGCAGACCCCGGCGTACCGGCCATCCTGGTCAAGCCAAAGACCATTGCCGCCGCCTATAAGCTGCGGCAGGACTATCGCAACGACAGGACACTCGGGGTTTTTCCCGGCGAGGTTCTGACCAGGCTTTACGCGACGTTGGGCGACGCGAAACTGGTGCTGTCCTTCGTGGCAATCGGCGCGCAGGCGCTGGTGGCGGGTGCGCTATTGCTGGTGACGGTCGTTCATATCGGCCAGCGCCGCAAGCAGATTGGTGCTCTCAGAGCCTTTGGCGCTCCCAGGTCTTCGGTCTTCCTGATCGTCTGGTGCGAGCTTTTCAGCCTGTTCCTGGGCGGCATCGGGTTTGGCGTGGCTATGGGATATGCGGCGGCAAGGATCATTTCGCAAACCGTCAAGACCAGCAATGGCTTTAACCTGCCGGTCGAATTCGCAAGCCAGGATGGTTGGCAGATCTGCGCCATGCTGATCTTTGCGGCGCTGCTTTCGGCGCTGCCAGCCTGGCTTGCCTATCGCCAATCGCCTGTCGCTGCGCTGCGCTCCTGACGAAGCACAGCCTGGCCTGGTTTATGTGCTGTCATATAACGGTCATGCGCCAAAGGTAAGTGAGCCGCCACAGTCCTTGTTCCATTTTGGGTTCAAGACTGGTGCTTCGGGAGCATGGCAATGGGCATATCGGTTCGAACATTGGTTTTCTCCGCGCTTGGCATGGCGATCGCGGGCTTTGCCCCGCCTGGTTTTACCCCACTGGCCTTTGCCGAAAGCGGCATGGTGCTGGATAAGTATGTGGTGCTGATGCGCCATGGCGTGCGCCCGCAAACCAGCGCCAAGGAAATTGCTCCCCTGTCATCCAAGCCCTGGCTGCAATGGGATACCGCCGACGGCCAGTTGACGCCGCACGGTGCGGAAGCTACCGCGCAATTGGCTCGGTGGGAGGGCGACATGCTCCGGGGCCGGGGGCTTCTGCCGCAGGATGGCTGCCCCGCGACCGGTACGGTGTTCGGTTGGGCGAATGGTTCGGTGAAGCGCACCATCGATACCGGCAATGTGATGCTGTCCACCCTGTTTCCCGGCTGCGGCCTGACGGTCGGCTTCAACAACACAGAGGCCACGGATGGCGTCGATGTGCTCTATGCCCCTTCCGATACCAGGCTTGGTGCTGTCGATCCCGACAAGGCCAAGTCCGCTATTTTGGAGGCGGCGGGTGGCGATCTTGAAAAGCCTCGGGCGCGTGCTGCCAGCCTGATGACGGAACTCGACGGCATTCTCGACTGCTGCGCTGTTTCGCTTTGCGAAAAGGCCGATGCATCGGCTGCCTGCACGTTGTCGCAGCGCCCCTGGTCGATCAAGGTCAAGCAGGCAAAGGGGGAAAAGCCTGCCAGCGTCGAAGTGGTCGGTCCGTTGAAGGATGCAGGCACCGTCGTGCAGGTTTTCCTGCTGCAATATGCCAATGGTTTTCCTGCCGATCAGGTGGGATTTGGCAAGACGCCGACAGAAGCGGACATTATCCGCCTGTCGCAGCTGCGCCAGATTAAATATGATCTCGGCAATCGTGTTCCTTATCTTGCCGCCCGCGATGGCTCCAATCTTCTCAATCAGCTTTTGCTGGCGGTAGCCGCTGATCCGGCAACCGGTCTGGCAAAAAATGGCGCACCCAGCGATGGCCCGCCTAATGCGAAATATCTGCTGTTTACCGGTTCTGACACGCAGCAGGCGGAAATCGGCGCCATGCTCGGCCTACACTGGCATATTCCGCCTTATCTTGATGATGAAACTCCCCCCACCGGTACCATGGCGTTCGAGCGCCTGCACGATGCCACGGGCAAGGTGTTTGTGCGCATGCAGTTCATCGCGCCGTCGCTGGATCAGATCCGCAAGGCATCGGTTCTGAATGACAAAAATCCGCCACTCCAGGCCACCATCCCACTGCCGAATTGCGAGCAACAGCAGGTTGACGGTGCCTGCCCACTCGATCGCTTCCTCGCCATTACCCGCCCCAAACTGGACATGACGGCGGTAGCGCCGCAAATCTATCTGGCCAGTGGGCATTGAGAGCCAGTCAGTTTCAAACTGAACCTGACATCCGCCAAGACGTTCATGCGGGACACTATGCAGAATGGCGCCTCGGCTTTTCACCGGGGCGCGGAGATGCATTGTCGATTATTTTAAGGCATTGCCGATCACCGAAGCCGGTTTGCGGTTTTGCGGGACCATGTCCAGGGCGGGAGCATGGCTGGCGGTGAAATACTGGTCGCGGCCACTGTGTTTTGCCTGATAAAGCGCTGCGTCGGCGCTTGCCACCAGATCATCGCTGGAGTGGATATGGTCGGACGGAACGGCTGCCACGCCGATGCTGACGGTGACGATACCCTTTTCGCTATCGCCATGGGGAATATGCAGGTCGCGGACTGCCTGGCAATAGTATTCTGCCACAGTGGAGCCTCCGGCAAGATCGGTGTCGGAGAGAATGAGCGCCATTTCCTCGCCGCCATAACGGGCAGCGATATCGGTGCTGCGTTTGGCGACCGAACGCAAAGTCGTGGCGATCTGGCGCAGGCATTGGTCCCCCGCCTGATGTCCATAGCGGTCGTTAAACAGTTTGAAATGGTCGATATCGATCATCAAAAGGCTGACGCCAGACCCGGTGCGCTGGGACCGTGCAAATTCTTGCCGGAGTTGCACATCAAAGGCACGCCGATTGTAAAGTCCGGTAAGGCCATCGGTAAAAGCCGCTTTTTCCAGGGCGCGATTGGTGTGGCGCAGCAAGCCCTCCGCCTGTTTTGCCCTGGTAATATCCGTAAAGACGATCAGCGAACCGCCTCCGCCGACACTTCTTGTCTGAGCTTCGAGGCTTCGTCCGTCCCAGAGGGTGATTTCGCGTTTGCCCGGAACCAGCGGTAAAACAGGCAGACTGTCCAAGCTTTGTTCTGGCAAGATGAGGTCGCCGTCGCGAGGTGTCGTCTCTTCGCCGCGTGCGCGCGAAGCGACGATGATGTCGTGCAGATCAGCGCCAGGCACCCTGATATCGGCGGTTTTGGAGAACATGGAGCGATAACGTTCATTGCAATAGACCAGCTTTCCCTGCCGGTCGAACATCACAAGCCCATCGGCCATATTGGCCAGGGCATCGGCCAATTGCTGGCGGCTCTCGGCCAATTGCTGTTCCAGTTCCTTCTGCTTGCTGATGTCGCGGCTATGGGTTGCAAGGGCGATAATGTCTCCGGTCTTCTGGTCGCGGATCGGATATTTCAGGGTCGAATACCAGCCCTTTGCACCAGCAGGTGTTTCATAGCTCTGCTCGATATGGACAGGCTTGCCCTCGACAAAGACAGCCTGTTCGTCAGCGCGGTAGCGGGCGGCAAGCTCGGGCGAATGAAAATCCGCATCGGTCTTGCCAATCATCTGCGCGGGGTCATCCAGGCCAAGTGTCTTGGCCGTGGTGAGGTTGGTGAGGATGAAGCGGCCTTCTCGATCCTTGGCCGTCAGGGTTTCCGGCATGCTCTCGATGACGGTCCGGTAAAGTTTTGCTTCCTGCAACCGAGCGCGTTGCAATGTCTCGCTTCTGATCACAGCCGCTGCAAGCAGAGCAGCCAGACATTGCATGGGCAAAATCAGTGGCAGGATGGAAAACACCGCTGGCCATGTTTCAGGTGGAAGGACCAAGAGTGTTATCTGTGGCAGGATGGTGAGACCAAGGCCCATGGCCGCGATGCGCCTTAGGCTCAAGATTGCCTGTTCATCGCGCCAGCCTGCCCAAATACCCGCGCCTGCAGCCAGTAAAATAGACAGGGCTCCGGCCCCGGCGCCGATCCCGCCTTCCAGAACACGCCAGGTTATGGCAATGCCCGCTGCAAAAATCGCACAAACCGGGCCGCCCATCAGTCCGCAGACCGCAATGGCACTGTTGCGAAGGTCCATGAAAAGACCCGGTACGATCGTTATCGGAAATTGCATGGCGATGATGGCCGTGACGCCGCCGGCAATGCCAAGCCCGATTGGCCTATAGGCCGGGTTTTGCTGTTCCAGCCAACCGGCCAGCCTGCTCGAAACGATGGAAAACAGCGTGACAAGGGCACTATTGACCAGAATGATCGTCATGGTCGTGTTCATCTGTTCCGGCGTCTCCTCCACAGCCTTTATACGAAGTGTCATTGAAAATGGCAGTTCGTATTCCTTTTGAATATATCTCAAGCCACTGACGCATTTGAGATATTTTCAATGTCTTTAAGTCGAAGGATGCGTCAGCATCTTCGAGACTTGGTTTTCAATGCATTGCAGGAAAAGCAAGAAATCTCGCCGAGCCTGTTTCATAGGGAGCAGAATAAAAGATGATCGTTAATTTGTAATTTCGAAGGTATTTATATTGGTGCGTCTATCCGGGACGCGGTCTCTGGCGACCGGGGATAACCTTGGCGATGTCGCGCCTCGGCGCTTGAGGACACTGGCCCGCAGGTCTACGGATGAACATCCCCAGGTGGTGGCAAAGGCAGGACAGTTTCATGGCGGCAGCAGACAAACAGGCAGGCAAGTCCCGCAAGCCCATGGCCTCAAGTCCTGAACAGCATTCCATGCTGGACGATGTGCAGGGCTTGCTGGCGGGCAGCATGCTGGCGGCGCTGGGCGTGGTCTTGCTGTCCAACGCCAAATTGCTCTCCGGCGGCACGGCGGGTGTCGCCTTTCTGCTGCATTATGTTTCGGCTGTGGGGTTTGGGCCGATCTTCTTTGCCATCAACCTGCCCTTTTACTATTTCGCGTTCCGGCGGATGGGTCTGGCCTTCACGGCTAAAACCTTCATCTCGGTGTTGCTGACCTCGGTACTGAGCGCCATCCTGCCGAAATTCATCGGATTTTCCCTGCTGGACCCGCTGGTGGCCGCCGTCTTTGGCGGGCTTCTGGTGGGAACCGGCATGCTGGTGCTGTTTCGCCATCAGGCAAGCCTTGGGGGCTTTGGTATCTTGGCGCTGTATCTTCAGGATCGCTATGGCTGGCGGGCCGGGCTTGTGCAGCTTTGCTTCGATGGAATGGTGCTGATTGGCTCGTTCTTCGTGGCGACGCCCGGCATCATTGCCTGCTCGATCATCGGGGCAGTGGTCGTCAACCTGACGTTGGCCATCAACCACCGCAAGGACCGCTATATCGCCATGTAGACTGGAGCGTCATACTGCTCTGTCATTTGGAATGAAAATTGCTGCCTAGATGCCAACGGGCTGGATTTGGCACCTGCATTGAATGATGCTCAAGCCCGCACTGAATAATGCTCAAGAAAGAGACAGATAATGCCATTTTTTCGCTCTGCCACCCTTGCTGTATTGACCACGGCCCTGCTTTTGACCACCTCTCTTGCCCAGGCCGAGGATGGCACGCTGGCGGCGATCAAGCAGGCGGGCGTGATCCGCATCGGTACGACAGGGGACTATAAACCCTTCAGCTACAAGGGTGGCGATGGCGAACTGGTCGGGGCCGATATTTCCATGGGCAAGGCGCTGGCCACCGATCTCGGCGTCAAGCCGGAATTTGTGATGACCACCTGGAAAACCATGCTGGAGGATTTCAAGGCCGGAAAATTCGACATGGTTCTGGGCGGCATTACCGTTAATCCGGCCCGCGCCGAAGTCGGTGATTTCTCGCTTTCGAATGTCAAGGACGGCAAACGGCCGATCGTCCGCTGCGAGGACAAGGACCGGTTGGTGACGCTGGAGGCGATCGATCAGCCCTCGGTGCGCGTTATCGTCAATCCCGGCGGCACCAACGACAAATTTGCCCATGAACATTTCACCAAGGCACCTATCGAGGTGTTTCCCGACAATAAGGTGATTTTTGATCAGATTGCCGCCAACAAGGCGGATGTGATGGTGACCGACGGCGTGGAAGTGGACCTGCAATCCAAGCTGCATCCCGGTGTGCTTTGCCCGGCTGCCGTCAAGGAACCCTTCACCCATTTTGAAAATGCCTATCTGCTGCGCAAGGACTTAGGCTTCAAGGCTGCGGTGGACAGCTTCATGGCAAAGGCGCTGGAAAACGGCGACTGGAAGGCCAAGCTGGACGCCGCGATGCAATAAAGCCTGGGTTTATACGCTTAAAATAGTCGGGGACCGCTTCTATTTAATCCGGTTTCACCTATTTTATCTCTGTGTCTGAGCCGGAATCCACGCTTTCTCTTCTGCCTCAATCCTTCGAGCATTGGTTTGCACAGAAGGGTTGGCAGCCGCGTGCGCATCAGTTGGACCTGCTGGCGCGGGCCGGGCAGGGGGAAAGCACACTGCTGATTGCCCCGACCGGGGCGGGCAAGACCCTTGCCGGGTTTCTGCCCTCGCTGGTCGATTTGACCCGGCGCGGGCGAAAGCGGCCGGGAGAAGCCTTTACCGGCATTCACACGCTCTATATCTCGCCGCTAAAGGCCCTGGCGGTCGATATTGAGCGCAATCTGGTCAAGCCGGTCGAGGAAATGGGCCTGCCTGTCAGCATCGAGACCCGCACCGGGGATACGCCGCAGGCCAAACGGCAGCGCCAGAAGCTCAATCCGCCGGATATTTTGCTGACCACGCCGGAACAACTGGCTTTGCTGATCGCCAATGGCGAAGCGCCCCGGTTCTTCCGGGATCTGCGCTATGTGATTTTCGACGAGTTGCATTCGCTCGTCACCTCCAAGCGCGGCCATCTTCTGGCGCTGGGGCTGGCCCGGCTGCGCATCCTGGCGCCGGGACTTCAAACCATCGGGCTGTCTGCCACCGTTGCCGATCCGCCGGAGCTGCAGCGCTGGCTCGTGGCCCAAAGGCCGGGGGAAGCGGCCCTGGCCGGGCTGGTGACGGTGGCTGGCGGGGCGAGGCCGAACATTACCATTTTGAAGACGCAGGAGCGTATTCCCTGGTCCGGCCATTCGGCCCGCTACGCCATTGCCGATATCTATGCGGTGCTGAAACAGTTTGCGATGACGATCATCTTCGTCAACACTCGTTCCCAGGCGGAAATGCTGTTTCAGGAATTGTGGACTGTCAATGATGACAGCCTGCCGATTGCCCTGCATCATGGCTCGCTGGATGTCGGCCAGCGCCGCAAGGTGGAAGAGGCGATGGCCGCCAACCGGCTGCGTGCCGTGGTCGCCACCTCGACGCTGGATCTCGGCATCGACTGGGGCGAGGTCGATCTCGTCATCCATGTCGGCGCGCCCAAGGGCGCCAGCCGATTGGCCCAGCGGATTGGCCGGGCCAATCACCGTATGGATGAGCCGAGCCGCGCCATTCTGGTTGCTGCCAACCGCTTCGAGGTGATGGAATGCCAGGCGGCGCTGGATGCCAACTATCTCGGTGCGCAGGACACCCAATCGGTGGGCGAAGGCCCGCTGGATGTGCTGGCCCAGCATGTGTTGGGCATGGCCTGTGCCGCACCTTTCGATGCGGACGATCTTTATACTGAAGTAACGTCAGCCATGACTTACGCTTCTTTGTCGCGTGAAACGTTTGGGCGGATTGTCGATTTCGTCGCCACCGGTGGCTATGCGCTGAAGACCTATGACCGCTATGCCCGCATCCGCAAGACGGCAGAAGGACGCTGGCGGATTTCCAATCCGGCGGTGGCGCAGCAATACAGGCTCAATCTCGGCACGATTGTTGAGGAGCCGATGCTGAATGTCCGGCTCGTCAAGCGTAATCACCTCGGCTCCATCGGGCGAGGCGGCATGACCCTTGGCAAGGTGGAGGAGTATTTCGTCGAGCAACTGGCGCAAGGCGATACATTCCTGTTTTCCGGCAAGGTCTTGCGATTTGAAGGCCTGCGCGAAAGCGAATGCCTGGTTTCCAATGCTTTTTCGCAGGACCCGAAAATTCCCGCCTATGCGGGCGGGAAATTTCCGCTCTCGACCTATCTTGCCGATCAGGTGCGGGCCATGCTGGACGATCCCGCCCGCCGCGCCAGCCTGCCGGATCAGGTGCGTGACTGGCTGGAAATCCAGAAAGTTAAATCCGTACTGCCGAAGCGGGGCGACCTGCTGGTTGAGACTTTTCCACGCGGCAAGCGCTTCTACATGGTGCTCTATCCGTTTGAGGGGAGGCTGGCCCATCAGACGCTGGGCATGTTGCTGACGCGGCGGCTGGAGCGGTGGCGGGCCAAGCCGCTTGGCTTCGTGGCGACGGATTACGCCTTGGCGATCTGGGGGCTGGAGGATCTCGGATGGATGGTGTCCACGGGCAAGCTTTCGCTGGCTGACTTGTTCGAGGAAGACATGCTGGGCGACGATCTGGAGGCCTGGCTGGACTCCTCCTACATGCTGAAGCGTACCTTCCGCACCTGCGCGGTGATTGCCGGGTTGATTGAAAAGCGCCATCCCGGCAAGGAAAAATCCGGCAGGCAGGTGACGGTTTCCGCGGACCTGATCTATGATGTGCTGCGCGCCCATGAGCCTGATCATATCCTGTTGCAGGCAACCCGCGCCGATGCGGCAAACGGTCTTTTGGACATTGCCCGGCTTGGCGATATGCTAAAGCGAATCAACGGCCATATTCTCCATAAGACGCTGGACCATGTCTCGCCGCTGGCCGTGCCGGTCATGCTGGAGATCGGTCGGGAAACGGTGGTCGGCGAAGCCCAGGAAGATGTGCTGGCGGAAGCGGCGGAAGATCTCATCGCTGAAGCGATGGGATAAGATGGAATGGTCAGGATATGACGGGCCAGATATGATTGGATTGACGACGGCTTCTATAATGCGCCCGGAGAAGACGGACCTTGCCGCCGAGATCGAGATCTGCGGTGTTGAGGCCATCTGTGACCTGTCCGGCACGCTGTATCTGCCGGCATTGCGATTGCTCGTCGTCTCCGACCTGCATCTGGAAAAGGGGGCGGCCTTTGCGCGGCGTGGCCAGCTTCTGCCGCCCTATGATACCGTTGCGACATTGAAAAAACTGCAAGCGGTGATTACCCGTTTCGATCCGGCCATCGTTGTCAGTCTGGGTGACACGTTTCATGACCGGTTGGGCTCAGTGCTGATGCCAGAGCCGTTCCGGCAGACAATTGAGCAGATGACACGAGGCCGCGAGTGGATCTGGATCACCGGCAACCATGATCCTGATGGGGTCGAAAACCTGGCGGGCATGGTGGCCGATGAAATTTCCTATGGCGGATTGGTGTTTCGCCATGAACCGCAAATCGGTGAAAGCGCCAGAGGCGAGATTGCTGGCCATCTTCACCCATCAGCCACTGTGCGCCGGCGGGAGAAATCCGTGCGTCGCGCCTGTTTTGCTGCCGATGGCGACCGGCTGATCATGCCGGCTTTCGGTGTGACGACGGGCGGGTTGGATTTGAAGCACAAGGCGTTCACAGGGCTTTTCGCAAGGGAGACGCTGGTCGCGCATCTTCTTGGCCGCGAACGGATCTACTCGGTGCGCTTCAGCGGCCTGTTCGCCTGAAAACCTATAAATGTAAGTTATTGCTTACCATTATGCGCAGTCTCCCGCACGCGCACCACCGTGACCGTACACGGCGCTTTCGAGGCGACTTCCGCCGATACGCTGCCGAGCAGGGCGCGCTTTGGTGAATTGGCACGGGCACCCATGACGATATGGTCGACACTGTTGTCGCGGGCATAATCCAGGATGGCATTGGCGGGTGAGGTGCTTTCCAGCACGTGGCAGGTAATTTGCGGCTGGTCCTTCAACGGCGCTGCCCATTGCCGCAGCTTGCCAAGGCGGGCGACATGCTTGTTATTGCCCTCGTCGTCCAGGTCGTTGTCGAGGTTGAGCCGGGCGATTTTCAAAATATTCAGGCAGGCAAGCCGTGCGCCGGGTGAACGCGCCATGATGCGTGACACCGTCAACCGCATGGCTTCCGTCAGCTCCGTCGATGTTTCGCCGAGGTCGAGGGCGACGACGATGATCGGTGCATTGGCCAGGGCCGCCGTTGCGGTTTGCGGTTTCAGCAATTCGATCGGGTCGGGGTTGAAGCGGCGTTTCAAAACCTCCGCCAGCCCGTCCTGCTTCAGCTTGTCAGCCCGCGCCGTCAGGGGAACCGCCGGCAGGTCCTTCAGGTCCAGCGCCAGTTGGGCTGCGGTCGGCGTCCTCCTTGCCGGGTTCACCTCCAGGCAGCGCAGGATAACTTCCTGGAAGGCGGGAGATATTGAAGGGTTCAGCGCTCGTGGCGGCACCGGATCGCGCCACAGCCGACGCTTCAATCCCTTCAGCCGCTGCGGATCGCCAAAGGGGCGTTTTCCAGTGGCAAAGAAATACATCAGCACGCCCAGTGCAAACAGGTCGGAGCGAAAATCCGAGCGAATGCCCAGGATCTGTTCAGGCGCCATATAGGGTGCAGTGCCATAGGGCAGGCGAAATTCCTCGTTTACCAGATCCGGCAGGTCCAGATGGCGCGCCAGGCCGAAATCTACCAGTACCGCTTCGCCGCTGTCACGAAACAGGATATTCGAGGGCTTGATGTCGAGATGCACCACATGCTGGCGATGCAGGTCGGCAAGCGCCGTGGCGATCCGCTCACCCATCCTTGCCACCTCGTCTGCGCTGAGCGGCAGGCTGCCCAGCAATGGATAAAGCGATTTGCCCGGCAGCCTTTCAAACACCATGTAAGGCAGATGGGTGAAATCGCCATTGGCAACAAAGCGCGGCACATGCGGGCCGGATATGCGCGGCAGGATCATCTGCTCCATCTCAAAGCCGACAATCATCGCCGGGTCGATACCGCCGCCCATTTCCGGCACTTTCATCAGCAGCGGGAAAAAATAATCCGGGTGGGTCACGGCATAAAGCCGCGCCATGCCGCCCTTATGCGCCTGCTCCACCACGGTAAAACCATCGATCACGCTGCCGGGTTCAAGGCGGTTGCGGGCCATGTCATCGTCCCCTGTAAAGCCGTGTGGCAAGCGTTTCCGTCAGGCCCGCAGCACGGATGGCCGCTGCTGCGCCGTCGATGTCATAGTTGACCCGCAGGAAGGTCAGCGTGCTCTTTGTGGTGTCGAGCAGGCCGAAGGCCGCCGCCGGATCGCCGTCGCGCGGTTGGCCCACCGAGCCGATCACGCCGAGCCAGCGCCGCTGCGCCAGAAGCGGAATGTCCGTTTGCGAATGGGGAACGAAAGTGGTGATCTTGTTTTGAGGAGGGGTGCCATGGGATGCTTGATTGTAGGAAGCCAGCGCATAAAGCGTCGGGCGATGGACATGGCCGCAAAAACTCAGCCGCGCCGTACAGGCGGCAAAATGTTGCGCTGCCGCGTCCGTATCGGTCACATAGTGAAAGGCCGTGGGCGAGGTGGCTTCGGCATGAACATAGAGCCGGTCTTCATCCCGCAGCATCATCGGCAGGTTGGCGAGAAAGGTCCGCTGTTCTTCGCTAAGGACTTGCCGCGTCCAGTGAATGGCGGCGCGGGCCGTATCATTGAGGGAAATGGTGGGATCGCTCACCGCCTGGTCGTGATTGCCCCGCACCACCAAGGCACCTTGCTGCTGCAAAGCGAGGACCTTGTCGACGCAGCGGCCAGGATCGCCGCCATAGCCGACGATATCGCCAAGAATGACGATGCGTTCGGCACCGGCCTGCGCCGTCGCCTGCAAGACCGCATCAAGGGCCTGGGCATTGCCGTGGATGTCGGACAAAAGAGCAATACGCATTGACCCTCCCCCGGCATTGCATCAGCACGGCCAACCATAGGCTGTTTACCGAGGCCGCGCTATTGGACTGAAGGTGAGGGGGCATTAAAAATCCCCTCCGGCACGAGGCGCGGAGGGGATGATTTGGTAAACCTGCCCGCAGGTCGATTAAAGTCTGTTTAAGAATTGCCATTTGCAGACGGCCAGCGGCGATTCTTGGATAGCCTGTTAGGCAGCGCGAACGATATCGATCAGTTCGACCTCGAAAATCAGATCCTGCCCAGCGAGCGGGTGGTTGGCATCGATCGTCACCACATCGCCTGCCACATCGGTCACGGTCACGATCAGCGGCGTGCCATTGCCGCTCTGGGCTTGAAGCCTTGTGCCGGGTGCCACATTGACATTGGCGGGAATAAGATCACGCGCCACCTGCTGAATTTTCTGCGGATCGTGCGCGCCATAGGCTTCCTCGGCAGGCACCGTCACCCGCTGGCTGCGCCCGACTTCCATGCCATCCACCTGCCGTTCCAGCCCTGAAATGATCTGGCCTGAGCCGATTTCAAACTGGAGCGGATCGCGGTCGCGGGAGGTGTCGAATTGCGTGCCATCCGGCAGCAGACCGACATAATGGATGCGGACGGTATCGCCGTTTTTCGCTTGCGTCATGGTAATGTCCTTTCGTCTCAAGGGAGGCATGGGTGCAATGGGCACAGCATGGCCTCCTTGAAGCTTCCTTTTCGCCAGGCCATTTCCGGGATGTCCCGGATGGCCGTGGCGGAAGCGATTCAGCCGACACACGGAAAATTCGTGAGTTGCATGACGACTATCGGAGTGTTCACACCCAAAGGTGCAAGCCTTAACAAAGGTAGGCCTGAAACGCGGCAGATCAACGGCAGCGAGGTAAAAACCGGCATAAAACCTGGATTTTCTATTCCGCAGCGCTACGACGGGGGCTGGAGACCTGGGTAATATAGGCCCGCAAAGCGGCTGGCCGTACGGGCTTATGCTGCACGGCAATGCCCTGCCGTTCCGCCTCCGCCCGCACGTCGGCAGTGCGGTCGGCGGTAATCAGCAGGCCGGGTACCGGCTGACCGTAGAGCGCGCGCAGGCGCAGGATCGCGCCGATGCCGCTGCCGTCTCCCAGATGATAATCGGCAATGATGACGTCCGGTGCCACAGGATTGTCGCTGAAGGTCGTGTCGAGATCAGTGACCGAGCCTGCGGTTATCACCATACAGCCCCAACCGCTGATCAGCAGCCGCATGCCTTCCAGAATATCCGGTTCATTGTCGATGCACAGGATGCGCAGGCCGTTAAGACTGCTCCGCAGTGCGGTCGCGGTCGCCAAATCCTCAGCGGGCAACGGCGCCTTGGCGCTCTTTTCAATCGGCATCGTGACACGAAAACTCGTGCCTCGACCCGGTCGGGATTCCAGCGCCACCGTCGCTTTGAGGACCCTGGCGATACGATCGACAATCGACAGGCCGAGCCCAAGCCCGCTGGCGGTTTTGATGCCTTCGTCCAGCCGGGCAAATTCCTTGAACACTGTGCGGAATTTCGATGTCGGAATGCCGATGCCCGAATCCGTTACCTGAATGATCACCTGGCCGCCACGGCGGCGCGCACCGACCAGGACCTTTCCCGAGGGCGTATATTTAATGGCGTTGGAGACCAGATTCTGCACCAGCCGGCGCAGAAGATTGGCATCGGAGCGCACGCTGAGCGCGGTCGGCAGTACCACCAGTTTCAGGTTTTTCTCCAGGGCCATCGGCTCGAAATCGGTTCTGATCCGCTCCAGCAGGCCTTGCAGGGGGACGGTGGCAAAGCGCGGCTTCATTGCGCCTGTATCCAGCCGCGACAGATCCAGCACCGCGCCAAGGATCTGTTCGACCGATTCCAGTGCCGAATCGATATTGCGCACCAGCCCGGCATTTTCCGATTGGCCCAGCCGCTCCACCAGTGCCGAGGAATAGAGCCTTGCGGCATTGAGCGGCTGGAGAATGTCGTGACCGGCGGCGGCAAAGAACCGGGTCTTGCCGATATTGGCCTCATCGGCGCTGGCGCGGGCTTCGGCAAGTGCGGTATTGACCCGCATCAGTTCCGCCGTGCGCTCGCCCACCCGCTGTTCCAGCGTTTCATTGGCCTGTTTTAAGGCCCGGTCCGCCGCCACTTGCGGGGTGATGTCGGTGAAGGTTGCCACCAACCCCTTGTCGGGCAGGGCGTTGCAGCGCACTTCGATGATCTGGGCGCCCTCGCTCAACACCAGCTGGAAGGGTTCATCGAGATGGTGGAAATTGGCAAGAACGCCCGCCTCCTCCTTGGCCGCAATGGCGCCGCGTTCGGTCAGCCGGTGGACTATCGTGCTGAGCGGCACGCCGACCTGTCCCATTTCGTCGGGCAGATCGAGCAGGCTTCGAAACCGCCGGTTCCAGATCGTCAATCGGCTGCTGCTGTCGAAAACCGCTATGCCCTGGTCCATCTGCGAGAGCGCGGTTTGCAACATGTCCTGGTTATAATGCAGGGCCTCGCTTGCCTGATCGAGCAGCCAGGCGGTGTCGGCGGAGGTATCCTCGGCTTTTTGCAGCACCAGCGACAGGACCAGTCGGGCCGAGGCCGAGCCGATGGCGCTACCCAGCAATTGCTCGGTGAAATGGATGAAGGCCATGTCGGCAGGGCTATCGTCTTCCAACCGGCGTCCGGCACCGCGCTCATAGCTTTTCAGTGAGCGTTCCATCCGCTCCTGACCGAGATATCGGGCAATCGCCGTTTTCAGGTCGCCGATGCTCACCCGGGTTTTCCAGCCCTTGGTGGCAAATTGCGAACGTTGGTGCCGGCGCACGAATATGCCCGACTGGATGCGCTCGACCGGGCGGGGATTGCGGCTGAGACTGCCAAGCACGAAGGCCAACAGGTTGATCAGCAGGGACAGTACGGTCGCCGTCAGCAGCGGATCGGCCCCGGCGCGGCTGAAGGCATCGACACCCGGAAACAGGAAGGACAGGATATCCGGCGCCAGATCCTTATGGGCATCAAGCCCGAAGCTCGGCAAAAGCAGCGTGTAGATCCAGGTGAGAAAGCCAAGCGACAGGCCAAGGATCGCGCCTCTGGCATTGGCTCTGCGCCAGATGAGGCCGCCCAGCAGGCAAGGTGCGATTTGGGCAATGGCGGAAAAGGCCAGCAGGCCGATGGAGGAAAGGCCCCGGTCGTCGCTGGCCAGCCGGAAATAGGCATAGCCGAGCAGCAACACGCCAAAAATCGCCAGGCGGCGAATGAGAAGCACGGTCTTGGCCAGGCTTTGCGAGGCCTCAGGCCCATGCCGGAACCCGCGCCGCAGCAGAACCGGCAGGACGATGTCGTTGGAAATCATGATGGCCAGCGCCACCGTTTCGACGATCACCATGGCGGTGGCGGCGGAAAAGCCGCCGATAAAGGTGACCAGCGTGACGAATGGCAGATCATGGGTCAGCGGCAGGGAGAGAACATAGAGATCGGCATTGCCGGTGCCATTGAAGGCCAGAAGCCCGCCAATGGCGGCTGGCAGCACGAAGAGATTGATGGCGATCAGATAAAGCGGCAGCATCCATCCAGCCCGGCGCAGTTCCCGATCCGTGCGGTTTTCGACCACGCTGACATGGAACTGGCGCGGCAGCATCAGGATGGCGAAGGCAGAGAGCGCAATCAGCAGCAGCCAGCGACTGAGCGGTGTCTGATAGGCCAGCGCTTCCATCACCCTCGGGCTTTCGGTTGCCGCGCGCCAGAGATCCGCCGGTCCATCGAACAGGAAGAACACCACCGTGATGCCCAGCGTGCAAAAGGCCAGCAGCTTGACCACCGATTCCATCGAGATCGCCAGGATCAGCCCGTCCTGATGTTCGGTGGCGTCCGTATGGCGCGTGCCGAAAATCGCCGAAAAGCAGGCAAGCGTCAGGGCAACGATCAGCGCCAGATCGACAAAATAGAGATTGCCGGTGCCGATGCCGTAGCTGGCCGGATCGACCATGACGCCGACCGAATTGGAGACGGCCTTCAGTTGAAGCGCGATATAGGGAATGGAGCCCGCCAGCGAAATCACCGTGACCAGCATGCCGACGATAGGGTTCTTGCCATAGCGGGCGGCGACGAAATCAGCGCCGGAGGTCAGCTTTTCGACCTTGGCGATTTCGATCATCCGGCGGATCAGCGGCAGGCCGAGCGTCAGCATCAGGATCGGGCCGATATAGATACCCATGAATTCGAGGCCGCGGTCCGCAGCCAGGCCGACGCCGCCGAAATAGGTCCAGGAGGTGCAATAGACCGCCAGCGACAGCCCGTAGACAAGCGGACGCCCGCCCACAGGCACACCATTGCGGCGGCTTCGCCTGTCGCCATAGCTTGCCACCGCAAACAGCAGCAGCAGATAGGCAATCGATGCCGTGATGATCAGCCATGCCGGAAGCATCGCTTGCCCCTCCCATTCACGTGCCTCTTATAAAGCTTTGTCACTTTAAGCCATGCCGCCGCCTTTTAAAATCGGGGGGCTTGTTGGCAATAAGTCGAAACCGAAACGGAATTTGCGCGTTAGAAACAATGCTGAAGTTTTGGCATTCGTGCTGAAACCGGCAATTTGGGCTTCTAAGGCAAGTCTTTATGAGGCATCTATGAAGTCATCCAGATGAATGGAGGTAGACAAGTCATGAAGGGGACAGGCGTGTTCAAAGAATTCAAGTCGTTCATTGCCAGAGGCAATGTCATGGATCTCGCCGTAGGTGTCATCATTGGTGGCGCCTTCGGTTTGATCGTCACCTCGCTGGTCAACGATATCGTCATGCCGGTGGTTGGCGTGGTGTTCGGCGGGTTCGATTTTTCCAATTATTTCCTGCCGCTCAGTGACAAGGTCACGGCGCAGTCGCTGGCTGAAGCACGCAAGCAGGGCGCGGTGTTTGCCTATGGCAATTTCCTGACCGTCGCCATCAATTTCGTCATTCTGGCCTGGATCATTTTCCTGATGGTCAAGGGTGTCAATGTTCTGCGCAAACAGCTGGAACATGATGAAAAACAGGGCAAGCCTACACCGCCGCCGCCGGCAGACGTACTGCTGCTGACAGAGATCCGTGATTTGCTGAAGGCACAGCAAAGCAACGGGGCTGAGGCGTCTTCAGCACGTATTGAGCCAGGCACGCCTTGATGTTTGGCTGCCTGCTGCGCTGACAGAAAATGAGGCTGACCGAAAAGCGTTGAGACTGATAAATCCTGTTGTCTTTACAATCAGGTAGAGATGGCCTCGGCCCTTGGTGCAAGGATTTCCTCTGGCCGAGGCCATCACCAGAATCGATCGATCAGCCACTCTTTCTCATAGGATTTTCTCCGGAGCTTCGGTTATGAACGTTGTTACTCAAGGAGTTTGTCCATGTCTTTGCCTGCCGGTCCATCCCTGATTTCCAGCCTTAGCCAGCGCGCCACGTCCGCGCCCGAAAGCGGTATTGTCGAGATTATCAATTATGCGCGTGGGCGCGATAATCTCCTGCCGCTCTGGGCGGGGGAAGGCGATCTGCCGAGCCCGGATTTCATCAATCGGGCCGCAAGCGATGCGCTTCTGGGCGGCGAGACATTCTATACCTGGCAACGCGGTATTCCCGAACTGCGTCAGGCGCTGTCCGATTACTACCGGCGGCATTTTGCCGTCAGTCTGCCGAGCGAGCATTTCTATGTGACCGGTTCCGGCATGCAGGCCATCCAGCTTGCCGTACAGGCAATGACCGGGCCGGGCGACGAGATGATCTACCTTTCCCCCTGCTGGCCCAATATCGTCGCCGCCATCGAAATCAGTGGGGCGAAGGCGGTTGGTGTAGAGATCGGCTATGAGCATGGTGCCTGGCAGTTGGATCTCGGGCAGATCGAAAAGGCGATTACACCCAAAACCAAGGCGCTGTTCATCAATACGCCGTCCAACCCGACCGGCTGGACGGCCAGCCTCGATGATCTGCGCGCCATTCTTGCGCTTGCCCGCAAGCATGGCCTGTGGATTCTGGCGGATGAAATCTATTCGCTTTACTATTTCGCCGGTCCCTCCCGTGCTCCGTCCTTCCTGGATGTGATGGAAGAGGGCGACCGGGTGATGTTTGGCAATTCTTTTTCCAAGAACTGGTCGATGACCGGCTGGCGGGTCGGCTGGCTGGTGGCGCCACCGGAAATCGGTCAGGTGCTGGAAAACCTCATTCAATATTCCACCTCTGGCGTGGCGCAGTTCATGCAGCGCGGCGCGGTGGCAGCCTTGGACCACGGCGATCAATTTGTCGCCGAAAACATCCAGCGGGCGCGCACCTCGCGCGATATCCTGCTGGATGCGCTGATCGCCACCAACCGGGTTCGTTCCGTCAAGCCGGATGGGGCGCTTTACGCCTTCATGGAAATCGATGGCGTGACCGACAGCCGGGCGGCGGCCATGGATATCGTTGATAAAACCGGCGTGGCGCTGGCGCCCGGATCGGCGTTCGGGGCAGGGGGCAGCTCGTTTCTGCGCGCCTGCTTCCTGCGCGACCCACGCCAGATCGAAGACGCCGCTGCACGATTGAGCGATTACATTGCCCGGCTGTGACGGATTATTCATTCAACACTGAGGGGTTGCATTAAGGCCATTTTAGCCCTTTCTATAAAAGTTCGGGCCGCGTTGCGGTCAGGCCTGGCGATTTTAACGGGTTGAAAAACCCGAGGAGATTAGCTGCGGCCAGAGACGAGGCTGTAGTGGGGCGGTCATGGCAATCTTGGTGACGGGTGGCGCTGGTTATATCGGCAGCCATATGGTCTGGGCAATGGTGGACGCTGGTCACGAGGTCGTTGTGCTGGACCGGCTGTCCACCGGCTTTCGCGGTGCTGTTGCGCCCGGCGCGCGCTTTTATCTCGGCGATATCGGCGACCGTGACCTGTTGCGGCAGATCTTCGCGCATCATTCCATCGAGGCGATCTTTCATTTTGCAGGCTCGGTGGTCGTCTCCGAGTCCATCGCCAATCCGATGGACTATTACACAAACAATACCGTCAATTCCTCGATCCTGATCGAGGAGACGGTGCGGGCCGGTATCGGCAAGCTGGTTTTTTCCTCGACGGCTGCAGTTTATGGCGCGCCTGTCGAAGATCGCCCGGTGCGCGAAACCGATCCGCTGAGGCCGCAAAGCCCTTATGGTCAATCCAAGCTGATGACCGAACTGATGCTGGCCGATACGGCCCGCGCCGATCCGGATTTTCGCTTCGTCGCCCTGCGTTACTTCAATGTTGCAGGCTGTGATGCCAAAGGGCGGACAGGCCAATCCACAAAGGGCGCCACCCACCTGATCAAGGCCGCCTGCGTGACGGCGCTTGGTCTTCGTCCCCATATCACGGTGTTCGGAACGGATTATCCAACGCGGGATGGCACGGGGATCCGCGACTATATCCATGTCGACGATCTGGTCTCTGCCCATCAACAGGCGCTTGCCTATCTGCGTGGTGGCGGCCCGTCGCTGGTGGCCAATTGCGGCTATGGTGACGGCGCTTCGGTGAAAGAAGTCATCGCTGCGGTGGAACGGGTTGCGGGCCAAAGGCTGCCGACTGTCTTTGATGCGCCGCGCCCTGGCGATGCCGCCTGCGTGATTGCCGATCCAGGCCTTGCGCGCCAGCGTCTGGGCTGGATGGCTGACAACCCGGGGCTGGATATGATTGTGCGCACCTCCCTCGAATGGGAAAGACGCTGCCTGAGGACGCGCGCAACGCCACTAGAGTTTGTCAAGGAAAAGTGGAAACCGGTTTTCCCGAAAAGACAAACTCAAACAAAAGAAACGAGAGTCTGTCTGGTTCAATATGAACCTGACAGACTCTAGGAAATGCCGCGCAGAGGCTTGCGGGAGCTTTTTAGCCGAAATGCCGAACCCGGATCAGCAAACACGCTCCAGTTTGACGACAGTTTCCCTCGCTAGGGTTGGCCGATAGGGAGACCGTCGTTCTGTTCAGGATCGGCGGCCCTTCCGTATCGTGATCGGGCATGATCTTTTCCGCAAGTCCTCCAGTTTGCGCATCCTGCCCGTTTACGTGGGGATTCCGCGTATGAAAACAAAGGCATCCAGCCGTAATCCGCTTGAAACCGGACAGGCGGCGAATGGGTAGGGTAGGCAATGGTCGGCACGGAGATTGGGCGATGAAGGCGGTTATCCTGGCTGGCGGTCTCGGCACGCGGATTTCCGAAGAGACCCATTTGCGGCCAAAGCCGATGATCGAGATCGGCGGGCGGCCGATTCTCTGGCACATCATGAAGCTCTATTATGCTCATGGCATCCGCGAATTCATCATCTGCTGCGGGTTCAAGGGCTATATCATCAAGGAATATTTCGCCAATTACGGCCTGCATATGTCGGATATCACCTTCGATCTCTCCGATAACAGGCTGGAATTTCACCGCAAGAGCGCTGAAAACTGGCGCGTGACCCTGATCGATACCGGTGAAAGCTCGATGACCGGGGGACGGCTGAAGCGGGTTGCTTCCTACCTCAAGGATGAGGAAGCGTTCTGCTTTACCTATGGCGACGGCCTCTCCGATCTGGATATTTCCGCCACGCTGCGGTTTCACAAGGAACATGGGAAGCTGGCAACGGTAACCGCCGTGCAGCCGCCAGCCCGCTACGGCGCCCTGAAAATGGACGGACCGATGGTGCGTGGCTTCGTGGAAAAGCCGGTGGGCGAGGCGGGCTATATCAATGGCGGCTTCTTCGTACTGTCACCCAAATGCATCGACCGGATCGCTGGCGATGACATGCCGTGGGAAGCCGAGCCTTTGACCAGCCTTGCCGAAGACGGCGAGCTTTGCGCCTATCTGCATAACGGTTTCTGGCAGCCGATGGATACGCTGCGCGACAAGAACCATCTGGAAGACCTATGGGCGGGTGGCAGCCCGCCATGGAAGAGCTGGTGATGATGATCGACCGACAGTTCTGGGCCGGCAAACGAGTGCTCCTGACCGGCCATACCGGCTTCAAGGGCAGTTGGCTGGCGCTTTGGCTGACGCAAATGGGCGCCGAGGTCAGCGGTCTGGCCCTTGCGCCACAGACGGTGCCCAACCTGTACGGCCTGCTGACGGGTCATGACGCTCACGCGAGAGGCGGCATTTGCGATCTGCGTGATCGTAATGCCGTGGCGGCTGTTGTCGCCCGGGTAAAGCCGCAGATCGTCTTTCATCTGGCGGCCCAGCCACTTGTGCGGCTTGGCTACCGCGATCCCTTGGCGACCTTTGAGACCAATGTGCAAGGCACAGCGCATGTGCTGGAAGCGCTTCGGATTTCCCCGGATGTGAAGTCCATCGTCGTCATCACCACCGACAAGGTCTATGAGAATGCCGAGACCGGCAAGGCCTTTGTCGAGACCGATCCGCTCGGCGGTCACGATCCCTATAGCGCCAGCAAGGCGGCGGCTGAGATCGTCGTCTCCAGCTACCGGTCGTCGTTTTTTGCCGCGCGCGGCGTCGGTCTCGCCACGGCGCGGGCCGGCAATGTCATCGGCGGCGGCGATTGGGCTGAGGACCGGTTGATCCCGGATGCGGTGCGCGCCTGGAGTATCGGTGCGCCGCTCGACGTGCGCCGTCCGAACGCGGTCCGCCCCTGGCAACATGTGCTGGAGCCCTTGGCAGGCTACATCTCCATGGCGCACCATCTGTGGCATGATCCAGCTTCGCTGACAGCGTTGAATTTTGGCCCCGACCATGCCGGTGCGGCTTGCGTTGCGGATGTTCTGGCCCTGGCCGTCAGGCATTTCGGCAGCGGTCAGGTGGTGCTGGGCGATGGCAGCGACGGTCCCCATGAAGCCGGTTATCTGATGCTCGACAGTTCCAAAGCCTCGGCGACACTCGGCTACAGGCCGCTCTGGTCGCTGGAGGAAACGGTGGCGCGCACCATGAACTGGTATCGACGGCTCGCCGCCGGCGCATCGGCCAGAGACCTGTGCCTTGCCGATATTGCCGATTATGCCCATGGTCTCGGCATGGATGTGAGGCGAGCGGTATGAGCCAACGGTTCCAGCCCGAAGACACCGCGATTCCCGGCCTGACGCTGCTGACCCGCAGCCGGTTTGGCGACGAGCGTGGTTTTCTCAGCCGGTTGTTTTGCGGTGAAGAGCTTGCGGCCTTTGGCTGGCCGGGGCCGGTCTTGCAGGTCAATGAAACCGGAACGTCACAAAAAGGCACCGTGCGCGGCCTGCATTTTCAACATGCGCCTTTTGCCGAATGGAAACTGGTGACTTGTGTTGAAGGCACAATCCTCGACGTGGCCGTGGATCTGCGCCAGGGCTCGCCGAGCTTTCTCCAGCATGTCTGCGTCGAACTGTCGGGCGACAATTGTCGCTCGCTGTTGATCCCGCCTGGCTTTGCTCATGGGTTTCAGGCGCTGAGCGATACGGTGCGGATGATCTATACCCATTCCGCCCCTTACCGGGCGGAGGCCGAGGGCGGGCTTCAGCCGGAGGATCCACGGATCGGCATCACCTGGCCTTTGCCGGTTGAGCGGCTGTCTGCCCGAGACCAGAGCCATCCGCTGATCCAGCCCGACTTTGAAGGACTGATTGCATGAATTGCCGCCATTGTGGATCGCTTCGGATGCGACCCTTTCTCGACCTTGGCACCGCGCCGCCCTCCAATTCCTATGTGAAGGCCAAGGATCTGGTAAAGCCGGAGCTTTGGTATCCGCTGGTCATCCGGGTCTGCGAAGACTGCCTTTTGGTGCAGACCGAGGATTTCGCCGCCCGTGAAACCTTCTTTTCCGATGATTATGCTTATTTTTCCTCGTTTTCCTCGTCCTGGCTGGCGCATGCCAAATCTTATGTCGAGGCGATGACGGCTCGCTTCGGGCTTGGCGAAGGGGCAAAAGTGGTGGAAGTGGCCGCCAATGACGGCTACCTGCTGCAATATGTGCGTGAGCGCGGCATCGCCTGCCTGGGTGTCGAACCGACGGCCAGCACGGCCCGGGCCGCACGTGACAAGGGCATTGACATCGTCGAAGAGTTTTTTGGCGTAGAGCTGGCGAAAAAGCTGGTGGCCGACGGCTGGGCCGCGGATCTGACTGCCGCCAACAATGTGCTGGCGCACGTGCCTGACATCAACGATTTCGTCGCAGGCTTTGCCCAATTGCTGAAACCTGCGGGGGTTGCAACCTTTGAATTTCCGCATCTGATGAATATGATCGCGGAGCGCCAGTTCGATACGGCCTATCACGAGCATTATTCCTATCTGTCGCTTCTGGCCGTCGACCGGATTTTCGCCGCCAACGGACTGATGGCGTTTGATGTGGAAACCACGCCCTGGCATGGCGGCAGCCTGCGGGTGCTGGCCTGCCGGGCCGACAGCAAGGCCCATGTCCGCACACCGGCTGTCGAGGCGATGCTGGCGCGTGAAAGAGCGGCCGGTCTTGATGCCGTGACCGGCTATGACGGTTTCCAGACTGAGGCCGAAGCCGTGCGCGACGATTTCCTGTCCTTCCTGATCGATTGCAACCGGAAAGGCCTGTCTGTTGCCGCCTACGGTGCAGCGGCCAAGGGCAATACGCTATTGAACTTCGCCGGCATCAAAGCCGGCCAGATTGCTTTCGTCGTCGACAAGAACCCGGCCAAGCAAGGTATGTTTCTTCCCGGAAGCCGCGTGCCGATTGTTTCGGAAGAGGTTCTGAAAACCCGCAAACCTGACAGACTGGTGATCCTACCATGGAATCTGACGGCAGAAATCAAACAACAGCTTTCTTATATCGCCGATTGGGGTGGGAAATTCGTGACCGCGGTGCCGAACCTGACAGTCCATCCATAACGGCGGACGCCACTATAACGCAGGAGAGCCAGCCGATCCTGCCGAGAGACACGCTGCCACGTCCCGGCGATACAATCAGCGCCAAATAGTGGCTGGCACAAAGCGTAGATCCAGGAGACCCTCGATGACCGACAAGCCAACCCTTTCGATTTGCGTCCCTTCGCGCAACCGGCAAATCTATTTCCAAAAGACCATTGCGGGACTGTTGCGCAACACGCGCACCGACGTCGAGTTCATTTTTACCGACAATTCCGACGATCCCACCGTGATGAACGATTTCATGGCGGACCTCGCGACGGATGAGCGTATTGTCTATCTTCCTACAACCGATCGTGTCCTGTCGATGATGGACAATTGGGAGCGGACGATTCATGCCAGCCGAGGCGAGTGGGTGGTGTTCATCGGCGACGACGATTTCATCGAGCCGGACGTCGCCGGACTGATCCTGCGGATTGTCAAGATTAATCCGGATACGGAGGCATTATCCTGGGGGATTTTGAATTATTCCTGGCCGGTTGAAGGAGAAGCGGTCTGTACCGTGGTTGTGCCGTTTGATCGAAGCGTCATCCGTTTACCCAGGGCGGAACCGATGCGCCGGATGTTTGGCTGGCACGAGTCGACATCCGTTCCAACGTCGGGCTTTTCCATCTACCATTCCGCTATCAGGCGAAGGCTGCTGGATCGGATCTATGCCAAATATCATCACCGTTACTTTGAGCATCCGGTTGTCGACTACGATATTGCGATGAAAGTGATCTGTGAAGCGCAGGACTTCGTGGTGTGCCAACGGCCATTTTCAGTGCTTGGAGCCTGCCCCCAGAGCAATTCTTTTTCCATCGGCCGCTTGGAAGACACCAAGATGCGGGCCAAAATTTTCATGGACGAATTCGGCAAGAATTTTGATGAAGACCCGACGCTGCGGGATTTCCCATTCAGCTCCTTTCTGGGCTGTACGGCGACCATTGGCGTCACCCAGCAATGGTTCCGGAAGACTTATAATGTCAACTATACGGGGTGGGAAAAGGGCTATGCAGGCGCCTGCGCACTCAATACCGAAACCTATCGAGACAGGGAGGCCTTTGACATCATTCGCGCAGGTTACGAGACGGCCTTCCGCAATTGGCAGGGTGGAAGGTTTCTTTTACATTACCAACCGGTCTGGCGCGGCGACGTACCCGTGACGCCCATGAGCGGCGCGACCTCTGCAGGGGTGATGGTGCTTGCCGATATCGCTGGGGCAACGTCCCCCGCCGAGCTTTGGGATGTCGTCTCGGCGATGGTTGTGGCTCCCGACGATATTCTCGTCCGTCCGACAGGCTTGCGTCTGCAGAACGAAGAGGAGTTTGCCACCAACGAACTTATGCGGCTCGAAGGAAATATGCGTGTTGCCAGTTCTGAAAAAGCAGCTCCCGGCAAGCCGGTCGCCATGCGCAATGACCGACATACCAGAGGCCGGCGGCGCTGAACTTAATCGCCTCCCTTTCTTCAGAGATCGACCAAGCTATCTACCGTGCTACCTCACAGTCGTAGTGACTTTTCAGCCATCTAACGGTGAGGTAATTTATTGCTCGTTTCCTTAAATCGGGATCGATTTGAGGAGAAATTTATGCAGCAAATATAGAAAGCGACAACGCCATGCGTTTTATAAAACGCATGGCGTTGTCGCTTATCAAAGATCTTCCAGCCGTCACACCCGCCGCAGAAATCCATCGCGTGAAACGGTGATGGCGATTTTGTGCTCCAGCCCGTGGTCGTATTCAAGGTGCAGCGGCGTGCCATCGGCAGCCGTACGGCCTTCCTGCTCCAAGCGTCGCATATATTCCCAGACCGCGGTTCTGGGATTGTCGCCCGGACCCCAGGGCCGTTCGGGATACATGCTTTCCGGCATGTCCTCCACCAGCGTATCCCAGACAGCGCAATAGGAGCCCTTGGAGACAAGCGGCGCATAAAGCTCCAGTTCCTGCAAGACATGCTCATGGGTATGGTTGGAATCGAGGAAAACCATGACCTTTTCGTAGCCTTTGGCTGCGTCCTTGACCTTGGCAATGATGTCCGCGGCGACGGAAGAGCCCTCGATCATGCTGATCTTGTGGCTCATTGGATGTGTCTCGATGGCGGCACGGTTATGGGCGCGGATATCGATGTCGATGCCGAGCACCTTGCGGCGGCTGGCCTTGGGGTCCAGCATTTCGCCTTTTTCCACGGCCTCGCAATAATCGATCATTGCCAGCATGGAGGCGCTCATCACCAGCGAGCCGCCATGGGCTATGCCGGTTTCGATCACCAGATCCGGTTTGACCGACCAGATCATCTCCTGGATAGCATAGCTGTCCTGCGGGATCTGGATGATGGGCCGGCCCAGCCAGCTGAAATTATACATATAGCCCAGCGGTATGCATGTCTCGATCCAGCGATTGGACAAATCGAGGAATTCCTTGCTCTCGCCGATCGACTGGATGTTACGGCTTACCAAAGCCTTGAAATCTTCGACAGTATTCATTGCGGGTCCGTTCAGTTATTGCCTGCCTTCGCAGACGCTAGGCTGCCTTACCTGCGTGAGCCTGACGTGTCTGTGGCTGTAATGATGGTTGAATAAGCAGGGTGTCTCTTGAAGACATAAATGGGTTGGCGTCTTATGGCGTGCAATGCGTCGTATCGGCGGTATCTTCCTGAAATCTCGCTGCGCCGAGGGGTATCGCAGATAGAAAAATTGGAGTGGCAGGCATGGGCAAGACGATACTGTTGACGGGAGCGACGGGCTTTGTCGGGAGGCAGATACACCGTGCTCTGCTGAACGCCGGACACAGCGTGGTGGCTGTCGTGCGGCCACAATCCTCAAGCGTTCTTGCCACAGAGGGCCGTGCCGCAAGAGTGATCGAGACGGCGGATGTCTTTGCGCAATCGGCCGATTGGTGGGCGACCCAGTGCCAGGGCTGCGACGCGGTCATCCACGCCGCCTGGTATGTGGAGGCGGGGAAATATCTGGATTCGCCGCTGAATTTTCACTGCGTCACCGGCAGTTTGGCCTTGGCGCAAGGGGCGGCCCGTGCTGGCGTTGCCCATTTCATCGGCCTTGGCACTTGTGTTGAATATCGCCTGCCATCAGACCATTTGACCGTGGATTCGCCTCTTGAGCCGAAGACGCTTTATGCTGCCGCCAAGCTTTCCACCTACCAGATGTTGGACCGGTATTTCGCAGGCCTTGGCCTTGGGTTTTCCTGGTGCCGGATCTTTTATCTCTATGGGGAAGGCGAGCATCCGGCCCGTCTTGTGCCTTACGTGAGGCAGCGCCTCGAGCAAGGTGTCGTTGCCAAGCTTTCCAAGGGCACGCAATGGCGCGATTTTCTGGATGTGAAAGAGGCGGGAAAGATGATTGCCGGCGTGGTCGATACCGGACAAACCGGCGCGATCAATATCTGCTCCGGCAAGGCGATCACCATTCGGGCGCTGGTGGAACGTATCGCCGATGACTATAGCCGCCGCGACCTACTGGAATTCGGAACGGCGGAGATCCATCCTTCCGATCCCCTGGCGGTGGTCGGCGTGTGCAATGTTGAGGCGATCAAGCCCGACTGAGGAGGAATGGATGCCGGTTAATGCTTTTGCCATAGTTTATCGCATGCATCCTGACTCTGGCTTCAGGCACTCGCGCGGGCGTTTGGCTCCGCGATGATCCTGATTGGCGTCATCATGCTGCGCGCCACGGCGTAGAACTGCTGGGCGTTGACGGCATTGCCAATGAAGCGGTCTACCAACAGAACCTTGCCATGCAGGCCCTGCTGTCTGTCTTCATAGGGTGTGGCAGAAAAGGGTGGTGCGAAGGCCCGGGCCAATACCTGACCGCCCGGCATGGACATAAAGGCACGGGAATAGGCCTCATATTTTGCCCGAAACGGGCCAGCGGAATGTTCGAAAGCACAGTCATACATACAGGCGCGGACGAAATCCTCGCCAAAGCCTGCCCATTCGCTGCCAAGCTCCATCAGCACTCGGGCCTGGACCTCGGCAATGGCAGCCGTCAAGCCTATTCCGGCATGCAGCGGAAAATCCTTGATGGCGGATGGCACGGGACGGGGCTGGAACGGTTGTGCATGCACGGCGGACAGGGGGCGATTGCAAAAGGCCAGTGCATTGGCAAACAGCAGCACGCGGGCCGCCCACTCATAGTGTGGCACCAGGGTTAGCCAACTCAGTGCGCCGCAAGCCGAAAGTACACTATCGATCAGGCTGCGCTTGATGGCCCCATGATAAAGACCGAAGGGCATGCGCGGCACTTGCCGTGCCTCTTTCCAATGAAAGAAAGCCTCGAGCATCGGAGCCTTCTCAAATTCGGTAATATTATGCAGCACCGGGATCGCCACATTGGTCTTGATATGGCGCGGTGCATCCGCCGAGATCTGAAATGCACTCCATCCCAACGCATCCACTTGGGGATGTTTTATTTCCAGAGAGGAGAGCAGCTCGGGAAGATCCGGCTCGATCATGTCTTCGGGATGGACAAGCGACACCCAATCGCCCTCAGCCGCAGCCAAGGTACCGATCCAGAGCTGGGCTGCCGAAAGGGTTTCCGGCGCAGGTGGCAGAAGGCGCAAGCGTCTATCGCGCGCCGCTATGTCCGCGAATTGCCCAGGACGATGCACTGTGTCGCCAAAGCCGGAGAGAATGATTTCCAGATCAGCGGTCTCATTCTTCAGGAGCTCCGTAACCAGATGGACTGGCAGGACATGGCCCGGCTCCACAGGAATACAAACAGAAAGCTTCGGCATCGGCATCTCACGATCTAGAGTCTGTCAGGGTCAGATTGAACCAGCCATTCTCTCACTCTTGTTGTTTTCGTTTGTCTTTTCGAGAAAGTCGGATTCCACTTTTCCCTGACAAGCTCCAAAAGACCTTGCTGCGCCATCCACTCCGTTTCTACGGATGCAAAGGATCAACAACAATTCCGTGCCATTCTGTTATCAAACGCACAAAATAGGAGAGGTGTCCGCAGCTTTCGATGCTGTTTTAAGATGACAAACTGGTGCGAGCCTTGGCGTGGCCATGGACTTCATAACCACATGAAGCAAGGAATATAGGAAATTTTACTTGAAATAATGGTGCCCGGAGGCGGATTTGAACCACCGACACGCGGATTTTCAATCCGCTGCTCTACCAACTGAGCTATCCGGGCATCCTGGCCAAACATACCTTGTTTCAGGGTTGTTTGCCGTTAGGGGAAAACTTTTCCCCGGAAGCAGCGCGGTTATACCATCTAAATTTTTCATGTCCAGCGCCAAAAGACACTTTTTTGACGATGCATGTAAAAAGATTGAAAGGTATTTTAAAACAGAAGCTTACGCTGAAATTGCAATGGCTGTCCCGGTTCAGAATCGACCGTCGTCATCCGGGTTGGATTCGTCTTCGGCCACGGGAATGGCATAGGAGCCTTTCAGCCAGCGCGACAGATCCTGGGTGCGGCAGCGGTCGGAGCAGAAGGGATAGTGTTCGCGGTGGGATGGATGGCCGCATTCCGGGCAGGGGAGGGGTTTGCGCAAGGGTTCCACCTTGGCGGTATGTGCTGGCTCGTCACTCATGTGTCATCCTTTGCTTGGCATCAGCCTTCACGCGCTGGGGCCTGCCTGCCGGGGCTGCTCATCCTTCCGACCAGCGGGCTTGCACATCCATGCCTTCGCCAGCCAGCAATTGCACGGTTTCATACAGGGGCAGGCCGACGACATTGGAATAAGAGCCGACCAGTTTTTGTACGAAACTGCCGGCAATGCCTTGGATGGCATAGGCGCCAGCCTTGCCACGCCATTCACCGGACAGGATATAGGCGTTGATTTCCGCTTCCGACAGACGCTTGAAGCGTACCTTGCTTTCCACCACCTTCTGGCGGATCTTGCGATCCGGCGTAATCAGGCAGACACCGGTAAACACCCAGTGATTGCGGCCGGAAACCAGGTTGAGAGCGGCAATGGCCTCATCGCTATATTCGGTCTTCGGCAGCACCCGACGGCCAACGGCAACCACCGTATCGGCCGCCAGGATGAAAGCGCCTTTCCACTCCGCCTCGTCAGCACTGGCCTCCAGGGCGGCTTTGGCCTTGTCGGTTGCCAAGCGGCGCGCCAGCGAGCGCGGCTGCTCGTTCTTCAAGGGGCTTTCGTCCAGATCCATCGGCATCAGCCGATCGGCTTCCAGGCCCACCTGCCGTAGCAGTTCGACGCGGCGGGGGGAGCCTGAAGCCAGGATCAGCTTGCGTTTGCCGGCCATAGGCGGCTCCTCGCCGTTACTTGAAGCGATAGGTGATACGGCCCTTGGTCAGGTCGTAGGGTGTCATTTCCACCAGGACCTTGTCGCCAGCCAGCACGCGGATGCGGTTCTTGCGCATACGGCCAGCCGTATGGGCGATAATTTCGTGTTCGTTTTCGAGCTTCACCCGGAATGTGGCGTTCGGCAGCAGTTCCGTAACGACACCGGGGAATTCGAGGACTTCTTCTTTAGCCATTGATGCCTTGTCTTTCTGTGTGTTTCGTCGAGGCGGCTACCGCCCCGGTCAAAATGTGGCCGGAACCTACACAATCACTGGGCTTTTGTGAACCTTGTAGATCGGGCTTTTCGAATTTGTTTCAAACGCCGCCTAGCGGGCTTGTTCCCGGCCGTCTGAAGCGCTGCTCGATCAGCACCGCCAGCCGGTCTCGCACCTCGCGATAGGCGGCCAGTTGCTGGTCGCGGGTATCGGCCTCCACGGTTGGGTCCGGCATCGGCCAATACACCACCTCAACGGAAGAGGAGCGTGTCAGTTCCAGGGCGGCATGATGCGCTTCGGGGGCGAGAGTGACGACCAAGTCGAAAAAGTCATCCTCCAGCTCGTCCAGGGTCTGTGGCTGGCGCTTGCCGAGCGACAGCCCGATTTCATCCAGCACCACATCAACGAAAGGGTCGCGCTCGCCATGCCGCACGCCCGCCGAGGCCACATAGACACCTGATGGCAACAACCTCTTGGCAAGGGCCTCGGCCATGGGTGAGCGAACGGCATTCATGCCGCAGAGGAACAGCACGGAGTGGGGTACGGCTCTCTCATGGCCATGATCGACGTTGATGCCGGTAGGGTCTTGGGTCGGTTCGCTCATGCCGGACGCCTCAGCCGCGCCAATACAACACGCAGACCAGCGTGAAGAGCCGCCGGGCACTGTCGAAATCGAGATTGATCTTGTCTTTCAGCCGGTCTTTCAGAGTTTGCGAGCCATCGTTATGAATGCCGCGCCGTCCCATATCGATGGCCTCGATGTGGCTGGGTGTGGAGGAGCGGATCGCCTCGTAATAGCTTTCGCAGATCATGAAATAGTCTTTGATGATCCGCCTGAGTGGTGTCAGCGACAGGATATGAGTGGCGACAGCCTCGCCTTCCTGAGTGGTGATGGTAAACACCAGCCGGGAATTCACCAGGGACAGGCTAAGGCGATAAGGTCCACCTGGATGACCGACTGGCTCGAAAGAGTTTTCCTCGATCAGATCGAAAATCGCCACTGCCCGCTCATGCTCGACATCGGGCGTCGAGCGCCCGATCGTTTCATCGAGAACGACATCGAAAAGCTTGAAGTCGCCCTTGGCCATCAGCTAGTCCTCAAGATTGAGCCGAATGGCGACGGATCTGGCATGGGCATCCAGCCCTTCGCTCTTGGCCAAGGCGATTGCTGCAGGCGCCAATTGCCTAAGCTGTTGCGGGCCTAGCCGCAGGATCGAGGTGCGCTTGACGAAATCCAGCACCGACAGGCCGGAGGAAAACCGCGCCGAACGGGCCGTTGGCAGGACGTGGTTGGAGCCGCCGACATAATCGCCGATCACTTCCGGCGTATGGCGACCGATGAAGATCGCGCCGGCATTGCGAATGCCCGCCATCAGCGCATCGGGATCGGCAACTGCCAGCTCCAGATGCTCGGCGGCGATGCGGTTGGCAAGCGGCACGGAAGCACCAAGGTTCGGGACAATGACCAGCGCGCCAAAATCCTGCCAACTGGCGCTGGCGGTCTCGCTGCGGCTCAGCGTTTTCAGCTGCCGCTCGACGGCGGCCTCAACCGCCTTGGCAAAGTCCGGACTGTCGGTAATCAGGATCGACTGAGCGCCCCGGTCGTGTTCGGCCTGCGCCAGCAGATCGGCGGCAATCCAGTCGGGGTCATTATCTTTGTCGGCGATGACAAGCACTTCCGAAGGGCCGGCAATCATGTCGATGCCGACTGTGCCGAACACATGGCGCTTGGCGGCGGCCACATAGGCATTGCCGGGGCCGACGATCTTGGCGACCGGTTCGATGGTTTCCGTACCATAGGCGAGTGCGGCGACAGCCTGAGCGCCACCGATCCGGTAGATTTCCGTCACGTCAGCAATTTTTGCCGCAGCCAGCACCGTGGGATTGATGGCGCCGCCGGAGGCGGGCACGACCATGACGACGCGCGGCACGCCAGCAACGCGGGCCGGAACGGCATTCATCAGCACAGAACTGGGATAGCTTGCCGTGCCGCCCGGCACATAGAGGCCAACAGCATCAATGGCCGTCCAGCGGGAGCCGAGACCGACACCGATGGCGTCTTCGTAGATATCGTCCTTGGGCATCTGGCGGGCGTGGTGGCGCTCAATGCGCTCTGCGGCAAGATGCAGCGCATCGATAAGCTCGGGCGAGACCTCGGCAAAGGCGGCGTCGATTTCAGTTGCGGTGACGCGCATGGGTGTGACTGCGAAATCCAGCCCATCGAACCGATGCGAATACTCCGCCAAGGCAGCATCGCCGCGCGCCCGCACATCGTCGATAATGGTTTTGACGACTGCGTTTACATCCTCGGACACTTCCCGCTTGGTGGTGAGAAATGCGGTAAACCGCGCCTCGAAATCGTCCGATGCCTGCTCAAGCCAAACTGCCACTGCGCCTTCTTCCTTCTTACCGGCCTGCCTTATCCATCAGGCTCCGGCCATCAAGCTCCGGGATGCCGGGGCCTTGAAGTGGTTTCCCACGCGCCGCCGGTATCTGCAAGCTGTACTTCAATGCATTCAACATCCAAAGCAATGGTGGCGCCCGCCGCGCATACCAGTTCCACCCGACCTTCAGGGCCATCTCCCTTGCCCTCTCCCTTAGGGGTGAAGGTTACGGCCAGCAGGTTCATCACCTGGTCCTTATCTGTCTGGCTTATGCCGATGGAGCGCACCGCCTGCACCCGCTTGATGGTGAGTAAGGCCCGGCGGCGCTCGAAGCTCTTGGCGCGGCGAAATATTCCGCCGCCTTTTCCGGCTTTTTCCCAGACGAAACGGTTGACGGCGACGGAAAACACCCCGGACTTTGCCGCATAATCCACATCGGCTGGTTTGAACACCGCATCCTGCATATGGGCAGACAGAATGGCGAGATCTTCCTCGTCCAGCGATAGAAGCTTGAGATCGGTCATGCGCATGGCCCCACTATTGCAATTGCTCTTGCAGATAGGTTGCCCGCCGTCATTAAGCAACGGGCAGCCTTGCTTGAAGAGCTTGAAATATCTGGGTGCTCAGTCGCTGATTCGTTCCACAATCGCACCGCAGCGGGTCAGCTTTTCTTCCAGCCGCTCGAAGCCGCGGTCCAGATGATAGACTCGGTTGACCAATGTCTCGCCCTCGGCGGCAAGGCCAGCGATGACCAGTGAGACAGAGGCGCGCAGATCGGTCGCCATGACTGGCGCGCCTCGTAGGCGCTGTACGCCTTCGATACGGGCGGTCTGGCCGCTGAGCGTGATCTTGGCACCGAGCCGCGCCAGTTCCTGCACATGCATGAAGCGGTTTTCGAAAATCGTTTCCGTCACATGCGCCACGCCCTGGGCGCGGGTCATCAGACCCATGAACTGCGCCTGCAAGTCGGTCGGGAAGCCCGGAAACGGTTCGGTGACGATATCGACCGGGCGAATGGCGTCACCATGGCCGATGACGCGAATGCCATCCTTGATGGCGGAAACCTCGGCGCCAGCCCGGCGCAATGCCTCGACGGCGGTGTCGAGCAGGGCGATATCGGTGCCTTCCAGGGTGACATCGCCGCCGGTCATGGCGACGGCCATGGCATAGGTGCCGGTCTCGATCCGGTCCGGCAGAACACGGTGGCGGGCGCCAGATAGGCTGGTAACACCCTCAATGGTGATGGTGGCTGTGCCCTGGCCGGTGATTCTCGCGCCCATGGCGTTCAGGCAATTGGCAAGATCCACCACTTCCGGCTCACGCGCCGCATTGTGGATCACCGTTGTGCCGCGTGCCAGCGATGCCGCCATCAGCATGACGTGGGTGGCGCCAACGGAAACCTTGGGGAATGTATAGCTCGCGCCAATCAAGCCGCCCTTTGGAGCCGTGGCTTCGATATAGCCGCTGTCGATCTCCATTGTGGCGCCCAGCGCGCGAAGGCCGTCGATGAACAGATCGACCGGGCGGGTGCCGATGGCACAGCCACCGGGCAGTGAGACGCGGGCCTTGCCCTCACGGGCCAGCAATGGGCCGATCACCCAGAAGCTGGCGCGCATCTTGGAGACCAGCTCATAGGGCGCATTGGTATCGACGATGGTGCGGCAGGTGAAGTGAATGGTGCGAGAATAGCTGCCGGACTGGCGCTCGCGCCGTCCATTGACGGCAATGTCGACGCCATGATTGCCCAGAATGCGCAGTAGAAGCTCGACATCGGCCAGATGCGGCACGTTTTCCAGCGTCAGCGTGTCGCTGGTCAGGAGCGAGGCGATCATCAAGGGCAGGGCAGCGTTTTTGGCGCCGGAAATAGGAATGATGCCGTTAAGGGCGTTGCCGCCGACAATCCTGATACGATCCATAAAGAGTGATCAGGGGGCAAGGCCTGCCCCCGCCTTTCTTGGTTTGAAGAGTGTGTCGCGCCATGACAGCAATGAGAGGCACTGCAATACACGCGGTGTTTAGAGGAAAACCGCCAGCCGTTCAATTCGCCGTTTCAGGTTTCGCTGTTTCACGTTTCAGTGTCATCCGGTTGGGGCAAATGTGCGGCGGGCAGTCCATCTGTTTCATCGGCGCCGCCAGCCCGGCGCGCCCGCGCCTGACTTTTGCGGCGCATCAGGTTTTCCCGCAATTTCTGAGCCGCCCGCTCACGCCGGCGCTCTGCCTGCGCCTGGGTGTTCAGCGTGGCAATCCGCTTGGCTTCTGCCACGCGCTCGGCCTTGGATGTATCGGTCTCGTCTGTCATGGCGGCGTCATAGCGCAAATGTGGATAAACCGGAAGATAGGCAAGGTTTTGCTATTTTATTCGCCCAACGACGTTTTGCTGCTTGCGCGCCCCGCCATCCTGTGGCAATAGCCCACTCGTTCCGCAGCGGCACAGTCCGCTTCGCCAGATGCTGCTATAGCTCAGGGGTAGAGCACTCCCTTGGTAAGGGAGAGGCCGAGAGTTCAAATCTCTCTAGCAGCACCATTTCATCCCATTGAAATTACTAGAGCACTTGCATTGCTGGTTGCTGCCACAAATGTAGCGCGAGAGCGTGGAGCAAAGTGGCTGCATGTCGATTTCCAGCCGCATCTGACTTCGTTCTACCGTAATTGCGGCTTCAGGCATACCGAAGCAGGACTTATGGAGCTGAAGTGAGACGTTCCACCTGACCGGAGGCTTGCCGCAAAACCTCTTGCCTTCATTGGATTTTTCTCTGCGTCGCAGGACCATAAGTGGAAAATTCCAGATTCAAATGTCCTAAGCTAATGAGGCACGGTCACAGGAAAGAGGGGCACAATTAGAAACCCCAGTCCATGATTGAAAAAACGGCTGCGGATGTCTCTCATGATGACAGCGTACATCACGTCAATTTTCTGTTTCAGCGCCGTCTTAGCAGGGTTCACTTAATCGGTCCTGCCCTGACCTTCACCATGCCGTAACAAAACCTGAATTCAGTCGAGCTTCTTGCGAACAATCAGCACCGTTCCGCAAGCTGCGCCACAGATAGCACCAAAGGCCAGCAAACTCAGGAGCAGGTTTAGACCAGTACTTGGATATTTATTGGTGTCAGGCAGCGTTGAATCGGTAAAACTGTCAAGATAGACAAGTTGCAGAGAGCTGACCAGCTTCACTTTCTCGAAGTCGCTGATTGCCGATTTCATTCGGCTTTCTGCCATTTTCAGGTCAAGGTTAAGCTTTTCGAATACGCTGGAATAATCGGCGAGATTACCGTCTGCGCCTGTCGAAACGCCCGCAGTTTTAGCCCGCATGCTTTTGGATTGTTCCTCGAGCGCAGCGATACGCCGGTCAATCTCAGCCACTTGGGGAGAACTCGCACTGACGCTCTGGCTGAGGGCCATGCGACGGCTTTTCAGATCGGCAATACTCGATTCGATATTGGTCAACACGGTAATGATGCTGGTGGCCGACAGATCCACATCGAAAACGCCTGTTTGATTCTGCGTATCGCGAAGCTTCCCACGCAGTCTCACCGACTTCCTTCGTTGCATTGTCCACATCCCGCTGTGTCGAAACCAGAAGGTCATCCCACATGCCCGCACTCAGTTTATTGATCTGCTGCTCGGAAAGTTTCAGGACCAATTTTGACAGGTCGTGCGCTTCTTGTGGTGTGAAAGCCGTGACCTCCAGCTCAACGATGCCGCTTTTCGTGTTTACCGAGGCACTATATCGCTTTTTCCAATATTTGAGGATGTCGTCCTGGGTGGCGTCTTCGCGAAGACGAGAAAATCTATCAATGTCGTCTCGACCATAAATTTTGTGAAGATCGACAGATTTTTGCAAATCCTGGATGATCGCCGGACTGTTGAGATAGTTCAGGAGGATAGCGGTGTCCTGAACAATTTTCATCTTTGGTTCGACCGTATCGCTCGAATACCGATCGCGAGACAGATACGGAACGGAGGAGCGCACAATGAACCGCACTTCCGAGGCATAGCCGGGGCTGGCAAGAAAAGCATAGTAAAGGATGCTGGCACTCATCGGCAGCACGAATGTCGCACCGATAAAGATCATCAAGATGACGGCAAACACCCGGTCGCGTGTACGCGGCGCAAGACCTGCAAGCCGATAGAGATTGCGGCGGCTGCGGTTTTCGAATGTCAGGGCGCGCGCATAGGAACTCAGCGCAGAGGCCAGTTTTTGGCTGCGCGCAAGCACGGGAGGCAGGTCTGCCTCCAGCATTTTCTTGTCGTCCGTCACTGTTTTCTCTGACACGTCTTCCACTTTTCCTGACAACCCTAGCGATTCAGTCGCATATATGTGGCGATACCCTCTTCGACACTATCGAATTGCACCATATGACCGTCAATTAACACAAGAGCGACATCGCAATAATCCTTAATCGTGTCCATGTCGTGGGAGATCATGATGACATCGGATTTTGTACGCCTTGCCCTGAAGGCTTCACGACAGCGTCTTTGGAAATTCGAGTCGCCGACAGCCGTGATTTCGTCGACAAGATAACAATCGAACTCGATGGCCATGGAGAGGCCGAATGCAAAGCGTGCCATCATCCCGGACGAATAGGTGCGCAGCGGTTCGTTCAGATAGCTGCCAATTTCGGCAAATTCGGCGACAAAGCGCAGCACTCGGTGAAAATCCTCGCCATAGGCCCTGGCGACGAATTTCAGGTTTTCCTTTCCGCTCAACATGTGGTTCAGGCCATTGGCGAAACCGAGCGGCCAGGAAACCCGTACCTGTCGATGAATGCGCCCCTTGTTTGGCAATTCCGCACCCGAGATGAGCCGCATCGTGGTCGACTTCCCGGCACCGTTCACCCCAAGCAGTCCATAGGAACGCCCGGCGGTAAACTGCATGCTCTGATTGCGCAGGATAAACCGGCGATGAGCCGCTGTCTTGTAATATTTCGTCACGTTTTCAAGAGTGATCATCGTCAGGCCTTATGATCCTCGATAGACATCCAGACCAGAGTTGCTGTCATCCAAAGCGTGAAGAGGCCAGCAGACAGGATGAGCCATGCGGAAAAACGTTCTGGGTATTTTGACTTTTCCGGCGCATGCGAATCCGAGAAAATAGAAACGAACGTGGTTCGTTTCAGTGCCGTGGATTTTGCAGTATCGAGATTTTTGACCGTGGCCTCGTAAAGCGCCTGGGTTACGATCCGCCGTGTCTCCAGCCTTGAAAATTCGATCATGCTGCTCGAAAGCTGCGTTTGATCGTTGATATCCTTGCCCGCCAGGCTGTTCTGGCGCAATTGTATCTGATCGTCTATTGCCTGAATCGACCGGCGAAGCTCTCTGCCACGCGCTGTATTGTCCGCTTTGGCGGCTTCGAGGGATTTCAGATCGATTGTCAGATTCAATTTCTGCTCGGTCAGTTTGGAGATGATCGTGCTGACCATTTTTGCGGATGAAACCGGATCGAGAATACCTGTCTTGTTCTGATATTCCCGTAGATCGTCCAGCGCCTTGCGATAGTCTTCAAGGCTGCCGATCAAGTCGTGCTCGACCCGGTTGACCAGATCGCTCTTGGCCTTGTCGGAAATCTTGCTGATCATTTCATCGGCGGCGGCGAGGGCCGCCTTGGATATGCTGACCGAATCCTCGGGCGAAAAGGCTCGAACGGTAAAAATGATAATCCCGGACGGGCCATCGACATAGGTATCGACATGCTGCATCCAGTATTTATGAAGGTCCTCGGATGTTGGCTCGCTGGACAGACGCGATAGCGGGTCGATTTCATCTTTCAGGAAAAATTTGCGTAGCCCGATTTCGGTGTCGAGCTTCCTGACGATCTGAGGCGACTTCAGGTAATTGGCGACGATGTAGGAGTCCTGAGTCAGCGAATCGCCGCCGATGATCGAGCGGCCTTCTCTTTGCTCAGACGTGTCGAAACGTTCGCTGACGCCGATGGTGCGAACAATCATGCGGGTCTCGGAAATATACTGGCCGCTGGCAATCAGGAAATAATAGATCGCTGCAAAAACACTCGGCACCAGCACGAACGTAATAAGAGAGTTTTTCTTGGTGAAAAACAGGCCAAGCAGCCTCCCGACAATACCTTTCTCAGACAAGCCAGGGGTGCCAGCTTGTCCTCGATTGGTCTTTTGGGCATCATGAACGGGAAACCCGACTTCAAGGCTCATATTGCGTTCCTGTTGGCGCAAGCGATGCGGAAACATCCTTTGTCCGTAACGGTCATACCCTTTTGCTCATATATTCTCAATTGCCTCGTCTCAACAGGCAACAGCCATGGTGGCTCATTACTGCTTCGCAGGTCGCATTTCGATGCGAAGGTCAAGCAGTCTCTGCCGCTCACAGACCGATCCCACTTATTTTGCTGATATCATCGGTAGATATGGCGTTAACGTGGCGTGAGAGAAATTGTAATGTCACGTTTGCGTTTCAGGACGATTTAGGACTTGAACAGTCTATTATCAAGCGACAGGCGATCGGTTAAAAAACCGGGAAGCTTTTCGTGATTGGCTCCAAGGCAATGCCCGGCGACGAGTGCGATGCGTTGCGTGGCCCGTTTCAGCCTGTCCTTAAAGGTAATTGTTCCATAGGCCGGATCGATCTTCTGGCGAAAAGCCTGGAAGGTAAACTTTCCCATCCCGGCCAGAGCCTGGCTCAGGTGCGGCGATAGTCGGTAGCCGAAATACCGGGTGAAGTTGCGGGATTCGTCGAAAGCCCGGCGAATTTGCTCGATGAAACTGTAGTCATGGGAATGATAGACCACCGCGTCTGGCGCATAGGCTTTCCAATAGCCGGCCTCGATAATGCTTTTTGCCCATAATTGATCTTCGGCAAACTCCACATCGGGGTAGGGAAAGCGTTCCCACACGGATTTGCGCATCAGGGAATTATTGTCGGAGTAAAAATGCAGCACTTGTCGCCAGCCTTCATCGGCCTGATAGCGGGCCGGATCAAGGTCCTTATGAACGATCAGCGGATGATGCAGGAAGCCTCGGAAATGCTGATCAAGATCGCTTTTGGTAAAAGGCGAAGCGGTATCGTAGGCGATATGGCGTCCGAACACGCCAGCGATCCGGGGGTCCTGTTCTGCGACCTCAACCAGGCGCGCCAGCCAATGGGCATCGACAGGCTCTGCATCATGGGTGAGAAAGGCGACGAACTCGGCATCGGCTGCCTCAATACCGAGATTGCGGGTTTTGCCATGGCCGAAGTCACGCGGATCGATTTCAATCAGCTTTACCCGCTCCAGGCTCCGCAGATATTCTTTCGTGCCATCACGAGACCCTGAATCGATGGCGATGATCTCATAAGGCCAGGGTGTTTGTTGGTGAAGCACCTTTTCCATCACCTTTGGCAGGACCGCCATGGCATTCTTTGTCGGGATAACCACGGCGCAATGGTATTTCCTCATGATTTTGGCCCTTGCTGCGCGCCGTGGGCGACGCGTTCCCGGATCGCGGCCTCGACGAGACGCGCTGATTTTTCCCAGGATAGGTCCTTCACATAATCGAGGCCGCCTTGCCGAAGACGCTCACGCTCCTCAGGCTGCTTGAGCAGACGCTCGATCTGATCGGCAATGCCCTCCGGTGTCGGGTCGGCGAAGGCCATGGTCTTGTCAGGAAAGATCGAGCGGACGGTATCGAGATCGAGATCGATGACGGGAAGCCCGCAGGCCATCATTTCCTTGTTGACCAGCGAATGATTGGTGGCGGAAAACACCACGCCAACGGTTGCCTCGCGATAAAGCTCCGCCAGTTGCTCACCCTTCAGAATGCCAAGATCGCGATAGGGAAAGTCAACCTTGAGCTTGCCCAGGGGCCAGCCAAAGAAATCGACTTCAAAATCGACATTGCGCTTTCTCAGGATATCGAGAGCCATGAAAGCAAGCTCAACAGCGCGACGTGGCGTGACATAGCGGGCATAGAGGGCAATGCGCTTGCTGCGGCGCTTCTTCGTGCCGGTGCCGAGATTGTAGATACCGGCATCATAGGCCAATGGCCAGGACGCCGACCATCGTCCATATTGCTGCGACATGCGCTTGTGCAGCCAATCGCCGGCGCACAGACAATCGAAATCGAAACGGTAGGTTGCCTCCGTGAGCAGGGCTTCCGTACCCGACGGATAGAAGGACGGTTCGTAATCCTGCACCAAATAGAATTTGCGGGTAAATTGCTGCATGGCGTTGACGGGATAGCAGGTAAAGCGATCCGTCGCGATCAAGGCATCGCCTTCGGCCTGCGGAGTTGTACCGCTAAAGAGTTCGAGCGATCCGGAAAACGGTTGAAAATGGTTATTGATCGTTTCGAGAGCGGCCTCGGCGGTTTTATGAACAGTCGGATTTTGCACGAGGAAGCGGACATCATGGCCAAACCGTTCCAGATAGCTGGCGATGCGGAAAATCGTCATGTGGCCACCCGCTCCAGGTTTAAAGTCCGGGATGACCCAGGTGATGCGAAGCCGAGACATGGACATGCTATCCACCGGGGGGACCCGCCTGAAGGCTGGTAGCTTACAAAGGACTTGAGGTAGTCGATCTGCCGTTCAATTGGCGTCTTTTTGTACTTGGCTGGCCCCAGAGAAGACCAGAGATACCGGGCTATAGACGCTAAATTCACTAGGGCGGTCTCCTCAGGCTTTCCAGTTGGCAGCTTCGAAGTGGAATGATTATCTGCTTTTCGACCACGACTTTGCAAAGTCAATCGTCAGTCCATGCTTGCCTTTACCACAGGGACGATACGAGAAACCAGTCTGCAAAAAACGTTGGAATTGCGGATATATCAGGCATTTGGCGGATTTGAGACGTGTCCGGCCTTTTTAGGCAGCAGGCATCCTTGGCCAATATGGCAAGTACCTATCCTGCTCTCAACCCTGTCGCCCTGGGCCGAAATGGGCGCGACAGGGCGCGCAAGTCATGCCATAAGGCGCGCAAAATCATCTTTTCCGGGCTGAAGCGACATGATCCGCATTGAAAATATCTCCAAGCAGAACAGCCATCGCCTGTTGTTCATCGAGGCCTCCGCCGCCCTGAACAAGGGGGAGAAGATTGGCCTGGTCGGTCCGAATGGCGCGGGCAAGACCACGCTGTTTCGGATGATCACTGGCGAAGAATTGCCTGATGAAGGCCAGGTTTCGACTGAAAAAGGCGTCACCATCGGTTATTTCAACCAGGATGTCGGCGAAATGTCCGGGCGTTCGGCAGTCGCCGAGGTGATGGATGGGGCCGGGCCGGTCAGCACGGTGGCGGCAGAACTGCGCGAGCTGGAAGGCGCCATGTCGGACCCAGACCGAATGGATGACATGGATGCGATCATCGAGCGCTACGGCGAGGTTCAGGCCCGCTACGAAGAGCTGGATGGCTATGCTCTGGAGGGCCGGGCGCGCGAGGTGCTGGATGGGTTGAGTTTTTCCCAGGAGATGATGGATGGCGACGTCGGCAAGCTGTCGGGTGGCTGGAAAATGCGCGTGGCACTGGCGCGTATTCTATTGATGCGGCCCGATGTGATGCTGCTTGACGAGCCGAGCAACCATCTCGATCTCGAAAGCCTGATCTGGCTGGAAAGTTTTCTGAAGAATTACGATGGCGCGCTGCTGATGACCTCGCATGACCGCGAATTCATGAACCGGATCGTCACGAAGATTATCGAGATCGATGGCGGTTCGCTGACCAGCTATTCCGGTGACTATGGCTTTTACGAGGGCCAGCGCGCCCAGAATGAGAAGCAGCAGCAGGCGCAATTCGAGCGTCAGCAGGCGATGCTGGCCAAGGAAATCAAGTTCATCGAGCGTTTCAAGGCGCGCGCCTCCCATGCGGCCCAGGTGCAGAGCCGGGTGAAGAAACTCGACAAGATCGATCGGGTCGAGCCGCCGCGCCGCCGGCAGACGGTGGCGTTCGACTTCCTGCCCGCGCCACGCTCCGGCGATGACGTCATCAATATCAAGAATGTCCACAAGGCCTATGGCAGCCGGACGATTTATCAGGGGCTGGATTTCATGGTCCGCCGGCGCGAACGCTGGTGCATCATGGGCATCAATGGGGCTGGAAAATCGACGCTGTTAAAGCTGGTTGCCGGCACGACCGAGCCGGATCAAGGCACGGTCAGCATCGGTGCCAGTGTCAAGCTCGGCTATTTCGCCCAGCATGCCATGGACGTGCTGGATGGCGACAGCACCGTATTGCAATGGCTGGAGGAAAGCTTTCCGAAGGCAGGGCAGGCGCCGCTCCGGGCATTGGCCGGTTGCTTCGGCTTTTCCGGTGACGATGTCGAAAAGCGCTGCCGGGTACTGTCTGGCGGCGAGAAGGCCCGGTTGGTGATGGCGGCCATGCTGTTCGACCCGCCAAATCTCCTCGTTCTGGACGAACCGACCAACCATCTGGATCTCGACACCAAGGAAATGCTGATCAAGGCGCTGTCTGCCTATGAAGGCACCATGCTGTTTGTCAGCCATGACCGGCATTTTCTGGCCGCCCTGTCCAACCGCGTCCTGGAACTGACGCCGGATGGCATCCATCAATATGGCGGCGGTTACACGGAATATGTGGCGCGCACCGGCCAGGAAGCGCCGGGCCTGCACGCTGCATAATCTACAGCGAACCTTTGTGCGCCATATAATACGAAGAGTCATTGAAGATGACTCTTCGAGCCTTGGTATAAGGCGCACGGCGCTGTAGCGGTTAACCACGCTTGTCGGGGCGAATGGTGCTGCGCAGCTCCACCAGCCGGTTCAGCGTTTCCAGCGTCCGTTCCGGTTTGAGAGCGGAAAGCGCCAGCGCCAGGGTTTCGATTACCATCAGCGAGGGCGCATGCAACGCCACCTGCTCGCTTTTGGCGCGCGGAACGACGAGGCTGACGCTGGCGTGCTGGCGCAGCACGCTTTCGGCCTGTCCCAGCACCAGGATCAGCGGTATGTCGAGCCGTTTGGCCTCGGAAATCACCGTCATGGCTTCGCGATGCGGACGGCCATGCAGCAGCATGACCAGCACATGGCCGGTGCCAAGTCCGAGCAATTGTTCGGCCAGCGAAATTCCTGTGGTGTTAAGAGCGTAGGACGGAAACCCGGAGCGGGAAAACAGCCGGGCGCCGTAACTGGCGATAATGCCGGATGCGCCGATGCCGAAAACCCCGATGGCGCGGGCCTCGGCCATCAGCAAAGCGGCTTTGGAAAGGGCGGCCCGGTTTTCTGGGCTTGCCAGCGCCGCCAGGGCAGTCTGCTGGTTTTCCAGCACGAAATCCACGGCAGCATCGCTATTGCCGCTGATGCCATCCGTGGTCGCGGCCATTTTTTCAATGGGGGAATCGGTTTCGCCCAGATAGGCTTTCAACGTTTCCTTCAGGTCGACCAGGCCGCGAAAGCCCAGCGCCTGAATGGCGCGGATCACCGTTGCGTCGGATGTGCCGGTCTCGAAGGCGATTTCCAGCGCCGATTTGCTCAACACCGCATGGCGATGCCCATCGATATAATCGGCTACGGTCAGCAGACCAGGTGAAAGCTGATCGCGGCGCTTTTTCAGCCGGTCGCCATAACGGTCGATGCGCCGTGATCTGCCGGTCCGTTCACCCTGCCTGCCCATTGCTTGGCTGTGCTCCTGATCCTGTAGTAGTCGCCGGCATCGATTGTCCAGGCCGGGCATTTCTCCACAAAAACCGTTGAATCCTAACCGCAAAGGGCAGGCTTTCCACCCGGTTTTCCGTCTCTACGCGGCTTTAGCGGTCTTTTTGCCCGACAGCTATGAGGTTTTAAAGTTGACTACTACATTCATCAATTGGAAAAGCCCAGAGAACAAGCGAATGACACTGTAATTTTGGGGGTAAGGCTGTGGGGCAAGCGGCGAGACAGATGCGTGATAACGGCAAAAGCCGTGGTCGGATGATGGCGGCGCTGTTGCTGGCATCCGTCGCTCTGCCAGCCAGGGCCGAGGATGTGTCCGGTCAAGCCGGTGACACGGCTGGTACGACGGCGCTTCAGACCATTACAGTGACGGACAAAAAATCGACGCGCGGTTATCAGCCCCTGTCCACCAGCACCGCAACCCGCACGGATACGCCGCTGCTGGATGTGCCGCAGGCGGTCAATGTAGTGAGCGGCGAGGTCTTGAAGGACCAGGGTGCCCGCTCGCTGGACGATGCGCTTGCCAATATCAGCGGCATTACCCAGGCCAATACATTGGGCGGCACGCAGGACGCCATCATTCGCCGCGGCTTTGGCGACAATCGCGATGGCTCGATTCTGACCGATGGGCTGAAGACCGCGCTGCCATTTTCCTTCAACGCCACCACCGACCGGGTCGAGGTGTTGAAAGGTCCGGCTTCGACGCTTTACGGCATTCTCGACCCCGGCGGCATGGTCAATGTCGTCACCAAAAAGCCGGAGGACGTGTTTTCCGGTGAGGTCTATAGCAGTGTAACCGGTTATGGCGCGGGCAAATATGGTTCGACCTCCGGCCTGGATGTGACCGGTCCAATTTCCGGGACAGACTTTTCCTATCGTTTCATCGCGGAAGGCCAGAAGAGCGATTACTGGCGCAATTTCGGTGAGACCAAGAAATGGATGGTTGCACCATCCCTGAGCTGGAGTGGCGAGGATACCGAGGTTACCGTCTCCTATATGCACGACGATTACAGCGTGCCCTTCGACCGTGGCACGATCTTCGATCTGACCACCGGCCATGCGGTGGACCTCAGCCGCCGCACCCGGCTCGACGAGAAATATAACATTACCGATGGCAAATCGGATCTGGCCAAGGTGTCGATTGACCGGCAGTTGAGCGACGACTGGAAACTGTCCCTGAACTACGCCTATAGCCGCAACGAATATTCCGATAATCAGGCCCGCGTCACCGGCTATAATTCCACAACCGGTGCCGTGACGCGCCGCGCCGATGCCACGCAATATTCCACCAGCTACAATCATGCAGTCAGGGCCGACCTGACCGGCGAAGTCGAGATCGGCGGTATGCAGAACGACCTGCTGTTTGGCGTTTCCTATGATTATAGCGATACGCTGCGCACTGACATGCTGCGTTGCGCCAATTCCAGCAATTTCAACATCAACAATCCGGTTTATGGCAATCTGGCGCAATGCACCAAGGTTTCGGCCTCCGACAGCGACCAGACGGAGCAATTGTCGACGGCCTCGGTCTATATGCAGGACAGCCTGCATCTGACCGACCAATGGATATTGGTCGGCGGTCTGCGCTACCAGTATTACGATCTCTATGCCGGTAAGGGGCGCCCCTTCAATGCCAATACCGATAGCAATGGCGATGCGCTCATTCCCAATGGCGGTATCGTCTACAAGCTGACGCCTGAGATCTCGCTCTACGCCAATGCAGCCCGGACCTTCCGGCCCCAGTCGTCGATCTCCAGCTATTATGGCAATCTCGACCCGGAAGAGGGGACATCCTACGAGATCGGCAGCAAATTCGAGCTGCTGGACGGCTTGAGCGCCAATGTTGCGCTGTTTTCCGCCCGCAAGAAAAATGTCGCCTATTCCGAGACTATCGGCGGCGAAAGCGTGGTCAAGACGGCGGGGCTGGTGCGCTCACGGGGCCTCGAGGTCGATGTGGCCGGCCAGTTGACGGATCATTGGCAGGTAATTGCGAGCTATGGCTATACCGATGCCAAGGTTCTGGAGGACCCGGATTATGCCGGCAAGCAATTGCCCAATGTTGCCCGCCATACCGGCGCCCTGTCCGTGGCCTATGATGTCGGTGACATCGGTGGCGATGGGAACAGGTTGAAGGTTGGCGGTGGCATCCGCGCCGTGGGCAAGCGGGCAGGCATCAACAGCAATAGTTATTTCCTGCCCGGCTATGCGGTCGTCGATCTGTTCGCAGCCTACACGTTCAACTTCGAGCGGCCATTGACGCTTCAGGTGAATTTGAAGAATATTTTCGACAAGACCTATTATACCTCATCGATCGGCTCGACCAATTACGCCAACCAGGTTGGAGAACCCTTCAATGTCACGGTGAGGGCCAGCGTCAAATTCTGAAGTTTGTCACGGAAAAGTGGTGCCGGTTTCCTCGAGTAAAATCTTCCTGTAATCGTTCGCATCATCATATAGTTCTTTGCAAGGAATTTTGTGGCATAAGCCTATTGTGAAGAAGACCGGACCTATGGATGCAGCAGCGCGTCATCCCTTCGGGCCATAAAAGGCCGGACGGAAGCCTGGAAGCCCACCGCATGCGGCGGCGAGGGCTGAGGCTGTTTGCCGTGATTTTCCTGTTGTTTTGTTGCAGCATTGCTATCGCGGTGTTGACGGCAGACGATCAGCGCCGGCTCAATCAACTGATCGAGAGCGTCAAAGATGTCCTGCCCTGGCAAAGCCGAGAGGAGCCGGAACCGACCGTGTTGCGGGGGAAACGCCTCGCCTCCGCGCAGATGCCCTCCGAGCAGGTGATGGTGCCCGCCCGGTTTTTCGACATGCCGCCGCTGCTCGACATTGCTGCGCCGGTGCGCAAGTTCCGCATTTCCGGCAAGACGCTTTGTGAGCAGATCAAGGCGGCGGGGCTGGGGACGGCCGATTGGGTCCAGAACCCTTTTTCGCCGGGCATTTTCAATTGCATTGCCGAAACCAGCCTGCCAGCCGCAAAGCCGGATGGCGACGCCCCCTCATTCTTCATGGTGGTGCGGGGGACACCGGATGGCCAGGTTACCCAGATCAGGATCAAGGTCATCGAGGTCAAATCCAGCCAGCAGATCTGGCAGCGTTATGATGCTGCCCTCGATCTCATTCTCAACGCCAGTCGCTGGCCGGATTTTGCCGGTGATTTCGACCGGATGCGCTCGCTTGAACCCTTCGAGGCCAATCATTTCGGGATGTCTTTGAAATTCACCAAGGAATTCATGGGGCCGGAGCGCTATAACATCATCTTCATGCCCGAGGATGATGGAGAGCTGGAGCGGCGCACGAGAGTCGCGCTGAATGCGCAGCCAAGCCTGAAGACGGCACCTCTGAAAGCCAGTTTCTGGCCCAGACAGGTCCTGGGAGTAAGATAAGCTCTGGAAACCGGAAAAGTTTGCGTGCAAGGCGTTGACGGCGCATTGGGCCGGGATGAGATACGGCCTACAGCGCCGTGCGCCATATATGGCGCACAAAGGTTCGCTGTAGCTCTTTATATCTACTGCATAATTTTCTCTTTAAACCGATTCCGATTTAAAGAGAAAATTATGCAGTGTTTTTATACCAAGTCTCGAAGATGCTCACGCATCCTCGATTTGAGAAAGTTTCGAATATCTTAAATGCCTCAAGGGTTTAGATATTGATAGATAGAATACCCAGGGTCATCAGCGATGACTCTGGGTATAATCCCTTACATGACAAAACTCGGTGCCGGGAGATTAGGCACGAAGCGGGCCTCGTTCATGCATTGCGCCAGAAGGGCGGTGTTTTCATGCGGGTCAGCCGATGGGTTCTTGAAGGAGATATGGTTGATCTCCAGTCCGGCATGGTCGTGGCTCAATGTCAGTTGTGCATAGATGGTGATGTCGCGCGGTTTGATTTCGAGGTCCAAAACCACCTCCGGCGTTTCGCCCCAATCCAGCTTGTATTCGCCTCCGGCACCGAAATTGACCGTGCCGGGATGAAAGTAAAGCTCAGCAGCAGAAGACACGAGATCAGCAATATTACCGAAAAACTCCAGACGGATCAGCGATATAAGGTCCGCTGCATCCAGTAACCGTAGTTCTGAGGCGACAGGGCTAATAGCTTGCGCAACTATTTTTTCGCGTTCAGTCGTATATTTGCATTTTTTCATGTTCTTTAGCGTAACCGCCTCTTGTTCTTGCTGTCGGCAGCGTATAGTCTTTGTACTATCTCCGCGACGGCCTTGTAAAATATCGGTGGGATGACACTATCCACCGAGACTTGCGCAAACATGGAGCGGGCGAGGGGCGGGTCCTCAAAAATCGGGATATTGTTTTCCTCGGCGATCTCGCGAATCTTCAATGCAATCAGATCCTGACCCTTGGCAAGCACGATCGGTGCTTCCATTTCGGTGCGCACATAGCGCAGGGCTACCGCAAAATGGGTGGGATTGGTGATGATCATTGTGGCGCGCGGCACGTTGTTCATCATCCGCCGGCGGGCCTGGTCGCGCTGGGCGGAACGCTGGCGCGCCTTGACGACCGGGTCGCCCTGGGATTGCTTGTGTTCGTCCTTCACTTCCTGCCGGGTCATGCGCAGTTTCTGATACCAGTTGTATCGCTGCCATCCGAGGTCCATCACCGTCAGCAGGCCGGTGGCAAACAGTACGATAATAAGCATTTCCTGGACGATATCGGAAAGCTTGACGAAAATGATCTGCGGATCGGACAGCATTGCATCCAAAGTGCCGAAATACTGGCCGCGCATCGAAACGAACATAATAATCGCGACGACGATGATCTTGAACAGCGACTTGCCGAATTCCACAAAGCCCATGATTGAAAACATCCGCCCTATTCCGCCGATGAGCGATAACCGTTCCATCTTTGGGGTAATGCGATCAAGAACGAAGCTTGGCATGTGCTGGGCAAAGGACTGAGTGAGGCCAAACAGCATGAACAGCAACAGGGCCGGACCAAGCATGGCGGCCATAGACCAACCCAGATGCACGAACAGTGAAATCACGTCTGTGCCGGTGCCGATGATCCACTGATCCGGTTTTTCCATCAGGTCGCGCAGGGTCTGATACAGTGTGGAGACGCCCTGTGGCATGAAAAATACAAAATATACGTAGAAGGCCAGCGTCGTCGCAAATAACGGCGCTTCGCGCGAGATCGGCAAATTGCCTTGCTCTGCCGCGTCCCGCATTTTTTTCTCGGACGGGCTCTCGGTTTTACTTTCCTGGTCCTCATCATCTGCCATGTCGGGACCTCGGTCGGTTGATTACAGCGTCACGCATCCTATGCGATGCATCAAGAAATTATAATGGGGGTCTGCATGCCAATCTCCGGCCCTACAGCGCTGCGCGTTTTATAAAACGAATAAAGGCCGGAGCAGAAAGCTTAACGCTCTCTATTCCGGCCTTCAACTCTTTCAATCCATTCGGATCGCTGGGGAGCGGTATTGTCAACAGTGGCGTGCAAGCTGCGCCTGAAACACGGTCGCACACGCTCCATATGCCTTGTGCAACGTCAGGCGGCGGCCGTATCCTTGTCGCCTTCCGGTTCCTTGAGCTGGATCTGTCCGGAATTGGCAAGGCGGATGGCTTCCTGCGCGACAGCACGTCGGGCGATGGCGATTTCCCGCGGATTGATTCCGACTGTTCCAGCTTGCAGATCCGATTCGATCATGCGGCGCGAGCGCGGGCTGATGGCCGAAAGCACGCATTCGCGGATCTCGTTCGAGGCACCGCGCAGCGCCATGGTGAGAATGTCGCCGGAGATATCGTTGAGCAACATGACCCGGCTGCGCTGTGGCATGACCAGCAGATCCTCGAACAGGAAGATCTTCGGACGCACCTTGGTGGCGGATTCCTTGCTGATCGATTCGAGCGATTCCAGCAGGGTATCGACCTGCGGCTTTTCCAACTCGTTCATCAGTTCGGCCACCTTGGCGGTGCCCACCGAATTGCGTTCCGCATCGATCTCGCTGATCAGTTCCACCACACGGTTCTCAATGATCTGAGCGGCCTGCGGGCTGACATTCTTCAGGTTGACCGTACGGTTCATGATGTCGGCGCGGCGGCTGTCCGGCAGCTTGATCAGCACCTTGGCACCGAAGGAGGAGGGCAGCATGGACAGGATATAGGCAACCGTCTGCGGATGCTCGCGCAATAGGAACTGAGCAATGAAATCGGGGTCTGCATCCTGCAAGCGGTCCCAGATCGAGGTCTCGAACGCCTGGAAGGCTGTGCGCCGGCCAAGCAGGCCGTCAACTTCTTCCGGCGTCAGGCCTTCCTCGAGGATTTCCTCGATGGCCTTGGCGTTGTCCATCAGGCCTGCGCCTTCGGTGAACAGGTCCTCGAATTCACCGACCAGTTCGGCCAGTTCGTCCGGTGGAATTGTTCTGAGCGTCTGGGCCGAATTGATGATCATCTGCAGTTCGGCCTGCGTGAAATATTTCAGCAGCTTTCCCGCCACGCCTTTGCCCATGGCCAACAACACGGCGGCTGCCTTGTCGGCCTGGCTCAGTGGCTTGCCCGCTACCGGTCCGCCGAAATCGTCAAAGTCCATCATGGTCTTTCCTCTCTGGCCCGTTCATGGGGTCAGGACGTCTTGGTGCTCATAACTTCGATCAATTTCACACCGAATCGCGTATCGTCATTCTCAAGAACTGTAATCTCTCCGCGGGCAATCCGTCGACCGTTAACCATGATCTCCACAGGTTCACCGATCTTTTTATCTAACGCTATGATTGCGCCCTCTTCAAGATTCATCAAGCCCGAAACCGGCATACGGCTGGAACCAAGCACGATCTGCACATCAATCGGGATGTCCATGATCAGGTCGAGATTGGACTCCAGAGCGCTGCCCGGCGCCTGATGGGCCGGTGCGGCATCGAAGCTGCCCCCGCCACCTGATGCGCTGCCACCGAAGTCGCTTCCGCCAAAATCGCCGCCACCGAAATCTCCACCGCCGAGATCGCTGCCGCCAAAGTCACTGGTGCCGAAATCACTGGCCCCGGCGGCTGCGCCGCCGCCGAAATCGCTTTCGAAATCGGAAAGGCCGCCGGCTGCAGCGCCGAAGTCGCCGCCGGATTCGGCTGCGAAATCCGTTCCCCCGAAGTCGGCGCCGATATCCGGCAGGCCGCCATCGCTGTCGCTTTTCAAGACCCCGCGCAGATCATCGATAGCCTGATCGAGATCGGCATCGCCCAATGGCATCGCCAGGGCATCATCTTCTTTTACAGGTGTTTTTTTCGTAGCCATGCAAATACTATTCCCTTTGAAACTTGCCTCAACCTGCTGCCATGGATGCAACAGGGAAAATCGTCATCTCATGAGATGACGTAAAAGCTCACTATCCGTACTGTGCATCGACTTCACCCGGACGGTGTAATGGTCGCCAGCGCGTCCGAATTCGCAGGTATAAAGGTCGCGCCCGTTGGCGCTGACGTCGACTGTCACATCGCCCTTTTCGAGAAAGGGAATGACATCGCCAGCCGCAAGCTTGGAAACCGTCAGCAGGCTGAGCGATTGCAGGCTGATACGGCCTTCCAGAGTGACCTGGCTCTTGCGCACCTGTTCCGCCAGCTGCTCGGCCCATTCCTTGCGGGCTTTGGAGACCTGGTTTTTCGACTTCGGCGCCGTGACATTGGTCTTTAAAAGGGTCTTCTGCGGAATGATCAGGGCGAAATCGGAGATGATCTTGCCCAGCTTGATGCTCATATGCACCAGAGCGCCGAATTCCTCGATCTGTTCGCCATCCTGCCGCAGACGGTTTTCCCAGTTGTGGGGCCGCTCGAAAATCGGTTCAAAGCCGCCGGTCGCATTGACGCCGGAGCGCAGCACATTGGCGATCCGTTCAAAGACCATGACCGCCAGGTCGAGTTCGATATTCGACAGCGGCCTTTTGATCGGCTCGCCGATGAATTCCTGCATGCCGCCGAGCAGGGTTTCCATCAGGGTGATGACGAAACCGTTGCCGCAGGCCATGACAAAATTCGGTGACCAGTTGCGCAGAGAGGTATCGGCCAGCACGAAATTATCGCCGAGGCCGACAACCAGATCGCGCATCATGCCGCTTTTAAAGCCAAGATAACCGACTTCGATGGTCAGGTTGGTTTCGCTGTGAAAAACGTCCGGCAGGAACTCGCTATAGAGTTGACCGAAATCCTGGCAAAGCTTTTCGACGGATTTCATATCGCCAAGGCCACCGGTAAGGCGGGCAAGCAAGGCAGGGTCCATCGGTTTTGGCAGGGATTGAGGTTGGGCGGTCTCGCTCATGGTCATGCAGCCTTCTCGTTGCCGCCGCCCGGATTCATCATTTCCTGCTCTACGGCATCGATGGACGGACGTTCATAGGAGGAAATGGTCTTGCGGCCATATTCAAGGGCAACCTGCGGAACCGAACCGTTCATATAGGCAAGCAGTGTCTGCTTGACGATGATATACAGGCGGTGCTGCTTGGTGCGGACGATCTTGATTTGCGAGGTCAGCGGGTTGCAGACCGAGTAGGACAAGAAGATACCCAACATGGTCCCCACCAGGGCAGCGCCGATCAGGCCGCCAAGAACTTCGGGCGACTCGTTGATCTTGCCCATGGCCTTGATAACCCCGAGAACCGCCGCGACGATACCGATGGCCGGAAAGCTGTCTCCCATCGCGGTGATGGCGTGGTAGGGTTTCATCTTATCGTGCAGGATGGTGTTGATTTCCTCGTCCATCAAGGCCTCGATCTCATGGCTGCGGGCATTGCCGATGATGATCAGGCGAACATAGTCGCAGATGAAGGACGTGAGTTCCTTGTTTTTCAGAAGATTGGGCGCGGTCTGGAAGATCGAGGATTCTTCAGGATTATCGATATGAGCTTCAATTTCGTTGCGCGACTTGGTGCGCAGATCGCGCATCAGCGAGTAGAGAACACCGAGCACATCCAGATAGGCGCGCTCCTTGGGGACGGCGTGTTTGAACGCTTCACCCAGCGCCTTGCCGGAATCCTTGACGATCTTCATCGGGTTGGCCATCACAAAGCCACCCAGACCGGCGCCGCCGATGATCATTAATTCGAAAGGCTGTATCAGCACGTTCAGATGGCCGCCCATGGCCATGAAGCCGCCAAGGATACAGCCCACGGTAATAACGAATCCGATGATAATATTCATATTGCGCCTGCATCCGCACGTTTCTCTTCACTTCAACCGATAGGCAGCCTGCCTTGCGTGAGGCTGATGGGCGTGAGGCTGATGGGCATGAGAAAGATGATCCTGGTTGCCTATCAGGACCCCGCCGCCATCACCGGATTTGATCCCTGCCAATCATGCTTGTCTGAGGCGAGTTTACGTATTGCGGACGGGTTTGCATCCAGACAGTTTCGCGCAAGCATTTGCGCGCATGAATAGGGTCAATGAACGGTAAACCACGTTCCATGATGGAAGGCGAGCAACCGTGACGGACCGCAAAAAACACGCTGTACCCCGAAGCAGAATGATCCTGCATGACGGAACAATGGCGGTGGACGTCAGGCCTGCTGGTCTTGGTTACGAACGCAAGGCTTGGAGGTAACTCTTAATGCAATCCGGCATGTATGTATCCCTGTCGTCGCAACGGGCGCTCGACAAACGTCTCACCACCATCGCCGACAATATGGCGAATGTGAATACGGTCGGCTTTCGCGGCACCGAGGTGAAATTCGACGAAATCGTCAGCCGGACCGGCAACGATCAGAATGCCAAGGTCGCATTTGTTTCTCAAGGCAACGACTATCTCAATACCCAGTCCGGCGAAATGCTGCAAACCGGCGGTAGCCTGGATTTTGCCGTCAAAGGTGATGCCTGGTTCAGCATTGATACGCCGGCCGGCCCGACCTTGACCCGGGACGGTCGTTTTACCATGACATCCACCGGTCAGTTGGTCTCGGTGCGCGGCTATCCGGTTCTGGATGCCGGTGGCGGACCTATTCAGCTCGATCCCAATGGCGGTGAGCCGCATGTCGGCTCCGATGGCACGATCAACCAGAACGGCCGCCAGATCAGCCAGATCGGCCTGTTCACGGCGGATATTTCCAAGGGCTATCTGCGCACCGAAAATAGTGGCGTTATCACCACCGACCGGCCGCAGGCCGTCGTCGACGATGCGACAATCGGCGTCATGCAGGGTTACGTCGAGCAATCCAACGTCAATGGCATCAGCCAGATGACGCAACTTATCCAGGTCAGCCGCGCTTTCGAAAGCATTTCGGCATCGATGAGCCAGACTGAAAACAGCATGAGCGAAACGATCAAGACGCTGGGCGGCAGCAAATGACCGCTGACTGGATCGTCTTCCCATGACCGTTGAATTCACCCCCCGGATCGACAGGAATACACAGCTGGATGCCATGGCAGCCATTGCCAAGCGGTATGCCACGTCGGATTATTCCGTCGCCCATGGCGGACATGTCCGCACCATTGCCGCTGGCCATTACACGGTTACGGGTCTGTCGCGCCATTTGCATCTGGGCGATTTTGTTGCCCATCGCAGTCCAACCGGCATTCACCTGGGCGAAGTGGTGCGGGTCGAGCCTGATCTCGCCTATGTCTGCCCTATCGAGCCGGGCGAGCCGATTGCCATCGGCGACACGGTCATCCGCAAGGGCGCCTTCCGGGTCGCCGCCCAGGATAGCTGGTGTGGCCGCACGCTCAACGCGCTGGGTGATCCGATTGATGGGCTGGGGCCGGTCATGCCGGGTCTGGTGCGCCGCTCTATTGCCAATACCGCGCCTTCGTCCATGGGGCGCAAGCGCGTCGAGACCGGGTTTCGCACCGGCGTGAAGGCGGTCGACATCTTCTCGCCGCTTTGCCTTGGCCAGCGCCTTGGGATTTTTGCCGGCTCCGGCGTGGGCAAGTCGACCTTGCTCTCCATGCTCGCCAAGGCTGACGCCTTTGACAAGGTGGTGATTGCGCTGGTTGGCGAACGTGGCCGCGAAGTGCGCGAATTCATCGAGGATACGCTGGGCGACAACATGGCCAAGACCGTGGCGATCGTGGCAACCAGTGACGAGAGCCCGATGCTGCGCAAGATGGCGCCTTTGACCGCGATTACCGTTGCCGAGCATTTTCGTGACCAGGGTGACAATGTCCTGTTCATCGCCGACAGCATTACCCGTTTCGCCCATGCCATCCGCGAAGTGGCGACAGCCGCCGGCGAACCGCCGATTGCCCGTGGATTTCCTGCCTCGGTGTTTACCGAGCTGCCCAAGCTTCTGGAGCGCGCCGGTCCCGGCGAAGAGGGAACAGGCACGATCACGGCGATCATTTCCATCCTCGTCGATGGTGACAATCACAACGACCCGATTGCCGACTGTACCCGCGGTATTCTCGACGGCCACATCGTTCTGGACCGCAGCCTGGCCGAAGAAGGGCGCTATCCACCGATCAATCCGCTGGCCTCGATTTCGCGTTTGGCGCGCAAGGCCTGGACACCTGACCAGGAAAAGCTCGTGTCGCGCCTGAAGACGCTGATCCACCGTTTCGAGGAAACGCGCGATCTGCGGCTGATCGGTGGTTACCGCGCTGGCAGCGATCCCGATCTGGATATGGCGATCAAGCAGGTTCCGATCCTTTACGAAGTGCTGAAGCAAACTCCCTCCGACAGGGCTGTCGTCGATGCCTATGCCGACCTCGCCCATGCCCTGAAGGCGGCCAATAATTCTGGAAACAGCAATGCAAGATCAAGAACATGATCCGTTAGACAGCGATGCCGACGAGGTGGTTCGGCCTCGTACGCCCCGCCGGTCGGGCGCGTCATCGATGGATAGGATGTTGGCGGCGGTTGGCGTCGTGCTGGCCTGCAGCGCGGCGATGTTTCCGTGGTATGTGTTTTTCAATCCCGATAAATTCGGCATTCATGTCGAGCCGATGGACCGGACCCGCGACTTGCCGCAGGTCGATGCGCGCAATGTGTTCAGCGTGTCTCCCATGGCCCTGGTGGCCCGCGAAGAGCGCGAACAGAAAGTTCCTGATAATCTCGACCCGCTGACCACGGCGACGGCGTCCGATATCGGGCGCAAAGATCCCGATGGTGAGCCCCTGAAGATCGAACAGCCCTTTCCCGGGGGCGGTTTCCGGCTGCTGCATGTCTCCAACGGTCGCGCCATGATCGAGGATGCCTCCGGCATGTTCATGGTCAAGGTCGGCTCCGTCCTGCCCGACAATAGCCGGGTTGCGACACTGGAACAACGCAATGGAAAATGGGTGATCATCACCAGCACCGGCGCGATCTACGAAAACCAGTAGCCCGGCCTTGCGCGTGCGGGCCGGGACCAAGTGTGGGCCTTGGCCGACCATTGTTTTCACCCCGCATCCAGTGTGCTTTTCAAAGCCGCCCATGGGCGGCTTTTTGCTTTGGCGTCCAGGGCTGAAATTGCGACCGTCCGGCGATCAATCCTCGATAAATATACAATTGTTTCAAAATCTTAAATTGGATCTTAGGAAAAGTTAACGATTGTAGGAAAGGCCGGTTTTGCGGTCAGTCCCACGCAAGATTACCGGCCTAATCTCCAGGGTGTAAATTGGAGAAAACTCTATGGAACCGATAAAGCTTTTTGATGTGGCATCACGGCAGGCCGAGTGGCTTTCCCTGCGCCAGGAAGTGATCGCCGGCAACATAGCCAATGCCAATACACCGAAATTTATGGCGAAGGACATCACGCCCTTCAATGCCATCCTGGACGTGCGTCAGTTTGGTATGGCGCGGACCAATTCGAAGCATATGGCCTCGAGCGATCTGAACACCGATCTGGATGTCGATATCCGCGAGGCGCCTCTGAATGGCGAAATCGGCGTTCAGGTGTCGGGAAACTCGGTCGCGCTGGCCGATGAGATGACCAAGATGGGCGAGATCCAGCGGCAGCACTCGCTCAACACCAACCTCGTCAGTAGTTTTAATCGCATGATGCTGATGACTGTAAAGGGGTAAACCATGGATTCCGTCACCGCGACAGATCCTCTCACCTCGGCCCTGAAAATTGCCGGCAGCGGACTGGATGTACAGTCCACCCGGCTCAGGATCGTTTCGGAAAATATTGCCAACGCCCAGAGCACCGGCGACACGCCCGGCGCCAATCCCTACCGGCGCAAGACGATCACCTTCGGGTCCGAAATGGACCGCGCTACAGGCACGGAAATCGTCAAGGTCAAGAAACTTGGCTTCGACAAGTCGAATTTCGCGGAAGAATACGATCCCAGCAATCCGGCTGCCGATGCCAAGGGCTACGTGAAAATGCCCAATGTGAACGTGCTGATCGAAATGGCCGACATGCGCGAAGCCAACCGCACCTATGAAGCCAATCTTCAGTCCGTCAAGCAGACACGTGACCTGATTACCTCGACCCTCGACCTGCTGAAGAGCTCACAATGATTGATTCCATTAGCAAAGTTGGCTCTCTCGTCCCAGCGAGCATGACGGAAGGCACCGACGCTACAAGCACGGCCTCGCTCGGTGGTACACATTCGCTCTTCAGCACGCAGACGGGCGTCACGGCGCAGAACGCGACACCGGGCACTGCGACGGGCATGAGCTTCAGCGATGTCGTCGGCGGCGTGATGAACGATGCGATGCAGAACCTGAAGACCGCTGAAAGCAACTCCCTCGACGGCATGCTCGGCAAGGTCAGTACCCGCGAAGTGGTCGATTCCGTCATGTCTGCGCAGAAATCCCTGCAAACGGCGATTGCGCTGCGCGACAAGCTGGTTTCGGCCTTCCTCGACATCACAAAAATGCAGATTTAACCTCAGGGATAGCAGCACATGAGAGCTCTCGCAATTGCCTCCACCGGCATGAATGCCCAGCAGACCAACCTCGAGGTCATTTCCAACAATATCGCCAATATCAATACGACCGGTTTCAAGAAGTCGCGCGCCGAGTTTTCGGACCTTCTCTATCAAACCGAAAAGGCTGTGGGCGTCGCAAACCGCGCCAACCAGTCGACGGTGCCGGAAGGCGCCAATATCGGTCTTGGTGTGCAGACAGCAGCCGTTCGGACGATGAACGAGCAGGGCGAATTGTCGGAGACCTCGAACGAACTGGACGTTGCCATCGTTGGACGCGGTTACATCCAGGTGCAGAGCCCTGACGGCGCCACCACATTCTACACCCGCGCTGGCGCCCTTAACAAGGATTCCGACGGCAACCTGGTGACGACCGAAGGCTATAAGATCATTCCAAACATCACCATCCCGACGGATGCGACCGAAGTGAAGATCAGCGAATCCGGTGAGGTCTCGGTTTTGCAGGGTAGTTCTTCCACCTATACAACCCTGGGTCAGCTGGAAACGTCGGCTTTCGTCAACCCGGCTGGTTTGAAGGCTATTGGTGACAATTTGTTCGAGGAAACGGCTTCCTCCGGTAATCCGATCAACGGCGTGCCCGGCGACGCGGGCTATGGCTATCTGAAACAGGGCTATCTGGAGTCTTCCAATGTCGACTCGGTGACGGAAATCACCAGCCTGATTTCGGCCCAGCGCGCCTACGAGATGAATTCCAAGGTCATCACCACCGCCGACGAAATGGCGCAGATCGTCAGCAAGAACCTAAAGTAAACATCAAAGGGGCAAACATGATGTTTCGCCATATGAAGAGAATGTTCATGTTGACCGGGGTGGCCGTTACGGTCCTGGTGGCTTTCGCCGCCGCCCCGTCAGCGGCGCGGGATCGTTATGCGATCGTTCCGACGGACACCATCTATCCAGGCGAAGCGATTTCGTCCAACAAACTGGATCGGGTTCAGGTGACCAATCCCAATCTTGCCGGCGGCTTTGCCTCTGACATGGCGGATGTGGTCGGCATGCTCTCGACCAAGACATTGCTGCCCGGTCGCACTATTCCGTTGGCGACGCTGAAACGCCCCTATGCGGTCATCCGCGGATCGCAGCTGCGGCTGATCTTCAATATCGGCAACCTCACCATTTCTGCGTCGGGCAGCCCGATGGACGATGCCAATATCGGCGACGTCATCCGCGTCCGTAATCTCGATTCCGGCCAGATCGTCAGCGGAACGGTCCTGGCGGATGGCACTGTGCAGGTGATGGCAAAATGAGTATCCGGGTTCTGCTTTTCTCGATTTTTACTGGCTTCCTTCTCGCGGCTGCCGGTCCTGCCTTGGCACAGGGCTCCCGCATCAAGGATGTTGCCTCCCTGCAGGCAGGCCGTGATAACCAGTTGATCGGTTACGGTCTCGTCGTCGGTCTGCAAAGCACCGGCGACAGTCTTCGTTCCTCGCCTTTCACCGACCAGTCCATGCGCGCCATGCTCCAGAATCTGGGGATTTCCACCCAGGGCGGTCAGTCCTCGGCCAAGAATGTCGCCGCCGTCATGGTCACAGCCACCCTTCCGCCTTTCGGTAGTCCTGGCAGCCGTATCGACGCCACGGTCAGTTCGTTGGGAGATGCCACCTCGCTGCGCGGCGGTACGCTGATCATGACCTCGCTTTCGGGCGCCGATGGTCAGATCTACGCCGTTGCACAAGGGTCTGTGGTTGTTTCCGGCTTTACCGCCCAGGGTCAGGCCGCCACGGTGACCGAAGGCGTCACCACGTCTGGCCGTGTCCCGAACGGCGCGATCATCGAGCGCGAACTTCCGTCCAAATTCAAGGATTCGGTCAATCTCGTGCTGCAATTGCGCAATCCGGATTTTTCGACGTCGCTCGGCATGGCCCGGCGTATCAACAATTATGCCACCGCCACCTACGGCGCTCCGATTGCCGAGGCACGCGACAGTCAGGAAGTGGTGATCCAGAAACCGCGCACGGCGGATCTGGCGCAATTGATGGCCGATATTGAAAACCTTGTCGTGGAGACCGATACGCCAGCCAAGGTGGTGATCAATGAGCGGACAGGAACCATTGTCATCGGCGCCGACGTGCGTGTTTCCAAGGTCGCCGTCAGCTACGGCACGCTGACGGTGCAGGTCAACGAGACCCCTCAGGTCATTCAACCGCAGCCCTTTTCCAGCGGTACGACAGCGACGCAGCCGCAGACGGATATTTCCGCGCAGAAAACCGGTGACAAGGTTGCCATCGTCGATGGACCCGATCTGCGCACACTGGTGGCTGGCCTGAATAATATCGGCGTGAAGCCGGACGGTATCATCGCCATCCTGCAAGGCATCAAGTCGGCAGGGGCACTTCAAGCGGAGCTTGTCCTGCAATGAGATCAACAGCCTCCCTCGCAAACTATGCCGGTCTAAGATATTCTGGTCTTGGCGCTCTGGCCCTGGCCTGCGCTGTTCTTGCTGTTTCGGCCCTGCCGGGCAGCGCCCAGCAGGCGGCCCCGGCGCGTGCCGCCAATACCGGCTCCACCGGCACGACCAGCGCCGATGACATCCAGCGTTTTTGCACCAACATCGCCGATCCGGCCCGCGACCAGCGCTATCTGCTGCAAAAGCAGGATCTGGAAAAATTGCAATCGGATGTCAATGACCGCATTGCCGTGCTTGAAGCGCGAAAGCGCGAATATCAGGACTGGCTGGCGCGTCGAAACGACTTTCTGCAAAAGGCGGAAGCCGGTTTGACCGATGTCTACAAGAATATGAAGCCGGATGCCGCTGCCCCGCAGCTGGAAAAGGTCAATCCCCTTTTGGCCGCAGCGATCATCATGAAGCTTCCGGCCAAGCAATCCAGTTTGATTCTCAGCGAGATGGACCCCGAAAAAGCCGCGCTCGTCGCCGGCATCATGTCCAATGCCGCTGATCCCAATACCTCGAAGGAACCCACATGATAAAGCGTAGCGCTGTGGTTTTCATGGCCGTTATCCTCACCGGCTGTGGGAACAAGACCTTGGAAGAAGTCGGCAATGCCCCGGCCATGAGCCCGGTGGGCAGCGGCTTGCGTTACAATCAGGCTCCTCAGCTTGCCAGCTATCCAAAACAGACCAAGGCTGTCAGCAACGGCTATTCCCTCTGGAACGACAGCCAGGCAGCGCTTTTCAAGGATTCACGCGCCATCAATGTCGGCGACCTGTTGACGGTTAATATCTCGATTGCCGACAAGGCGAAATTCAAGAACGACACGTCGCGCAGCCGCAAGAACTCGACATCGTTGACATGGTCGACGGTGATCAACCTGTTCGGCATCACACCGCCAGATTCGTCCGGCGACATGAGCACAGATTCGAATTCGAGTTCCGATGGCAAGGGATCGGTGGATCGGTCTGAAACGCTGACCTTGATGGTGGCGGCTGTGGTGACCAGCATTCTTGAAAACGGCAATCTACTGATCAGCGGTTCCCAGGAAGTGCGCGTCAACCATGAAGTCCGCATTCTGAATGTCGCGGGTATCGTGCGTCCGCAGGATGTCGATGCCAAAAACACCATTTCCTATGAGAAGATTGCCGAGGCCCGCATTTCCTACGGCGGCAAGGGACGTCTGACCGAAGTTCAGCAACCGCCGGTCGGCCAGCAGGTCGTCGACATGTTCTCGCCGTTCTGACGACGCGACAAAGATGCTGTCTTTTACCAACGGCCTGTTTTTCTGGCCGTTGGTATGATGCGTTCCAGCTGATTGCGATCGGCTGGCGAAAATATGCCGATTTGTTTTTTGCATGACCCTTCAGATCCAGGGCGATCGAAGGGCGATGCTGCAGGATGGAGACCACCATGGCAGATGCACCGGCGCTGGAAGGCCCTTCGAAAAAGGCTTCCCCCATTCTGCTCATTGCTGCACTTGCGGGACTGACCGTTGTCGGTGCAGGTGCCGGCTGGCTGGTCGGCACCATGGTTGCGCCCAAGGTGAAGGTGGCCAAGGAAGAGCAGAAGGCCAGTGAGGAGCACGGGGGCAAAAAAAAGGAAGGCGAAAAAGAAGAGACCGGCCTGCCGAAATTACCGGCGGAGGCCAATGGCATCGTCCAGCTTGACCCCGTCACCACCAACCTTGCCTATCCCTCCGAAAGCTGGGTCCGGCTGGAGGTGGCTCTGGTCTTCAATGGTCCCGTCGATGCGAAACTGGCCGAGGATATCCATCAGGATCTGATGGCCTATATGCGCACAGTGTCCCTGCAACAGATCGAAGGCCCACGCGGTTTCGATTATTTGAAGGACGATCTGCGCGAGCGAGTTGACGTGCGGTCTGAAGGACGGGTATCGAAGCTTTTGTTTAGGACGTTTGTCATCGAATGATTCGAACCCTTATCTTGATCGCCGCGATGATAGCGGCCCCGGAACTGGCTCAGGCGCAGCAGCTGCCGTCAAATTTCCTGACGGCGCCGGTCGACGGCTCCGTCGCGGCCTGGATTATCCGCACCTTCGGTCTGCTGACGGTTCTTTCGGTTGCTCCTGGCATCCTGATCATGGTGACGAGCTTTCCGCGCTTTGTGATCGCTTTTTCTATTCTGCGCTCCGGCATGGGTCTATCCAGCACGCCGTCTAATATGATCCTGACCAGTCTTGCCCTGTTCATGACCTTTTATGTCATGACGCCGGTCATGGACCAGGCCTGGCGCGACGGTGTGCGTCCGCTTCTGGACAACCAGATTACCGAGGCCGAAGCTGTTCCCAGGATTGCCGAGCCTTTCCGGGGTTTCATGTCCAACAATACCCGCGAAAAAGACCTCCGGCTGTTCATCGATCTCGCCAATGAGCGCGGACAGACGGCGGTCGTTGAAGGCAAGGTCGATTATCGGGTATTGATCCCCGCTTTCATGCTGTCAGAGATCCGGCGCGGCTTTGAAATCGGCTTCCTGATCATCCTGCCCTTTCTCGTCATCGACATGATCGTCTCGACCATCACCATGGCCATGGGCATGATGATGTTGCCACCGACGTCGATTTCCCTGCCGTTCAAGATCCTGTTCTTCGTGCTTATCGATGGCTGGAACCTTCTGGTCGGCAGCTTGGTGCGCTCTTTTTCCTGAAGCCACAGCGCCCCTAGAAATAGAGGGTTTATAAACCATAGGACAGCGTGTTTGCGAATTGCGCCCCTTCGTGGGCGTTTTTGGCATTGTTAATGTTTCTTTTACCAATCCTGTTGAGCTAACCTTAAAGCGGTGCGTGGTTATGTGCGGATTAGAGGCGAGTTAAACAAACTCTAGTTAATTGACATGATGTCGATCGCTTCTGCCGGTATATAGTCCGGCATGTCCCTCTTTTGTATTGTGTAACCACAGGGACAGATCTGATGACAAGCATCATGACCAACAATTCGGCCATTTCGGCACTTTCCACTCTGCGCTCGATTAGCACGCAGATGGAGAACACGCAGAACGCCATTTCTTCCGGCTACAAGGTCAAGGACGCATCCGACAACGCAGCTTACTGGTCGATTGCCACGACGATGCGTTCGGATAACAAGGCGATGTCTGCCGTGCAGGACGCACTTGGCGTCGGCGCCGCCAAGACGGATACGGCCTATACCGGCATGGAAGCCGCTATCGACGTCGTCTCCGATATCAAGGCCAAGCTGGTTGCCGCCCGCGAACCAGGCGTGGACAAGGACAAGATCAACAAGGAACTGACCGAGCTGAAGAACCAGCTGGGCTCTGTTGCCAAGTCCGCGTCGTTCAATGGCGAGAACTGGCTGTATGACAATAGCGAATCCGCTGGAACGACCCAGGAAATGGTTGGCTCCTTCGTCCGTGGCAACGACGGCAATGTGTCGATCAAGACGATCTCCTTCAATACATCTGATTCGATCCTGATCAATGACTCGGTTGCTGAGGGTGGTTTGCTGACCAAGGCGACCGTCGCCACCTATGCCTATGGGACGACCACGTCCACAGCCACTTTTTTTCTGATCGACTCTGAAGGGACTGATGCTTCAGCTGGCACTGAGGTGACGTTGTCCTCAACGACCAGCGATGATGACATCGACGGAATGGTTGCCTCGGTGGACAAGATGCTGTCCAATATGACGGATGCTGCAGCCACCATCGGTGCGACGAAGAGCCGGATCGAATCGCAGTCCAGCTTTGCAAAAGATCTCAGCGATACGATTGATGTCGGTATCGGCAAGCTCGTTGATGCGGACATGAACGAGGAATCGACCAAGCTGAAGGCGTTGCAGACGCAGCAGCAGTTGGGCATCCAGGCGCTGTCGATCGCCAACTCCAGCACAGAGAACGTCTTGTCGCTTTTCCGCTAAGAGAAGATATAGTCGTTTCAATACAAGAGGCCGGACGGAATGTCCGGCCTTTTTAATTTTTCATTAATTTAACGATGTGTTAACTAAGTAGTTTCGGAGTAAATTTATTTGAATTAATAAATAAATCCGTTATTAGGGTATTTTTAACTATATATGTTTTAAAACAGGCTATCGAAATCGGCGGGTTAACCTGTTAATTGAATGTTAATCGCATGAGGCGAGCCGAATTTCACCGGGGATAGCCCGGAATGTCCCTTCCTATGTGTCATTCAAGGGGCAAGGCCTATGACGAGTATTATGACGAACAACGCTGCGATTTCAGCACTTTCTACGCTGCGGTCGATCAGTTCCGATATGGACACCACCCAGAGCCGGATCTCCTCCGGTTATAAGGTCGAGAGCGCGTCGGACAACGCGGCCTATTGGTCGATAGCCACGACAATGCGCTCGGATAACAAGGCGCTTGGTGCCGTTGAGGATGCCATCGGCCTTGGCGCCGCCAAGACGGATACGGCCTATACCGGCATGGAAGCCGCTATCGATGTCGTCTCCGATATCAAGGCCAAGCTGGTTGCCGCCCGCGAACCAGGCGTGGACAAGGACAAGATCAACAAGGAACTGACCGAGCTGAAGAACCAGCTGGGCTCTGTTGCCAAGTCCGCGTCGTTCAATGGCGAGAATTGGCTGTATGACAATAGCGAATCCGCTGGCTCGACCCAGGAAATGGTCGGCTCCTTCGTCCGTGGCAACGACGGCAATGTGTCGATCAAGACGATCTCCTTCAATACATCTGATTCGATCCTGATCAATGACTCGGTTGCTGAGGGTGGTTTGCTGACCAAGGCGACCGTCGCCACCTATGCCTATGGGACGACCACGTCCACAGCCACTTTTTTTCTGATCGACTCTGAAGGGACTGATGCTTCAGCTGGTACTGAGGTGACGTTGTCCTCAACGACCAGCGATGATGACATCGACGGAATGGTTGCCTCGGTGGACAAGATGCTGTCCAATATGACGGATGCTGCGGCCACCATCGGTGCGACGACTTCGCGCCTGAAGTTGCAGGACAGCTTCATCAAGGATCTGAGCGATACGATCGACACGGGTGTCGGCCGTCTTGTGGATGCGGACATGAACGAGGAATCGACCAAGCTGAAGGCGTTGCAGACGCAGCAGCAGCTGGGCATCCAGTCCCTGTCGATCGCCAATTCCAGCTCCGAGAATGTTATGTCGCTGTTCCGTTAAGGATCCAATTCCACAGCATGGGCACTTTTATAGCCGGGTGATGAGCCCGGCTATTTTGGTTTCCTGATCCGCAATGTGCCGCTGTACGATTTTGGATTGCACCTGTTTCTGATCAAACGGCCATACGACGCCCTGGGACATGGCCGTACTTTTGAATAGAATTCCGGTTGCTGGCTATCGTTAAACGAATCACCATTTCATAAAATTTTTTGAATAATTTTTTTTCGTGATTTAGCAAGAATTAACCTAATTCGTTTTAAATAGAAACATCAAAACGACGGATTAATCTCTTGTTTAAAAAAGATTAATGGCATGAAGCGGAGCCGTCGTTCGCCGGGAAGGAGCCCGGGATGTCCCTTCCGTTTCCAGTTCCATAAGGGGCAACGCCTATGACAAGTATTATGACGAACAATGCTGCGATTTCAGCACTTTCTACGCTGCGGTCGATCAGTTCCGATATGGACACCACCCAGAGCCGGATCTCCTCCGGTTATAAGGTCGAAAGCGCGTCGGACAACGCGGCCTATTGGTCGATAGCCACGACAATGCGCTCGGATAACAAGGCGCTTGGTGCCGTTGAGGATGCCATCGGCCTTGGCGCCGCCAAGACGGATACGGCCTATACCGGCATGGAAGCCGCTATCGATGTCGTCTCCGATATCAAGGCCAAGCTGGTTGCCGCCCGCGAACCAGGCGTGGACAAGGACAAGATCAACAAGGAACTGACCGAGCTGAAGAACCAGCTGGGCTCTGTTGCCAAGTCCGCGTCGTTCAATGGCGAGAACTGGCTGTATGACAATAGCGAATCCGCTGGAACGACCCAGGAAATGGTTGGCTCCTTCGTCCGTGGCAACGACGGCAATGTGTCGATCAAGACGATCTCCTTCAATACATCTGATTCGATCCTGATCAATGACTCGGTTGCTGAGGGTGGTTTGCTGACCAAGGCGACCGTCGCCACCTATGCCTATGGGACGACCACGTCCACAGCCACTTTTTTTCTGATCGACTCTGAAGGGACTGATGCTTCAGCTGGCACTGAGGTGACGTTGTCCTCAACGACCAGCGATGATGACATCGACGGAATGGTTGCCTCGGTGGACAAGATGCTGTCCAATATGACGGATGCTGCAGCCACCATCGGTGCGACGACTGCGCGCCTGAAGTTGCAGGACAGCTTCATCAAGGATCTAAGCGATACGATCGACACGGGTGTCGGCCGTCTGGTGGATGCGGACATGAACGAGGAATCGACCAAGCTGAAGGCGTTGCAGACGCAGCAGCAGCTGGGCATCCAGTCCCTGTCGATTGCCAATTCCAGCTCCGAAAACGTGCTGTCGCTGTTCCGTTAAGCCTAGGGGCGTCGAGAATCACCAAATGCATAGCCGGGCGAAAGCCCGGCTATTTTTTTAGGGCAGAAAGCACACTGGAAGGTTGGTCTATCAAATATGCCGGTTCCTGGAATTACAAAATTTCGTTCTTTGGGATGGCAGGTGGCGCGGTAATTCAAGTAATTGATAAGTAGAGAGAAAATTAATGCGCTGATCCGGAAAGATGGCTGTAACACCTCCGCACGCCCTGGTTTTATGGTTAATGTTTTTTTAAATTTAGGTTTCGTTAACCATGATGGTGTTTTCTGTGCTCACGAAAGCACTGGGCCAGACAAGCAGATAGAGATCTGGCGGGCATGAAGCCGACCAATGTTGCCGGTCTTAATCCGGTCTGTCCCTTTCCAAAGCAATCACCTCAAGGGGCACTTTTATGACGAGCTTGATGACAAATACGGCTGCAATTTCAGCACTTTCGACCCTACGGTCGATCTCCGACGACATGAACTCGACGCAGAACAGAATTTCGTCCGGCTACAAGGTTGAAAATGCATCCGATAACGCGGCCTATTGGTCGATAGCCACGACAATGCGCTCGGATAACAAGGCGCTTGGTGCTGTTGAGGACGCCATCGGCCTTGGTTCCGCCAAGACGGATACCGCCTATACCGGCATGGAATCGGCGATCAATGTCGTCTCCGACATCAAGGCCAAGCTGGTTGCCGCGCGCGAACCGGGCGTGGACAAGGACAAGATCAACAAGGAACTGACCGAGCTGAAGAACCAGCTGGGCTCTGTTGCCAAGTCCGCGTCGTTCAATGGCGAGAACTGGCTGTATGACAATAGCGAATCCGCTGGAACGACCCAGGAAATGGTTGGCTCCTTTATTCGTGGCGCTGACGGCAATGTGTCGATCAAGACGATCTCCTTCAATACATCTGATTCGATCCTGATCAATGACTCGGTTGCTGAGGGTGGTTTGCTGACCAAGGCGACCGTCGCCACCTATGCCTATGGGACGACCACGTCCACAGCCACTTTTTTTCTGATCGACTCTGAAGGGACTGATGCTTCAGCTGGCACTGAGGTGACGTTGTCCTCAACGACCAGCGATGATGACATCGACGGAATGGTTGCAGCAGTCGACAAGATGCTGTCCAATATGACGGATGCGGCCTCGAACATCGGTGCGATGACGTCGCGTCTGGAGTTGCAGGACAGCTTCATCAAGGATCTGAGCGATACGATCGACACGGGTGTCGGCCGTCTGGTGGATGCGGACATGAACGAGGAATCGACCAAGCTGAAGGCGTTGCAGACGCAGCAGCAGCTGGGCATCCAGTCCCTGTCGATCGCCAATTCCAACTCCGAAAACATTCTGTCGCTGTTCAAATAACATAAGGGTTCGAAGGCCCTTACGCCTTCCTTCTCAAAAGAAAAATTCAAAGCCGCAACAATGGCTTGGGGTTCTCACAAAGCCAGAGGCGACCGCCGTTGGAAGGCCAGGAATGGTTCTTGCCCGATGGGTTGGACCCACGATGTTTATCAAAGCCGCAGCACACGCTGCGGCTTTTTTCATGCGCGCTTTTCTTTGGTCTTGAAAAAATTAGGAATTCGTTTACGTTTATTAAAAGTTTGCTAACCTGGTTAACCATTTGTTAACTAATTCAAGGTTAATAATCTATGAACAACGTTGGGTTGGCTACCAGGGCAAGAGCGTAGCCGACGTGCATGAAGCAGACCAGCGTTGCCGGTGTCTTCCATAAATCCGGCATGTCCCTTCACCTTCATGGGGCACTCTATGACCAGCATTATGACCAATACCTCCGCTATGGCGGCTTTGCAGACCCTCCGTGGCATCGACCAGAACATGGAGACGACGCAGAACAGAATCTCGTCCGGCTATAAAGTCGACAGCGCCAAAGACAATGCCGCCTATTGGTCGATTGCGACCACGATGCGCTCCGATAACAAGGCGCTTTCCACGGTTCAGGATGCTCTGGGGCTTGCTGCTTCAAAAGCAGATACCGCTTATACTGGTCTGGATTCCAGTATCGACGTGCTCAGCTCCATCAAGTCCAAACTGGTGGCGGCGCGCGAACCGGGCGTGGACAAGGACAAGATCAACCAGGAAATCAACGAGCTGAAGAACCAGCTCGCCTCCATTGCCGAATCCGCTTCATTCTCCGGCGAAAACTGGTTGTATAACGAATCGACCAATCCGCCCACCACCAAGGAAATGGTTGCCTCCTTCAACCGCGCCAGCGACGGTACGGTGTCGGTCACGACATTGAAGTTCAACACGTCCGAATCGACCTTGATCGATACCCAGGATGCTGAAAACGGCATCCTGACACGGACCACGGTTGCGACCTGGGCCTACGGCACGACCACCACCACGGGCACCTATTACCTGCTGGACGCGGATTCCGTGACGGCTGCTACCGGCACCGAAATCACCCTGACCACCGACATGTCCAACGACGATCTCGATGGCATGATTTCAGCCGTCGACAAAATGCTTCAGGATCTGACCGATTCTGCTTCGACCTTGGGTGCGATCAGTAGCCGTATCGATTCCCAGGATACGTTCGTGAAAAACCTCAGCGATACGATCGACAAGGGCGTCGGGCGTCTGGTCGATGCGGATATGAACGAGGAATCCACCAAGATCAAGGCACTGCAAACGCAGCAGCAACTTGGCATCCAGGCGCTGTCGATTGCCAATACCAATGCCGAAAACATCCTGACGCTCTTCAAGTAGTCTTTCGACAACGGACCGGAGTTACAATTTTCGCTTTCTGCCGTGCCGCCGGTCATCGGCATCTGGTGGAATCGTTGGACCGCGCAACTGCCCTGGCGCGGTCCAACATATTTTCAGGGGATGCAGCCGATATAACTGCAAAATCCGCCGGGGCATTTTCGTCCTGAACCTGCTCAATTTCAGTAAATTATGCAGGGTGAATGCCAATCGGCACGCCTGACCGCCTTGAGAAAATCCTCGCGCAAGTTTGGCCGCCTAGCTTCGACATTATGAAACAGGTGTTTGTGTTCGCCGTCATGCGGGAGATCGGGCCGCCTGTGACATCCTGCATGTCCTGAAAGGGTCCTGGAAATGATCCCGGGTATATCAGGTGGATGATTTAAGCTTTGGGCCTTACCCGGCTGAAGGTATTGTGCGCCGATAACGCCATAGGTGCGGTATCGGCGATAAGGGTCGCAAGACCCGGGAGAAAATGACATGACGATGCCGCTCGCTCATTATTTGAAGGATTTCTCTGCACCGCCGCCAGCGCCGATGGCTGCGGAGGCCATGAGTTTCAACGATGATGCGCTGATGTTCCCGGATATGCCGGTGCTTGAGCTTCCTCAGCCCGATCCGGTGGATGTGGAAAAAGAGCGACAGAATGCCTATGCGGATGGCCATGACGCGGCGGTCAAGGCGGCGGATGAACGTCACGCCGAAGCGCTCAGCATTCTCGAAAAAGCCCATGCCGAAGCACTTCAGGAACTGACGGAAAAGCATCAGGCAGAGCTGGCGCGGGTGATTGCCGACGGGCTTCAGCAGATCGCCTCGGACCTGTCGCGCATTGTTGGCAGCCAGACGGTCGAGACATTGGCGCCCCTGCTATCGGATCTGCTTGTCGACAAGGCGCTGGAGGATATTTCCGGCCTGTTGAAGGCCGCTGTCCTGGAGGGAGCCGCAGGGCAGATCACCGTTACCGGACCTGCCGCGCTGTTCAAGCAGCTTGCCGACCTGATGGAAGGCCAAGACCTGTTGCTTAAACATGTCGAGGCCAATGATCTCGACCTGACGGTCGATGTCGGTGGCGCGGCATTGGTCACCCGGATTTCCGCCTGGACGGCCAGTCTGAAGAAAGTTCTGGCATGAGCGACGCTGAAAATCACCACCACGGCAAGAACGAGATCATCGTTATCAAACGGCATGGCGGCGGCGATCACGATGGCGCCCATGGCGGCGCCTGGAAGATTGCCTATGCCGACTTCATGACCGCGATGATGGCCTTCTTCCTGGTCATGTGGCTGGTCAATGCCGCCAATGAGAAAACGACCGCCTCGGTTGCCAGCTATTTCAATCCGATCAAGCTGGCGGATGAAAAGCCAACCGAGAAGGGCGTGAAAAAGCCGGTCGATCAGGCTGAGGGCGAAGAAAGCAAGGAACGCTCGAAAATCAAGGCCGAGGAGGAGACGCTCGGCAAGGCGGCGGCAACCGGCGAGGACATGACTTCGACCTCGGGCGACAAGCCCGTCTATTCGGAAGCGGACCTGTTCGAAAATCCCTATTCGGTCCTGGCCGAAATTGCCCAGGAAGTTGGCCAGCAGGCCAATGTCAGCGCCAAAGGTGAAGGCGGAGCAAGCGAATCCGGCCCGTCCACCGGCGCGTCGGGCGGCGAGGCTTACCGCGACCCGTTCGATCCGGATTTCTGGAGCCAACAGATGCAGACGGCGCAGGGCAAGCCTGGTAAAGCCAAGCCTGACGAACAGCAAACCGTGGCCGAGGCGGAGGCAAAGCCCGATCCGTTCGCGCAAAAACCGGTCGATCAGCAGGCTGCTGCCGCAGCGGCCGCCGCTGCACCGGATGGAGCGCAGGCCAATTCCCCGTCGAAGTCTCAACCTGAGGCAAAGCCGCAGGTCGAAATTGACGGTCAGCAGGTGGCAATTGCCGTTCCCAAGGCGCGGCCTGATCCCAAGCAGGTTGCCCGTGAAGAGCAGAATGCATCGGCCGATAGCGACCAGACACAGCAGGCGGACCAGCTTAAGCAGCAGATCGCCTCCGAAATCGGTGGTGTGGCGGGTAAATTGGCCGAAGGGTTGATTGTGCAGCCAGCTGAAGGCGGATTGCTGATAACACTGACCGACCAATCCCAGGCCCCAATGTTCGATGTCGGGTCTGCCGTGCCTCGCAAGGAAATGGTGTTGGCGATGGAAAAGATCGGCAAGTTGCTGGCGGAGCGCCAGGGTGCCGTGGTCATCAGGGGTCATACCGACGCTCGCCAATACAAAGGCCCTGATAACGACAATTGGGGCCTCTCGATGTCACGCGCCCATTCGGCCTATTACATGCTGGTGCGCGGCGGACTTGCACAAAACCGTATTACCCAGGTGTCCGGCTTTGCCGATCGCCGGCTGTTGAAGCCGGAGGACCCGTTGGCCGCTGCAAACCGGCGGATCGAGATCCTTGTTCAGGGGGACCAGAAGTAAGGTGATGACCGCGCGCAGATCCCTGGGTGCCAGATATGGATTTTCCAGCTTCGCCGTCTATGGCGTGCTGCTGACCCTGGCTGTCGGCGGCCCTGTTGCCTGTGCGGATCAGGCATATGCGGCAGGACCAAATACTCCTGCAGGCAATGGACCGAACACGGCTCCTGCTGCTGGCACAACCGGACCTGCCACCAGCCTTCCCGCAGGCGGAGACAGTGATAACCTGCCGCCTTATCTGATGTTGCGCTCTCTGCAATTTGTGCAGGATTCGGTTGTCCGCGGTGACCATTCGGCTGCGGATATGCAGCGTTTTCTTCTGACCCGGATCGACAAGCGGCTGCGGACGGCTGTGCCTTCAGATTTCGAAGACCCCCGCAATGTCGATGCGGCGCTGATCTATACGATGAGCGGCGGCAATCCGGCGACGCTGGACTATCTCGTTGCCCGCGACGTTGATGGTCATTTCGACAACCGCGTCAGCGATATGTTGAGAAAATACCTGAATGGTAAAGGCGTGCTGGTGGCAAGCTCGCTTGGCGAGATGGTGCCGCTCTACCAGAACGGTCGGGTCGGGCCTTATATCGCGTTGGTGGCCGGGAATGTCACGCTGGTGAAAGATCCGGCTGCGGCCCTTAAATTCTTCGATATCGCCCGCCTTGTTGCGCCCGGCACCATTGTCGAGGAAGCGGCCTTGCGGCGGTCCTTCCAGATTGCCATGGATACCGGCCAGAATGCGCGCGCCATGGCGTATGCCAATCGCTATGCCCGCCGCTTTCTCTATTCGCCCTATGCCAGCCAATTTGCCGATCTTCTGGTGCAATTGGTGGTCGATCATTTCTCGGAGCTGGATAAAAACGATATTCTGGCGACATTGGCGACCATGGATCCGGATCGTCAGCGCGAAGTCTATCTGCGCATCGCGCGCCGCGCGACGATCAATGGCAATCAGGCTTTGGCCAGTCTTGCCTCCAGCCAGGCGCAAAGCCTGGCGGGCCTGCCAGATAAAAATGATCCGCAGGCGCTGCTTTATGGCGGCGCGGCGTTGATTTCGACCACCGACGTCAAAAACGCGCTCAGCACGATCTCACAATTGCCAAAAGATCAGCTGTCGGCCTCCGACAACGCCTTGCTGGAAGCAGCCCGGGCCGTCGCGCAGGAGGTCATCACCTTGCCCACCGCGCCGCAAAGCCCATCGGCCTCGCCAAGCACGCCGCCGCCATCCGGGGACGATACTGCCCCAGATGCACCGGCAAATGTGTCCGATCAGCAGGACCCGGGCGCGCCGGCCAATGCCAAGGCGAATGCAGCCCCCGATCCTGGGGTTGGTACGGCGCCGGTCAATCAGGCCTCGGCAGATGCAAAGCAGAAGCCCGATCCGGAATTCCAGACATTCATGAGCGGTGGCCGATCTAAACTTGAAGAAATAGATAAAATGTTGAAGGGGGAGGGCGTAACGAAATGATCGATGCCACTATCACAGCAGGTTCTGCCGCTTCGCCAGCCTATAGCAGCAGCCGTTCCGATCAAGGCAAGGGCGCGGGCAAGGGTTTTCTGGACGCTCTGGCCGATACGGCTGACCGTAGCCAAGCGCAGGAGCAAAAAGCAGACGATGACGATGCTCCTGTGGATCAGAACCAGACGAAGAGCCATTCAACTGCGGTTTCATCGTCATCGACCAAATCGACCACGTCCACAGTGACATCTACTACATCACATCAGGAGCATTCGGCCGAGGCGGAGCAGGGTAATGCCGCTGATGATGAAGCCACTGTCGCCAGCGATGATGGTAAGGCACCGTCGCAAACCGCCGGCAATGCGGTGATAGGGGCTGGCGATTCCAAGGCTGCCGCACTGATTGCCAAGGCTTTGGCGAACCAGACCAAGACCCAAGCCCAAGCCCAGACCCAAACGCAGGGCCAGACACAAGGGCAAACAGAGACCGCATCTTCCTCCGGGGAGAAGACGGATGAGAGCCGGATGCTTGCAAAGCTTGTTGCTGCCCTGACCCAGCAGGATGACGTCACGACTGAGGCTGCTACTGCTGGCGCAAATGCGGAAGAGGCGCTCGCTGCCGAGACTGAAGGTGCTGAAGGTGATACCGGCAAGATCGCCGTCAAAGGCCGGCAGGAAAATGGCACACCTTTGCTCGCGGCCCTGGCAGCACTCAAGTCGGCAACGACCGATGAGGAGGTTGCTACGGCGGCGGCTCAGTCAGATATGCCGGGGGTTACGAAAACCCAGACCAAGGACAGCTCCAAGACGGCAAAGCCTGCCGCCGACGATACCAAAGACACGGCTGCAGAGCCAAAGGCAGCGACGGGCGCCCAGGATGCCTTGACATTGTTGGGCGATTTGAGCGCCGGACAATTGCAGCAAGCTGCCCGTCAGGCAGACAGCCAGTTAGCCGCCGAGTCGGCCACCAGTAACGGCGATACGGCATTGACCGCCGTCGCCGGCCAGGTTGCGTCGCAGGACGGCAAGATGGGTAAGATCGGCCAGGGGACTCCAGAGGTTGATTTTGCCAAGCAGGCGAAGTCTCTCCAGTCGGGGCAGCAGGATGCCGTTTCACCGGCGACCAAGGAAACGGTCAAGGATAGCAGTGCTGCCGATGCCCTCCATCTGGTCACCAGCAGTGATGCCTCGGCGTCGCCTGCCGATGACACCGCGAGCCAGCCAGCAACGACCGGTATCGATCCGTTGCAGAATGTCAGCGTGCTTGACAGCCGACGCATTATCGCCCCGGTCAATACCAGCAATGGCGCCAATATTGCCGCATCCATGGCCGGTGACAGTTCCTGGGCGCAGGCCATGCACAGTCATGCTTCCGATAAGCTCAGTGCCAGCGAACAGATCAGCACCGATCGAACGATGAACACGCTCAAACTGAAGATGACGCCGGAAAATCTGGGAAGCGTCACGGCGACATTGAAGCTGACGAATGGCGAATTGACGGTCAGCCTGGTGGTTGAAAACAGCGCGGCTTATCGAAAGCTGAACGAAGACCAGAACGGTCTTGTCGCAGCGCTGAAGAGCCATGGCTTCTCGGTTGACAACGTCCAGATCAGCATAGCCAGCACTGAAAAGCCCAGCAATGACGCCAACCAGACCAATTCCCAGAGCCAGAGCAGCAATCAGCAGAGCATGCAGCAGGGCGGCGGCAGTTCCAGCCAGGGCGGTAACCGCTCACAAGCGCAGCCGATTTTTGATGTGTATGGACAGACATCCGGAGGTCCAGTCGATGATGCGGCACGTTCTGGTACGGTGGGCACCGGCGGCAATGCTTCTGGCGGCAGCGGTCAGCTTTACCTGTAACGAGAGCCATGCTTCGGCTTCAGCAGGATTATGCGAGCGCGAAATTAGCAATGCTGCGGCCAAATATGGGATCCCCGAGGGGATCCTCTATTCGGTTGGCCTTACGGAAACCGGACGCAAAGGGTCACTTCAGCCTTACGCTCTCAATGTCGAGGGCAAGGCCCTGTTCCCCGATTCCATGACAGATGCCATGCAAACCTTCGCGCTGGCCAAGCAGCAGGGCGCGAAATTGATCGATATTGGTTGCATGCAGATCAACCATTATTTCCATCACGAGAATTTCCACTCGCTCGAAGAGATGTTCGACCCGAAACGGAACGTCGAATATGCCGCAAAATTCCTGGTTGCGTTGCATGGAAGACACGAAACCTGGACAATGGCAGTTGCGCGTTATCATGCAGGCCCAAACAACGATCCAGCCCAAAAGCGCTATGTTTGTCGGGTTATCGCCAATCTCGTTGCAACCGGATACGGCAACTGGACCGCGAATGCGCGGCAATTTTGTCAGCAATAACAACCTGACACGCCGGAAATGATGGCTTCTCTGTCAGAGATCACAATGCCATTCTGTCAGCAAAAACAATCTTTGGTTGATTGCCTGCCCTGATCTTGCCCACATTAGCATCGAATAATTTTTTCATGTGCTCGCGGCTTTGCAAGCGTTTTGTTAACCTTTTTCACAGAAAAATAGTATGTGGTTAACGGCGATGACACAAGATGTAGGTCAAATCACCCCTAAAATCTTAATCAACTATTAATAACTATCATTAACTTTCTACAGTTGTCGTTTTACCCCCCGATTCGTACCCATTGTCGTGTTGAAGCACCACACTGATTCGGAGGCGGACGAATGATCGTAGTGGTTGATGAGCGCGAGCTCGTTAAGAATGGATACACGTCTTTATTTGGACGTGAAGGAATACCTTCGACCGGGTTTGACCCGATCGAATTTGGTGAATGGGTTGCCTCGGCAGCCGATAGCGATGTTGCAGCCGTGGAAGCGTTTCTGCTTGGTCAGGGAGATCGCACAGGCGATCTGCCACGGGCCATCCGGGATCGTACGACGGCTCCGGTGATTGCGGTCAGTGACCAGCCATCGTTGGAAGCAACACTTGCCCTGTTTGACAGTGGCGTGGATGACGTGGTGCGCAAGCCGGTCCACCCGCGGGAAATCCTGGCGAGAGCTGCGGCAATTCGGCGGCGCCTGAAGGCTGTGGCCAACTATACCGAAATCGGCGCGATCCGCGTTTATTCGGATGGCCGCGATCCCGAGATCGGCGGAGAGATTTTCCCCTTGCCGCGCCGCGAGCGCCGCATTCTGGAATATCTAGTCGCCAATCGCGGCCGGCGCGTGTCCAAGTCTCAGATCTTCAATGCGATCTATGGCATCTTCGACGAAGAAGTCGAAGAGAACGTGGTCGAAAGCCATATCAGCAAGCTGCGCAAGAAACTGCGCAAGAAGCTTGGTGTCGACCCTGTCGATTCCAAGCGGTTCCTCGGATATTGCATTGATTGGAAATAACAATCTGGCGGCCTCGCCGCCAGATTTTCAGGGCCTTGCAGCCAAATGTGCTCTTAAGCGTTTTTTCAAACAGCTTCACGCAAGGCCCACTTCATAATCTTCTCACACGACGATCGAATGGGGACGTGGTATGAGCCTTTCAGGCAGCATGAATACAGCCGTATCCGGTTTGCAGGCCCAGGCCAGCAAGCTGAGCACGGTCGGCGACAACGTCGCAAACTCGGATACGACAGGCTACAAGCGGGTATCAACCGCATTTTCCAGCCTGGTGGTCGGCTCCTCCGGCAGTGGAACCTATAATTCCGGTGGCGTGCAAACGACCACGGTCAACAGCATTTCCGAGGAAGGCTCTTATCAGTCGAGCACGTCGGAAACCGATCTGGCGATCAAGGGCGATGGTTATTTCGTGGTTCAGGATGCAGCGGGCAGCGTCTTCCTGACACGGGCAGGTGATTTCCAGGCCGATGACAGTGGGTATCTGGTCAATTCGGCCGGCTACACCCTGCTGGGCTATTCCTACGAAAATGGCGAGCCGGCCTCCGTTATCAACGGTTTCGAAGGTCTCGAACCCGTCAAGATCCAGGACAGCAGCATTTCGGCCAATGCCACGACCAATGCAGTGATCGACGGTAACCTGAAGTCCGGTTCTGATACCGTGACCAGCGATCTGCCGTCCAGCAACAGCGCCAGCGCCACATGGACCTTCAAGAGTTCCATGGTGGCCTATGACAGCCTTGGCAATGCCAACCAGTATGACATCTACTATACCAAGACCGCCGACAACGAATGGCAGGCGGATATCTTCCGCACCAGCGAGGCAACTGACGAGACTAATTTCCCTTATACCAATGGTGTTCTCGGCAGCACGACCCTGACCTTCGATTCCGATGGCGCGGTCTCCAGTGGCGGGACATTTACCTTTACCGACAGCACGACCAGTTCGCCTCAGACGATCGAGGTGGATATGTCGGATATGACTCAGCTGGCTGCGGCAAACTCCTCGACTGGCGACGTCGATGGTAATGGCGCCAGCGCGGCATCCTCCGTCACGGTCAACAGCAGCGGCAATATCGTTGCGACCTATCAGGATGGCTCGAGCGCCAATCTTTACAAGGTGGCGCTGGCCACGGTTGCCAGCCCCGACAATATGAAATCGGTCAACGGTACGGCCTATCAGGTCACGGCCGATGCTGGCACGGTCGTGGTTGGCTTTGCCAATACAGGCAGCTTCGGCAGCATCAATTCCAAGACGCTTGAAAGTTCCAATGTCGATCTCGCGACGGAACTGACCAACATGATCCAGTCCCAACGCAGCTATAGCGCCAATTCCAAGGTGTTCCAGACGGCGGCGGATATGCTGGATACGCTGATCAGTCTGAAGCGGTAATCCTATTCTTTTAAAGGCAGTGTCATGTCTCTTTCGTCAACGATGAATACGGCAACAACTTCTCTCGGCAATACCGGCGTCCAGTCGCAGGTTCTGTCGAAGAATATTGCCAACTCCCAGACGGAAGGTTACGTCAAGCGTGACGCTGCCACTATTTCGACCAGCACCGGAGGAGCGCAGGTCGTTACGACCCGCTCCGAAGATGCCGTCTTGCAAAAGCAGATGCTTTCAGGGCAGTCCCAGGCGGAAGGGCAGGATACGCTCAATACCGGTCTGGACCGATTGAAGGCACTTCTCGGCGGTAACGACTACGAATCGTCACCGTCGACCTATATCAATAAGCTGCGGGATGCGATGCAATCCTATGCCGCGCAGCCCAGTGAATTGTCCCTGGCGGAAACGGCGGTCAGCGCAGCCCAGGATGTCGCCACCTCGATTAACAATACGGCCGAGGGCATCAGTAACGTCCGGGCCCAGGCCGACGACGCCATCAAGGACGATGTCAACAAGCTCAACGATCTTCTGTCGCAGTTTGAGACCGTCAATCAGTCTGTGGTCAAGGCGACGGCGACAGGGAACGATCCCAACGACGCCCTCGACCAGCGCGACAAACTCGTCTCAGATATTTCGAAGATTGTCGGTGTATCGTCGGTCAAGCGCGATAACAACGACATGGCGCTGTACACCAATGATGGCACCGTGTTGTTCGACAAGCAGCCGAGGACGGTGACATTCGACTCGACCGGCGCTTACGGTGCTTCGACCGAGGGCAACTCTGTCTATATCGATGGGGTTCCCGTCAAGGCCGGTACGGGTGGAAACACCACGGCGGAAGGGTCGATCGCCGCCAATCTGCAGATCCGCGATTCGATTGCGCCGCAGATGCAGCAGCAGTTGGATGAGACCTCACGGTCGCTGATCAAGATGTTTTCGGAAACGGAGCCATCGACTAAAGACAATGACATGCCGGGCCTCTTCACATGGGAGGATGGCACGACGCCGGAAGATGGAACGCTTGTTTCCGGTATTTCGGAATCATTCAAGGTCAACAGTGCTTACGTAACCGCGGATGATGGCGATCCAACCCTGTTGCGGGACGGCGGCGCCAATGGCTCGAATTATACCTGGAATACGACGGAAGGTGTCAGCTATTCGGAATTGCTCGACGATTTGGTCACGGGTTTCGAAGATGACATGGACTTCGATTCATCGGCAGGCCTCGGGGATAGCTCCAATGTCCTTGACTATGCCTCGAACTCCGTCGGCTGGCTCGAAAGCTATCGCTCGACGGCAGATTCAGCCAATGAAACCAAATCCGCCTTGTCGCAGCGGGCCACGGAAGCCTATCAGAACAAGACCGGCGTCAATCTCGATGAAGAACTGTCGAAGATGCTCGATATCGAGCAGTCCTACAAGGCTTCGACCAAGCTGATGAACGCTGTCGATGAGATGCTGAAATCCCTCCTGGAGATCGCATAAGCCATGAAGACATCGAGCATATCCAGTCTTACCATCCAGAACGCGATGCGTCTCACGATCAGTGATGCGCAAAAGCAGATGTCGGATGCTCAGACAGAAGTGACGACCGGCAAATACGCAGATGTCGGAACAGAATTGGGCGCCAAGACTTCTTCGGCGGTGGATCTCAACCGGGATTCTCTGCGCTTGCAGTCACTGATGGACACCAATTCCATCGTCTCGACCCGTCTCGATGCATCTCAGACGGCGTTGGATACGATTGCATCGGCAGCAACGACAATGCAGTCGACGCTGGTTGGTCTTGGTACCAGCACTGACAGTACGACGCTGGACTCCGCGCAAAAGACCATGAAAAGCGCAATGGACAGCTTCATTGACGCCGCAAATACCTCTGTGAACGGTGAATATCTGTTTTCTGGCATCAATACCGATGTGAAGCCGATCACCGATTACTACTATATCGATGACGACGATAATGAAACGGACGCCAAGCAGAATTTCGACAATCTGTTTTCCGGATATTTCGGCATGTCGCCTGACGATGATGGCGTCAGTGGCATCACCGCTGATCAGATGGACGATTTCATGGAGAACGTCCTTGAGCCATCCTTTGACGGGGCGGACTGGACGGACAATTGGTCGGCGGCCACCGATGAGACAATGTCGAGCCGGATCAGCAAAAACGAAGTTATTCAAAGCTCATCCAGCGCCAACTCCGATGGCTTCCGCTATACGGGCCTTGTTTCGGTGATCGGCAGCGAAATGCTGAATGGCAATTACTCGACCGAAACCCGCAATGCGATGATCTCCAAGGCGATCGAATATTCCGGTCTTGCCGTTTCCGGCATCAATGACGAGCGCACACAATTGGGCCTTTCCCAGGAACGGGTCACCAATGCAAACGATTCCTTAACGTCCCAGAAGGACATTATTGAAAACCAATTAAGCGATTTGACCGGTGTGGATGCCTATGAAGCATCGACCCGTTTGAACAACCTGCAATCTTTGGTCGAGACGTCATACACCTTGACCGCACGCTTGCAGAAGCTCAGCCTTGTGGATTACCTTTGATGATCAAGGGTGGGGTGGAGTAGAGGAAATCTAGATGTACCAGTTTTCCTACAATGAGATTATGGAGGATGGGGTTGCCGACGCTAAGGAGCGTGAGCGCCAGGTTCTCGACAGATCGATAGACTTGCTGAGCCAGGCCCGGACTGCCGGACGATACGGTCGTGAAGGCATTGAGGCTCTTTACTATACGTGCCGCGTCTGGATCCGCTTCATTGAGGATCTCAAGCAGCCGGACAACCAGCTTGGCACGGAACTCCGCGCCAATCTCATTTCAATTGCCCTTTGGATATTGAAGGAATGTGACCGCATCAGAAAGCGGGAATCCGACAATTACCAAGGCATAATCGATGTAACCACCATCATCAGGGATGGACTTAAATGAAGAGCACCTTGCGAATCTCGCTGAAATCCGGGGAACGAATCTTTATCAATGGTGCCGTTTTGCGCGTCGATCGGAAGGTTGCCCTCGAATTCTTGAACGATGTAACCTTTCTGCTGGAAAACCACGTGCTCCAGCCGGAAGACGCCAATACCCCGCTCCGCCAGCTCTATTTCATTGCCCAGATGATTCTCATCAATCCGGAAGGCAAGGAACAGACGATGACCATGTTCCGCAAGTCGATCGTGATGTTGCTCTCCTGCTTCCAGGATGACGAGATCCTGGCCGAACTGAAGCGGATCGATGCCCAGGTTGTCTCAGGACGCGCCTTCGATGCGTTGAAGGCCATTCGCGGTCTTTATCCGCTCGAGGATCGTATCCTGAACAACCAGGAAATGGCACCGGCAACCATCGAACAGATCCGCAAGGAGATTGCGCCATGGCGGTAGACGCGACGACCTCAGCGACATCAACGAGTTCCTCGTCCTCTTCGAGTTCGGCGACTTATACCAATCCGTTCGCCAACGCATCCGCCAACTCGGACGCGGCAGACGCATCCATGGACTATAACAGCTTCCTTCAGCTTCTGATCGCGCAGTTGCAGAACCAGGACCCGACGGATCCGATGTCTGCCACGGAGCAGGTGTCTCAGCTTGCAACTTATTCGCAGGTCGAGCAATCCATCAAGACCAATACCTTGCTGCGCTCCATGTTGCAGGCGGAAGCCTTGACACGGGCTGGCGATATCGTCGGCAAGACGGTGACAAGCTCGGACGGCGAAACGACGGGTGTTGTCTCCAACGTCAAGGTCGCCGATGACGCCGTGACACTCACCACCAGCAGCGGTGGCACAGTAGAGTTGCAGACCGGCGTCAACTTCTCGAGCGGCTCCTGACCGGTCATTTCCATTCTGCCGGAACCGGTCGAGATGGAAAATGCAAAAGGCTTTAACGACTGTGAAATTCCTCAAATCGATTGGGATTTGAGGAATTTTGCTTTATCAATTGAGTCGTGTCAGGCGGCATGATGTCGCTGGAGGAATGCTGATGAATGAAGCTGATGCCCTCGATATCATGCGCGCCGCTGTATGGACCGTGCTGGTTGCCTCGGGGCCAGCCGTTCTGGCGGCGATGATCGTCGGCGTCGTGGTCGCCCTGATCCAGGCATTGACCCAGATCCAGGAAATGACCCTGACATTCGTCCCGAAAATCGTTGCGATCATGGTGACGATCGGTATTTCCGCTCCCTTCGTGGGTTCCCAAATTTCGATTTTTGCCAATCTGGTGTTTTCCCGGGTCCAATCAGGGTTTTAAAGCAATCCGCAGCCGTTCGGCCTGAGACATTCGCCTTGAGATAAGGGCATCCTCGCGCAAGCTTTGTCCGCTAGTCCTGTCGCCATAATGGCGGATTCTCGTTCCGCCAGCCTTCTCATGAAGAGACGGAACAGGACATGGCGCAAGCACCGACGACCTCACTTCCGACAATTGCCAATAATCGCGGCCGAGAAATCGGCTTTGCCATGGGCATTGTCGCTATTCTCTGCATTCTCTTTCTGCCGATCCCACCCTTCCTGATCGATATGGGGCTGGCGTTTTCCATTGCCCTTTCCGTTCTGATCCTGATGGTGTCGCTCTGGATACAACGGCCGCTGGATTTCTCCTCTTTCCCGACCATTCTTCTGATTTCGACCATGGTGCGCCTGTCGCTGAATATCGCGACGACCCGGGTTATCCTGTCGCATGGTCATCAGGGTCATGATGCGGCGGGCAGTGTCATTGCCGGTTTTGCCAACCTGGTCATGTCCGGCGATTTCGTGATCGGTCTGATCGTGTTTGCGATCCTGGTCACCGTCAACTTCATCGTCATCACCAAGGGTGCCACCCGTATCGCGGAAGTCGGCGCCCGATTCACGCTGGATGCCATTCCCGGCAAGCAGATGGCGATCGATGCCGATCTCTCGGCGGGGATCATCGAGGAAAGCGAAGCACAACGCCGGCGCAAGGAACTGGAGCAGGAAAGCTCCTTCTTCGGCGCCATGGACGGTGCCTCGAAATTCGTGCGCGGCGATGCGGTCGCTGGTCTGATCATCACCGCCATCAATATCTTCGGTGGCATTATCATCGGTTACTTCCGCCATGGCATGCCGATCAGCGAAGCAGCCGATGTGTTCGTCAAGCTTTCGGTGGGCGATGGTCTGGTCTCGCAGATTCCCGCTCTGATCGTCTCGCTCGCCGCCGGCCTGCTCGTCACCCGTGGCGGCAATGCCGGGTCCACGGACGAAGCGGTCATCAACCAGCTGAGCGGCTATCCGCGCGCGTTGTCGGTTGCCTCCGGTCTGATGTTCCTTCTGGCGATCATTCCGGGCCTGCCCTTGCTGCCCTTCGTGATCCTGGGTGGCATCATGGCGTTCGGCAGCTGGTACATTCCCCGCCAGGTGGAAGCCGTCAACCTTGCGAAGCGCCAGGTCGAGGAAAAGAAGGTTATTCAGAACAAGGAAGCCGAAAAGGATTCGGTCAAGAGCGTGCTGAAAACCTCCGAGATCGAGTTGGCGCTCGGCAAGCTGGTTTCTACCCGCCTGCTTGGCTCGCATCAGGAACTTGCTTTCCGCGTCGGCAAGATGCGCAAGAAATTCGCCAGCCAATACGGTTTTGTCGTGCCTGAAATCAAGGTGACGGATGATATCGCCATCCCGGACAAGTCTTATCATATTCGGGTCCACGGCACGACCATCGCCTCGAACCTGTTGCGGGTTGGCGAAGTGCTTGTTGTCACCGGCAATGGCCGCAAGCCGCGCATTCCCGGCGACGAAATTCGCGAACCCGCCTTTGGCATGCCAGCCGTGTCGATCATGGAAGCCTTTACCGAAGATCTGAAGCGTGAAGGTTTCCATCCAATCGACAATGTCTCTGTCGTTCTGACTCATTTGAGCGAGGTTATCCGCAACAATCTGCCGCAGCTCTTGTCCTATAAGGACGTGAAAATCCTGATCGATCGGCTCGATCCTGAATATAAGAAGCTGGCAGACGAAATCTGCTCCTCGCATATGTCCTATTCCGGCTTGCAAGCCGTGCTGAAACTGTTGTTGGCTGAACGGGTGTCGATCCGTAACCTGCATTTGATCCTCGAGGCCGTGGCCGAACTGGCGCCGCATGTACGCAAGACCGAGCAGATCGTCGAGCATGTGCGCGTGCGAATGGCGCAGCAATTGTGCGGCGATCTGACCGACAATGGCGTGCTGCGGGTCTTGCGTCTGGGCAGCAAATGGGATCTGGTCTTCCACCAGGCCCTCAAGCGCGACAACAAGGGCGAGGTTGTCGAATTCGATATCGACCCGCGGTCGCTGGAAGAGTTCAGCGAACAGGCAAGCCGGGTTATCCGTGAATTCATGGACCGCGGCCTGCCTTTCGTGCTTGTCACGTCGCCGGAAACGCGGTCTTATGTGCGCATGATTATTGAACGCCTGTTTGCAACCCTGCCGGTGCTATCACATGTCGAATTGGCCAAGGGCATCGAAATCAAGATTCTGGGATCGATTTCATGATCACTGATCCGCAAGGATCGGTACTGGCGGTGTTCCTGGTTTTTTGCCGTATCGGTTCCTGTTTCATGACCATGCCGGGCTTTGCCTCCTCGCGCATTCCCACCCAGATCCGCCTGTTGGTCGCGTTTGCGGTCTCCATTGCCTGCACGCCGCTCGTCTGGGATACGGTTTATCCCAGGGTGAGCGGCGGGGGCTCGATTTTCGTCGCGCTGATCTTTACGGAAACGCTGATCGGCGCGGTCTTTGGGCTGATTACCCGATTTTTCACGCTGGGCCTGCAATTTGCCGGTGCGATTCTGACGATGATGATCGGTTTCAACAGCACGGCCACGGCGGATGTTCTGGAAGACGGCGCCGAAAACCAGATGACCAACATGATCAGCTTTTGCGGGCTGATGATGTTGTTCATGATGGATTTTCACCATGTCATCTTCCGGGCGTTGATCGACAGCTATACGGTCATGCCGATGGGCGGCGTGCCAGATACCCAGAAAATGCTGATAACGCTGACGGATACTGCCTCGCGGACCTATATGCTGATGCTGCGGCTTTCCAGTCCCTTCATCATCTATGGCCTGATGTTCAATCTTGGTGTTGGCCTGGTCAACAAGCTGGCACCGCAGATCCCGGTCTATTACATCTCCACCCCCTATCTTATCACCGGGGGAATGCTGCTGGTCTATTGGTCGATCGGGGTGATGATGCGCCAGTTTGCCGATGCTTTCATACCGATCTTCCTGGGGCATTAGAGTTTGTCCGGAAGAAGTGTTGCGCGGTTTTGCGTCCGGAAATGCGTAGAAGCAAAAACTTAGAGATTTTCAATCTTCAAAAGCGAAGATGCTCTAGCATGAGAGGGGCACTGATATGACAGAGCCAAGGATGCCAGGGATGAGTGCGATGCTCTCGATGAGGCCGTGTCATGGGACCCGATAAGAAATCCAGGAAATTGAAGCGGCTGGTGGCCGTGCAGCGGCATCTGGAAAAGATCGCCGAGTACGATCTCGTCGAGACCGCGCGCCAGCGTCAGGAAATCGCCGCTGGCCTCGAACGGGTGATCGAGGCTCTGGGTTCGATGGACCCGGTGCATAGGCTGTTTGCCCAATCCTATGCGGACCGCTTCGACCGGCTTTCGGGCGATGACCGGCGCATGGCCGATGTGCAGCGGGTGCAGGAAAACAAGGTTCTGCGCCAGCGTACCAAGGCGGAACGTCTGCAAGACAAGATGCTCGAGGCGCGCGGACACGAGGACCGCGAGGCCGAGGACGAAGCGCTTCAGGACCTGATCGACCTGACATTTGCCACACCAGCCTCCAGCAAGCTTCACGAGAGATAGTGGTTCCAGTTGATTTTCAGGGAACGAACACCGTGGCTATTTCTCCTCCAAGCGATCTTGTTATGGATGTTGTGCGGGCGGCCGAGCCGTCTGCCATGGCAGAGGCCCAGCAAAGGCTGCAATCGGCCCGCGCCAGTGTGCAGGCTGCCAGTCTGAACGAAAAAAGCGCTGGTTTCGAAGTGGCGATGAACACTTTGAACGACGGCGCTTCCACCAAGGCGGGGCTGGCCAATCGCGCCACCAATACGATCAAGGCGAGCGATATCCCCAAGCCCTACCGGCAATATGAAGGTATCGTGTTGCAGAATTTCATTTCCAACATGCTGCCCAAAGATAGCGAAGCCGTTTTTGGCAAGGGCAATGCTGGTGAAATCTGGAAGAGCATGATGGCCGAGCAGATCGGCAATACCATTTCTGAGCGTGGTGGTGTTGGCATTGCCAAGCAGATGTATGCCGATGAAATGGCGAAACTGCGCAACAAGGGCGCCCAGAACGCCACGACAGACCCCGCTCAGCAGAACATGGCGCAGATGCGGCTTGACGAGATCGAGCGCAAGTCACTCGGCCTTTCGGGTTCCGAGGACGCAACCGACACGGTAAAGGCGCCTTTTTCTGGCGCAGCCACAGTCTGATCTTGTCGCCGTAAGGCACATAGTTCGTAAGCGAGGCATGATTTTCCACATGCCTTGGGATGCCTGCCTTGCGACTGGGCTCATCCTGACAATATGCGCAGATTAAAAGTGACACCAGCCCCGGCGCCACAGCGCAGGCGCTTGGCGGTCGGAATTCAAGGAACAGATTTTTCATGGAACATGTGTCCAACGACTACCGGATCAAGACCGTTCTCGGTCGTCTCGAAATGATTGTCGACAACGAGAATCATCGAATCGGCAATGATCCGCAGTTTGATTTCAAGGTCTCGAACGCCCACAAAAGCCGGTGCCTCTACGAACTGACAATGTTGTTTCGCGATACCGATCCCAAGGAAATTGCCATCAATTATGTCGAGCAGATGCATGGGCTGAAGAAAAAGCTGGCCTTGAACGCAAGACGGGTCGAGGCGCATCTGGATGCCGTGCGCGCGGTGGCCGATATTCTGCGCAGCGCCGTTCAGGATGCCGATAATGATGGTACCTATTCCCAGGAACAGTTTCTCTACAGAGAAAATTAATGGTCAAGATTGTCATTGCTGGCGTATGGGCCTGCATCGTCGCTCTCGTCGCCGTCTACTTTTCCATCCAGGTGGCCACCGCGCCGCCGCCGGTCGAAGTGGTCAAGGGACCGCCGACTGAGGTGGTGCGCGGCGAAGCCATCACTGTGCCATTTCTCGAGAACGGCAAGGTGAAAGGCTATTTCATCGGCCGGTTCTCCTTCATGGTCGACAAGGAAAAAGCTGGCGCCATGCAAATGCCGATGACGGCACTGATGACAGACCAATTGTTTACCTTGCTGGTCGGCAACTCGATGGTTGATCTGTCGAAATCGACCAAGCTCGATGTCGAGGCGTTCAAGCAGGCCATCAAGACCGGCATCAACAAGCGCCTCGGCAGCGATGTCATCAATGACGTGCTGATCGAGCAACTGGACTTCCTTGGCAAGGACGATATCCGCGAAGGCGGTGGCGGCAAACCGAAGCTGCTGCCAGCGGTCAAGATCGTTGAAGGAGAGAAGGCACCGGAAAGTGCAGCGCCTGCGCATTGACACGAACGGCCATTGACGATGGCGGTTCCTGCTCCGGTTTCGACTATTTCAAGCGTTTGATGCGTTGAGATATTCGAAATCCTTTGAGGGCGAGGATGCGGTTCACATCTTCGCGCCTTCTTATGAGAGACATGGCTGGAGCGATTGCGGTAAACGAAGTATAAACGAAAAGCCTGTATTTCTAGCGGGCTACTTAAGTCGGATTTTATGCCTGCCTGTTATTCTGCGCATGGTTTCAATCTGGCTTGTCATGTTTATGAACACAGTTACCACGCGCAAAGCCCCTCTCGCAGATGCTGATGAACAGATCAGCACGGCGCGCCTTATTCATAGGGTTCGCCAGGATCTGGCCGGAGATTGGGGTCGCCTCCATCATGATGATGAGTTCCACCCGATGAACCTGATTTCAACCGCAGAGCAGATTGCCCCGAAAAAGATCCTGTTCGGCATGCCGGTCTTCGATCTCTCCTGGGTTTCCGGCCTTAGCCTGATCGCTCAATATGCGGCAACGCCTGGCGCGCACGCACAGGTGTCCTTCCTGAATGCCAACAATATCAATATCATGCTCAAGGACGCCGCCTATCGCGATGTTCTTAAAGGACATATCGTCCTGCCTGATGGGATCGGCATGGATCTGGCAGCGAGCATCATCGATGGCGAGCCCTTTGCGGCCAATCTGAACGGTACGGATTTCGTGCCTGCACTGTTTACCTATATGGAAGAGCCGCGCCGTATCGGCCTGATCGGCGCAAAGCCCGGCGTGCTGGCGGGTGCCGTCGCTCGTTTCCGCAAACATGCGCCATGGCATGAATTCGTACCGGTGGCCGACGGCTTTTTCGATAGTGAGGAACTGCCGATCATCCTTGAGCGGCTTGAAGATGCCAAGATCGACGTGCTGCTGGTCGGCATGGGCACCCCCTTGCAGGAAAAATGGATTGCCCAGCATATCAAGCCGCAGCATGCGCGCGTGGTGTTCGGGGTTGGCGCGCTGTTTGATTTTGTCTCGGGCACCATGCCGCGCGCACCGCAATGGATGCGCAAGATCCGCTGTGAATGGCTCTACCGGTTGACACGGGAGCCGAGCCGGTTGTGGCGGCGGTATCTGATCGGTATTCCGGTCTTCCTCTTGCATGTGCTGCGCTTCAAGCTATCGGCCCGCCGCGACAAGGCGGACGCGCAACAGTAACCGCATATCAACCAGCCTTCACCGATTACGATGATTTTTTGATGCCAGCCCGTGTTTTTGCGTTTGAAAGCGCAGACGGCAGTGATAGCTAGCGTTGTCCCATGAGCCAGAAGTGAGATGGCTCCTATGCCTTTCAGCGAGAGGAAACCTAGCGTGGCAACGGTGATTGACGGAAAGCAGGTCGCGGCATCTGTTCTTGACAAAGTCAAAGCATGTTCGGCGACATTCGAGGCGGACACCGGCGGCAAGATTGGTCTTGTCGTGGTGATCGTAGGGGATGATCCGGCCAGTCATGTTTATGTCAGTTCCAAGGGCAGGATGGCCAAGGAATGCGGTTTCAATTCCGTTCAGTATAAACTGCCGGCAGAGACATCGCAGCAGGAGCTTCTGGCCCTTGTTCAAACGCTGAATGATGATTCAGCTATTCACGGCATTCTGGTGCAGCTGCCATTGCCCAAGCATATTGACAGCGAACGCGTCATCCAATCCATTCTTCCACAAAAGGATGTCGACGGGTTGCATGTCGTCAATGCTGGCAAGCTGGCGACCGGCGATTTGGAAACGGGAATCATTTCCTGCACCCCGGCAGGCGCCATGCTGCTGGTAAGGCAAATTCATGGTACCGATCTTTCCGGCCTTAATGCACTGGTCATTGGTCGCTCCAACCTGTTCGGTAAGCCGATGGCGCAGCTCCTGCTCAATGCCAATGCCACCGTCACCATTGCCCATTCTCGCAGCCGGAACATATCGGTTCTGGCCCGCCAGGCGGATATTTTGGTGGCGGCGGTTGGCCGCGCCGAGATGGTGAAGTCCGATTGGATCAAGGATGGTGCCACGGTGATTGACGTTGGTGTCAATCGTGTTCCGGCCCCTGAAAAGGGCGAGGGCAAGACCAAGCTGGTCGGAGACGTGGCCTATGGGGAATGTGCCGTCAAAGCTGCTGCCATCACCCCCGTTCCCGGCGGTGTCGGTCCGATGACCATCGCCATGCTGATGGCCAATGCGGTGATCGCGGCCTATCGTGGCGCAGGCAAGCAGCCGCCGAAATTCTGAGTCATTTTCCAGGCGCCGGGCCGGTCGAGGCCCGGATCACCAGTTCAGCCTGCCAGATTTCCTGGAGGGGAGGCCCGTCCGGGAGCTGGGCGATGTCGGCGATCAGCCGTTGCGCCACCCGCCGGCCAGCGTCTCTCAGCGATGAGCGTGTCGTGGTCAGCGGCACCCGGAAATGCTCCGGTTTCAACAGCGGCAGGTCGTCGTCATGGGCGACCAGCGAAATATCCTGACCCACCGTCAGCCCGGCATCGTTGATGGCCCGCACAGCCCCTAGCGCCAGCACCGTACTGGCGCAGAGGACGGCGGTCGGACGCTCCGGTTGATGGAGCAGGGCGCTCATCTTCCGGTAGCCCCATTCGTCGGTCATCAGCGTATGGCTGATTGCCTCAGGCGGCAGGGCAAGGCCTGCGGCTGCAAGCGCCTTTTGCGTGCCTTGCAATCGGCGCAGGGCGAAATCGAGGTCTGCAGGGCCGTTCAAAAGCGCAAATCGACGGTGTCCAAGCCCGATCATCAGATCCGTCGCCTGCCGGAAGGCGCCTTCATTGTCGATATCAAGATAGGGATAGTCCTCGGCAATGCCCTGCGAGCGGCCATGCACGATGAAGGGCACCGAAAGCGATTTCGCCATGGCGATGCGGGGATCGCTGGCCCTGAGATAGGCAAGATAGAACGCATCCACCGCGCCGCTGCCGACTAGACCGCGAATGGCCTGCTCTTCCGCCTGGGGATGGGCCGGAATGATCACAAAGTGAAATTCATGCTGAAGACAGGTCTCGGCAAGCCCGCTCTGGAATTCCGCGAAATGGATGTCGGAGCTGCGATCCGGGGAAATCGGCATGACCAGTCCGAGCGACCCGGCCTTGCCGGTTGCCAGCCGCAGGGCTGCGCGGTTGGGCCGATAGCCGGTCTCGGCAGCGGCCTTGGCAACGCGCTGGCGGGTCTCTTCATTGACCTCCGGATAGCCGTTCAACGCCCGGCTGATCGTTGTCTGCGACAGGCCGAGCAGCTGCGACAATTGCTTCAAATTCACGAGGTTTACGTCTCCCTTCGCTCGGGTCTCCCGTGCCCAAAGCGCTTGCAAATTATCAGCAGAGGCGCGTGCTGCAAATCGAAAATCTATTTTTAAACCCAATCCCTTTCCCAAACCGGCCGCTGCTCCATTTTTAAGGAGACAGAATGGTTTCGTCTTTTTGAAAAGGCTTGACTCTGCCACGTGCAATGGAGATGTTTGCTCACCAAAGCGCTTTGGAAGCTGGATAACGGTGATGGCAGGATCACCCCGGCTCGGGAAACAGGCCATTGGAAACAGGCATTGGGAAAAGGGAGGACTTTCGTGAAAAAACATCTGCTTATGGGGATTGCCGCTTTATGCCTGGTTGCAGGCGGCGCAAACAGCGCCGAACTGAAGTTCAAACCGGGCGAAGATGCGAGGTTCAACTGGAAGAGCTATGAGGAGTTTTCCAAGTCTCACCAATTGAAGGGCCAGACGATCACGATTTTCGGCCCCTGGCGTGGCGAAGACCAGGCGCTGTTTGAAAGCGTGCTCGACTATTTCCGCCAGGCCACTGGCGCCGATGTGAAATATTCCTCCTCGGAAAATTACGAGCAGCAGATCGTCATCGATACCCAGGCGGGCAGCCCGCCCAATGTCGCCATTCTCGCCCAGCCCGGTCTGGTCGCCGATCTCGCCTCCAAGGGTGCCTTGACGCCGTTGGGTGAGGAGAATGGACAATGGCTGAAGGACAATTTCTCCGCCGGTCAGTCCTGGGTTGATCTTGCCACCTTCAAGGGCAAGGACGGCAAGCCGCAAATCTATGGCTTCCCCTACAAGATCGATATCAAGTCGCTGATCTGGTATGTGCCTGAGAATTTCGAGGATGCGGGCTATGATGTGCCCAAGTCGATGGAAGAGTTGAAGGCACTGACCGAAAAGATCGCTGCCGATGGCGGCACGCCGTGGTGCATCGGGCTCGGTTCCGGCGGCGCGACCGGCTGGCCTGCGACCGACTGGGTCGAAGACATGATGCTGCGGCTCTATCCGGCTGATGTCTACGATAAATGGGTGAAGAACGAGATCAAGTTCGACGATCCGCAAGTGGTGAAGGCCATCGAGGATTATGGCTGGTTCTCGCGCAATCCGAAATTCGTCGATGGCGGTGCGGCGGGCGTGGCATCTACCGATTTCCGCGATAGCCCGAAGGGCCTGTTTACCTCCCCGCCGAAATGCTACCTGCATCATCAGGCATCGTTCATTCCATCCTTCTTCCCGCAGGGCACGGTCGTTGGTCAGGACGTCGATTTCTTCCCAACTCCGAATTATGCCAGCAAGCCTGAACTCGGCAATCCCGTGGAAGGGGCGGGCACCCTGGCGATGATCACCAAGGATTCGCCTGGCGCGCGTGCCTTTATCGACTTCATCAAGACCCCGATCGCCCATGAGGTCTGGATGGCGCAATCCGGCTTCCTGACCGCCTTTAAGGCGGCCAACCAGGAAACCTATGCCAACGACCCCTTGAAGAAACAGGGCAAGATCCTGCTCGACGCCACGACGTTCCGGTTTGACGGTTCCGACCTGATGCCGGGCAAGATCGGTGCGGGCGCGTTCTGGACCGCCATGGTCGATTATGCCGGTGGAAAATCCGCCGACGAAGTCGCCAAGGGCATCCAGAAATCCTGGGACGGCCTGAAATAACGCTGCAATCGCCCGGGTATCGCAGCCTCAATCAGCTGCGATACCCGGGCATCCATATCGATAAGACGGGTTGGGAGGCCGGGTCCGTGGAACAGCTTTTATACGCATCGATTACCATCGTTATCGGCGTGGGTGCGGCGCTGGCCTATTTCTTCGGGTCGAACTTCATTCTCGACCGGCTGTTTCCCTCCAATATCCCGGATCTTTCCCGCGCTTCGCACAATCTGCGGATCGCAGGTCAGATCAGGCCCTGGCTGTTCCTCGGCCCGGCGCTGCTGTCGCTCGGTATCTATCTGGTCTATCCGCTGTTTTCGTCGATTACCTATTCGCTTTACGACCGGTCCGGCACCCAGTTCGTCGGTCTGGACAATTACCGCTGGATGATTTTCGACCGTGAATTCCGGGAATCGATCTTCAACAATATCCTCTGGCTGATCGTGGTGCCGACCGGCGCCACCCTGTTCGGTCTGGTTATTGCGGCCCTGACCGACCGGATCTGGTGGGGCAATATCGCCAAGTCACTGATTTTCATGCCGATGGCGATTTCCTTTGTCGGTGCCTCGGTCATCTGGAAATTCGTCTATGATTACCGCGACGCGAATGCCGAGCAGATCGGCCTTCTCAACGCCATTGTCGTCTGGTTCGGCGGTACGCCGCAGGTATGGATTTCACTGCCGTTCTGGAACAATTTCTTCCTGATGGTCATCCTGATCTGGATTCAAACCGGCTTTGCCATGGTGCTGCTGTCGGCGGCCCTGCGCGGTATTCCCGAGGAAACCATCGAGGCTGCGGTGATCGATGGCGCCAATCCCTGGCAGATTTTCATGAAGATCAAGGTGCCGCAGATATGGGGCACGATTGCCGTAGTCTGGACGACGATTACTATCCTGGTGCTGAAGGTCTTCGATATCGTGCTGGCCATGACCAATGGCCAATGGCAGACCCAGGTTCTCGCCAACCTGATGTTTGACTGGATGTTCCGAGGCGGCGGCGATTTCGGGCGAGGGGCTGCCATTGCCGTGGTGATCATGCTGATGGTGGTGCCGATCATGATCTGGAATATCCGCAATGCACGCCGGGAAATGGGAGGCCATTGAGATGCGCACACGGGTTCTCTCTCCGCTGAATATTGCTGTTCATACGACGGTTCTGCTGCTGGTGCTGGTCTGGACCATTCCGACCATCGGTCTGTTGGTCACCTCGCTGCGCGACAAGAACCAGATCGTCGCTTCCGGCTGGTGGACGGCGCTGACCAGTTCCAGCCAGAAAGGCATTTTTCGCGCCCCCGGCGCCGAAACGCAGCGCCAGGAAGGCGGAACTTACGTGATATCCGGCAATGTGCTGGAAGGCGGGTCCGGCACGATCAGTGCCTTCGGCACATCCAGCCTGAAGCCGGAGGAATTCGAAGCGGGTGCTGCGGCCCAGCTCAAGGACGGCCAAACGTTGACGGTGGCCGCAGACGGCACCTTCAAGCTGACCTCGAATGCATCTTTCGAGGGATCGCGTGGCCAGCGGATTTTCTTCACAGCCGAGCAGCCGCCGCGCTTCAGCCTCGACAACTATCGCACGGTGTTGAATGCCGAGGGCATCGGCAAATCCTTCATCAATTCGCTGACGGTTGCCGTTCCCGCCACCATTATTCCCATTCTGGTGGCCGCCTTTGCCGCCTATGCGCTGGCCTGGATGCCCTTTCCCGGTCGCTCGCTGCTGCTCGCTGGCATTGTCGGCCTGCTGGTCGTGCCACTGCAAATGTCGCTGATCCCGCTTCTGCGGATCTATAATGATGTCGGGGCGTTTTTCGGGGTGCCGTCCAAGACCTATCTTGGCATCTGGCTGGCGCATATGGGCTTTGGCTTGCCACTCGCCATCTATCTCTTGCGCAATTACATCGCCGGATTGCCGCGTGAAATCATGGAATCAGCGCGGGTCGATGGTGCCAGCGATTTCGAGATCTTCATCAAGATCGTGCTGCCGCTGTCCTATCCGGCGCTGGCGTCCTTCGCGATCTTCCAGTTTTTGTGGACCTGGAACGACCTGCTGGTCGCCATGGTGTTTCTGGGGACCGGCAATGAGGAACTGGTGCTGACCGGCCGCCTCGTCAACCTGCTCGGCTCGCGTGGCGCCAATTGGGAAATTCTCACGGCCTCTGCTTTCATCACCATTATCGTGCCGCTTTTGGTGTTTTTCGTGCTGCAACGCTATCTGGTGCGCGGTCTTCTGGCCGGCTCCGTCAAGGGTGGCTGATCGCATTTTCGACGGCTTGTTTTCCCTCCCTCCCTAAATCTCCAACAGGCCAAAATTTCCAAGAGGACAGACATTCATGACTGCTGCTTCCGATAGTGTCGCAATGCCGGACAAGGACTGGTGGCGCGGCGCGGTCATCTATCAGATTTATCCCCGCTCTTTCCAGGATTCCAACGGCGATGGCATTGGCGACCTGAAAGGCATCACCGCCCGTCTGCCGCATGTGGCAGGCCTCGGTGCCGATGCGATCTGGATCTCACCGTTCTTCACTTCGCCGATGAAGGACTTTGGTTATGACGTGTCCAATTACGTCGATGTCGATCCGATGTTCGGCACGCTCAACGATTTCGACGCGCTGATTGCCGAAGCCCACCGCCTCGGCATCAAGGTGATGATCGACCTGGTGATCTCCCACACGTCAGACCAGCATGCATGGTTCGTCGAAAGTCGTTCCAGCCGCTTCAATGCCAGGTCCGACTGGTATGTCTGGTCCGATCCGAAGCCGGATGGCACGCCGCCGAACAATTGGCTGTCGATTTTCGGTGGGTCCGCCTGGCAATGGGACCCGACCCGGATGCAGTATTACCTGCACAACTTCCTGACCTCGCAGCCCGATCTCAACATGCATAATCCGCATGTCCAGGAGGCGGTGCTGGATGCTGTTCGGTTCTGGTTGAAGCGTGGCGTGGACGGGTTCCGTCTGGACACCATCAATTTCTACTTTCATGACCTGGCCTTGCGCGACAATCCGGCGCTCGACCCCGAACGGCGCAATGCGGCGACGGCACCGGCGGTCAATCCCTATAATTTCCAAGAGCATATCTTCGACAAGAACCAGCCGGAAAACCTGGAATTCCTCAAGCGCTTCCGCGCCGTGCTGGACGAGTTTCCAGCGATTGCCGCCGTCGGTGAAGTCGGCGACAGCCAATACGGGCTGCAAATCGCCGGGCAATACACGTCTGGCGGCGACAAGATGCAGATGTGCTATGCCTTCGAATTCCTCGCGCCCGATCCTGTGACGCCAGCGCTGGTCGCCAATACCCAGAAGGCCTTCCAGGATGCCGCGCCTGAGGGCTGGGCTTGCTGGGCCTTTTCCAACCATGATGTGGTGCGCCATGTCAGCCGCTGGGGCGCCAATGTCGCCGACCGTGCCGCCTTCGCCAAGCAGATGGCCGCATTGCTGATGACCCAGCGTGGCTCGGTCTGCATCTATCAGGGCGAGGAACTGGGGCTGACCGAAGCCGATATCGCCTTCGAGGACCTGCAGGACCCCTATGGCATCGAATTCTGGCCGGAATTCAAAGGTCGTGACGGTTGCCGCACGCCGATGGTCTGGGATACGCTGGCCAAGCAATCCGGTTTCAGCGCCGCCGACAAGACATGGTTGCCGATCCCGGTCGAGCACAGCCTCAACGCCGTTCATGTCCAGGAGGGGCATGATGACAGCGTGCTGGAACACTATCGGCGTTTCCTGCATTTCCGCCGAACGCAGCCAGCGCTGATCAAGGGCGAGATCGCCTTCCATACGGTGACGGAAACCGACCTCGTCTATTCCCGCAGCCTGGACGGCGATACAGTATTGTGCGGCTTCAATATGTCGGCCGAACCGGCTGAACTGTCTTTGCCGGATGGAAATTGGCAGGCCCTGGAGGGCCATGGTTTTGCCGGGAGTGTCGCAGGCGGCAAGATCAGCCTTCCAGCCTGGGGCGCCTGGTTCGGTCGCGGTTAAACGGTGAAACTAACAAACGGTCACCTGTCCGGCTCATGGCGAGCCGGACAGATCCAAAACTGAGGAGGGGGAGGACAATGGCAAGCTTGGTCCTGAAAGACATTCGCAAGGCCTATGGACAGGTCAAGGTGCTGCATGGCATCGACCTTGAAATCGCCAAGGGAGAGTTCGTGGTGTTTGTCGGTCCGTCCGGCTGCGGCAAATCCACGCTTTTGCGGATGATTGCCGGGTTGGAGGACATTACCAGCGGCGAGATGCGCATCGATGACCAGATCGTCAATGACGTGCCGCCCTCCAAGCGCGGCATCGCCATGGTCTTCCAGTCCTATGCGTTGTACCCGCATATGACCGTCTATGACAATATGGCTTTCGGCATGCGGATCGCCGGTGAAAGCAAACAGGAAATCGAGCGGCGGGTGCGCGCCGCCGCCGCCATCCTGCAATTGGAACCCTATCTCGACCGTCTGCCCAAGGCGCTGTCGGGGGGGCAGCGCCAGCGCGTGGCCATTGGCCGGGCGATCTGCCGAGATCCGAAAGTCTTTCTGTTCGATGAACCGCTCTCCAATCTCGATGCAGCCCTTCGTGTCGCTACCCGGATTGAAATTGCCCGCCTGCACGAGCAGATGTCCGATACCACGATGATTTATGTCACCCATGATCAGGTCGAGGCGATGACGCTGGCTGACCGGATCGTTGTGTTGTCGGCAGGCCGGATCGAACAGGTCGGCGCGCCGCTGGAGCTTTACGAGCGGCCCGCCAATCTGTTCGTTGCCCAGTTCATCGGTTCGCCCGCCATGAACATCCTGCCGGCCACCATTGTCGAGGCCGGGTCTGAAACGCGCATAGCGCTCAAGGATCGCTCAACCCTGTCGGTGCCGATTGCCGTTCCCACGGAGGATGCGGGCAAGGCGGCCAGTTTCGGGGTAAGGCCGGAGGATCTGACCATTGCCGCCGAAGGTGCGGCGCTGTTTGAAGGCACCGTCTCGCTGGTCGAGGCCCTGGGTGAGGTGACGATGCTCTATGTCGACGGCCCGGTCGAAGGGCAGCCGGTGGTGGTGAAACTGCCGGGCATTGCCAAGGTTGCCAGGGGCGAGCGGCTTCGCTTTGCGGCAGATGGTGAAAAGCTACATCTTTTTGATGCGCAGGGGCAAAGCTACAAGCGTTAATCGCGCTTGATTTCCTATGCATTAACTATGGTAAAAAAGGCAAGCTCGCCAAGGGGGTGGGCAAGCCGGTTTCTCCATTTTCTGTTAAGCTCGTTCCCCTAGCCTGTGTCCAGTGAGGGCGTGAATGGGGTAAGCGTTATGAGTACGGCAGCTGGTCAATCAAATTACCTGCGCAGGGAAGAGTCCTTCATGTATGACCGGGAAGGCCGGTTTCGCATGGAAGACACCATGAATTCCGGGCGTCTGGAATATACCGAGAAAGGCATGAGCCATATGGCGTCGCGCCGCTGCGACATCATCCGTATTTCTCAAAGTGGCGCCGTCATTTCCCTCCTGACGCAGTTCAATCTTCCCAAGCAATTCTATCTGGACATTCCCGATGCCCGCATCAATAAAGTGGGTGGCCTGTTGATGAAGACCTTTTCCAACAATACCGCCGAGATTCGTTTTCTGCGGTTGTTGACCCAGAAGGAACTGGATCGGATTTTCGTGTTCAGCACCCATCCGGCCCATCGTGACCGGGTTCTGGATGTCCGCACCTGGTAATGACAGTAGGCGAGGCAATTTTCGCCAGCAAATCTTTTGTACGGTAGCGTACCAAAAATTAAATATCAGACGCGTTGTCGGGGAGCATTAGCTCCCCGTTTTGTTGTTTGCACCGGGAGAAGTTTCTGGCCGCCTGATGGGGTATCCATTACCCTTTTTACATTCTAAGTAATTGATATTATTGAAGATCGGCGCAGGACCATTTCGATGCGCTGGGCGTCCTGACAGTCCGGCCCTACGTCTTTTACGGGAGTTTCGATCAGTTCCGCCCGAAAGGCCTGCTGCTGCGCGTAGCGCTAAAAATGCCGTAAATCCGTGGCGTTTCCTCTATTCGCGCGAATATGAGACATTGCGATGATAAAAACCGGGTTTTGTAAACCCTTTGGTTACCAAGTTTCTTCATCCTTTAAAGACAGTCGGTTCTCGTTGCTGACGGACTGGGTCTTCTGGACCGGATCTTCAGGGCGACGGTCTCAGGCGCGGCATGCATTTGAGACAGTTGCAATCTCTTGAAGGCGGGGATGCGTGGATATCCTCCAGCCTTGGTAAAAAGTTGCGGCGTTGAGCCGCCAGCCGCTGACCGGCTGTTTGGGTACGAGTTGTGAGTATGGCGTTCGCGGTCGATTTCTTTCCCAGCACTGGCAGGCCCGGCAACGGTAGGTCCATCACTGGCAAGTCGGGCACCGGAAGCTCAGGGCGCGCAAAATCCGTCCTGGTTCCCAGGCTGATGTCCGGCGCGGCGCTTGTCGGCGGTAGCCTTGCCGCCGGTCTTTGGGTCGCCGTGGCATTCGGCACTCTGCACGGTGTCGGGTTTTCACAGGCCTCTGTCTCTGCTCCCTTTTCGAGGGATATGGCAGCGGAATTCCGCAATTGCCTGATCTTGCCAAAGCCGCCTGTCGCGGCGGTAAGGCGGGACGAAGTCCGATCTGCCCAGGTGGTGAAGGAAAAGATGGCGCAGGTCCGCCACGAAATCGCGGCCCTGTCCACTCCGGTTTCCAGACCGCTTGACCTCGCCGGACGCGCAATTCTTGAACAGGCGCTGGCCGTCTCCATTGCCGAGCGGGCATTGGCGCAACGCTGGAGCAATGATACGGGCAGCCAGGTTGCCGAGGCCGCAGCGGCAAAGCCCCAGCAGCCAGCCCAACCAACCGTGATGCCGCCGCAGCAGGTTGCTGAGGCGATCCTGAAGACGGCGCCGCCCCTTGGCCAGATAAACCAGCCCTTGTCCGCGCAATTGCAGCCGGTCGCAACCGCTATGGTCGCCGACCGCAGCCGCGAACCTGTCGCTCCGTCGCAAGCTGGCCCGACCACTATTGCCTCTGCCGAACCGCCCGCTGCCAAGCCGATGCAGGTGGCCATGCTGCCGGATGTGGTGCCGGCGCCGATCAACCGGCCCAAGGGCGACCCTTTCCGCGAAGTCCTGGTAGCGCCCAAGCCTGAAACAGATGCCGACACCTCCGCCCGGCCGCAGCCGAAGACCATTCCGCTGAAATCCGCACCGGAAAAAACCGCGCCGAAGACGGTGATGGCCTATGCCCGCTCGCAGGAGGTGATGGACGATGATGAAAGCCCGTCGATCTTCCGCAAGCGTGCCTCATTGCCCGGTCGCGGCAGCGGTGTCGCCGTCTATGATATTTCCAGCGCCACGGTCTATATGCCCAATGGCGAAAAGCTGGTGGCGCATTCCGGTCGCGGCGAAAATCGCGACAATCCGCGCTCCGTCCACATCAAGAACCGTGGTGCGACCCCACCGAATATCTATCGGCTGACCCTGCGTGAAAGCCTGTTCCATGGTGTCGAGGCCTTGCGGATGACGCCGGTTGGCGGCAACAATATGTATGGCCGCGATGGCTTCCTTACCCATACATTCCTGCTGCGGGTACGTGGCGATTCCAGTGGCTGCGTGGTGTTCCAGGAATATCCGCGCTTCCTGGCCGCCTACAAGCGCGGCGACATCAAGACGCTGATCGTGGTTCCGACCGTGGCCGAACTGCCGAAATACATGGCAAAGCTGTAATACGAGCAACCTTTGAGTCGAAAACGCCGCGCTGCCAACAGCGCGGCGTTTTCGCGTTCAAACCAGATGCTGGAAGGCCAGGATGGCGCAGGTGACCGTGATGGCACCGCCGATGCGGGTGGCGATCTGCGAAAATGGCATCAGGCTCATCCGGTTGGCGGCGGTCAGAATGGCGATATCGCCAGTGCCGCCCTGGCCGCTGTGACAGCCAACCACAACGGCGACATCGATGGGAAACATCTTGACGAGGCGGGCGGACAGAAATCCGGTGCCGATCAATGTCAGCACGGTGCTGACCACCGTAACCACCGTTTGCAGGGTAAAGGCGCTGATAAAGGATTGCCACGGCGTGTAGGAAATGCCCATGGCAAACAGCAGGGGCCAGGTCACGATGCGCGAGAAAAACGCGTACACTTCTCGTCCGCCGTCTTCAAGGCTTGGCGATACCAATTGACCCAGCTTGGCAATCACCACCAGAAACAGCATGGTGATCGGGGCTGGAAAATCCAGAAGCCGCTGGGCGAGAACACCCACCAGATAGAAGGTGACGATGGTGACGCCTGCCGTTGCAATCATCGCGCGGTCGACCGGCTGTTCACCCGGCTTTTTACCGTTAATGTCGATATTCAGCAGGCCCGCCTGCAACCGGCCTTCGCCAGTGAGGTGAGGATAGCGTTTGCCGAGCACATTGAGCAGCCCGCAAATCACCACGGCTGTGAAGCTGCCCAGCATGACGACGGGAATAATCTGCGCGAAAATCTCGTTCTGCGGCTGAGACAGAACGCCGGAATAGCCCATGGACAGCGGGATTGCGCCTTCGCCCAAGCCCCCGGCCATGATGGGCAGGACGACGAAAAACAGGCTGTGCTCGAAGGTCATCCCCATGATCACGCCGACCAGGGTGCCAACCAGCATGGCGGTTATCGAGCTGATCGCCAAAGGCACGAAAATCTTGAAAAACCCGGCAATCAGCACGCTCCGATCCATGCTGAGGATGCTGCCGACGATGATGGCGGCAATATACATGTAGAGGAAATTGGAGCTCTTGACGAAACTGTTGATCGCTTCAGCGACCGGCGGCGGGATGAGGCCGTAAAACACCATGGCGGACGGCACCACGAAACACAGGATCGCCGCTCCCCCCATCATGCCGAGCCATGGCAGCCAACGGCCGAGCTGCATGAAGAAGAAGCCGCCAAACGACAGAATGGCAATCGACATGGTCAGGTCGGAGGGCACTTTGCCGGTGGCAGCGAAGGCGGCAATCAGCACGAAGAGAAGAATATAAATTGGAACGGGAACGACGCCGATTTTCATATCGACGATCCGCCACCATTGTTCTCGCCAGCCATTTATTGCGCCAGCCGGTGTTGAGTTGGGGGGGCGGTCATCGTGCTGAGTGGGAGTGTTGCCTTGCAGTCGTTCGGATGTTTTATCGGCCTGGGAAGCAGCTGAATGTTGATCGCTATCGAAAATTGATGGCACTATAAACTCCTGTCTAACGTCTGGGCTTCGTTTTATAGGAGCCTCCGCAAAGGTAAATTAAAAAAGTCCTGATGCCATGGGGCATATTTTCCCAGGGAATACGCCCTGCCGCTGCTTCAAAACCGCTCGCGATAAGCCTGGGGGGTCGTGGAGAGCATACGCAAGAAGCTTCTGCGCATGGTTTCATCCGCGCCGAACCCACAGCGCAGCCGTGTTTGAGCAACACTGACACCCTGTTCCAGCAGACGTCTTGCTGCTTCCACCCTTATTTCTTCCACGGCCCGCGCTGGCGTTCGTCCGGTGGATTTGAGGTAATGGCGACAAAAGCTGCGCGTGCTCATATGAACATGGTTGGCGAGCGTTTCCACCGACAGATCACGACGCAGATTATCCAGAATCCAGCTGTGCAAAGCGTCAAACCGGTCGCTCCCTTGCTGTAAAGCCAGCATGGTGCTGAACTGCGACTGTCCGCCGGGTCGCTTAAGAAAGACCACCAATTCGCGTGCAACAGCAAGAGCAAGGTTTCGGCCAAGATCGGCCTCCACCAGAGCCAGCGCCAGATCAATTCCCGCAGTGACGCCGGCGGATGTCCAGATATGGCCATCCTGAAGAAAGATCGGGTCCGGGTCGAGTTTGACCTGCGGAAAGCGTTCGGAAAACTCCGCACAGCGGTTCCAATGGGTGACGGCTTTACGCCCGTCCAGCAAGCCAACCTCAGCCAGCAAAAACGCACCACTACAGACCGAGCAAACACGGCGGGCATGGGCGGCCTTGGCGCGAATCCAGTCCAGAATGTCCTCATCACAGCAGGCGGAATTAACGCCCCGACCACCGGCAATCATCAGCGTGTTGATTGCTTGATTTGCCTTCGCAAGTTCCTGGCTGGCAATGGCAAGGCCCGAATGGGTGATCACTTGCCCGGTCTTTGCAACCAGGCGGAGCTGATAGGCAGGAGGCTTTCCCAACAGGCGCAATTCGTCATTGGCGGTGGCGAACACCTGAAACGGGCCAGTGATGTCGAGCAACTGGGCATTCTCGAAGCCGAGGATTTCGATGATACGCATGGATTGGCAGAATTCGAGTGATTGTTGGCAATTTTGCCAAGTGTCTTTCAGCTAGGGTGTCTCTGTCAATCCTCGAGCGACACTCTCGCGGTGTTGACCCTTCACGAGCGCGTTTGTGTCAAAGCCGAAAATGCGCTGCGTTCACCCTGCCCATGCCCGTGTGGGCGGCTTTCCACAAGGAGTGAAAAGTGACCTTTCATGTCGGAATTCTCGTCTTTCCGAATGTTCAGCAACTGGATCTGACGGGTCCATTTGAGGTGTTTGCCTCTGCGCCGGATGTTGTCGTGCATCTGATCTGGAAAGACCTGGCGCAGATCATGTCTGCAACGGGTTTACCATTGTCGCCAACAGTGACTTTCGCCCATTGCCCACCATTGGATGTCATTTGCGTGCCGGGCGGGAAAGGCATTGATGCCTTGATGGAAGATGAGGATGTGCTGACATTCCTTCGGGAAAAAGCCCCAGATGCAGCCTTTGTCACCTCTGTTTGCACGGGATCGCTCGTGCTGGCGGCGGCGGGGTTGCTGAAAGGTAAGAAAGCCACCAGTCATTGGGCGTCAAAACACCTGCTGGCTCCATTGGGAGCAATTCCGACGCAGGGCCGGATCATCACCGATGGCAATGTTATAACGGCAGGCGGGGTCACGGCCGGGATTGATTTTGGCCTGACCGTTCTTGCGGCCCTGATCGGCGAGGATGTGGCCCAAACGGTTCAGCTGGCTCTGGAATATGCGCCCGCTCCCCCCTTTCAGGCGGGAACGCCGGAAACAGCACCGGCTGCCATCGTCGCCAGGGTGCGCGAAAATCTGGCGGCAACGCTGAAGCAACGGCAGGACATTGTTCACCTGATGACTGCTTCATAATTCCTTAAATGACACGGCAGGGCGTCTGCCCTGCCGTGTCACGTGGTTTGCAAGCTGATCCCGATCAGGCGGCGTGGCGCATGCCCCGGTCTGCCTTGTGGACCTTGAACTGCGAGATCAGATTGAGCAGGTTGACGGTTTCCTCGGCCAGTTTCGAGGTGCTGGCAGCGGCCTCCTCGACCATGGCGGCATTTTGCTGGGTCATCTGGTCCATCTGGTTGACGGCAGTATTGACTTCGCTGAGGCCGGTGGATTGCTCGTTTGCTGCTGTGGCAATCGAGGTGACCTGACTGGAAATGCCGATCACCTTTTGCTGGATTTCCCTCAGCGCTTCCCCGGTGCCGGTAACCAGCCTCACGCCTGTTTCCACTTCATTCGACGATTTGGTAATCAGCGCCTTGATGTCCTTGGCAGCGGTGGCCGACCGCTGCGCCAGTTCGCGGACCTCCTGCGCGACAACGGCAAAGCCTTTGCCGGCCTCGCCAGCACGGGCAGCTTCCACCCCGGCATTCAAAGCCAGAAGGTTGGTCTGGAAGGCAATCTCGTCAATCACATTGATGATCTGGGTGATTTCGTTGGAGGCTTGCTCGATGCGGCTCATGGCGGCTGTCGCGTCCTGGACGACATTGGCGGATCGCTCGGCAAATTGACGGGCTTCCGAGACCATTTTGCTGGATTCCTGCGCCCGTTCGGTCGAGGTTTTTACCGCCACGGTGATTTCTTCCAGGGCAGACGAGGTCTCTTCAAGCGAGGCCGCCTGGGTTTCCGTCCGGCGAGACAGGTCGTTGGAGGCCTGGCGGATTTCGTCGGCGCCGCCATTGATGACATCTGCGGATTGGCGCACCTGCTCCATCAGCAGCCGCAGCTTGGTCATGGTTTCGTTGACATTGGTCTGCAACTCGGCAAACACGCCTTGATATCTGCCGCTCATGGATTCCGTCAGGTCGCCATTCGAGAGAGCGGAAACCACCCGCCTGGTTTCGGCGATACCCTTGTCGACAGAGTCCACCAGCGTGTTGACGTTGCTGGCAAAGGCGTCCAGATCCGGATTGTCGTAGTGCTTGGTAATGCGGCTGGTGAAATCACCGGCGACCGCTGCCGAGACGACCGTGGCAATATCGGATTGCAGATCGGCATTTTTCTGCTGCAAAGCGGCTTCCTGGGCGGCCAGCTGGCGAATCTTAACGGCATTCTGCTTGAAGATATTGACGGCCTTGGCCATCAACCCGACCTCGTTATCATAGGTGAGGCCCGGGATATCGGTCTCCAACTGGTTGTCGGCCAGCTTGCTCATCGCGGAGGTGATCGCCAGGATCGGACGGCTGATGCTGCGGGCGATCAATACGGCCAATACGGTGGCGAAGAGAAAGCCAAGTGCGGCGACAATAACGGCTGTTGTGATCGAAGCGCGCATTGTCTCCTCGATACGAGGACCGAGCGTGTCCTGCTCTTTCTTCAGGACCAGTTTCAGTTCTTCGGTGTCCTTGGCCAATTTCGGGCCGACGGTATTCATGACATTGGTGATGACGGAATTGCGCTTGGTGATAACAGCCTGTGTCTTGGTCAGGTCGCTGATATAGGTGTTGAGATCATCCAGGGTGGCTTTGAACCGCTGAGCGCGTTCGGGAATAATGATAGCCGCTGTAACCTCGGTGGAGCGGGCCAGCGCATCCTGTGCTGCCGCCATCGCCGCTTGGTAATCCGTGGTCTCGTTGTTCAGCAGGTATCTGGTGGCAGCCAGCCGCATGACGAAGGTCGAGGCCAGAAACTGAGTGGCTTTGTAAGCTGCAATATTATTACCGCTGCTGTCGAAATCACCGAGCAATTGTGAGGTGGATTTTTCAATTCCAGGGCCTAGCCGGTCGAGGCTTGTATCGACCAGTTTGTCGCGTTCCGATTGGGCGGCGACAACGGCCTTGAAGCCATTTTCATAGTCGGCAACGGCAGCCGTGAACCCGGCTGACGCGGATTTCTCCGCATCGGAGCGGGCCATAGACAAGAGATTGGCGGTGCTCTCCTTGACGGTGGCCAGTCGGTTGTCAAAAGCAGCAAGATTATCGGCGGATTGGTCGGCTTGATATTTCAGAAAGGCCAGGCGAGCTTCCAACATGTTTGCCTGCACGCGGCCTGCTTCATTGGTCAGCCGGGCAATAGCGCGATAATCAGTAAAGTTGGACTGATTACTGGTGTTGGAATAGACTGACATGCCGGCAATGGTGATGAGAATGGCAATAATGATGCCGAAACCACCATATATCTTGTAACTGAGTTTTACATTGTCGAGCATTGGATTGATTTCCTCTTTGGTGTCGTCTTTCGCCAGATAGATTAATTAAATCTAATGTAGATAGACATAAATTAAAAAAATATAAAATGCTTGGATTTATAGATTTGTGCGTCAGAAAAAATGCATTGTGATAAACGGCGATTTTCAGAAAACCCGTTCCAGTTTGAGCAGAAATTTTGCTGACCGAAATCAATCTGAAAACTGCTGATGTAATAGCGTTTCAACGCATTACTTATTTCAATAAATAACAAAATTATTTAATAAATATTTATTCGAATAAAAATATAAATACATATAATTTTTCATATGCACTAGGTGAAGCAATTTTTGGTTGTATATTTTGTGCAAAAAACAAATTTTGCAAAATTTCAATTTATCAAAAAATACAAATGATTGAGGAATGATTTTGTATGGAAGAGAAATACGGGAGATTGTGACGGGTTGTTTTGGCGGAGGCAGTAAATCCCGAAAGAGTACAGTGATAAAAAGATCGTTGCCCCGGGTTTTTACGTATATCAAGACGGATTGAAAGCGACCCTGGAGATACAAACCGCGCTGTCAGCATGTCAGAGACTTGGTATTACAGCGCCGAAAATCCTTCAAAGCGCGGATGCGTGAAATAGATGGATAAAACCATTTTCGCGGCGACACGAAATACGGTGATGCTCTCATATCTTGGATGAGCTTGAATGATGCCGCGAATGTAGAGGTCAATACCACCGCACATTTGATAAAGCCCAGGGTGGTGCAACCCTCCCATAGGCTTGAAATATTCGAGACACCTATACCGCATAATTCCTTAAACAACTTGAGGCTTAAGGTGCGCATTATCCAGGCGATATAAAGTGCTATAGCGCCGTGCCGATTCCACTTCTTCGGCACGAGGCTATAGCCGAGAATATAAAACTGTGTTTCCGCGTCAAATCGACGGGTTCCCGATAAGATCTATCATCCGACAGACCTGCCCCGCCCAATCTGAGCCGGGCAAATTCTAGAACAGCACGCTGGCGCCCTGGTCTGCCGGGCCTGCAATGCGACGCAGAGGGGCAAACAGTTCACGTCCCATGCCGAAGTCATTATCCGCCAAGTCAATGACTTCTGGGCTGCGACCGGCAAACTCCTCGGCATCGACAAGCACTTCCAGCGTTCCCGCCACGGCATCGAGACGGATCATGTCGCCATCGCGGATCTTGGCAATCGGTCCACCATCGACGGCTTCCGGCGTGATGTGGATTGCGGCAGGCACCTTGCCCGAAGCGCCGGACATGCGTCCATCCGTTACCAGTGCTACCTTGAGGCCACGGTCCTGAAGCACGCCAAGCGACGGGGTCAGTTTGTGCAATTCCGGCATGCCATTGGCTTTCGGCCCCTGGAAGCGCACCACGGCGATGAAGTCGCGGTTCATCTTGCCAGCCTTGAAGGCATCCTGCATGTCCTGCTGGCTATGGAACACCATGGCAGGCGCCTCGACGATGTGGCGCTCCGGCTTGACGGCGGAAATCTTGATCACCGCCTTGCCCATATTGCCGGTCAGCATTTTCAAGCCGCCATTCGCCTGGAACGGTGCTTCGATCCGCGACAACACTTTTGGATCGGCACTGTCTTCGGGCGAGGGTTGGCGGTCGACGGTGCCATCGGCGTTCAGATGCGGCTCGATCGTGTAGGCGGCAAGTCCCTGGCCATAGACCGTGCGCACGTCGTCATGGACGAAACCGGCGCGCAGCAATTGCTTGATCAGGAAGCCCATGCCACCGGCGGCGTGAAAATGGTTCACATCCGCAGAGCCATTCGGATAGACGCGTGCCAGAAGCGGCACGATGTCGGAGAGGTCGGAAATATCCTGCCAGCTGAGCAGAATGCCCGCCGCCCGCGCCATGGCGATCAGGTGCATGGTGTGATTGGTGGAGCCGCCCGTGGCATGCAGGCCGACCACGCCATTGACGATGGAGCGCTCGTCGATCATCTCGCCCGATGGCGTGTATTGGTTGCCAAGCGCGGTAATCGCCAGCGCCCGCTTGGTGGCTTCGCGGGTCAGCGCATCGCGCAGCGGCGTGCCGGGATTGATGAAGGAGGCACCGGGCATGTGAAAGCCCATGATTTCCATCAGCATCTGGTTTGAATTGGCCGTGCCGTAGAAGGTACAGGTGCCGGGGCCGTGATAGGATTTGGATTCGGCTTCCAGCAGTTCGGCCCGGCCAACCTTGCCCTCGGCATAGAGCTGGCGAATGCGGGTTTTTTCGTCATTCGGCAGGCCCGTGGTCATTGGCCCAGCCGGAATGAACACGGAGGGCAGATGACCGAAAGTCAGCGCCGCGATCATCAAGCCAGGGACGATCTTGTCGCAGACCCCGAGAAACACCGCTGCATCGAACATGTTGTGGCTGAGACCGATGCCAGCCGCCATGGCAATCACATCGCGGGAAAACAGCGACAGTTCCATGCCGGGCTGGCCCTGCGTGACGCCATCGCACATGGCGGGCACGCCGCCTGCCACCTGGGCGACGCCGCCCACCTCGCTGGCCGCCTGGCGTATCAGCGCCGGATAGGTTTCAAACGGCTGGTGCGCCGACAGCATGTCGTTATAGGCGGTGATGATGCCGAGATTGGGGACGGTGTCGCCAGCAAGTGCGGCCTTGTCCCCGGGGGAACAGACCGCAAAGCCATGGGCGAGATTGCCACAGGCCAGCGTCCCCCGGTTGACGCCCTTGCCAGCGGCCCGGCGAACACGGTCCAGATAGGCTTCGCGGGTCGGCTTCGAGCGCTCGACAATGCGCTTGGTGATGGCTTCGATACGGTGATCGGCACTCATGAAAAGCATCCTTCCTGAAAAAGGGCAGGGGGCAACGGGCAGCACCGGCTTCGTCGCGTTTGTGTAACCCATCGTTTGCAGGCGATTTGCGGCCCCGGTCTCAGGGCCGCTTGATGGAGCGCCGTTAAGGCGCCCAGTAAATATCGACAGGCGTTTCAGCCCGGGCCAATACGGCACGAACAGGCATTTCGGTTTCGTCCGTGCCTGCCAGAGCTTTGTCCAGTACCGCCTGTTTTTCCGCGCCCTCGATATGAACGATCAGCAGACCGGCATCGGCGAGGCTGGAAAAAGACAGGGTCAGCCGCGGTTCGCCAGCGCCCGGCGCTTGCATGGTGATCACGCGGGGCGGGAGCGTCAGATCAAGCGCGTCTTCCAGATTGTCGCCACCCGGGAAGAACGAGGCGGTGTGGCCATCGGTTCCCATGCCGAGGATAACCACGTCGAGCGGCGTGCCGAGGTCGGATACCGCATCGCTCGCCACCGCAGCAGCAGCCTCGATGGTCTCTTCCGGCGAATAGAGCGGCACGAATTCGGCCTCGGCGGCCTGGTTCTTCAACAGATGTGTGGCGACCAGCAAATGGTTGGAACGGGGATTGTCCTCAGGCACGAAACGCTCGTCGACCAGCGTCACCGAAACCTTGTCCCAGTCCAGTTCCTTTTGCGACAGTGCCTCGAAGAAGGCCTTGGGGGTGGAGCCGCCGGAGACAGCCAGCGACGCTGCGCCGGAGGCGGCAATCGCCTCCGCCAGCGCTGCGGCTACACGGTCGGCCAGCGCTGTTGCCAGCGCCGTGCCATTGTCAAAGCTATGCAGTGTATGCGCCATGATGCCGTTGCCCTCAGTCATTCTCGTGCCAGGTACGACCGTCACGCTCGATCAGCGCGATGGCCTGGCTTGGTCCCCAGGTGCCGGATGTATAGCCCTGCGCCTTCTGGCCGACCTCTTCCCAGCTCTTCAGGATCGGATCGACCCAGTTCCAAGCGGCTTCCACTTCGTCGCGGCGCATGAACAGCGTCTGGTTGGAGCGGATCACGTCCATCAGCAGCCGTTCATAGGCATCGGGATTGCGCACGCCGAAGGATTCGGCAAAGCTCATATCCAGCGGCACATGGCGCAGACGCATGCCGCCGGGGCCTGGGTCCTTGATCATCAGCCATTGCTTGACGCCCTCATCCGGTTGCAGGCGGATCACCAGCTGGTTGGCCTCGATACGGCCGACATCGCCGAAGATCGAATGGGGGATCGGCTTGAACTGGATGACGATTTCCGAAACGCGGCCCGCCAGACGCTTGCCGGTGCGCAGGTAGAACGGCACGCCCGCCCAGCGCCAATTGTTGATCTCGGCCTTGATGGCGACGAAGGTTTCCGTGTCGGAACTGTCGCCCAGCTCTTCTGTGTAACCCTTGACCGCACCGCCCGACGAAGCACCGGCCCTGTACTGGCCGCGCACGGTGAGCTTTTCGACATTGGATGTATCGATCGGCTTCAGCGCCCGCAGCACTTTCAGCTTTTCGTCGCGCAGTGCCTCTGAATTCATCGAGGACGGGGCTTCCATGGCGACGAGGCAAAGCAATTGCAGGATATGGTTCTGCACCATGTCGCGCAGCGCGCCAGCCTTGTCGTAATAGGTGACGCGACCTTCCAGGCCGACGGATTCGGCCACGGTGATCTGCACATGGTCGATATGGGCGGAATTCCACAGCGGCTCATAGAGCGCATTGGCAAAGCGCAGCGCCATCAGGTTCTGCACGGTTTCCTTGCCGAGATAATGGTCGATGCGGAAGATCTGCTCTTCCTTGAAAACCTTGCCGATCGTGTCGTTCAGCGCTTGGGCCGAAGCCAGATCGCGGCCAATCGGCTTTTCCACCACGATGCGGGTGGATTTGGTAATCAGCTTGTGATCGCGGATCTTGTCGGCAATATCGCCGAAAATCGATGGGGAAACGGCCAGATAAAAGGCGCGCACGATGTCCTTGCCGGTATCGAGCAGCTTTTTCAGCGTATCCCAGCCCTTGTCATCCTTGGCATCGACCGAGACGTAATGCAGCCGGTCGAGAAAGCGCTTGACCTGGCTCTCTTCCAATTCATCGGGCTTCAGAAATTCCTTCAGGGCCTTATGAGCGAATTCGCGGTATTCCGCATCCGTCATCGGCGAACGCGAGGCCCCGATGATCCGGGTCGGCTCGGTCAATTGGCCAGCCAACTGGCGGTGATAAAGGGCCGGCAGAAGCTTGCGCTCGGCAAGATCCCCGGTGCCGCCAAAGACGACGTAGTCAAAGGGTTCGACAGGAATAATCTGGCTGCTCATAAGGGCATCTCTCATTCATGGCCATCGGCTAGGCTAATGGGCAAAGCTATTGGCACGGTTTATAATTCAATCGATTTAAAAAAGCCAGTCCTGGCGCTTCTAAAACGCCCGACCCTTCTAAAACGAAAGCGTGAATAGCGTTCCTTCAAAAACGGTCGCGCAGGGCATACCAGCTGAGCGCCAGGAACAGAAGCGGTGAGCGCAGCCGGGACCCGCCTGGAAAAGCCGGAACCTTTAACTCCTTCAACAGGTCCAACTCGCTGGCTTCTCCCAGAACCGATTTGGCAAACAGCGTACCGCAATAGTTTGACAACATCACGCCATGGCCGGAATAACCGGCGACGGAAATCACCCCTGGCATGACCTCGCGGGCAAAAGGCTGGCGGTTCATGGTGATGCCCACCGAGCCGCCCCAGGCATGGGTCATTTCGATGCCTTTCAGAGCCGGATAGATCTCGGTGATCTGGCGGCGGATATGGTCGGAAATGTCGCGCGGGCTATCGGCGGTATAGGCCTCGCGTCCGCCAAACAGCAATTGGCCGTCGCGGGTCTTGCGGAAATAGCGCACCACGAACCGACTATCGGCGACCGCTTCCGAGCCGGGCAGAATGTCCGGAAAATCCTTGAGCGGCACGGTGGCACCGATGAAGGAGCGAATCGGCATGACATGGGACGCTGTCACCGGTTCCAGATTGCCGATATAGGCATTGGTGGCGATCAGCACATGGCGGGCGGTAATCGTACCCTTCGGCGTTTCGATCATCGTCTTGCCACCGCTTTGGGCAATCGATGTGGCCTTGGTCATTTCATGCAGGCGGGCTCCGGCGTTTTTCGCCACTTTCGCCAGACCCACCAGCAGTTTCAGCGGGTGGATATGTCCGGTGCCGATATCGCGGATGCCGCAGTAATAATGGCTGGAGCCAAGCCGTGCCGCCGTTTCCTCACGGTCCATGAAATGCATATGCGGATAATCGAACCGTGTGGCGGCAATCTCGACACTTTTGCGATACTCCTTGTCCTTGCCGCGCTTGTGCTCGACGTTTAGCTGGCCGGGCATGAATTCCATGTCGATCTGGTGTTCGCGGGCAAAATCCAGAATATAGCGTTTGGCGTGTTCGGCCATATCGAACAGCGCCTTGGCGCGCTCAAAACCAAATTCGGCTTCAAGCTCCTCCGGCCAGGCGCGCTGGCCGGTGCCGAACTGACCGCCATTGCGCCCCGAGCCGCCATCACCGAACCGCCCGCCTTCTATCAGCACCACACCGACACCGGCGCGTGCCAGCGTATAAGCCGCCTGCAAGCCGGTATAGCCGCCGCCGACAATGGCGACATCTGTCGTGGTCGAACCATCCAGCGGTTCGTATTCAGGGCGTTCGCCCACGGTGGCTTGATACCAGGAAAGGCCGGGTGCAATCGGGCTTTGCCACATGCGAAGCTCCTTTTTGAATGCTGCAAGGCGACCCGCCTGGGACAGCGGGCGCCGTGACAGCTATATGGATCAGACGTTCAGCAGCAGGAATTCACGCTCCCAGGGGCTGATCACCTGCATGAAGGTCTCGAATTCGCCGCGCTTGACGCCCGCATAGATATCGATGAAGGCGCGGCCGAACACGGTTTCGAAATCCGGCTCGCTTTCCAACAGGGCGACGGCTTCCAGCAGGCCGCGTGGCAGCTCGATGGAGCCCTCGTTGGCGGTATCTGCCGTCGGCGCGGTCGGCTCGATGGCCTTGCAGATGCCGAGATAGCCGCAGCCGAGCGAGGCGGCCAGTGCCAGATAAGGGTTGGAGTCCGAACTCGGCAGCCGGTTTTCCACCCGTCGCGCCGCCGCATCGGAAATCGGCACCCGGAAAGCGGTGGTGCGATTGTCATAGCCCCAGGCATTGTTGACCGGGCAGGCCATATCGGGTGTCAGGCGGCGATAGGAATTGACATAGGGCGCCATCATGACCAGCGAATTCGGCACATATTTCTGCATGCCGCCGATGAAGTGGAAAAATTCAGACGACGGCGAACCATCGGCCTTGGAAAAGATATTGCGGCCAGTTTCGATATCCACCACCGACTGGTGGATATGCATGGCCGAGCCCGGCTGGCCCTGCATCGGCTTGGCCATGAAGGTCGCAAAAATCCCGTGTTTCAGCGCTGCTTCACGAATGGTGCGCTTGAACAGGAACACCTGGTCGGCCAACTCGATCGGATCGCCGTGCCGCAGGTTGATTTCCAGCTGGGCCGGGCCTTCTTCATGAATCAGCGTGTCGATTTCCAGGCCCTGCTTGGCCGAGAAGTGATAGATATCGTCGATCAACTCGTCGAATTCGTTGATCCCGGCGATGGAATAGCCCTGGCCGCCGATGATCGACCGGCCCGACCGGCCTTTCGGCGGATGCAGCGGGTAATCCGGGTCCTCATTCTTGGCGACAAGGTAGAATTCGATTTCCGGGGCGACGACCGCCTTCCAGCCCTTTTTCTCGTAGAGGCTAAGGACGTTTTTCAGCACGTTGCGCGGCGTATAGCTGACATCCTCGCCTTCGGTGCCGACGATGTCGCAGATCACCTGCGCGGTCGGATCGGTCTCCCAGGGCACGACCGACAGCGTCGAGAGGTCTGGCAACAGCTTGATGTCGCTATCGCGGCTGTCATAGCGGAAATTGCCGGTTTCATCGGGATATTCGCCCGAGATCGTGTGGCGATAGAGCGCTGACGGCAGGGCAAGGGAGGTATTGCTGGTGAATTTCGAGCTCGGCATCATCTTGCCGCGCGGCACACCGGCCAGATCCGGCGTAATGCATTCGATATCCTCGATACCCCGGGAGCGCAGCCAGGAAGCCGCTTCTTTCCAGGTCTTGACCCCACGCGTCGGGCTGATATCTGGGGGAATGCCTGCTTTTTTGGATGCCGCGCCCTTGGGTCTGAGCATTGTCTTTTTTGCAGGCATGTCTCACCGGATCTGTGTTGATAATGATGCCATCATATCCGCCTCGCTGGAATTGGCGAGGGTGAATATGCAATTGACATCGCTTTGCCGATCGAAAACACAACAGACATGGCGATGATGACGAGGACATGACATTGGACAAGCGGGTGGATGTGGTGGTGATCGGGGCAGGGGCCGCCGGCATGATGGCGGCGATCCGGGCTGGCCAGCGGGGCCGGTCTGTGGCCGTGCTCGATCATGCCAAGGCACCGGGCGAAAAGATCCGCATTTCCGGCGGCGGGCGCTGCAATTTCACCAATATTCATGCCGGACCGAAACAGTATCTCAGTTCCAATCCGCATTTTGCCAAATCGGCGCTGGCCCGGTTCACGCCTGCCGATTTCATCGCCATGGTTGAGCGCCACCGGATCGGCTGGCATGAAAAAACCCTTGGGCAATTGTTCTGCGATGACAGCGCCAAGGATATTATCCGCATGCTTCTGGAAGAGATGCGCGCCGCCGGTGCCAGGCTGCATGTGCAGACCGACATCCGCGCCGTGGAAAAGACGCTGGACGGTTTTCGCGTCGAGACCTCTGAAGGCGCCATTGTCTGCCAGTCGCTGATCGTCGCCACCGGCGGCAAATCCATCCCGAAAATGGGCGCCACCGGCTTTGCCTATCGCGTCGCCGAGCAATTCGGCGTTGGCCTGGTCGAGACCCGCCCGGCGCTGGTGCCGCTGACGCTGGAACCGGGACTGCTGGAGGAATTGGCGCCGCTGTCCGGCATGGCCGTCGATGCGCTGGTGCGTCATGGCAAGACCGAATTTCGTGAGGCGCTGCTGTTTACCCATCGCGGTCTAAGCGGCCCGGCCATCCTGCAAATCTCCTCCTATTGGCGCGAGGGCGAGGCCATTACCCTGTCGCTGCAACCGGAGCTGGATTTTCTGGACCTGCTGAAAACCGCCCGACGCGACAATGGACGTCAGGCGGTGCAGACGGTTTTGGGCCAATATCTGCCGAAGCGGCTGGCGCAATACTGGACGGAGCGCCACGGGCTGGAAAAGCCGCTGGCCGACCTGTCTGACAAGGTCTTGGCAGGTATTACTGATGCCTTGTGCAACTGGCAGATCAAACCGGCGGGATCGGAAGGCTACCGCACCGCCGAGGTGACCCTGGGCGGTATCGATACCCAGGCGCTGGACTCCAAGACTATGCAGGTTAAGGCAGTTCCCGGCCTGTCTTTCATCGGTGAAGCCGTCGATGTCACGGGATGGCTGGGTGGCTATAATTTCCAGTGGGCCTGGGCGTCGGGCCATGCGGCAGGCCTTGCGGCGTAATATTTGTCATCCTAGTGGAATGAATTTGACATTTGATATCCCCTTGCGGCACCGTCGAGGATCAAATGTCAAATTCTTAAATTCCACTAGAAACAGAGACTTGCTAGTGGTCCTGAAGATTCCGACATTTGCTCTCGAGGGTGCTGCAAACGGATGCAAATGTCGGAATCGGACCACGAGTGCGACGATACGATTTGTTTACCGCAATTGTGTCCCGCATGGACAAGTCTTGCGCCATGCCGCATTCCCGCCACCATCTTTCAATAGTTGTTAATATACCTCAGTCATCGTGATCTTCCGCCTCGTTGTTTTACTGTTTTTCGGGACGGGTTAGGGTTACGATCAAGGTCGGGGTGATTCCCCGCTTAACTTTTGGAAAGTGCTGCCAATGAACAGACCCATCCGGAAGGCCCGTGCCATTGCTATCGCCAAGGCGCGCGACGATCAGAACAAGCTTATCCTGCGCAGCGCTGGCCTCGGCCTGATGGCCTGCTTCATGGTCTATGGCCTGATGCTGATTGGCGTTATCGGCTGATCAGACCTTGGCGCCTGCGGCAAAGCGGCGACTGTCGCTTCTGCCTGCGCGTCCACATCCTCCGGCGCACATCTGCGGCCCTTTCGCATGCCGAAAAGTCTGGAAAAGATCCTTCTTAGGCGCGGCCAGGATGGCTCACTATAAAACCTGTAAAACGCATCCTCTTGCTGGGCGGGCGTCAATGCATGACGGCTGATCGCCTCCCGTCTTATGGTTTCCTGAAAGGCAAGCAATCCGATAGAGTCCATGACCGTCATCTCCAGTGTTCTGGAGAAGGCTAACCTTTCATGGATGATGGATATATCGCCGAGATTGCGTTATATCGTTCACCCATGAAAAACCTGCCCTGGGATACCTACCAGCTCTTCATCGATGTGGCGCGCAATGGCGGGCTGACGGGGGCTGTGCACTCCACCGGCCTCAGTGCCGCCACCCTTGGCCGGCGGATGGTAGAGCTGGAGCAAAAGCTGGGCCGGGTCCTGTTTCACCGGGCCCAGACGGGGTATACGTTAACGGTGGATGGTCGTGCCTTGCTCGATCATCTGAAATCCTTTGAGGCGGCGGAGCGCGGCATTGATCTCTGGCGCCAGCAGGCGTCGCAGCCAGCGCTGGTACGGGTGACGGCGGGAACGTGGATTTCCTGGTTGATCGCCCAGAACCTGCCGAAGCTGTGCCGGAGCAATGATCGCTTTCGCCTCGATCTGCATATTACCGAAGAGCGCGCTGCCCTTGCGCATCGCGAAACCGATATTGGTATCCGGGCTTTTGAGCCGCAGGAGAGCAATCTTGCCAGGGTCCCGCTCGGCGAGGTTGCCTACGCGGCCTATCGCCACCGCCTTGCCGACGAACTGGAAGTGCAGCCCTGGATCGCCGTAGCGCAGGATGCGGCAATCTCAGCCTATTTGAAGTGGCCGCATCAGCATAAGGCCGAACAGATCCTGATCACCGTCAACCGTCCGCGCTCCCTCAAGGATATGGCGGTCTCAGGCATGGGCCTTGCGGTCCTGCCGTGTTTTGTCGGCGATAGCCATCCGCAGCTTCAGCGGGTTGGCGATGAGATTGCCGAATTGCGCCATCGGCAATGGCTGGTCACCAATAATGATGACCGGCATAGAAGCGAGATCCGCGATTGCGCCCGGCGTTTGGTTGCCCTGATGAGAGACTTTGCGGATACCTTCGCCGGGCGGCGATAGAGGTGAAACCACATGTTTCAAATAAACGCATAGGGATTTAGGTTAAATAAAAGCAACTCAAGGTTTATTTTCTTGTGCCGAAAATAGAAGTTTATGCAGAGTGCGTTGCTTTTTAGAACGGAGTGGTCGTGGATCACTATAAGTCGACATAGAATATTCAGAATTTATTCAGACCCCCATGCAAGAAAAGAAAGGCGGCAATTATATTCGTTTATTCGAATTAATTAATTTCGCCCTTTGTTTCGGGGGTTTGGCTATGGTATTTGATCGTCTTCTTTCTCGCTGCAAGATTCAGACCAAGGTTCTGGTCTTCATCGTTCCGTTCGTTCTCAGTATTTCGGCCGTCGGTCTGACCGGCTATTACGCATCGCGTATCCTGCAAGGGCAGATGGAAGTCACCAATAGTGTGGTCAACACGCTGAGTGGTTTCAAGAATGTCTATGCAGCGATGACAGCTTTCCTGCAAAAGACCACGGATGCATCGAAAACGGCGCTGGATCAGGAGCTGGATAAGCAGTTGACCAGTTTGAAAACCATGCGCGCTTCGATTTCGGGTGAGAGCGGTACAAGCCAGGTCGATACAGCCATTGCCGGAACACAGGCGATTGCCAGTCAGATCAGGCGCCTTTGGGAGCTGAACCAGGGCGCGGCAGATCTGCGTGCGGCGCTGGAGGCCGATACCCAGCAACTGTCCAGCCAGCAGAGCGACCTGCTTTCCTATTCCACCCATGTCCGCGAGGCGCTGGCCAAGGATGAAAATCAGGCCAAGACCATGTTGCGCGACTCCGACCGGTTGACGCGCGGCGCCAATCTGATTGCCCAGTTGGTCACCGATTTCAACAGCGCCACAGACCCTGAGGCGAAGATGAGCCTGGTCAAGGCGCAGATGCCGGGGCTGAAAAAGGCCGTCACCGATATCGTCTCCGCCTTGCCTGCGGATCAGGCCGTGCTTGGCACATCATTGACCGACAATATTCAGCAATTGGCCGCCCAGGTCGAAATCGGCATTGTCAACGACACAACGGTTGGCGCAGCGGAACAGGCGATCAACCTGATGCGTCCGGTTTCCATCCGCTTGCAGGGCGCGTCTACCTTGAAATCCCGGCAGGCGACGGGGGTGTTTGGAACGCTCGACCAGCCGATTGCCGAAGCGACCGCTTTGCTCACCGCCACACGTCAGCTGGTGGATATCAGCAACGGGGTTGAGTTGCGCAGTTCGCGGTTCCTGGCGGCGGCATCGGCGGATGGTCTGCAAAAATTGCAGGCCTCGCTTGGCACCCTGAAGCGTCGTGCCGCAGCCATGGCCAAGGACCCTAATGTTAGCGCAGACATTAAGGCAAAGCTGGCACAGGTCGCGCCATTGACAGAGGTTATGGCCGAAAAGGGCACCCAACTGGTGGCCATGGATGGCCAGAGAACAGCCGCTTTTCTTGCCGCCGCCCGCGATATCGACGCCATCTGGTCGCAGCTGAGTGATTTTGCCGCCTCCCAGCGTCAGGTGGCTGATGGGCAGCGTGCCTTTGCCGATACCATGTCGGCGCTGGCTCTTCTGGCGGGCATCGTCATCGCCATTGTCGCTGGCATCGGCCTGATCGCCACCTTCAAGGGACCGATCAACCAGATCACCGCCGCCATGCGCCGCCTGGCATCCGGCGATCTCGAGATCCAGATTGCTGGCGGCACGCGTCCTGATGAGATCGGCGATATGGCCCGCGCCCTTGGCGTGTTCAAGGACAATGCCGAGGCGAAGATCCGCGCCGAGGCCGAGGGTGCGCGGGTTCGGGCTGAAAGCGAGGCTGAGCGCGCCCGCAACGATGCGGAAAAGCAGCAGGCCGACCAGGACGTGCAATTTGCGGTGACGGAACTGGCCGCCGGGCTGGAGCGTCTTGCCAATGGCGATGTCTCCGCCACGCTGGATCATCCTTTTGCCGGGCGTATGGAACAGTTGCGCAGTGACTTCAACCGCTCGCTGACCCGGCTGAAGGAAACCATTGGCCTGATCCAGGGCAATGTCACCGCCATTCAGGGCAATGTGCAGCAAATGGCCCATTCCACCGACGACCTGTCGCGCCGCACGGAAACCCAGGCCGCCTCACTGGAAGAAACCGCTGCCGCCGTCAACGAAGTCACCTCCAATGTTCGCCAGGCCGCCGACAGGGCGCGTGAGGTCAATGATATCGTTGGCGAAACCCGAGGGAATGCCGAGAAATCGGCTGTCGTGGTCGGCAATGCCGTCTCTGCCATGGGCCGGATCGAGGATGCTTCAAAGAAGATTGAGCAGATCATCAGCGTCATCGAGGAAATCGCCTTCCAGACCAATCTGTTGGCGCTGAATGCCGGTGTCGAGGCAGCCCGCGCGGGTGAAGCGGGCAAGGGCTTTGCCGTCGTTGCCCAAGAAGTGCGCGAACTCGCCCAACGCTCTGGCCGCGCCGCAAAAGACATCAAGGCGCTGATCAACACCTCCACCGAAGAGGTCAATGCCGGAGCAAGGCTGGTGCAGGAAACCGGGGCTGCCCTGACCGTCATCAGCCAGCAGATCGCCACGATCAGCACCCATGTCGAAGGCATAGCGGCCGCCAGCCGCGACCAATCGGCAGCGCTTGGCGAAGTCAACAGCGCCGTCGGCCAGATGGACAGCCTGACCCAGCAAAACGCCGCCATGGTCGAAGAAACCTCCGCCGCCAGCCGCCAACTGGCCGACGAGGCGGATCAATTGGTGGGGCTGTTGCAGCAGTTCAAGCTGGAAAGCGGTGCGCAGGCAGGGCGTTGGGACCGGGCGGCTTGATAGTTATGGTATGAGATGAGAGGCGCCCGGTTGAGAGACCGGGCGTTTTTATAGGCATTTGATATAAAACGATAAGCGGCATATCTGACAGAGAACCGCCATCACTTACGTTCCCCGTTTATGGCTCCGCCCCCCTCATCCGGATGCCGCCACCTTCTCCCCGCTGGGGAGAAGAGGGAAGGAGCCGCAGCGCCTGTTGTTTCATCGCCCCAGCGGGGAGATGTCGGCCGAGTTTCGCTTCCGGTTGATTGAAGTATGCGTTCATGACAAAATCTTTGTCTGAAAATTAGCGTGTGGCGTGAGTAATGTCGGGAGACGTAATATTAGTAGTATACGATTGGCTGCATTTGATGTGGACGGAACACTGCTGCGAGGCGAAAACATCTGCGGTTGTATTGGCAGGCATATCGGGCGCTCAACGGAGATGGGTGCCTTCGAGCTGCTTCGATCTCGCGAGGACATGACGAAGGGACGGGAGGCTATGGTCGAATGGTACCTTCCTTTCAGTAAGGCTCAATTGATCGAACATCTGGCAGACCTTCGTCTTGCTCCAGGCGTCACACAAGGTTTCGCCCGGCTGAAGGCCGCAGGGGTAAAGATTGCCCTTGTCTCTATAACTTGGCACTTCGCGGTAGAATGGCTCGCCGCTGAATAACTTGGCACTTCGCGGTAGAATGGCTCGCCGCTGAACTGGGTGCCGACTATGCAATTGGTACGGGCTGGCGGGAGGACAACACACTCAGTCATTTCTGGCCGGAAGATAAGGCCGTTTATCTGAACTCTCTCCTCGCCGAACTTAAACTAGAGCCGGGGGCTTTGGCAGCGGTTGGCGATTCGCATGGTGATATTCCAATGCTTAACTTCGCCTCTCGAAGCTATTTCGTTGGTAAAGCCCCGCCACATGGGTTGCTCCATGCTGAGCACTGGCCTGACGCAAATATCGAAGAAATAGTCTTGGACATGCTCTCTCGGGTTGACGTCCTATGATCGTTTCGGTCCAAAAGCGGACGAGATCTGACACAGGCTCGAGGCTTATTTCCCCTTGCTCACCCCGTCAAAGTGAATAACCACCATAGCACAAAGCGACCGCTTTTCCTTCTTCTCCGGGTAGCTCAAAATCGTTAGAATAAAGCTCTTCTGAGCGGTCAAGCATCTGGTTTAAAACAGCGATTGATCAGCGTTTCCCGAAAAGAGAAATACGTGAGCCTTATCTGGCCGAGTCGCAAGCCAGCGGTGCCTTCTCAGCGCTATCAACTTACCAGCTCTTTGTTTTTACGCATTTTCGGTTGGCAAAACCGGTGTCCACTTTTTCTGGAAATGCTCTAAACAGAACACTGCTGTGAACCTTGAACACCCCACAATGAAGAAAAAGTTGACGAAAAAATTCATCTATTGCAATGAGAGGTGGTAACGGGCGCATTCTGCCGTCAGACGGGATGGCCCGACGCTAATGATGTGCCAGCCGGAGCCGTTCATGTCAGAAACACGCCCTGCGATATTGCCGATCCTGCGGCTGCTTTTGGTCGAATACTGGCGGGACGCGCGGCTTACCACGATCATGATTCTGGCTACATCGCTGGTTGGGTCGGTGGCTTCGATCACCGCTCCCTATCTGTTTTCCCGCGCCGTTGACGATCTGACGGAGCGGACGGGCAATGCTTTCCAGATCTTTCTGCTCTATGCCGTTTTGTTTGGCGTCGCTTCCGCTTTCAGCCAGGCATCGCGGTTCCTGATTTTCCTGTGTGCTGAAAAGCTCTGCTATATCGCCAACCTGGCCTTCTTCGCGCGTCTTTTGAGGAAGACGCATGGATTTTTCCTGGATCACAATCCGGCCGATATCGGCGCGGCAATGCAGGAAGGGCAGCAGACCCTGAACATTATCACCCAGCTTGGCATGGGTGGCTTTTTGCCGGGCATTGTCCAGATCGCCTTGAGTGCACTCCTGCTTGGACAACTCGTCAGCTGGGACATCGCCCTGATCGTCCTGACCTATGGAGCCGTTGTGGTTGGCCTCGACTACATGCGGATCGGGCGCGTCAATCCGTTTCTCGACAAGGCGATAGCATGTAGCCAGGACAATGCGAGACTTGTCGGCAATGCGGTTGCCGTCATCGACACGCTTCGCCAGACACGCGGGGAAAAGTGGATCGCGGGCCAGTTTGCCAGAAGTGCAGGGGAGACCTTCAGCAACTGGCGGCGTTATGTGCTGGCCAGCAGCACGTTTGCGACCTTTCTCGGCGTTGCGGCGATGGTTCAGCTTGCCGTGACCTTCCTGCTTCTTGTGCCGCAATATCGTGCTGGCCACCTCTCGATAGGCGATATCGTGCTGTTCAACACGCTCTTGATCCAGCTAAACGAGCCTTTTCACCTGATCGGCATGGCGATCAAGGAAACGGTGGAAGCAGCGGCGCGGTTTCGCCCTTTCGCCGCCATGTGGGCCGCGCCGGAAGCGATCCGGCCTGCAAATCCCATTGCCTATCATCCCTCGCAGGGATCGCTTGTGTTTGAGGACGTGACCTTCCGCTATCCGAATGGCCGCGGGATTTCGAAACTGTCCTTCACGGTTGAGCGAGGCACGCCGACATTTCTGGTGGGCGAGACTGGGTCCGGCAAATCCACTGTCCTGCGGTTGCTGCTGAAAAGCCTGGAGCCCGCCGAAGGCCGCATTCTGGCGGATGAAACAGATCTCGTGCGGATCGACAGTGATGATTGGTTTGCCCATGTCGGCGTGGTGCCGCAGGAGGTTGCGCTGCTCAATGACACGCTCACGGTCAATATTGTGCTCGGACGACCATACGATGCGCAGCATCTGCGCGAGGTGGCAAGGCAGGCATCCATTCTAACGCGCATCGAAGCCATGCCCGACGGCTTTGAAACGGTTGTGGGCGAGCGCGGATTAAAACTTTCGGGCGGAGAACGCCAGCGGATTGCCATCGCCAGAGCGCTTTACGGCAATCCCGCCATCCTCGTTCTCGACGAGGCGAATTCGGCACTCGACGAGGACACCGAACGGCAAATCATGGACGGGCTGCGCGATCTGGCGCAGAACCTTACCATCATTGCCGTGACCCACCGCCTATCGTCCATTCGTTCATCCGACCAGGTTGTGCGCCTTGAAGCAGGTGAATGAACGTCGCCAAAGTAAAATCGATCCGGTTCTTATTCCGTGCTTGATGCCATGATTATAAATTCCGGCGTTGTACGGTCGATGTTCGTGCGAACCAGGTGGTTGACGGCAACCAAGACCGCTTTGCCCAATCGTTTTCACTGTCGTAAACACGTGCCTGCGCGAAATACAACGCCCCGCATTTCCTTAAATATCATGGCCGATCTCAATCGGAGTTAACCGCAGAACCGCCGGGCTGGTATGGTGCCGAAAATCCGTGTAACCGGAATGCGCTATGAACAAAGCTCTCGTCGTCATTTTCGCCACCGTCGCTCTCGATGCTGTTGGGTTTGGTCTTATCTTTCCCATTTTGCCGGCTTTGTTGCGGGAGGTGACGCATATTCAGAATGTGGCGCCCTATATTGGTATGTTGGTGGCGCTTCATGCGGTCATTCAGTTTATCTTTGCGCCGATCCTGGGATCGCTCAGTGATCGGCTCGGTCGTCGGCCCATCCTGTTGATTTCGCTGGCGGGGGCGGCGGTCAATTATCTGTTTCTCGCCTTTGCCGACAATCTCTGGCTGCTGCTGCTGGGGCGGGCCATTACCGGGTTGACCAGCGCCAATATGTCGGTGGCGACGGCCTATGTGACAGATATTTCGCCGGAAGATCAGCGGGCGCGGCGCTTTGGTCTGTTTAATGCGATGTTCGGCCTAGGCTTCATCTTCGGCCCGATTATCGGCGGGGCGCTGGGGGATTATTGGCTGCGGCTGCCCTTCATTGCCGCCGCTGTGCTGAATGGTGGCAATCTGCTGCTGGCGTTTTTCGTCTTGCCGGAATCCCGCATCCCGACGCGGGAGAAACTCGATCTGGCGGCCATCAACCCGCTGCGGCCTTTGCGCTGGGCGTTGTCGTTGAAAAACCTGCTGCCGATGGTGATCCTGTTTTTCATCTTCAATCTGATCGGTGAAGCCTATGCCACCTGCTGGGCGCTATGGGGTGGCGATGCGTTTCAGTGGAGCGGACTGTGGATCGGCCTGTCACTCGGCGCGTTCGGCATCTGTCAGGCGCTTGCCCAGACCTTTCTTCCCGGCCCGGCGGTCAAGCTGTTTGGCGAGCGGGTCGCCATTCTGATCGGCGTTTCCAGCGCCTGCATTTCTTTGGCGGTCATTGCCTTTGCGACCGAAAGCTGGATGGTGTTTGCGATCATGCCGGTTTTTTCCTTGAGCGGCATTGGCGTTCCGGCCCTGCAATCCTTGGCGACCGCCCAGGTCGATGCGGACAAGCAAGGCCAATTCCAGGGCGTACTGGCCTCCGCCCTCAGCCTTGCCGCCATTATCGGTCCCCTGGCGTTTTCGAGTGTTTACTTTCTCATCAGGGATTATTGGCCGGGGGGCATCTGGATGTCGGTCATTGCCGTTTATGCCATCAGCGTCCCCTTGGTTCTGGGCCTGCGCCTCAAGACTAAAACCAGCGGAAAAGCAGTTTAGCCCGGCCTCCCAGCCGGGCTAAACACGCTCGTCATATGCATATCAGGCAGCCTTGATACCCTGAGCCGCAATGCCTTGCGTAACCACGACCGGGATCAGCAGGTCGCCCCAGTTGCCATCGCCACCATGGTGGCGGGCAGAGCGGACCAGCTCGACGGAAACCCCGGCCTCCACGGCTTTCATGACCGAATGGTTCAGCCGGTGCAGGTCATTGGCCAGCATCCGGATCAGCGCCTGCTGGTCGGCATTCATGGCGGTTGCCTGTTCTTCGGCACGTTCTTTAACGCGGGTCTGGGGTGTCATGGCATTGCTCCTCTTATGTCTGGGGTTTTTGAAAGGCCTGGAGGTTTTTAAGAGTTTGCCCCGCCCGAGACCGGGCAGGAATTGCGATAAAGGCAGCCGTCAGTTTTCGAATGGCCAGGGCGGTGGATATCAGCAGGACAACGGCCCAGAACTCATTCAGCAGCAGGGCGGAACTGGTCATGTTCGGTCGACTCCTTCATGGCTGTGGTTGAGGACGTGCCGCCCGAAATCGCCATGGAAACCGCGTCGAAATAGCCGGTGCCAACTTCGCGTTGATGCTTGGTGGCGGTGTAGCCATTGGCTTCTGCGGCAAATTCCGCCTGTTGCAGCTCGGAATAGGCGGCCATCTGCCGATCTTTGTAGCCACGCGCCAGTTCAAACATGCCGTAGTTCAGCTGATGGAAGCCCGCCAGCGTGATGAACTGGAACTTGTAGCCCATGGCGCCCAGTTCCTTCTGGTACTTGGCAATCGTCGCGTCATCGAGGTTCTTTTTCCAGTTGAACGATGGCGAGCAATTATAGGCCAGCTTCTTGCCCGGATGCACTTTATGCACGGCTTCCGCGAATTTGCGGGCCTGTTCCAGATCCGGCTTGGAGGTCTCCATCCAGATCAGGTCGCAGTAGGGCGCATAGGAAATGGCGCGGGCAATGCAGGGCTCAATGCCGTTTCGTACCTGGTAGAAACCTTCGGCGGTGCGGCCCGCGTCATAGTCCACAAAAGGCTGGTCGCGCTCGTCGATGTCAGAGGTCAACAGCTTGGCGGCCTCCGCATCGGTGCGGGCAATGATCAGCGTTGGCGTCCCCATCACGTCGGCGGCAAGCCGGGCGGCGGTCAGGTTGCGGATATGCGCAGCGGTCGGGATCAGCACCTTGCCGCCCAAATGACCGCATTTCTTCTCCGACGCCAACTGGTCCTCGTAATGGACGCCCGCCGCACCGGCCTCGATAAAGGCCTTCATGATCTCGAAAGCATTGAGCGGCCCACCAAAACCTGCCTCGGCATCGGCAACGATCGGTGCAAACCATGTCTCGACCGACAGGCCCTTGCCTTCCTGGGTTTCGATCTGGTCGGCCCGTTGCAGGGTCTTGTTGATCCGCTTGGCCAGTTCAGGCGCCGCATTGGCGGGGTAGAGCGACTGGTCGGGATACATGGAGGACGCGGTATTGGCGTCCGCCGCAACCTGCCAGCCGGAAAGGTAGATCGCCTTCAACCCGGCGCGGACCATCTGCATGGCCTGATTGCCCGACAGCGCCCCCAGTGCATTGACGAAATCCTCCTGGCCGATCAGCTGCCACAACCGGTTCGCGCCCATTTCCGCCAGCGAATACCGGATCTCCACGGAGCCGCGCAGCCGCTTGACATCCTCTGCCGAATAGGTCCGCTCGACGCCATCGAAACGACCCTGCGGTGCGGAGGGAACGAGTTTGTAAAAATCAGTCATGGCAGTCTCCTCTTGTCGTTTTCATGCAGGAATGCCGCGCTCCTCTTGCTGCTTTCCTGCTGGTCTGATGTGACTTGTTTTACAATGCGCTGCAAAAAATCCCAAGAAAAAACGATAAAACAACGGCTTGAAAGAGGTTAGGATGTCTTGTTGTTTACAAATGAGCGATGTAATATTGTAAAAATTGTAAATTATCGGCTTGATGCGTCGAGGCGTAAATTTTGTAAATTCCTGTCGGAGGGGCTGATATGGCCGACCACAAGATCTTTGCCGGACCACGGGTGAGGCGGGTGCGCAACGGCCTGGGCCTGACCCAGACGGCGATGGCCGAGGCGCTGGGCATTTCGCCGTCCTACCTCAATCTGATCGAGCGCAACCAGCGACCGCTGACCGTGCAATTGCTGCTGAAACTGGCCTCGGTCTATAAGGTCGATCTGGAGGAATTACAGGGCGATGCGGGCGGCGGCTCGGTGCCATTGCGTGAAGTGTTTGCCGATCCGCTGCTGGCTGGAGAAATTCCGGGCGATCAGGAATTGATCGAATTTGCCGAGGCGGCCCCCAATGCCGCCAGCGGCGTGGTCAAGCTTTACCGGGCCTACCGGGAACAGGCCAAGCGCCTGTCGGACCTTGCCGAATTGCTGGCCCGTGAGGGCCATGAAACGGCGCTGGCCGGGGCGCGGCTGCCGATGGATGAAGTGCGCGACGTGCTGGAGCGCCGCAGCCTGCATTTTCCCCTGATCGAGGCGGCGGCGGAAGCCTTTCATGCGGCGCTCGATCCGGGCGATGGGCTGGAGGCGGCGCTGAAAACCTGGCTGCGCACCCAGCACGGCATCGTCGTGCGGGCGCTGCCCGTGCATGTCATGCCGCATCTCGGGCGGCGCTATGACCGCCATTCCATGCGGCTGTTCCTGTCGGAACGGCTGTCGCCCTTCGACCAGTTGCGGGAAATGGCCATGGAAGCCTGTCTTCTCGTTATGGGCGAGGAGATTCGCGCCGAGCTGGAAAGTCTGGCTCTGACCTCAAATGAGGCACGCCGCATCGCCCGGTTCGAGCTGGCGCGCTACGCAGCCCTGGCGCTGATCATGCCCTACGGCGCTTTTCTGGCAGCGGCGCAGCGGGCGCGTTATGACGTGGACGTGCTGCGCGCCCGGTTTCGGGTATCGTTCGAGCAGGCAGCCTCGCGGCTGGTCACATTGCAACGGGCGGGTGCTGCGGGCATCGGGTTCTTCCTGATGGAGATCGATCATGCCGGCAATATCATCCGCCGGGCCGGCGGGCAGGGCTTCCCGCGCGCCACGTTCGGCGGCCAATGTCCGAAGCTGAACATTCATGCGGCCTTTTCAGAGCCCGGGCAGATCCTGGTCGAGCCGGTGGTTGCTCCGGATGGCGCCGGTTTTCTCACGGTGTCGCGCACGTTGGAAGGGCCACAGGCGGGCTTTCAGCAGCGGGTCCGCCGCACGGCCCTGCTGATCGGCTGCGATCTCGCTCACGCGCAGGACACCGTCTATGGCGAGGCGCGGATGGCGCCAGTGGAGATCGGCCAGGCCTGCCGAATCTGCGAGCGACAGGCCTGTCTTTCCAGGGCCGAGCTGCCAATGACACGGCCACTCGGACTGGATGAAATGACGGCGGGATTAAGCGCCTTCGATTTCCAGTGACGGCTCCCAGTGAGGGGCGAACAAACTCTAGGCTTTAATCACCGCCAGATAGGATTGCACGTGGCCTCCCGTGGTCATGATGCCCATCAGATTGTTGTCGATCACCGTATTGCCGGTTGACGGTCCATCGCTGGTCGGATAGGCGACCGGAACCCATTTGGCGTCGGTAAAGGTTCCGTCGCTATTGCGGCCGATGGTAACGAAAGCGGTGTCCTGGTCCGACATCGCAGCCAGGCAATAGCCACTCTCTATGGCGCTGATACCTTCGAAATGGGTCACAATCCCTGGCTTGCCCTGATAGCTGTAATTCGTGACGTTGCTGATCTTTTTCGTCGCGGCATCGTAATCCAGCACGAAACCGACATTGATTCCGGTTGCGCCCTTGTAGCCGCCGACGATCGTATAGGCATTGCTGCCGTCGCCGCCATTTTGCCAGATGCCATAGGCGGTGGTGAGCGGTCCGAGGCTGAGCCTGGAGAAGCTTTGCGTGCGGATATCGTAAATGAAGGCCGCAGCCGAGGCAGCCTGCCCGGCAAGATCGAAATTGCCGACCACCAGGTCGCCCATGGTGGAATGGGCAATGGTATAAAACACTATCCCACCGGCAACATCCTTGGGTATGTCGAGCGCCGTCCATTTGCCAGAACCGTCGAAGGCGCCTTCATACATCATGCCATGGTCGGCAGTCGGATCGGTGGCCTCAGCATATTTATAGCTGCCGACGGCGCGCACATTTCCCTTGCCGATGTCAGGATTGAACAAAGGTGTATTCGGACCGTAAAAGGTCGATGTCGTCACCGTCTGGCCTTTGAAAACGGGGGTCAGATAGGCATAGCCGGAGCTGTCGGTGGAAAGCAGCGGCCCGCGATAGAGAAGCGCCTGCTGTTGCGCACCTTTGGGTCGGCTGGTAATTTCCGGTCAGCACGACCGGCTGGTTGGTGCCGGCATCTTGGCGTACGCCGGTCACGAATTGGTTCGGGGAAAGAATGGTCTCGTATGTTACATTGGCGTTGCTCATGATCGCTACCTTTGATTGAAATTTAAAATAACATAACCATAAGGTGTTTCAAAAAGATTGACGGATGGTTGGTGAGGGGGAGCTTGCCGGACCGCATGCCATCAGGAAGATGGTTCTGTCGCTTCAACCTGTCGGTGCCCCGCCGGTACATTGTGCGCTGCTTTGCTGTGATGCGGAAAATTACGCTTGTCGAGCGCATATTTCCTTTCTAGTCTGGCGAAAAATAATGGGAACGACGGGCCTTATCCCCCAATGGCCTGGATACAGGAGACGTGATGACATCCACCGGGATTCGCTTTGCCGCCGCCGCCTTTGCGGCCATGTCCATCACCTTATCGGCGGGCGCGCTGCCTGCCGGTGCTGCCGACCGGGAAGTGCATGTGTACAATTGGTCGGATTATATCGATCCGCAGATCCTCGAGGATTTCACCAAGGAAACCGGCATCAAGGTCGTCTATGACGTCTTCGACAACAACGACCTGTTGGAGACCAAGCTTTTGGCCGGTGGCTCCGGCTATGATGTGGTGGTGCCGACCGGTCCGTTCCTGGCGCGGCAGATCCAGGCGGGCGTGTTCCAGAAGCTCGACAAGTCGAAACTGCCGAATCTTGCCAATATGTGGCCGATGGTCATGGAGCGGCTGGCCAATTACGACCCCGGCAACCAATATGCTGTCAACTATATGTGGGGCACGACCGGCATTGGCTACAATGTCAAGAAGATCAAGGCGATCTTCGGCGATGACGTCAAGGTCGATAGCTGGGACTTCATCTTCAAGCCGGAAAACGCCAAGAAGCTCAAGCAATGCGGCTTGAACATCCTCGATGCCTCGGATGAAACCTTCGCGATTGCCATGAACTACATCGGCAAGCCTGCCGACAGCAAGAAAACAGCCGATCTGGAAGCAGGCGCCAAGGTCTACCAGGCGATCCGGCCCAGTGCCAAGACCTTCAACTCCTCCTCCTACCTGAATGATCTCGCCAATGGCGATATCTGCGCCACCATCGGCTGGTCCGGCGATGTGATCCAGGCCAAGAAGCGGGCGGAAGAGGCCAAGAACGGCGTGGAAATCGCCTATGTGATCCCCAAGGAAGGAACCTATATGTGGTTCGACAACCTGGCGATCCCGGCTGATGCCAAGAATGTCGAGGAAGCCCATGCCTTCATCAATTACCTGATGAAGCCTGAGGTAATCGCCAAGGCATCTGATTTCGTCTCCTATGCCAATGGCAATCTGGCCTCGCAAAAAATGGTCAGCGCCGATGTGCTCAACAATCCCTCCGTCTATCCCGACGAGGCGACTATGAAGCGGTTGTTCACCATCTCGCCTTACGATCCCAAATCGCAGCGCGTCCTGAACCGGCTCTGGACCCAGGTCAAGACCGGCAAGTAAACGAGATGAAGCGGGGCAGAAATGCCCCGTTTTCTATTTGAGACGCGCACAACAGACCGTACAGGCCTTGGCAAACAAGGCAGGCGGGGAAGGGGACCGATGGCGAAGACTCTGGGGCCGGTAAAACGCAAATTCGCACCTTGGACGGAGCGGGGGCAAATGCCCTTCATCCGGTTTGAAAATGTCACTAAACGCTTTGGGCCGTTCACGGCAGTCGATAACCTTACCCTGAACATCTACGAGCGGGAGTTTTTCTCGCTGCTTGGGCCATCTGGCTGCGGCAAGACCACGCTGATGCGGATGCTGGCTGGCTTCGAGGAGCCGACCGAGGGTCGCATCCTGTTGCAGGGCCGCGATCTCGCCGGCGTGCCGCCCTATCGTCGTCCGACCAATATGATGTTCCAGTCCTACGCGCTGTTTCCGCATATGTCGGTGGAAAAGAACATCGCCTTCGGCCTGGAACAGGACAATCTGCCCAAGGGTGAAATCAAGGCGCGGGTCGAGGAAATGCTGAAACTGGTCAAGCTGGAGGAGTTTGCCAAACGCAAGCCAGGTCAGCTTTCCGGCGGCCAGCGTCAGCGTGTCGCCCTGGCCCGTTCGCTGGCCAAACGCCCGAAAGTGCTGCTGCTGGACGAGCCGCTCGGCGCGCTCGACCGCAAGCTGCGCGAGGAAACCCAGTTTGAGCTGATGGATATCCAGACCGAGCTTGGCCTGACCTTCCTGATCGTCACCCATGACCAGGAAGAGGCGATGACGGTGTCTGACCGGATCGCTGTCATGGACAAGGGCGAAATCGTCCAGGTGGCGACGCCCGCCGAAATCTATGAGGCGCCGAATTGTCGTTACGTGGCGGATTTCATTGGCGATATCAATATTGTCGAGGGGCGGTTGCTGCGAAGCGATAGTGATGGCGGCCCTGTGGCCATTGCCTGTGACGGCTTCACCTGCCTGGTCGATCAGCCCTGCGATCTCGCTGACGGTGCCGAGGTTGCCTTTGCCATCCGCCCGGAAAAGGTTCGTATCTCCATCGACCCGCCCGCCGATACCAGCGTCAATGCGCTTTCCGGTGAGGTCTGGGATATCGGCTATCTCGGCGATTTTTCGGTGTTCATCATCCGGCGCGAGGATGGCTTTACCTTCCGCGCGGCGCAGGCCAATGTCGCACGTCTGGTAGACCGGCCGATTACATTCGGCGATCAGGTCTGGTTTTCCTGGACGCCGGATGCCGGCCTGTTGTTGACGAGGTAGCGCCATGGCCGAGCCCGCAACCCTTCCACAAGCCGTTCCTCCGGCGCTTCCCCCAGCGCTTTCCAAGGCAAGCCGGGCCCGCTGGCTGATTGTTGTCCTCCCTTATCTGTGGCTGGGTTTGTTTTTCCTGGCGCCGTTCTTCATCATCGTGAAGATCTCGCTGTCGGATACGGCCATCGCCATGCCGCCCTATACGCCGGTCTTCCAGGGCTTTTCGCAACTGGGTGATTTCCTGTCGCAGCTGGATTTCGAGAATTTCCAGATCCTCGGTGAAGATCCGCTCTATATTGAATCCTATCTGTCGTCGCTGAGGATCGCGGCGATCTCCACCCTGCTGCTGTTGTTGATCGGCTACCCGATGGCGCTGGCCATGGCGCGCGCCAAGGCGGAACTGCGCCCAACCCTTGTGATGATGGTCATCCTGCCGTTCTGGACCTCGTTCCTGATCCGCGTCTATGCGTGGATCGGCATTCTGAAGCCGGAAGGGCTTTTGACGCTGCTGTTGCAAAGCCTGCATATCTACGGTCCAGACCAGCAGGTGCATATCTACCAGACCGACATCGCCGTATTCATCGGCATCGTCTATTCCTACCTGCCCTTCATGGTCCTGCCGCTCTATTCGGCTCTGGAGAAGATGGATGGCAGCCTGCTGGAAGCGGCAAGCGATCTCGGTTGCCCGCCGATGACGGCCTTCTGGCGGATTACCTTTCCGCTCTCCCTGCCGGGGGTGATTGCCGGATCGATGATCTGCTTCATTCCGATCACAGGCGAATTCGTCATTCCCGACCTGCTGGGCGGCGCCGATACGCTGATGATCGGCAAGACCATGTGGACGGAGTTTTTCGGCAATCGGGACTGGCCCGTCGCCTCTGCCGTCGCCATCGTGCTGCTGCTTTTGCTGGTGGTTCCGATCATGATTTTCCAGAACCAGCAAAGCAAAGTGTGAGGGACCGTGATGAAATCTGGCCGTTTCGATCCCGTTTTTCTCACCTTCGGTTTCGCTTTTCTCTATGTGCCGATCCTGATTCTGGTGATCTTCTCGTTCAACGCGTCGAAGCTGGTGACGGTCTGGGGCGGGTTTTCGCTGCGCTGGTACCAGGAGATCTGGCAGAATGACAGCCTGATGGATGCCGCCTGGGTGACGCTCCGGGTTGGCGTCATTTCGGCCAGTCTCGGCACCGTGCTTGGCACCATGGCGGCGCTGGCACTGGTGCGCTTCGGGCGGTTTCGCGGCCGCATGCTGTTTTCCGGCATGGTCTATGCGCCGCTGGTCATGCCTGACGTTATCACCGGCCTGTCGCTGCTTTTGCTGTTCGTTGCGCTGAATGTCGATCGCGGCTTGATGACCATCACCCTTGCCCATACCAGCTTCACCATGTGCTATGTGGCGATCGTCGTGCAATCGCGGCTGGTGACGTTTGATCGCAGCCTGGAAGAGGCGGCGCTCGATCTCGGTTGCCCGCCGGTCAAGACGTTTTTCCGCATCACCCTGCCGCTGATCCTGCCCGCCGTGGTCTCCGGCTGGATGCTGGCCTTTACCCTGTCGCTGGACGATCTGGTCATTGCCAGCTTCACCACCGGGCCGGGAGCGACCACCCTGCCGATCAAGATCTACTCGCAGGTGCGGTTGGGTGTGACGCCGGAAATCAACGCGGTTTGCACCATATTGATTGCTGTCGTGACGCTCGGTGTCATTATCGCATCCATCGGCACCAAGCGCCGGGAGTTGCAGCGCCAGCGCGATGAGCACATTGCCGCCGCTGGGCGGTGATCAAAAAGGTCAGGGATTGGCAACTGGATTGGCTGGAGAACTGGCCGAAGAACCGGCAGGCGAACTGGCTGGCGAAACGATCAGATCCGGCCACGAACCGCCTATAAACAATTGCAGCGGAGCGAATGCGCCGACATAGGACGTGCCGGGGCGAACCTCTGCCGATAGCGCCAGACCTTTGAAGCCGTAGGGGACCACGCCGGTAAAGGATGTGGAGTGGACACTGCCCTGCAATTCGCCCTTGCCGATATTGATGCCACCATTGCCAAGCGTGGCCGACAGCGTCAGGCTGTCAAACGGCAGTTCCCCTTTTCCTGCATCCTGCAGGCGGAAAAACCGCTGCTCTGCCGCCTTTTGCCGGACACCGTCCGGGTTGACGCCGGTAATTCTCCCCGGTCCGGCGGTCATGTCCAGCGTGCCGGTAACATCGTCAGGACGGGTTTCCCACAGCGCCCGGTTGGTCGTTGCCGACAGCGTCAATGTGCCGGGGCCAAGCGGCAGAGGCCCATTTAATGCCAATTTACTTTCAATATCGGATAGATCGGCATTGGTCAGCGCGAGATCCAGGTGACCGCCCTCGTCGAAATTGCGGTTCTTGCCCTCCAGATGCGCGACAAGCGTGCCATCGGCAAGGGTGCTGTCGGCAATGTCGAACACGGCAGTGCCATCGGTGGCGAGAATGCTGGCACCCAGGTCGGAAAGGGTGAAGGGCGCATACGTGGCCTTGCGGGCTGACAGTGTCAGGTCGAATTCCAGCCAGTCCAGCAGACCACTTTTTCCCTCAGTTGTATCGGCGTCAGGGGCCGAAAGCGAAAAGGCACCGAGCACGGTCGGGATGTCCATCTGCTCGAAGGCCAGCGTACCGCTGAGCTTCGGTTTGCCGCTTTTCGCCTGGGCCATTTCCATCAGGCCTGTGGCGCTGGTATCGTTGGCGGTAAAGGACAGGCTGTCCAGCCGGATCTTGTCGGCTTCCGCCGTCACGGTCGCCTGGACCGAGACGGTGTGCAGGGCTTCGGTGCCGGGCAGCGTCGCCCCTGTCCAGGCAAGAAGCCCTGGAACGTCGGAAATCGCAAGCGATAGATCGCCGGAGGCGAACCGGGCCGGCGCCAGTCCGGTCTTGCCCTTGAATGTGCCTTTGAGGGCGGGGGCGGTCAGCGAAAATTCCGCCTGCGCGATGCCGCCGCCGAGCAGCAGCAGGGGTTGGCGCGAGGAAAAATCCAGCCGGGTGGCCACCCCGCCGATCATCATATTGGCGGTGCCGTCAACCGGCGCCGACATGACCGGCCAGAACAGGTGGGAAAAAATGCTATCGATCACCACCGTTCGCCGCAGCGACTGGTCTTCGATGTCGATCCGGCCATTTTCGACGGTAATCGAACCGATCCTGGCATCATAGTTCTTGTCGAGGGTCTGGCCGCCCCCGGCATTTTCCTGGGCATGGTTGATCGCATCCGAGAGCAGGCCTTTTCCAGCCCAATCGAGATGGCCCCGAGCGTCGCGGCGCATGGAGATATGCGGCCTTACCAGATAGAAATCGTCGAATGCCGGATTGCCCATTGCCGCCTTGATCAGGCCGAACGAGGCCGAGAGTACGTCGATATGAGCAAGCACCCGCTTTTTTGCGCCATTTGCATCGGCGGATTTTCCAGAGCTGGGGCTGATGCCAGGCTCATGGGCAGTAATGGTGACATCGGGCAGGGTAATGCGTGGCTCTGGCCAGAATTGCAGGCTGGGCGTGCCGGCAATCTCCACGTCATGGCCGCTCCAGCGGCTGATGGCCTTTTCGATGCTGCCGCGCACTAGGCTGCTGGACACGATATAGGGTGCCGCCAGCCGGGACGCGACGAAAATGCAAAGCATCGCCACTGCGATGACGATCACCGTCCGCGCCAGCCTGCGTCCGCGCCAGCGCCGCGATGCCGACCATTTGCGTTTTGAACCCAACGTCACAGGAGGCCTTTCAGATCTGGTGCGAAGACATATATCAACGCCGATCGTTTCGATAGAGCAAAGCGCTTTTCCTTGCAATTTCAACAGGCGCGCCGCAAGCTCTCTATCGTCCTGCTGTTGTCGGTCAGCCCGCCAGAACCCTTGGAGAAGGGAAGGTGATTTCCACCAGCGTACCTTCGTTCGGTGTCGATTGAATGGCAAAGCTGGCGCGGTTGGCATCCACCATCGCCTTGGTCAGCGGCAGTCCAAGACCGGTGCCGTCGCCGCGCAACCGGGCGCCGCCCGGAGATACTTGCCGGAACGGCTTCATGGCCTGTTCCAGTTCTGCCCGCGTCATGCCGATGCCGGTGTCGCGGATACGCAGGGTTACGCAGCCATTCGGCTCGTAATTGGTGGAAACGATGATCTGTCCACCTGACGGGGTGAACCGGATGGCGTTCGACAGGATATTGAGCACGATCTGCTTGATCGACCGCATGTCAGCCACAACATTCGGCACCGATTGCGACAGCGCCGTGCGGATAATCACCCGTTGGCCGTTTGCCTGCGGCTGGACGATGGCCACGGCTTCCGACACCGTTTCATTCAAGCCGACCGCGATGAAGTCGAGATCCATTTCGCCCGCCTCGATCTTGGAAATATCCAGGAGATCGTTGACGATATCTAGCACATGCCGGCCGGAACGGCCGATATCGGCGGCATATTCAGCGTAGCGTCCATGGCCGATCGGCCCGAAGCGCTCATCCGCCATGATATCGGCAAAGCCGATAATCGCATTCAGCGGCGTGCGGATTTCATGGCTGACCCGTGCCAGGAAGTCGGTCTTATGGGCATTGGCTGTTTCTGCGGCGCGTTTGGCGCTGCGCAATTCCTCTTCGGTGCGCTTCCATTGGGTAATGTCGCGGATGACAGCGCAAAAGCCGTTGGAAGAGGAGAGGCGACCAATGGTCATGAACAGCGGAATGAAGCCACCGGAGGATTCCCGGCCGATCACTTCGCGTCCGTCGTTGAGCACGCTGGCAACGCCATGGCCGGTCAGCCCGCCGAGATAATCGAGGATCGCCCTCTGGCTCTCATGGGCAAACAGCGTAACGAACGGCTTACCGCGAATATCGTCTTCGTCATAGTTGAACAGTGCGCTGGCCGCGCCGTTCACCGAGCGGATTTCGCCGTCGGTGCTGATGGTCACCACGCCGTCGGTTGCCGTTTCCAGGATGGAGCGCAGCTCCTCCACCTCGATGCGCAGGCCGGTATGCTCCACTGCATCGAGCCGGGTCGGATGGTCCAATCCAGGCTGTGAACCGTCACCGGCATCGGAAACCGGAAGAGGCGTATGGTCTGCAACGGGCGTCTCGGCAGGCTTTGCCGGAGCCTGCGGCACCAGCGCCAGCAGCAAGGCGCTGGCCTCTTCCCAGCGGATCGATTGCAACCGCGCCGAGACGGGCACCAGCGCATCATCGGCCCTGACCACGACAAGCCTGCCATCCCGGCGCGCGTCGTCCGTTCCAGGCTGATCGTCTTGCGGATTGTCGCCTTGCACCACGTCGTCACGCTGTAAAAGCGCGTCCAGCCCACCGGACTGAGCCAATGCGTCGAGATCGGCATAGCCGGTCAGCGCCAGAAATTCCGGATTGGCATGGATCAAGGTATCGCCGCGATGAGCGAGCAATGCCACGGGCAGCATGTCCAGCACATCAGGCGAAAACACCACATCGCGCGGCGGACGTGGCAGGAGAGCGCCAGGCACGGATGCGACCGGCAGGATCATCTCGTCCGCAGCGCTTTTTCCATCCTCGGCGACATCGTTCGTATTGGCGGAAACTTCGTCACCAGTGGAGGGGAATTCGACGACGGTGTCGGCTGGAAACTCCTCTTCCTGATCAGAAACGACGTCAGCTGGCTCGTCGCCATCTTCGGCACCTGTTGCCTCGTCGCTTACCGCGGTATTGGCCTCGTCATCGACCTCTTCACTGGCCTGCGATGCCGGTAGATCGGTGGCCGGATCTGGTTTTGTGTTGTCATTCTCAGGCAGGCTGTCGCGCTCGGCACGCGGCGAAGGCACTGTTGTATCCTCCGCTTCGGGTGTCGCATGGTCGGCGGCGGCGGCATCAGGCTTCTGCTTTTCGGCATCTGCTGCGTCAACAGGGGATGGTTTTTGGACTTCTGCGGCAGCTTTGTCGTCACGCCCAGTGTCGTTATGTCTCTTCTTGGGCGATAGATCGCGGCTGCCGTCAGCGGATTTTGCACCGAGCGCGTCCAGTCTGCGGGCAATTTCCTGAAAGGTCGCATGTTCGGCGGGGCTCAAACCTTCGCGGCCGAAATGGCGGGGCTTGAGTTGAACGATGTTTTCCGCCTGGGGAAGGGGGGCTGGTGCGCTGATGACCAAGGCCGGCACCTCTTCCCGTTCCGACGCCTGTTCTTCCACCCGTTCTGGCACAGGGATGGTATCAGCCTTTTCGACCTCTGCCGGAGTGGCGGCATCATCCCGCATGTCTTGCTGGGGATCGGCTAGTGCCGCTTGCTCGGTCGTGCGGCTCTGCTCGAGCGGAGCGCTTAAGGTCAGTCCGACCTTGTCGATATCTTCGATGCAATCGGCCAGCCGCACGACGCCAAAGCCTCGGAAGCCATCAAAATCGCGACTGCGGGTATAGGTCGGCAAGGCGGCCAGATCGACCGGCACTTTCAAGCTGGTGCCTTCAATCGGCCAATAGATCGTCTTGCCAGACCAGGTATCGCGCTTTTTCAGCAATTCACCGATCTTGCCATCGGGATCGAGATTGAACAGGGCCGCCAGATCGGCGAAGGTCTGACCTTCGATGGCCGCCGACCGCGGGCCGACCGCCTTGGCAAATTCCGGTGAGACTTCACTGAAACAGCCGAGTGCATCGACCTTCCACACGAACCGCGCCGCCCGCATGGTGGGAGTGAAGGCGAAATCCTCCTGGGTGTTCTCTTGTTGCCGCGCAGCCTGTTCGCTGACGGTTTCCGGCAGTTCTGGCGTCTCTTCCGCAGAATGTGGCGCGGGCTCCGTCTCGCCCTCTTCGTCCTGCTCAACAGCGTCCGCGGTGGGTGCCTCTGTCTCGGCTTCGATCTCATCCTGTTCAGCATCGGCGTGTAGATCGGAATCCGGCAGATCCGTGCTGGCTTGACTGTCCTCGGTCAACGTCGCGTCGAACGTGGCAGGCTGTTCCGCTTCAGCGGGGCTTTCCTCAGGAACTGACAGTTCTTCAGGCGCGGGCTGGTCTTCAGGTACGTGCATGTCGTCAGGCAGGAGCTTGTCTTCAGGCACGGGCTCGCCACCAGCATGATCATCCGGCTGCGGGCTCAGCGCATCCGCCTGAGACAGGTCTTCCGGCTCAGGTTCCAACTCGTGGATGCTGCCCAGGGCTTCGACGACTGCTTCAAAAGTCTCTACAGGCCTGGCTTCCTCGGGTCTTGCCTCTTCGGACTTGGCTTCCTCAGGCTTGCCCTCTTCAACCTCGACAGCGATTGTATCTGCGGCTGGAAAAGTCTCGGACGCGGGAGGCTCAGAAAGATGGGTCTCAGCAGCGGCCACGGCGGGCTCTATCGAAACCTGCGGTTCGTGGACCTGTGGCGCCGTTACGGAAGCCGGGGCGGGCTGCTCCTCAGTAAACCCATCCGAGGTATCCAGCGTTCCCAGCAGGGTTTCCACTGCAAATAGCAGGAACATTGCAGGGTCGTCAGCAATTCTGCCCAGCGCAGCGGGCAGGTTGCCGCGTGCTGTCGGAATAGGCCGCTTCATCAGGCCGCCGGGTTGGACTTGCGCCATCTGCACGATGGTTTCGATGGTGCGTGGGGTAATGCCGAGCCGGTCGAAATTGCCGGATGCCCGGATCACCGCGCCCTTGCTGTCCAGAAGGGCCATATGGGTGTCGGGATCTTCGAAGCCACGCAGCAGTGCTTCGCTGCGGGCCGAGGCGTCGCGGTAGCTGACCGGCATGGAAAACAGAATGACCACTTCGCCGGGGCGGATCTCCAGCCGTTCCAGCTGAGCTTCAACAGGCACAAGGCGAAAGCCCGAACCGGCCCGCACCACCAGACGGCGCGCTTCGCCCGTCGTTTTCAACTGCCGGGCCATGGCGGCGATCTGCCGGAAGGTGACATCCTGGCGCGGTGGCCCTTGGTCGAGGAAATCGTAAACCGAGGCCGTTCCGAAGAAACCCGCTCCGGCGCCATTCGCCCAAAGCACTCGTTCCAGATCCAGCGAAAACAATGCCAGAGCATCTCCACGCGCAAACCGGGCCCTGACCGCGCTGTGCACGGCGATATCGATGAAAGGGTATTGGATAGCGGGCATGGTCAACCTGTCGAGCTTTTTCGCCGGCACTGTTCTGAATTAACAGATTTTTAATAACTTCGCACCCCCTCCGGGTCCAGCGGAGAGCGCCTCTATCGCCAAACAGGGTTAATGTGAGCAATTATTTTATTGTGCGTTGCAACATAATATTGCAACGCACAATAGGTTCTGCTATATACCCTCTATCGAAAAAAACCGGGCTGCAACGATCAGCCCCTCCCAAGGAGTTCATCATGGCTACCAATTCGAAATCCACCCCTTTCTCCGCCGCTGCTTTCGACCCTGCAAAGATTTCCGACAGCCTGCGCGACTTCACTGAAAAGGGCGCTGCCCAGTCCAAGGAAGCCTATACCAAGATGAAGGCCGCTGCCGAAGACGCCACCAAGACGGTTGAAGCCACGTTACAGAGCGCCCAGAGCGGCAGCATGGAACTTGGCCTCAAGGCTATCGACGCCCTGCGCACCAATGCCGAACTGTCCCTGTCGCACATGGAAGCCCTGATGGGCGTCAAGTCTGTTGCCGAGCTGGTCGAATTGCAGACCGCCTTCATCCGCAAGCAGGCTGAAGTCACCGTCGAGCAGGCCAAGACCATGCAGGAAACCGTCAAGAAGGTTGCCGAAACCGTGGCCAAGCCCGGCAAGGAAGCCGCTGAAAAGGCAATGTCCACCTTCAAGGTCTCCTGATCTTTTCGGTCACATATCGATGAAGATGAAAGGGTCGGTTCGTCCGGCCCTTTTTATTGTCGTCGCCGCCGGTGATGTGTAAATAACGGGGGAAGCGCAAAAAGGGGCTTGAAAAATTCTCCCATGCCCCGTATGTGACCCCTCGAAAGCGCTAGCGCTTGATGTGCGGTTGTAGCTCAGTTGGTTAGAGCGCAGGTTTGTGGCACCTGAGGTCGGAGGTTCGAGACCCCCCAACCGTACCATTTTCCTTTTAGGGAATCAGTCACTTAGTGCGTGCCGGAAAATTGGCATGACTTTCTGAGTTGAGGCTATATCGGTCTTTGCGAAATAATCGGTGCAGGTTAGTCCGTCATCTCTCACAGATTTCAATGAGAGTTCGAATCATTGGCCCCACGGCGTCTTCCGTCAAGGCACGCGGATTTAGGTTGATGTAACCGATTACCGCTTGATGGAAGGTGCGGTCGTTGATCTTCGCGTTTTGAAGGCATTCGAGGCGGCTAGCACGCGTTTTCTCGTTATCGCCGTTAGCCTCAGGGGAAACCAAAAGTAAGTAAGAATTCAGTGCACCCCACAGATATCCTCTGGCGTAGTTTTGATCGGACTGTAAAAGCTCTGCACTGGTTAACGCTGATGCAGGTGTCCCTGTTAAGGCAGTCAGTACCACGAAAAAAACAGCCGCATTTATCACCTTTTTGAATTTGTACACGTTTACGCTTTCATCCATCCAAATTCATCAGCATTAGCTTAAGATGAGCTTGATGTGAGGAGAGATCGGCGGCACCATGTAAGCTGAAAAGAATTCATTCATACTCTAACCTGTAATTAACAAGCTCATCACTGACGTGATGCCCGCCCTCAACGACAGAATTTCAAAAGCACTACATCTGTCCCGTGACGAGATAATACACCCCCGCAATCACGATCAGCCCGCCCAGCGCGCGGACCACAATGCCGTTATAGAGCCGCCCCAGGCCGTAGCCGATGGCGATGCCGAGGATGTGGATCATGCCGGTGGCGACGACGAAGCCGACAGTGTAGGCGGCGGGGTCGGTGGCGTTGGGGGCCATTTTGCCATGGGGATAGCCATGGAACAGCGCAAACAGCGCGATGATCGCCAGGGAGGCGAATTCGGGGGCTTTCCAGTTGGCAGCGATGGCAGCGCCCAGTGCCAGTAGCGACAGCGCTATGCCGCCGGAAATCACCAGATCAGGAATGTCGGCCAGCATGCCAATCACGCCGCCGATGCACATGATCAGCGGGAAGGTGGCGGGCAGGGTCCAGACGGAGCGGCCACCCATCTGCGCGCCCCACAGACCAACCGCCAGCATGGCCAGGAAGTGATCGGCGCCCAGCAATGGATGCTCGAACCCGCTGCCGAAGCCGCCCATCGGACCGCCCAGAACATGGGCAAAGGCTGGGGCGGCGCTGCCTGCAAAGCCCAGCAAGGCGATAGATAGGCGCAAGGGTAATGCGTTGATTGCCCTGAGACGTCTCAGAAAATGCTTTTGGAAATGGCCCGGGATTTTTCCTGGACGAAATGGGGTCATTGTCGCTTTGCCCTTGCCGTTTTTGGAAGATTGGCCTGTAGCTGGAAAATATGGGGTATAAGTGACCGTCAGAGCGCTGACAACGTTTGGCTGTTATCGTCGAAGCTTTCTTTCTGGTTTGATCAGGTGCAAACAGGGTCCCATGCATTTCGCGACCACAATTTGGTCGCAGAAACAGTCTGCATAAGGTGGCAGCCAAGCTAGAGCAGGACAGAGAAGCAGGGCAGGCATTCAATTCGGGAGATCGGACATGCGGGAAAACTTTAAACGTCAGATCGTCGGTGCGGGGCGGCTTGCCTCTGTCGCATTGCTTGTCGCCTTGATGCCGGGCATGGCCGAGGCGCATATCGTCCAGGGCGGTTCCGGTGGGTTCCTGCAAGGCTTCGAGCATCCACTGTCGGGTGCCGATCATCTTCTGGCGATGTTTTCCGTCGGTCTCTGGGGCGCGCAACTGGGTGGCCGCAATGTCTGGGCGCTGCCAATCACCTTTCCGCTGATCATGGTCCTGGGTGGCATTCTCGGCATTGCCGGCGTGCCGTTGCCGGCGATTGAAACCGGCATCGCGCTCTCCATCGTCGTGCTGGGCGCAGCGATTGCGCTCGTCTGGCGTCCGCCGGAATGGCTGGCGCTGACGGTCATCGGCCTGTTTGCCATCTGCCACGGCTATGCCCATGGCGCGGAATTGCCAATTGCCGCCGATCCCGCCGATTTTGCCATCGGCTTCGTGATTGCCACCGGCCTGATTCATCTGGCCGGTATTGCCGTTGGGCTTGGTGTGTCGCGGGCCTTGGGCGAGCGGATGATCCGTATTCCCGGCGGGCTGATTGCCATCGGCGGCCTTTATTTCCTTGTGACGTGATGGCAAAGCCGGGCATGCCCCTTGCTGGTCATCTGACGGCGGGTCTCGTCCCTGTGGCGCTGATCGGAGTGGCGCTGCTCGGAGCAATCGGGATATGCGCGTCGGCAGTGTGGACCTGGCTGGACCAGGAGACGCTGGACCATTGGCTGCTATCGACCACGTTTACCATTGAACGTCTGCTGCCCTTGATCGGCACCGGCTTCATCCTGGGACAATTGCCGAGACGGCGATTGCCGCTGGCTCTGCTGGTGCTGGTGGCAGGCCTTATCGCCGGTTTTGTCTGGCGCGATATCTGGATGCAGCTTCTGGCGCCTTTGCCGGCCGCGCCCAGCCATTTCTTTCTGGTTGGCCCCTTGGCCTGCCTGTTGGCGGGGGTAATGCTGGTTTTGCCATTGCCGCTGCGGTTCTGGCCCGGTCTGGTGTTGTTGCCCGCGCTTGGGATGGCTCTTTCGCTGGCGATCTCTTTTTCCGATCCAAGCCTGCATGACCGGCTCTATCTGCCCCTGGCGCTGTCTGCCGCGCTTTGGCTGTTGCTGGTGTCCGCTCTTGTTGCCGGTATCGTCACCGCCACCTGGACCAGAATTGCCTCGCGGGTTTATGGCAGCTGGTTGCTTGCCATCGGCATGCTGTATGGCGGCGCTTACATGGCCTCGAAACAGACCACACTCACCCCGCCGCCCTTCGCGGAGCCTCCGGCTGCCAGCGATGATTTTTCAGGTTTTCAGCCCCTGTTCAAATCACTGGATCGCTATGGTCCGCAAAGACCGGTGCTGGGGCCGGATTTGGGCGAGGGGAGAGGGCCATGAGCCGTTTACCACCTGCCTTTCGCCGGAAGATCGCTCTTGCAGCCATGCTGGCTTTTGGTCTGCTTCCCGCCTCTGCGGTGCTGGCGCATCCCGATATCGCCATCACGCTGAGGGTTCTGTTCGATATGCGCCGTGGCGTGTTGACGGGGCTCGGCGAAAGCTGGTCCTTCGATGCCAATTACAGCCGCGTTCTGCTGGATCGCTATGACCGAGACCGCAACAGCCAGTTTACCGCCGAAGAGGCCTCGGCCCTGCGCGACAAGCTGATTGCCGATCTTGGCCGCAAGCGGTTTTTCACGGAATTGTCGGTGGATGGCAGGCAGGCGGCGCGCGTGCAGCCGGTGGGCTTTACCGCTGAAATCCATGGGAATGTCGTGACTGTCACCTTTGCTTTCAGCCTGGCGGGACCAGTCGACCTGCGCGGTAAAAGCCTCGATCTGGAGGTCAAGGACAAGGATTATGTCGCCGCGTTCCGCTTGGCCGAGGCCGGTGGGCTTCAAATTCGCGGCGATGGTGGCCAATGCCGGACCAGCCGCGCGCCAAACCCCGCCCATGCCTATTTCGCCGGTCTGGTCGTGCCGGAGCGGATAACCCTGACCTGCGATTCTCCCTTATAAAGAACCAGTTTAATCCAGCACTGTGGTCACAAATTCCGGGCTGCTGGAAAGGGTGTTGCTGACGGTGCATATCTCGTGCTCGGCCCGGTCGGCAATCGCCTTGCGGATCTCGGCGCCAATATCGCCCTGGATGGTCAGGGTGATGTCGAACCTTGCGACCCGAGACAGGCCGTCTTTTGCCTTTTCGCCGGTAACGGAGGCGGTAATGCTGGTGATCTTGTCCATCACCCCCATCTCGCTGGCGGCAAGGCGCGCACTGATTGTCAGGCAACCGGCCAGCGAGGCGTAGAGCAGGTCGAGTGGGTTGAAGCCCGGCTGCGACGGTCCGGTAACGATGGCCAGTTCGCCGCCGGTGGCCGAGGTGATCTGCGGAAAACCGGTGCGGCCAATCACAGCGGTGGCGCCCACCGGGCGGGCTTTCATCTTGATCTCGGCCATGGTGCTTATCCTACCTATAAAAAGATACCGCGCTCCTGATCGACCCGCTCGCTGAGGTAATCCACGACGGTGCGAATACGGGCCAGATCGCGCAGGCTCTCATGATAGGTGGTCCAATAGGCGCGGTGCAAGGTGATGTCAGGCAGAATGCGGACCAGGTCATCATGCTGTCGCGCGATGTAGCTGTGCAAAATACCAATGCCAGCGCCCGCCAACACCGCTTCCGTCTGGCCGATGGCGGAGGAAATCTCAAAGCTGGCGTTCCAGTTGCGCATGATTTCGCCGGTAAAATTCAACGATGGCGTGAAGATCAGGTCTTCCACATAGCCAATGCGGAGATGGTCTTTCAGCGCCTCCACCGTCTGTGGCAGGCCATGGCCAGCGATGTAGCTGCGCGAGGCGTAAAGCGCCAAGGTATAATCGGTCAGATGGGCCGAGACGAGGCGGCCCTGATCGGGCCGCTCCAGCGTTACGGCAATATCGGCCTCGCGCTGTGAGAGCGAAAACGAGCGCGGCACGGGCACCAACTGGATTTTCAGCTCCGGGTGTCGCTCGATCAATCCGCCAAGGCGGGAGGCCAGAAAGAACACCCCAAACCCATCCGGCGCGCCAATCCGTACCGTGCCTGCCACTTTGGCATCGGTGCGGCCAAGGCGGGCCTGTACTTCCAGCATCTCGGTTTCCATCCGCTCGGCGGAGGTCAGGAAGGTCTCGCCTTCCGCCGTCAGCTCGCAGCCATTGGTGCGGCGCACGAACAGCCGGGTTTTCAGCGCATCCTCCAGCGCCGTCAACCGACGTGACAGGGTGGCATGGTTCAGCCCCAGCCTGCGGGAGGCGGCGAGTATCTGGCCGGTGCGGGCGATAGCCAGAAAAATGCGCACATCATCCCAGTTCATGGGCAGACCTTTACTCTATTTTTGCACAACGGATGCGTAAAGCATCGCGTTGCGTTGTGCAATTTAAAGCGCAATAGTGGGGCATCAAAAAACATTCTGGAGGATCACCCATGTATCAGATCGGGCATTTCATCGGCGGCAAGGCCGTGGCTGGCACATCCGGACGCAAGCAGCCGATTTTCAACCCTGCCACGGGTGAAGTGCAGGGCGAAATCGCGCTGGCCAGCGCAGACGAGCTGAACGCAGCGGTGGAAAACGCCAAGGCCGCCCAGCCGAAATGGGCTGCCACCAATCCGCAGCGCCGCGCCCGCGTGTTCATGAAGTTCGTGGAACTGCTCAACACCCATATGGATGAGCTGGCCGAAATGCTGTCGCGCGAGCATGGCAAGACCATTGAAGACGCCAAGGGCGATATCGTCCGCGGACTGGAAGTCTGCGAATTCGTCATCGGCATTCCGCATCTGTCGAAGAGTGAATTTACCGAAGGCGCCGGCCCGAATATTGATATGTATTCCATCCGTCAGGCTGTCGGCATTGGCGCTGGCATTACGCCGTTCAATTTCCCAGCGATGATCCCGATGTGGATGTTTGCCCCGGCGATTGCCTGCGGCAATGCCTTTATCCTCAAGCCTTCCGAGCGCGATCCGTCCGTGCCGATGCGCCTTGCCGAACTGATGATTGAAGCTGGCCTGCCTGCTGGCATTCTCAACGTCGTCAATGGCGACAAATCAGCTGTCGATGGCCTGCTGACCCATCCCGATATCGGCGCAATCTCCTTCGTCGGCTCAACGCCGATTGCCCGTTATGTCTATGGCACGGCTGCGGCCAACGGCAAGCGCGCCCAGTGCTTCGGCGGCGCCAAGAACCATATGATCATCATGCCCGATGCCGATCTGGATCAGGCCGCCAATGCGCTGATGGGTGCGGGCTACGGTTCAGCCGGGGAGCGCTGCATGGCGATTTCGGTGGCCGTTCCTGTTGGTGATGAAACCGCCGACCGGTTGATCGCCAAGCTGACACCGATGATCGAGAGCCTGCGTATTGGCCCTTATACCGATGACAAGGCCGATATGGGGCCTGTCATTACCAAGGAAGCCCGCGACCGCATTCTGGGCCTGATCGACAGTGGGGTCGAAGCCGGTGCCAAGCTGGTTGTCGATGGCCGTGACTTCAAGCTTCAGGGCTATGAAAACGGTAATTTCGTCGGCGGCTGCCTGTTCGACAACGTTACCCCTGATATGGACATCTACAAGACCGAAATCTTCGGACCGGTTCTCTCGGTGGTACGCGCCAAGAACTATGAGGAAGCCCTCGATCTGCCGATGAAGCATGAATATGGCAATGGCGTTGCCATCTATACCCGCGACGGCGATGCGGCCCGCGATTTCGCCAGCCGCATCAATATCGGCATGGTCGGCATCAACGTTCCCATTCCGGTGCCGCTGGCCTATCACTCCTTCGGCGGCTGGAAGGCTTCTTCCTTCGGCGACCTCAACCAGCATGGTACCGACTCCATCAAGTTCTGGACCCGCACCAAGACTGTCACCAGCCGCTGGCCCTCCGGCATTAAAGATGGCGCTGAGTTTGTGATGCCAACGATGAAGTGATGACGTAAGACGTCGCACCAAAAATTATCACCAAGGCGGGTCTCCAGAGGCCCGCCTTTTTTTGTGATAAAAAGCCAAAATCGACACTCCAAGCATGAAAATCTTTTCTTGAGAAACACGCTCAGAAAATGTTAATTTGGAATTGTTCAAAAGTACAAAATCCATTATATATGCCGATATGGACGGACAAAATTGGCGCTTTGCCAAGGACCGCCAAGCGGCTATGGTTCGCTGGACCAGCTTAAGGAGTGGCGCATGCGCTTGACGAAGCAGACCAATTACGCGGTACGCATTCTGATGTATTGCGCGGCAAACAAGGACCACTTGAGCCGTATCCCGGAAATTGCCAAGGCCTATGGTGTCTCCGAACTGTTCCTGTTCAAGATCCTCCAGCCGCTCAACAAGGCGGGTCTGGTGGAGACCGTGCGTGGCCGCAATGGTGGCGTGCGTCTGGGCCGTGCGCCTGAAAAGATCAGCCTGTTCGATGTGGTCAAGGTCACGGAAGACAGTTTTGCCATGGCCGAATGCTTCGAGGACGATGGCGAGGTCGATTGCCCGTTGATTGACAGCTGCGGCCTGAATTCGGCGCTGCGCAAGGCGCTCAATGCTTTCTTCGCGGTGCTGGCGGAATATTCCATCGACGATCTGGTCAAGGCTCGCCCGCAGATCAACTTTCTGCTGGGTATCGAGGATCTGCCCCGTCTGGCGGCAGCACCGGCTGCCTGAGCGTGTTGATTGCCTGAGCCTGTTGTTTGTAAGAGTGATGATGTAAGCGCCCTGACCTCCGGTCCGGGCGTTTTTCGTTTGGGGAGAGGCTTGGACGAAGCGGTTGACCAGAGACGGCAATACGCTACTTGAAGGTAATTGATGTATCCGCCGGGAGAGAGATCAGCATGACCGTCAATCAGACAGCCGACACCGTTCCTACCAGACCTTGGGCGACCATCGTCATGGGTGTCAGCGGCTGCGGCAAAAGCTCGATTGGCGAGGGCCTGGCGAAAAAGCTTGGTGTCCCCTTCCTGGAAGGAGACAGCCTGCATCCCGCCGCCAATGTCGAGAAAATGGCCAGGGGCACGCCGCTGACCGATGAAGACCGTTGGCCCTGGTTGCAAGCGATCGGCGATAAAATGGCCGCTGCCTTGCAGGAAGGCCAGACCATCATCGTGTCCTGCTCGTCGCTGAAGAAAAGCTATCGCGACCTGCTGCGTGAGGCGACGGGCAACCGCACCGCCTTCATTTATCTGGAAGGCTCGAAAGAGCTATTGACCCGCCGCATGGGTGAACGCACCGGGCATTTCATGCCGGTCAGCCTGCTGGAAAGCCAGCTTGCGACACTGGAAAGCCCGACCGGTGAGCCTTGTGTGGTGACGGTCGATATAGATCGCAGCATCGAGGCCATTGTCGAGGCCGCCGCAGCCGGGCTTGCCGAGCTTAAATAGACCCGGCTCTCCGACACGCGGTCAGCCAAGACTTGTAGGCCCCGGCGATTGAACGTCCCCTCAGACCGCATCGATCCGGCAGCTGTGATCCTGCACATCTTCACCGCCAGAAAAACCGACGATCGCGGCAGGCGCGATATCCGTGAGAATGATGAAGCCTGGGCCGCTGGCGAAATTGGCGCCAACCACAACCAGATTGTGCTGGGCCATCTCCGTTGACGGGTCTTTCAGGGTCTTCGCCAGTGCCAGAAACGGATTGTAATCAGCCAGCGTATCGCCCTCGACCTTCATGGCAATGAATTGGTGCCCGGCCACCTCAGCCGGCAAGGGTGCCCAGTCGGTGCCGATGTCATTGGCCATCTTGGTCAAAACCGCATGGGCATCCGCGCTGAGGCAATCGATATGGATATGCAGCTGATTCTGGGAACGGGCATCCTGCGCGTTAACCGCCAGGCTGAGCGCATCGCGTGTTAAGGGATGCGGCAGCTTGGCATCGACGGCGGCCCGTTCGTTCCAGGCATCGGCAAAGAAATTCGGCGTCTTGGCATCCAGCAGGGCAGGGCTTTCGATGCCGGTGATCTTGTCGGTCGGGATCAGCAGATGCTGCGCCACGCCGCGCTGGTCTTTCAGCAGCGCATAATGTTCGCCGGTATTGACATGGACGCAAGGGGCGGCCGCGACGACACATTTGCCATGAACGATTTTCCACAGCGCGTCGGGATCGGCATGGGCGAGCGATGTCGTGGCGATAAAGCCGATCAGGCCAAGCGCCAGGCAGGCCATCCGGTGCCGGGTTTTTGCACGCCAGAACGACGAACCGGAAAAGGATGGAGTTGAGGGCAAAAACAGTCTGGTGAATTCTGGCGTCATGTAAACCTCTGGAAAATGAAGGGCCTTCTGCGATGATAAATTGAAAATGACTCCTCGTATTCCCTTCGAAAAAATCTCAAGCTTCTGACGCATCTTCGAGACTTGATATTATGTCTTCATGCTCTGCGCGGTGCCCCAAAATGGTTTCAATGTGGCCCGGCAGACGCGACCCGTTGGGCGCAAGCGTAGAGACCGGTCCTCGGAAAATCCGATCCGAGAACAAGCCCACAGCATTGTGCCAGCTCCAGCTTTCTACACCATACTGTCGTCGCCGCCGATTTCACGCGCATGACAGTCCGCCACCATCCAGCTCACCATTGCGTGATCGGTGGAGGAGATCAGGGATTATGTCCAGAAGGGAGAGATACCACGGACGAAAGAGAAACACCGTTTGCGAGCGCTATCATTTAAATAAACTTTAAAGTGAATTAGAAAATCTTAAATTAGATAGTTTTGCGCAAGTTTCGCCACTTATTTTTGCCCTGGGTATGAAGCCGGGGTAACTGTCATGGACCTGTCTCGGGATAAAGAGGGCGGAAAGTCTTGGGGTCGCCCGTCCGCTGCCACGCTTCAAACCGTCTGTAACTGACTGTTTTCCTGATGCTGGCCTCGGTTCTCCTCAAAACCAGATGGATTGCGATGACGTTGCCGTCCTCGTCCGTCTTGGCGTGCCCGCATCCATCGCCATAACTCTTTCAAGGTGTTTCATGGAACAAGATCCATCAATTCAATCGATACACGCAGCCAGAGGCACGGGGCGGGGCGCCCGACCTGTTTCCGGCATCCGTCGACTTGCTGCAGGCCTTTTCTGCTGCCTTGCCGTCGCCGTTAGCGCGGCTGGCCATGCCGTGGCGGCGGAAGCTGGGGCCTTGAACTGGGGGCCGGGAGCGCCCGGTCTGACCTTCGGTGCCCTGCCGCCGGTTCCGGGCCTGTTTTTCTCCAACACGACGGCCTATTTTTCCAGCAGTGAATTCCATGGCGCCAATGGCAAGCGCAATTCGGTTCTCGATCTCGACCAGAAAGGGGTGGTCTCGGTCTCAAGGATCATGGGCGTCTGGCCTGTCGATCTCGATGGCTGGCGGTTTGCCACCCAGGTGATCATTCCCGTTGTCTATAGCGATACCGATTTCGACAATATTCCGGTTCAAGGCCATGCTGGCGGCCTCGGGAATATGTCTGTCGTGCAGTTGACCAACTATAATTTTGCCCGGTTTCATAATGTTGGCGCGTCGGTATCCTTTACAGGACGCACCTCGAATTACGATAGCTCGCGGTCGATCAATACTCAAAATGGCTATTCCACATTGAGTGCGGGCGCACACTACAACTACTTCGATCCTACCGGTCTCGATTTCGGCGTCATGGCGGGCTATCACTACAATAACCGAAATCCGACCACCGATTACCGGTCAGGCGACCTGTTCGCCCTGGATTTCAAGCTGACCTATGCCTTGAGTGACAAGATCAGAATCGGCGGCTATGGTGGCTATCTGGCCCAGATCGAAGATGACAAGGCTGGGTCCGTCAGTCTGGCCGACAGCCGGTTCAAAGCGATTAATCTCGGCCCCTCAATCACTTATGCCATGGGTCCTATCGATGCGACGCTGAGCTATCAGTTCTCCGTCCATGCCGAGAACGCCACCAAATCCGATGCCGTGCGGTTGTCGTTCAACGTGCCGCTTTATGTTCCTAAACCTGGTCCCTGAAGCAAAGGTTCCCTCTGGCAGGGCCTTGCCGCCTTGCCAGTTGCCGCCAGCTTGAATCCCGTTTAGGCCCGAAACCGCTCCGGGCGAAAAGCCGAGATATCCAGAAACGGCGTTTCGCCGTTCATCGCCTCCGCCAGCAGCCGTCCCGTGACCGGCCCCAGTGTCAGGCCGTGATGGGCATGGCCAAACGCCAGCCACAGCCCTTTGTGGCGCGGCGCCTGGCCGATCACCGGCATCATGTCTGGCGTGCAGGGCCGTGCGCCCATCCAGGGCTCAGCGTCGAGGCGTTCGGCCAGCGGAAACACCGTGCGGGCGACTTTTTCGGCCCGGGCCAATTGCACCGGCGTTTTCGGCGCATCGCGAAAGGCAAATTCCGCCCCGGTCGTCAGCCGGATGCCCTGGGTCATGGGTGCCAGGAAATAGCCGCGCTCCTTGTCCATCATCCAGTTGTTCAGCACCGCATTGCCAGTGCTGGCATAATGCATGTGGTAGCCGCGCTTGACTCCGAGCAGGAAGCGGTAGCCGAGCGTGGCCATCACCTCATCCGACCAGGGGCCGAGGGCCACCACGACCTGTTTGCCGTCGATCACGCCGTCGTCGGTGGTGACCTGCCAGCCACCACCCACCTGCTTCAGGCTCATGGCATCGCCATGCACGAAGCGTCCGCCAAGGCTTTCGAAATAGGCAAGATAGGCCTTGGTCAGCCCGTGCGGATCAAGCACCGACCAGGGGTCGGTCCATTTCAGCCCACCGATGAAATCCTGACTCAGATGCGGCTCTTCGCGGGCGAGATCGGCAGCCGTCAGGGTTTGAAACTGGATGCCATATTCACGCCCCAGCCGCTCGGCCTCCGCCACTTCCTTGTCGCGTACGGCCTGGGTTCGAAACGCCTCGACCCAGCCGTCCTTGCGGATCAGGGCTTCGGCCCCCGATGCCTCGATCAGCTCTTTGTGTTCGGTGATCGAATGTTCGATCAGCGGCGCATAGGCCCTGGCGATGACCTCATGGCGCGGCCGGTTGGAATTCCACCAATAGGAGGAGAGAAAGGCGGCCAGCTTCGGCAGGGCTTTCAGGTGGTAATGCGCATCGATCCGATTGTTGAGACCGTAGCGCAGGATCAGGTTCAGTTCCTGCGGAAAGGCATAGGGCACGACGCCTTCGCGCTGGATCAGCCCGGCATTGCCGTAGGAGGTTTCCTCGCCCGCGCCGCGTCTGTCCACCAGCACCACCGATTTGCCGCGCCGCGCCAGCTTGAACAGCGGTGGACACGCCGATGATACCGGCGCCAAGAACAATTGCATCGACAGACATGAAAAGACCCGTGGGTAAGGAACTGCTGTCATGACCATGCAAAAGCGCGTGGCGCCGCGCAAATGAAAACTTTCTGAACCGACAGGATTCTTATCCTGAATGCTTTTAGATCTACGTCTGTCAAATATAGCTGCGCAGATATTCCGAAAGGCAGAGAATGGCCATCGCCTGCCCATAGGGCATCGAGGTTAGCTTGATATTGCGATAGAAATCCAGATCCGAACCCATGGCGGTGCCGAAGGACACCTGGTTCAATTCGCCCTTGGCGTCGATATTGGCAATGACGCCGCGCACCGCCCGCTCCGCCACGGGCCGATAGTTCGCGCTGATATACCGCTTGCGCACTGCCTTCATCAGCCCATAGGCAAAACCGGCGGTGGCCGAGGCTTCCAGATAGCTGCCCTCATCATCGACCAGCGTGTGCCAGAGGCCGGAAGGGTCCTGATATCTGGCAAGGGCTGCGGCCTGACGGTCCAGGGTCGAGAGGAGATGACGCCGTAGGGCGTCCCCTTCCGGCAATTGCAGGAGATCGATAAATTCGGGAATGGCGATGGTCACCCAGGAATTGCCGCGCGCCCAGAGTGCGCTGGCAAAATTATGATTGCCATCGAAGGTCCAGCCATGAAACCACAGGCCGGAGGCGCGATCGGCGAGATATTGGCTGTGGATCAAAAACTGATACTTCGCTTCCTCCACATAGTCCGGGCGGTTCAACAGCAGACCGATCTTGGCGAGCGGCATGACGCTCATCATCAATGTATCGTCCCACATCTGCTGGTCGTTGACGCTGTTATAGACGATATGCTGCAAACCGCCTTCGCGCGTGCGCGGCATCTCATGCATCACCCACTCGGCCCAGGTCTCCAGATAGGGCACAAAGGCTGGGTTGGGCGCATGTTCATTGAGGCAGGCGAGCGTCAGAAACGGGCAGACCGTGTTGATATTCTTGGTCGGCGTGCCCTCGGCAAGCCGCGCCGAAAACCAGTCGGTGATAACAGCCATCGCCTTGGCATCGCCGGTCTGCTGCCAGTATTTGAACAGGCCGTAAAGTCCGATGCCATGGGTCCATTCCCACCCGGCCCAGCCCTTGGTGTCGATCACCCGCCCATCATCCAGCCGCAGCAGGAATTCCCCTGTCGTGTCCGTGATATTGATCAGATTGTCCGTCAACCGGCCAATCAGCCCGACAACCTCGTTGCGCGTCACAAAACGCTCCGGCTGCGCCAGCAAAGGATGCATGGTCATGGTATCTCCTCCTGCGACGCCCTCCACAGCGTCGGCGTGAAGGGAGCATAGACGGAAGGGGATTGCAAGCAGGAGGCACGATAGGAGGAATTCGGGGGGGCGGTGAACACGCTTTCGACATTGATTTTATCTTTTGGGTGGGATGATCTGCCGAAAGATGATCATTGCCATACGGCATGTGGACACCATCTATTTGGCAGAATCTCTCAAAAGAAAAGGGGCCAAGCCCATGGACATCAAGAGAAACGGCACCCAACCTTCCACCAAAGGTCCATCGGACTGGTTTTCCGGCACGGTCCGCATCGATCCGTTGTTTTCGCCCAACGATGCCCGCCGCGCCGCCGCAGCCTGCGTGACATTCGAGCCCGGCGCACGCACTGCGTGGCATACGCATCCCCTCGGCCAGACGCTGATCGTCACCACCGGCCTCGGCCTCGTGCAGCGCGAGGGTGGCCCGATCGAAACCATCAATCCCGGTGACGTCGTCTGGTTCGAACCCGGCGAAAAGCACTGGCACGGCGCTTCCGCCGCCACAGCCATGACCCATATCGCCATTCAGGAGCAATTGGATGGAAAGGTGGTCGACTGGCTGGAGCAGGTGACGGACGAGCAGTATCGATCCGTGTGATCGGGTTTACGCTCCGCCACAACAATGCGCTGCATTCGAGACGCCCGGGCGCACACCTGTGCCAGGTCTCCTACCTGCGCCAGACCGCATGCTTGTGACGGCGACGTCATTCGTCCTTGTCGCGTACATTTTGTGGAAACGTGATCTCCGTCGTGAAGCCCTTGGTTGGCAGCACGTCGAACCGGAAGCCATGCAATTTGGTAATTGCCGCCACCAAGGTTAATCCCAACCCCAACCCTCTTGTGTGGCGGCTTCGGTCTGATCGGTAAAAGCGCTGAATAAGCAGATTTCTCTCGCTCTCTGGCACACCTGGACCGGTGTCGCTCACGCGGAGCGCTTTTCGCTCGTCTTCCACGATAAGGCAAACATCGATCCTGCCGCCTTCGGGCGTGAATTTTATAGCGTTATCAACGAGATTGGCGACTGCCTCGAAAATCAGATCCCGATCTCCGTGAACGACAATATTGACATCCGCCCTCACCGTCAGTGTCAACTGCTTCTCTTCGGCAATGGGCTCGTAGAGGTCCCCGACTTCCAGAACGAGATCCGCGAGTTCCACTTTGTCAAATGCCTGAAGTCGGCGCGCTTGTTCAATCTCTCGAACACGCAAAATGGCCGTGACAATGGAGATCGCGTGGTCAATTCCTGAAATCGCCCGATCCGTGGCGAGCTGCATGTCCTCAACGGAGGTCGCATTGCGCCGCGCCCTTTCCAGGCCGAGGCGAACTCGGGCCAGAGGTGTTCTCAAATCATGGGCTATATCGTCACCGACGGCGGTGAGGTCTTCGATGAAGGTTTGCATTTCGTCGAGCATGCCGTTGACGATTTGTGCAAGGTTGTCGAGCGGGTCCTGCACATTGCGGTAGGGCAGGCGCTGTTTCAAATCGCCCGCAACAATCTGTGCGATCCGGATTTGCATTTCGTTGACGCGCCTATGGGCGTTCAAACCGAAAAACACCGCTGCCGCCAAGCCAAACGTCAGCACCGGAACCAAGCCAAATAGCAGACCTCTCTCCACCATGGAGGCGGCCTGCTCATTATCGGCCGTACTCCAACCAACCAACAGAATATTACCATCCGGCAGGCGCCGCGCAACCGCGCGCGCCCGCTGTTGACGCGGTGGTGTTTGGTCGGTGCGCACAATGGAAACCTGTCTGGGCGGCATATCCAGCACCAGGCTTGCCGGAAAATGCTGGACATTTCCCGACACACGGTGACCATCGGCTGTGAAAATACCCGTTGGTTTCACCCGTCGCGGGTCTTGCCGCACGCGTTCCTCATAGGCATCCATCCGCCCCAGAAGAGCACCTTGCGTGATGACGCTTGCTTCTTGCAAAACCAGCTCATCCAGTTGATTGATCAACTCACGGCCAGTGGTTTGAAAATAAGCAAAGCAAAAGCTCAGCACCATGGTGACCGTTATTGCCGCCACCAGCGCCACCACATAGCGGAAACGGGATTGCCGGACCCATTCAATCGGGCGCGCGAAGTACAAAACCTTCTCCACGAACATTGGAAATCATGGGGTGATCTCCCGGATGATCAATTTTTCGCCTGAGCCGACCCATATGCACATCGATGAGGTTTGAATCGGGAACGAATTTATATTTCCAGACTTCCTCAAACAGCATTCCTCGTGTGAGCAGCTGTTCGCAATGGCGCATCATATATTCGAGCAGCTTGAATTCACGGGGAAGAAGCTCAATCTCCCTTTCGCCGCGGCAAGCGCTGCGCTCCAGAAGATCCAGCTCAAGCGGTCCAACCCGCAGCACTTTTGCCGACATGTCAGCGGGGCGGCGAAGGAGAGCTTCCACGCGGGCTACAAGTTCGAGGATCGCAAAGGGCTTGGTGAGATAGTCGTCGCCACCGGCCCGCAGGCCGCGCACACGGTCGTTGACGGCACTGAGGGCGCTGATGACAAGCACAGGCGTGCGAACCTGTTCGCGCCGCAATGTATCAATCACAGCAAGGCCATCCATACCAGGCAGCATACGGTCAACGATCAGGATATCAGCCCCGCCATTCCTTGCGCGTTCAAGGCCCCTGGCACCATCGGATTCCCAGTCAACGGCGTATCCGTAATCTTTCAGCTCAGCGCAGATATCGTGTGCCGTATCTTCATCATCCTCGATAAGGATAACTTTCGCCATGGCCTATTCCTTGATGCGTCGGTACCTCCATAGATGTTGCAGGTCATCCATTATTGCCAGAGCACACGCGCGTTTCAAATACCGGTTTGCTGTTTCACTCCTACGGTTTTTCAAAAAATAGCGCAATTGTGCGGTGTGTGATTCAACGCGCGGATGCACATAGCCAGGCTTGACGTCCGGGACCGGGATGGCCGTTCTTAAATTTCTATTTAATGGCTTTTGTCATTTCACTGCGTCAAACCCCAGTACCTGCGCGACAGAAAGTCGCGTGCTGACTTGTGACTATATGGTGCGATCGTCAAAGCCCACGGCAATCGCAGTCGCCCTTAAACTCAATTAGGTGCCAGATGCCCGTTCATCGTAAAGACAACCCATCCATTGCCGCAGGCGTCCAAGGCCCGGTTTTAAGCCGCCGTCAGCTTTTGGGATCGGCGGCCACAGGGGCTGTCGTTCTCGGTGCGACCTCTGTACCCAGCTGGGCGCAAGCGCCGGAAAAAACCGTGGATGTCCTGTTGATCGGCGGCGGCATCATGAGTGCGACGCTGGGTGTTTTGCTCAGCCAACTTGAGCCGAACTGGACGATTGAAATGCTCGAGCGGCTCGACACCGTGGCCATGGAAAGCTCAAACGGCTGGAACAATGCCGGCACGGGCCATTCTGCACTGGCCGAGCTGAATTATTCGCCGATGGATGCGAAAGGCAATGTGCATATCGAAAAGGCGATTGAGATCAATTCAGCCTTCCAGATCACCCGCCAGTTCCTTGCCCATCAGGTCGACGTTGGCGTGCTGAAAAATCCGCGCTCGTTCCTCAACTCGACCCCGCATATGAGTTTCGTCTGGGGCGATGAGAACACGGCGTTTCTTGCCAAGCGGTTTGACGCGTTGAAAGCAAGCCCGCTGTTTTCCGGCATGCAGTTTTCGACCGATCATGACAAGATTGCCGAATGGGTGCCGCTGATGATGGACGGGCGTGACCGCGCCCAGAAGCTCGCCGCCACCTGGAGCCCCCTTGGCACAGACGCCGATTGGGGCGAAGTGACCCGCCAGTACGTCACGCATCTGAAGAGCCATCCAAACTTTACGCTGCACACCTCCAGCGAAGTGGAGGCTATCGAAAAGAACAGCGACGGATCGTGGAACGTCAGCACCTCCAATCGCAAGGATGGATCGTCAAGCACGGTCAAGGCGAAGTTCGTGTTCATCGGTGCGGGCGGTGGTGCGTTGCACCTTCTGCAGATGGCCGGCATTCCGGAAGGCGATGATTACGCGGGCTTCCCCGTCGGCGGTTCTTTCCTGGTCTGCGACAAGCCGGAGATTGCAAACCAGCATTTTGCCAAGGCCTATGGTCAGGCCTCCACCGGTGCGCCTCCGATGTCGGTTCCGCATCTCGACACCCGCGTGTTTGAAGGCAAGCGCCACCTGTTGTTTGGCCCCTTCGCAACCTTCTCGACAAAGTTCCTGAAGGAAGGATCGCTGTTCGATCTGCCAGCGACAATCACGCTCGAAAACATCTGGCCCATGCTGAAGGTTGGCTATGATGAGTTTGATCTGGTCGAATATCTGGCCGGGCAGCTTTTGCTGTCAGACGCAGATCGGCATGAGGCTCTGCGTGCCTATTTTCCCAATGCCAAGGCCGAGGATTGGCGCCTTTGGCAGGCAGGCCAGCGCGTTCAAATCATCAAGAGAGACGCCAAAAAGGGCGGCATTCTCAAGCTCGGAACAGAAATTGTGGCGGCCAAGGATGGCAGCATTGCCGCCCTGCTCGGCGCTTCTCCGGGGGCGTCAACGGCTGCCCCGATCATGCTGGATCTGCTTCAGAAAGTGTTTGCCGAGAAATTGGCGACACCGGAATGGCAGGAGAAGGTGCGCACCATGGTGCCAAGCTATGGCGTCAACCTCAATGAAAACCCCGACATGCTGGCCAAGGAATGGGCGGCGACAGCAGAGCGCCTTCAACTGACGCTCGCACCACCGGCAATCGACATGTCCGCAATAACAAAGCCAGGCGTCAGCGCACCGGCGGGAGACATCAAGCGTGTGCCGGACATGGCGCTGTAAATTCTGGGATTACGCCAGAATGAATGCGCGCTGTGGCGTGCATTCGACGGATGCTGACATAAATATATGCCCTTGAATGCAGTATTGTGTGTTTTGTGAAGCACACAATACTGTAGCATCAGTGCGATAGCCGTAAGTTGTGGGCCAGATCATAGGCCAGAATTCAACTGTAATGTTCTGCACATGGTCTGCGATTAGATTGAGCTGAATTTCACCCGGTTTAAAAAGAGAAAGATCGATCATGAGTGATCATCACGTCGTGGTTGTTGGCGGTGGCTTTGGCGGGCTTCAGCTGGTCCATGATCTCAAAGGCAGCGGAGCACGGATAACGCTGATCGATCGGCGAAACCATCATCTTTTCCAACCTCTTCTTTATCAGGTTGCAACAACCATTCTCTCCACCTCGGAAATCGCCTGGCCCATTCGCCATCTCTATAGCGACCGGCAGGAGGTTTCGACATTGCTGGGTGAAGTCGGCGGCGTCGATGTCGCTGCAAAGCAGGTCATGTTACGCAGTGGTGCATCCATATCCTACGACACGCTTGTTCTGGCCACCGGAGCGACCCATGCCTATTTCGGACGCGATGAATGGGAGCCTGTGGCGCCGGGCCTCAAGACGCTTGAGGATGCCACGACAATTCGCCGCCGCCTCCTTCTGGCCTTCGAGCAGGCAGAAACCACCCCTGGCCCGGCGATGCGTGAGGCGCTTTTGACCTTTACCATTGTTGGGGCTGGCCCGACAGGCGTCGAGCTTGCCGGTATTATCGCCGAGCTGGCGCACAAGACTCTCCCCAAGGAATTTCGCGCCATCGATACCCGCAGGACAAAGGTGATCCTGGTCGAGGCGGGCCAGCGCGTGCTGCCAAGCTTTGCGCCGGAACTGTCTGCCTATGCGCAAGGCGTGTTGGAAAAACTCGGCGTTGAGGTTCGTCTTGGGCAGCCCGTTACACAGTGCTCAAGCGAGGGCGTTCAGATTGGTGAACAGTTCACTCCAAGCCGGACCATCGTCTGGGCGGCTGGCGTTCAGGCATCAGCTGCGGCGCGTTGGCTCAGTGTTCCCGCCGACAGGGCGGGTCGCGTCGTTGTTGAAAAAGATCTGACCTCTCCGGGAATGCCCGATGTCTTTGTGATCGGAGACACGGCGTCGGTCATCCAAGACAATAACACGCCCGTGCCCGGTATTGCGCCCGCAGCCAAACAACAGGGCGCCTATGTCGCCAAAGTGATCAAGGCAAGACTGAAAGGCAAACCCGCTCCCGCGCCATTCCATTACCGGCATCAAGGTAGCCTTGCCACCATCGGCCAGAGCGCGGCCATCGTTGACTTTGGCAAGGTGAAGTTAACGGGAAGTCTCGCATGGTGGATATGGGGTCTCGCGCATATCTATTTTCTCATCGGCACGCGCTCAAGACTTGCTGTCGCATGGAGCTGGCTGTGGATTTACCTGAGCGGCCAGCATAGCGCCCGATTGATTACTCAAAAAGAAACCATGAGGGATGGGCAGGCGAGAAATTAGAATTATGTAAGTAATATCATTGTGTTACGCATGCTAGCATTGCCGTGGTGTTCAGGTGAGGAACGTCAAACCGCAGAAATATTGCAGCAAGAAATGCAGCAGAGCCGCCGAACATAGGAGGCTGCGAGAACGAAATACAACGCCATCTATCTCACGGCGGAAATCTTCGACGGATGGTGTAAGCGGGCGGCCTGAAATATCCAAGTTGGGACCTTTAACGGTCCTCGTTTCGGACCGTTTTTAGGCAGAGGTAATCAGTCCGCAAAGTTGCGAAGCTACTAACTGTCTAGGTCTGGTGCGCCGGAGAGCTTAAACAGGATGCTGCTGTAGGGAAGTCTAAGGAGGATCTTACTGTTATTCGCGATAGCGGCTGCGGTCATTCCTCGGCATAAAAGACTGACGCCTCCCATTCGACGCATACATATTGCGTCTGGACTATCAACAAAATTGACGTTTTCAATTCCGGCGACAACTGCTGTCACGCCTTTGGGTATAGCCCCAATTGGCTGTATGACGACAATGCGGATGCCTGCGACATAGATAGCCGCAACGCAGGCAAGAGCGACGGCAATAGAAATCCATATGTACTTCATGTGCGGAGCCTCGAATCAGGCAGGATGTCTTTGTTGCCTTCCGTCAAAGCGGAAGCCGCAATGTTTGCAGACATTGGCAATGTGGAGGATGGTTTCACCGCAATCCGGACAAGCCTTGGTCGGCTGGATGCGAGTTGCCTCTGGGACAGATGGTGTTTCTGTCTCCTTCAGTGATGGAAGGCAGGCAACAAGAATGATACCAAATATGGAGATGAGCAAGCCGACAAAAAACCAGCCTACGCCACTACGGCCCTTCGACGTGGCAATGATTGCGGTCACAGCTCCGCAAATAATCCATAATCCTATTAGTTCCACAGACGCCCCCGGCCTCCCTTAGATGTCATTTGATTGGCTTGCTGTGCCGGAAGTGTCAACTCAGAATTGTCGATGATTAGGATTTTCTTTGATTCTTTGGTTTAGATCCGATTTTTTCAGCATCTTCGTTAGAAGACGTAAAAGTTTCGAGTTCCATAGCCTATGTCAAAATATGCTTAATTGGTTGATTGTCGGAATCAAGATTTTGAAGTTCACCTTCATGTTTTTTCAAAACACCATCGCAATAATCAGCAACATTTTCCGGAATGTTGTCGCGTAAAATTATTATTTGTGTGTTATTGAAAGTATGAGGTTATTTAGATTTAAATGTCTGATTTTTTCAAGGGATGCAGCTAAATCGATCATGATATTTTCGCTCTGAAGAGCTTCATCGAGTTTTCTCTGATGGAAAAATAATCATGCAGCAAGTCGTCAATTAAATCTTTGTCTCTTTTGCCTCGTCGCTGTGGGCATACGTCAAGTTTTCAATTATTTCAGCATTTACTGATCGCGTGTGCTCCCCAGCGGAATTGCTCTACAAGCGAGAACAAAGTTCCCAACTGACTGTGTATGTTCTGGATAAAAACGAGGAAATACGCTGTAGAAAATTGGCTGGGGAACCTATATTCTCACATGATTTCAATGTCTTAGACGATAAGCCTTGAAATTCTCTCTGTTTTCCCATCGCGAGCGACCGTGGATGCCATCTTTGTGCCCTGGCTTTGGGCATCAGTCAATATGAGTGTGGAGCGGAAATAATTTCCGCTTCTGGGTCGAGTTCACCGTCGTGCGGTCGCTGCGCGGCTGGCCGCTTCACGCCTTCATTTCTGTCATCCGCAGCACTGGCATGAGTTCCTGAGAGCTTTCAGTCTGCTTCGCTAGTGGTCACGCCCGCTTCGCGCCTCATTGTCGGCCATAGAGGTCGTGCCGTACTTGCCCAGAAGCAGACATCGTCCCGGCGGCGGCATCGTGTCCCCAGTGCGCCAAATGCGGTTACCCGAGACTGCCGGCAAACTGCTCTGACCACTGATTGCGCTCTGCCAGAGCCGTCACAAAATCGATAAAGACACGGGTCTTTGCAGGGAGCTGTGATCGGCTTGCGAAGTACACCGAAATCGCGCCTGCATCGGAATACCACCGCGGCAACAGCCGGACCAGACGCCCGGCCTTGAGATGAGGCTGGGCGTCTGCTTTCGGAACTAGGGCGACGCCCACTCCTAGAACGGCAGCACTGAGCATGGCGGCGGGATCGTTGACGACCAGAGTTTCGGATAACTCCGCAGCCGCCTCACGGCCAGCCGCATCGCGCATCGTCCATTGGCGGATGCGTCCGCTCTGCCTCAAACGCATCACGACGCTGTCCAGGGCCTTCAACCCCGCCGGGTCGAACGGCGGCACGCGACCTGCGATATAGCCCGGTGATGCCACCGCAATGATGTGAACCGGAGCCAGCGTTCGGGCGACAATGCCCGGGTTCAGATCGAAGCCTCCGCCGATCGCTGCATCATAGCCATCGGCCACAAGGTCGACGGGTCTGGCATCGAAATGACATTCCGGCTTCACACCCGGATAGAGCCTCAGAAACTCCGGCAGATGGGGAAGGATATGCAGCACGCCGAGGGTGGGCGGCAGGCTGACCTTGAGCACACCCTTCGGCTCACCCTGCACAGCCGCACCTCCGATCGCTGCCTGTATGATGTCGAGGCTATCGGAGACCGCCAATCTGAAGCTCTCGCCCGCCTCGGTGAGAACGAGCTTCCGCGTCGAGCGATGGAACAGTCGGATACCGAGGTTGCGCTCCAGCATGGCGACGTTGCGGCTGACGGCGGCCGGAGTGAGCGACATGCGTCTGGCCGCTTCGGAGAAACTGCCATGCTCCGCGCTGCGGACAAAGGATTCAAGATTCGCCAGTGTTTCCATCGTCGCTCCTTTCAAGTGATCGTTGAAGATATAACAAGCCAATTCCAGCTAATCAAAGAGAAATAGATCGTGCATATCTGCGTCATCAAAGATCGTAAGGAGCAAACAGATGACACGGAATTCTCAGCCTCTCCTGGGCAAGGCGGCTCTCGTGACCGGCGGATCGCGGGGCATCGGCGCAGCCATCGTCAAGCGCCTGGCCCATGACGGAGCGGATGTGGTATTCAGCTATTCAACCTCTGGCGACAAGGCAGAGGAGATCGTGCGCGCGGTCGAAGCCCTTGGGCGTCGGTCTCTGGCAATCAAGGCGGATCAGGCGAAGGCGTCAGAGGTTGCGGACCTTGTGCGACAGGCGCATGACGCGTTCGGCCGGCTGGATATCCTGGTCAATTCGGCAGGCGTGTTCATCACCGGCGGCGTCGGCGACGTGAATGCAGATATCACGGCGTTCGATCGACAGATCGACATCAACGTCAAGGGTGTCGCAGCCGCAGTCCGCGCTGCTGTTCCTCTGATGTCAGACGGCGGACGGATCGTCTCGATCGGGACAACGGGCGCGGTTCACATTCCCTTTCCGGGTGCGGCCGACTACATCGCAACAAAAGCTGCAGTGGGCGCCTATACGCGCGGCTGGTCCCGTGATCTCGGCCCGCGCAACATTACCGTCAACCTGATTCAGCCCGGTGCGATCGACACCGACATGAACCCGGCAAACGGCCCCTTTGCAGACACTTTGAAGGGACTTGCGGCGCTTGGGCGCTACGGCAAGCCGGAAGACATTGCCGCAGCGGTCGCATTCCTCGCCGGCCCGGACGCCAGCTACATCACCGGAGCAACACTCAACGTCGACGGCGGACAGGCAGCCTAATCGACCATTCTCAACAAGGAGACAAATCCATGACATCCATCGGAATCATCGGCGCTGGAAACATTGGTCGCGCCATCGCGACAACTCTCGCACGGAAGGGCATCGCAGCCACGCTTTCCAACAGCCGCGGCCCTGAAACGCTTGCCGAACTCGTCGCCTCGCTCGGCCCATCGATTACCGCCGGCTCGCGCGAGGAAGCCGCATCGAAAGACATCGTCTTCATCGCCGTCAATTGGTCGAAGCTTCCTGCGGCGATGGCCGGTCTGCCCAACTGGAACGGTGGGATCGTCGTCGACACCAACAACCCGATCGAAGCGCCACTGTTCCAGCCCGCAGACCTCGGCGGTCGGACGTCATCGGATGTGTTCGTCGAGATGGTTCCTGGTGCTCGGGTCGTAAAGGCGTTCAACCATCTGTCAGCCGCTGTGCTCGCCGGTGACCCGACCAGCGAAGGCGGCAAGCGCGTGCTGTTCTATTCCGGAGACGACGCCGCTGCCAAGGCGCAGATCGGCGCGCTGATCGACCGTCTTGGCTTCTTCGGCATCGATCTCGGTGACCTCGCCGTTGGGAGTCGCCTCGTCCAGTTTCCGGGCGGTCCTTTGCCAGCGCACAACCTCGTGAAATTCGACTGAGGTCTTTTAACCTTCCGCGCCGCCAATATTCAACAATTCAGGAGCCCGCTATGTCCACCACAGCCATCGAAATAGCACAGACGTTTTTCGACCACTGGAGCGCCAATCGGATCGATGAGGCCATCGCCATGCTCGCCGAAGACGTCCTCTACGACAACGTGCCCTTTCCCGATATCACCGGCCGCGAGAACGTTCGAAAATTCCACCGCGATTTCGGCATCGGCAACAAGTTTACTGTCGACTGGAAGGTGGTGCAAATCGCGGCGGCGGGAAACGTCGTGCTGAACGAGCGGATCGACATCTTCCTCCACGAAAACGGCGGACGGATCACGCTGCCCGTCATGGGGACAGTGACCGTCGAGAACGGCGTGATCACGGTCTGGCGTGATTATTTCGATCCGGCAGACTTCGACCGGCAGTTGAACCAGATCGGCAAGTAGTCGGATCGCTGCCTCTGACAAGAGGCCGCCTTTGGGTCAAACTCGGACAGCAGTACCAATACATGGTTGGATGTCCGCTATCGCCTTTCGGCACCCTAGCATCGGACAGTCGGCTCCCGGCCCCATATCGGAAACGAGGAAATCAGGGTAGTCTCGGAGAAATGGCTGGCGAGCCTAGATAATCGCATTATTTCTAAGACTTAGAGCTGTTCTCTTTGTTTTCCCGATGTTTTCCCGCCGCGAGCGACCGTGGATGCCATCTTTGTGCCCCGGCTTTGGGCTGACGTCAATATGGCGGAACAGCGGTAATAATTTCCGTTCGGCAGCGCCAAACCGGAGGTGAGGCAAGCATTTTCGCGTGGCAGCATTGTGCCTTCATGTCGGTCATAGAGGTGCGTCATCGCGCTTGCCTGGAAGCGGACATAGGCCCCGGCGGCGGGCTTCACGGCGCCTGTCCGCCCGCTTTTCGCTTAACATCCCCCGGTGAGGAGGGAGTAGCTGGTCGTAAAATGGAACCTCAGGCTGGCACAAACCCCGGAAAGAAATGGCATGCGACAAGGGGAATCTAAGCGGACAGCTTCCATATCGCGCTTGGTCAGACGCATCCACGCTCAGCGGATGTAGCGGCGATTAAGATCGACGTGTGCTTGACGAATAGCAGGACGATCCGTGGCGACTGGATGGAAGACTGGCTGATACATGAATGGGAAGCAAATACAGGGCATTCATTGCTAGCGCCCTGGCAGTAGCTCAAGGCTCGCCCTTCTGGGTGAGCCGCGTGCGTGAGGCCGCGGCACGATGATGCTGCGGCCTCAATTGGCGAATATTCAGACTGTCACGACTGAATGAAGGCCAGGAGATCGGCGTTCAGCACATCGGCATTGACGGTCAACATGCCATGCGAGAAGCCGGGATAAGTCTTGAGCGTCCCGTTCTTCAGAAGCTTGATAGCCTTGTGGGCAGAGTCGGCAATCGGAACGATCTGATCGTCTTCGCCATGCAGGACCAGCGTCGGCAGCGTGATGGTCTTCAGGTCTTCGGTCTGATCGGTCTCAGAAAAAGCCTTGATGCCATCATAGTGGGCCTTGGCGCTGCCCATCATGCCCTGACGCCACCAATTCTGGATCACGCCTTCCTGCACATTCGCGCCATCACGGTTGAAGCCGTAGAAGGGGCCTGCCGGAACGTCACGGAAGAATTGGGCGCGGCTCGCGGCGAGGGCGGAGCGGAAGCCGTCGAACACTTCCATCGGCAGACCTTCCGGATTGGATGCTGTCTTCACCATGATCGGCGGAACAGCGGAAACCAGAACGGCTTTCGCGGTGCGACCAGACGGTTGACCATGGTTTGCCACGTAGCGGGCCACCTCGCCACCACCGGTGGAATGGCCGATGTGCACGACATTCCTAAGGTCGAGTGCCTCGACCACGGCGAAGGCGTCGGAGGCGTAGTGGTCCATATCGTGGCCGTCAGACACCTGGGCAGAGCGGCCGTGGCCGCGGCGGTCATGGGCGATGACGCGGAAGCCCTTGGAGAGGAAGAACAGCATCTGAGCATCCCAATCATCAGAGGACAGCGGCCAGCCGTGGTGGAACATGATTGGCTGGGCGTCCTTCGGGCCCCAATCCTTGTAGAAGATGTCAACGCCGTCCTTGGTGGTAACATATGCCATTGTCTTGTCTCCGTCGGTTAATGTGGTGGTTGAAGCAGCAAGTGCTGCAGAGGGAAATACGGGAAGAAGCGCGTTTGCCGCCGCCATCGTGGCTGTCGTGGTGAGAACGTTGCGACGGGTCATGGGAAAAAATTCAGAGGTCATCAGCGCGGCCCTTTGAGTTGTCTTTGATCTCATCAGGCGAGGCGTCTTCGTCTAATGAGGAGATCATGCCGAAGTGAATGCGTTGCGACAATTGTTGGAATGGTTCCGATTTGATTGTCATTTTCGCAATAATCAGGGGCCGAAGTCGCGTCTTCGGCCCTCTCAGTGGTCGAGACGGAACGGCTTCAGACCATGCCCGGCCGCCTGATCGTAAGGAAGTGGCGTACGACCGGCTTTTCCGGACCAATGTGATAGGCAAGCACCTTGCCCTGTATATCGGCATCGGCATTGGACACGCGCTTGTGCTGTCGCAGATGTTCCGCCCAGGATTCGACCATGAACCATTCGACAATCTTCTCCGGATCGGCGGAATCTTCCGTAACACCCCATCCATAGGCACCATCGCGGCGGCGCTCCTCCGAGAGCTTGTCGATGGCGTGAAGGAACGCCGTACGATGATGTTTCTCGACACGGTACTCGATGAGGATCAATACGGGACCGCGATCATGGGCGACGGGTTCTGCGACCAGAGGTTCCGGCCAATGGTTGGATGGCACCATGTCCATATCGCCTGAAGGCAGCTTGACGCGATGCATGATGAGGCCTGCCGCCAGCAATCCGACGGCCCCGACCAGAAGCGTGGCGGGCACGCCCGCAGCTTCGCCGAACGCACCCCAACCGAGACTTCCCGCCGTCATCGCGCCGTTGAATACGGTTAGATAGACGGCAAGTCCCCGGCCTCGTACCCAGTTTGGCAAGATGGCCTGTGCCGCGCCATTCAACGTCGTGAGCGCAGTAATCCAGGCTCCTCCGAGAAAGAGAAGGACGAGTATGGCCATCCACTTCGGTGGCGCCAGCGACAGAGCACCCATGACAAGTGCGGTAACAACGGCAGAGCCGAGCAACAGCGCATCCGCATCGAAGCGAGTGCGAAGGCGTGGCATGGCCAGGGCGCCGGCAATGGCACCGGCACCGACCGAACCGAGCAAGATGCCATAAAAGCCAGCATCCCCGCCGAGCATTTGCCGAGCAACGAGCGGGAGAAGGGCCCAGACAGCGCTGGCAAAGGCGAAGAAAATGGCGGCGCGCAACAGCACCACATGGAGCGGACGGCTGGCGCGGGTATAGCGAAGACCGGCCCGGAACGCCCCAAGGAAGCCCTCCGCCAGCGCATCATCGGCATTTCTGGCGCGCGGCCACCAGACAAGGGCGGCAATGACGATAAGGTAGCTGGCGACATCCACACCATAGGTGACGCCCGCCCCGAAGGCAGCCAGCAACAGGCCGCCCGCTGCGGGGCCGATGGAGCGGGCAATATTGATACCCAGCGAGTTCAGCGCAACCGCGTTTTTCACATCCTCGCGCTTCACCAATTCCGGCACGATGGCCTGCCAGGTCGGACCCATCAAAGCAGCACCTATGCCACCCATGAAAGTGAGGCCGATCAGGGCGCTCACTGAGAGCAAACCGGTATTGGCGAGAACCATTAAGGTCGCACTGACAGAGGCTAGCAGCACTTGCACCGCGATCAGGAATTTGCGGCGGTCCAGGATATCGGTGAGCACACCGGCAGGAATGGCGAGCAAAAAGATCGGCAAAGTCCCGGCGGCCTGCACCATGGCGACCGCAGCCGGCGAGGCGGAAAGATCGGTCATCAGCCATGAGCTTGCGACATCGCGCATGAAGCTGCCGGTATTGCCGAGCACGGTTGCCGCCCAGAGCACCGCGAAAACCGGCTGATAAAGCGGGGCGAATGTGCCTGTTGAGGATTTGGCGCCGCTCATGGCTTGGATCCTTTCGCAAGATCGGAGATGGCAACGAGCACGAATGCACCGGCCAGTCCGAGATGTTCAAAAAAGGCGTTGGTCGCCATCATCCGGTCCATCCCAGGAGCGAGCTCCCAGAAGCGCAGGGCAATCAGCGTGGCCTGCAGGGTGAAGCCCGCAAGGGCGAGCGCGGCCAGCCAGCGGAAGTAGCCGGTGATGACCATGGCCGAAGCGGTGAGTTCGAACAGGATGACCACCACTGCAAATGCTGCCGGCGGGGTCAGGCCGAAATGTTCCATTTCAGCAATCGCACCCTGAAAATCAGCAATCTTGGTGATTGGGCCCTGAATGTAAGCGGCGCAAAGGGCCACGAGGGCCAGGGTCTTCAATGGGGGCCGGGTCAGCAAGTTCCGGAAAACACCGCCATGCCGATTGGAAAGGGTAGGGGAAGACATCACTATTTCCTCTGATCTTGAGAAACTTGAAGGGTTCTGATGTGAGGAGTGTGCGGGCGCGATGGGCGAACAACAATTGCAACAATAATTGCGAGTTTATTGCGTTGAATGAAATAGTTCGGTCGGGCTCAATCAATGCATGGCGGCAGAGACTCTCTGCCGCCGGGATTTTCCGATACACTCGCGAAACTCAAACCGCCCAGCACGAGCAGCCGAGGGCGCCGAAGAAGCCTTGGAGATCCTTGATTGGGAGCTTCGAGGTCCAGGCACCGGCATGATCGTGTCCATGGACATTACAGTCACTGGCGCAGCCGCAGGAAACGATAGCCTTGCGGCGCAGGGAATGGCGTCCAGCGCCGTCCGGCTCGCCCCAGGCGGCGTAACCGCCGAATTTGCGCACCGGCGACCAGTCCGGCATGGCCGGCGGGACAGGGTTCTCATCGAGTTTCGCAAAATCACCGGCGCCGTAGACGACCTTGCCGCCAACCATGGTCAGTTCGGAGGTGAGGAAAGAGATTTCGTCTTCCGCGCAAGAGAAGAAGTCCTTGTCCGGGACGATCAAGTCGGCAAACTGTCCCTTCTCGATCCGGCCTTTCTTGCCCTCTTCGTTGGAGAACCACGTTACCTTTTCCGTCCACATGCGCAGCGCCGTTTCGCGATCCAGGCAATTGGCGCGGGGATAAAGCTGCATGCCGCCGACTGTCTTGCCGGTCACCATCCAGGACAGTGACACCCACGGATTATAGGAGGCGACGCGTGTTGCATCCGTTCCGGCAGAAACATTGACACCTTTCTCCAGCATGCGGCGGATGGGCGGGGTGGCTTCCGCCACGCCATGGCCATAGCGCTCTACGAAATACTCCCCCTGATAGGCCATACGGTGCTGGGTCGCGATGCCGCCGCCGAGCGCGGCAATGCGGTCGATGGAGCGTTCGGAAATCGTTTCTGCATGGTCGAAGAACCAGTTCAGCCCCTCCAGCGGAATGTCCCTGTTGACCTTCTCGAAGACGTCAAGCGCTCGGGTGATGGTCTCGTCATAGGTCGCGTGCAGACGCCAGGGCCAGCGGTTCTCGGCAAGGACGCGCACGACCTCTTCCAGCTCGCCTTCCATCTCCGGTGCCATCTCCGGCCGCGGCTGGCGGAAATCCTCAAAATCGGCGGCGGAAAACACCAGCATCTCGCCGGCTCCGTTGTGGCGAAAATAATCGGTGCCCTGCTTGTATTTGACCGAAGCGGTCCAGTTGAGGAAGTCTTCTTTTTCCTGCTTCGGCTTCTGCGTGAAGAGGTTATAGGCAAGACGCACCGTCATCTGGCCCTCATCGGCCAGTTTCTGGATAACTTCGTAATCGTCGGGATAGTTCTGGAAGCCGCCGCCCGCATCTATGACGCCGGTGATGCCAAGACGGTTCAGTTCGCGCATGAAATGGCGGGTGGAGTTGACCTGGTAATCGAAAGGCAGCTTTGGCCCCTTGGCCAAGGTCGAATAAAGAATACCTGCATTGGGCTTGGCCAGCAGCATGCCGGTGGGATTGCCCTGGGCGTCGCGCGTGATTTCGCCACCCGGCGGGTTCGGTGTGTCTCGCGTATAACCGACTGCACGAAGGGCGGCTCCGTTCAGCAGCGCGCGGTCATAGAGATGGAGCAGGAAGACGGGCGTCTCCGGCGCAACCGTATTGATCTCTTCAATCGTGGGCAGGCGCTTTTCGACGAATTGATGCTCGGTAAAGCCCCCAACGACGCGCACCCATTGCGGTGCAGGTGTGATTGCCACCTGCCGCTTCAGTATGTCCATGGCGTCGGCCAGACTGCGCACGCCATCCCAGCGCAGTTCCATGTTGAAGTTCAAACCACCCCGGACGACATGGGTGTGGTTATCGATCAGGCCGGGTAGGACGCGCTTGCCCTTGAGATCGACAATCTTCGTCTCCGGCCCGCCAAGGGCGGCAATCTCCTTGTCATCGCCCACCCGCATGAACATTCCGTCCTTGATGGCAACGGCAGTGGCGGTGGGTTTGGTGCGGTCGAGAGTGGTGATGCGGCCATTGAGAAGAATGAGATCGGCAAACATGGTGGCGCTCCTGGTCATATGGATTTGGAGGATGGGCCAGGATGAGAAAACCGGTCCGGCCTCTCTCCCTGCAGCGTAAATTAGCTCTGCTGTTCTTGAGACGGCTGTCGATCTGCAGCTTTTACGGCAGCGATCTTGCCTGTAGGCAGGTGTCCGAACATATGCGGCTTGATATGGTTCAGCCAGGAGACGGCTGCCGGTTCCTTGGCCCAGAGAATTTTCGCGAAGGGCACGACCTGTTCGCCCAGTAGAATGCCGAAAAGACCGACAAGGGCAATGATTGGTGGCGCGGGGGAGCGCACCTGCAGCAGGCTGTAGACAATCCCGACCAGCAGGCCTGCACCGAGAGACATTAGATAGAGTTTCATGGGGTTCTCCTCTTCGGGTTGGACGGACCGCTCCCCAAAGCTCACTGAGGGGAGCGGCCGTGCGCCTTTTACTTTGCGGGGTTCGGGCCGATGCGCTTGCCATGGGTGACGCGCTCGGTTGCGCCGTGGACCATGGTATAGGCGTAGTCCACGCCCATCCCGTAGGCGCCGGAATGCTCCTTCACCAGCGTGGTGACGGCGTCATAGGTTTCCTTGCGGGCCCAGTCGCGCTGCCATTCGAGCAGAACCTGCTGCCAGGTGACCGGAACGATACCGGCCTGCACCATGCGGTCCATGGCATATTTGTGGCCGTCTGCGGTGGTGCCGCCCGAGGCATCCGCGACCATGTAGATCTCAAAGTCCGGGCGGTCGTTTAGTGCCGACAATGCGAAGGTGGTGTTGCAGACTTCCGTCCAAAGGCCGGAAACGACGATCTTCTTGCGACCCTGGGCGGCGTTGCGGTCGAGCGCATCGCGGACATTCTGGTCATCCCAGGAGTTCATCGAGGTGCGCTCGAGAATGTCGTTTTCCGGGAAGACGGCCAGCAGTTCTGGGAATGTGTGGCCGGAAAAAGATTGTGTTTCAACAGTCGTAATCGTGGTCGGAATATTGAAGATCTTTCCGGCCTTGGCCAGGCCAACGACATTGTTTTTCAGAACCTGCCGGTCGATCGACTGCACGCCGAACGCCATCTGCGGCTGCTGGTCGATGAAAATGAGCTGGCTGTTGGCGGGGGTCAGGACTTCGAGCTTGGACATTGTCAGTTCCTTTTTGGTTGTTGGACCGCTGATGCGGCAGGTTGGTGAGCAGCCAGACATCCTGTCGCGGCGCTCGTGAAGGGCTTCGTGTGGCAGGTTCGACCTCGGTGTTTTCGTCCACACGTTGCCTTGGCTGCTGAAATCAAAAGTAGGCCATCGCCGCACAGTGCGAAATTGCAATAATAGTTGGGAATCTGTTGCGATTTTTGCAACGATTGGATCTCGATGGCCTAGATGGAAACGTCCATCACCGCCCCGTAGATGACCTCCGCCAATGCTGCTGGCGCCGACAGCAACGACATGTGGCTTGCGTGAAGCTCCGTTGTCTTAGCCGTCATTTTGATAGCCAGCTCACGTTGCAACTCAACGCTCACCGCGCGATCTTCGGTGGAAACGACATAGAACGTGGATCTGTCTGACCAGGCCGTTTGGGTGACCTTGTCATTGAACGTCGGAAGGCCAAGCGGTGTCTGCACAGCGGCGAGAAGTCTTGCCTCGCCTTCCGGAAGATCCTGAGCGACGTTGCTGATCCAGCTTTCGACACTCATCATGAGCTTTCCATTGCCGATGTCAGTCACGCCAGTCAGGCCGGGAGGGGCTTCATGCGCGCCCACCTGATCACCGGTTGATTGTCCAGCATCCGGGGCGAAGGCAGCGACGTAAACCAGGGCTCTTACATTCGGATCGTTACCTGCTTCGGTGATAACGGTCCCACCCCAGCTATGTCCGACCAGTACGACCGGCCCCTTGATGGAGTCGAGGACCCGCCGCGTCGCGACGACGTCGTCGGATTCTGCACCGCGACGACATCGATCCCCTTTTCCAGCAGCAACCTGATGACACGGCGCCAGCTAGAGCCGTCGGCCCATGCTCCGTGGACGAGCACAACGGTAGGTTTGTGCGATGAAGACATTTCCATGACAGATTTCCCTTCGGATTGGATGGTGCTTGGATACGCTGTGGCGATGCGGAACGTCTTGGACGCCGCGCTGCAGATTTGTCTGTTCGTGAGGTGTTGAGGCTCTAGGCGGCGAGGGGGGTGAGACCTGCCTCGATCTGCCCGCGAAAGGGCTCATACTGGGCTGGAAGTTTGAGCATCTCGCCCAGATGTGCACCATCCTCGTCCCGGTCGAAGCCCGGCTCGTTTGTGGCGATTTCGAACAATATGCCGCCTGGTGTCCGAAAGTAGATGGCCCAGAAGTAATCGCGGTCAATCACTGGGGTCACATGGTAACCGGTGTCCACCAATGCGTTTCGCACACCGAGCTGCTTTTGCCGATTTTCGACTGCAAAGGCGATGTGATGGACCGAGCCGGCACCTTGGCGATTAAAAGCCGTCCCCGGCATTACCTTTAGGTCAATTGTATCGGCGCCATTGCCGCCGGGAATGATGAAGCGGGTGGTATCGCCTTGCTGTTCGCTCTTTTGGTAGCCCATGAAGCTGAGCAGTTCGGACGTAGCGGCCGTATCATGCAGGTTGAAACTGGCGCCGGCGAAGCCACGAATTGCGACTTCGGCGCTGCAACTCTTTGTCCGCACCACGCGGCAGGTCTCCCTGACGACCGATGGTGCAATCTTCGCGGCCCAGATCCAACCAGCGCTCGAAACTCTTGAAACCGCTCGAAAAGATATTCGCGATACGAACAAAGTAGATCAGGGCCGTCTGCGGATCAGCGCGCCCACCTGGTTCGGAAAGGCGGTTCTTCCCCCAATTCTTCAGGGTTTCGAGAGCTTTATCCGAGGATCAGTTTTGAGGTTTCGCTGTCGGACGGGCTGGTCAACATCATGGAGGACGATTTTGATCTGACGATCCGCATTTCGGCGCAGCCTTCCGACAAGTTCACCATCTGGCGCAAGATCAGGGTCGTGCCGCGCATTCTAGTGGCCGCACCGGGAAGCCGGTTTGTCGATATGTCAAATCCCGATCAGCTCATCGCCCGATGATTGTCTGGCCTATAGTGGAGAAAGTCGACGCGAGAACTGGGTTCTGTCAGATGGCGGAACAAGTGTTACGATTTCTGCAGGACGCGTTTTCAGTGCCAATAGCGGGGAAGTTCTCGCTGATATGGCTGTCGATGGTGCAGGCATTGCCATGCTGCCAGGCTTTCATATCACCGAGCATTTGCGAACTGGGCGCTTGGTTTACGTCCTGCGCAACTGGGCGCCACCCGATCTATGGCTGACCCTCTATTATCCTCCGTATCAGGCATTGCCGCCCCGAATTGCTGCGTTCTCGAAGTTTTTCGAACAGCAGATCCCTTCGCTCATGACCACGATTTCTTGATGAAGCGCTTCCCCTGCGGCGGGAAGGAAGAGCTCGTGAGCTATGTTCCTCGTGGATTAGGCCGAGGTCGTTAAAGTCGAGACGCGGACGTCTACGTTTCTGAATTTGAGATGTCCGCTTCATGTCCTTCGCACGCCAGACGCATAGCCTCTGTGTGGAGCATGACGATGAAGCCGCAGCGAGACGCGGATGTAGCCTCCACTGCGGTCAAAAATGGCGTAGGAACTTGAAAGGTCGGAATGTCGCGTGCCGCTAGGCTGCTCTGAAGCGTAAGGCTGGGCGCACGGCACCGATGCGCCGCCCGATCACGTCATCTGTGCACGCACATCGGCGTAGAATTGGGTAAGCGGTGGGCAGGGCAGCGGCTGTCTTCACGCGACCCGACTGTTCCGCCGCCAGGCGGCTGGTGTCTGGCCCGTGATGCGGCGGAAGACGCGGCAGAAATGCGACTGGTCGGCAAAGCCGCAAGCGATCGCGATTTCGCAAAGCGGCGTGTCGGTGGTGAGCATCAACTGCTTTGCATGATCGATGCGCCTCCGTGATATATAGTCGTGCGGCGTGGTTCCGAAACTGGCGCGAAAGGCGGCGGAGAAATAGCCTGTGCTCAGGCGTGTGATCCGGGCGAGATCGTCATTGTTGATCCGTCGGGCACACTCTTTGTCGATATGCTGCTTCACCCGCTCCGCCTGCCACGGGGCCAAGCTGCCTCGCGCCGATGGCTCAGGCTCGTTCGAGATGTCCAGGTCGCCAAAGAGGTTGCCAAAAAGTGCCGAGGCTCTCTTGATGAGGTCTATGGCGCCTTCTTCGTCCTTCTCGACAAGCGATACGGCGTGAGCCAGTAGCTGTGTGACCTGGATGTGTTGTGAAGCCATGGAAGCAGCGCCGTGCTGCGTTCGGTGAATACGATCGTCGATCTGAAACGGATGTGCTGACATGACAAGCCCCATTTGTCTCTGCTTTATGGGGATCATCGGACGAATGACGCTGCGGGGAAATTGTACAGGAATTGATAGACGTTAAACTGCAGTGCTAGCCTCGCATACACATGTATAGTTGCCGTATGGTTGTGGCTGGGTCTAAGGAAAGAGGATCGTCTCGATCCCTGAAAGTCGAAGGATGTCCGTGAGCCCTCTCGTTCTCGTTGTGGATGACGAGCACATCGTCCGCACTTCCGTCGATAGCCTTCTGCGTTCGGTTGGCTACCGCGTGAAATGTTATGCGACGCCGCTGGATCTTTGCCGGGACAAGGAAGGCTTGGAAGAAGCCGACTGCTTGATCCTGGACGTCAGGCTTCCGTTCACCAGCGGCCTCGATTTTCAAAAGAAACTTTCGGAGATGGGCAGCGAGATACCGATCGTCTTCGTCACCGGCCACGGTGATATCCCGATGTCGGTTCGCGCGATGAAGGCAGGTGCAGTGGACTTCCTGCCAAAACCGTTTCGCGATCAGGACATGCTCGACGCGGTCGCTGCCGCCTGTCTGACGCGGGCCGTGGTCAAGGGAGAGACGAAGATTGAAGCGGAGCTGCAGGAGCGTTTCTCGTCGTTGACCCCGCGCGAACGGCAGATCATGGAAATGGCGACCAGCGGATTGATGAACAAGCAAATCGCCGGCGAACTTGAGTTAAGCGAGATTACCGTGAAGATCCATCGGGGCAAGATCATGCGCAAGATGATGGCCAAGACCTTTGCCGATCTCGTTAAGATGTCCGAGGCCATTGCGCGAAATCAGGGCACGTCGGCCAGTCGATAAACTCTAGTATAGTCGAAAAGTTGTGAAATTCCGCTATCATGGCATGCAGACGAACCCGGTCCCCGACCGGAGATTGGCAGATCAAGGTGCATGCTCCCAGGCTCATTTCCGTAATCGACGACGAAGTCGAGGTTCTGCGTGCCACCAGCAGCCTTTTGAGATCCTGCGGTTTCGACGTTGCGACCTATTCTTCCGCCGAAGATTTTCTTCAATCGCAGAATAATGGTCGCTCGGCCTGTCTCGTCTCGGACGTGCAGATGCCCGGTATGAGTGGTGTCGAGCTCTATGCTTTCCTGAGGGAGTGCAAGGATCCCGTGCCGATGATCTTCATCACGGCCTTTCCCGAGACGCCGGTGTGTGCGAACATCGATGCGCCGGTCTGCGTCCTGCAGAAGCCCTATCAAGCGGAAGCACTGATCGCCTGCATAGAACGGGCCATTAGCATGCAGCCGCAGGCTTAACCGGTCAGCCAGCTAGGCGTCGGCCCGCCGTATATCTTACGACTTTGCCGAAATGGCCATTAAATGCCGCACCACGGGACGGTCTATGCCATGATGGTGGCTGAGGAGCTTGCCGTGGTGCTAGGCATTCGCATGGGAAGCGCTTTCATGCTGGCGCAGATGCGCCGCCCAGGATTCAACGAAAAACTATTCGACATCTCTTCCGGCGCGGCTGCACCCTCGCTCACGCCTCAGAGGTGAGCGCCACTGCGTTGCGCAGTTGCGCTCTTGGAACGGGATCGGGGAGTATGGCCGGCCAAGTCGGCCCGGCATTGGCGGCAGCCTTACCACAGGCGAGCGTCAGGCCAAGGAGGATCTCTACGGTGAGAAGCCCGTGCCAGACGAGCAGTCCTAGAACGAAGCTCACCGCGACCAACTCCGCCTCGATGGCGATCGTAAGTTCCCGCCGATCGAGAATATGCTTGCGCCGGCCTGCACCATGCGTTCCATGGCGCGGTCATACGCTTCCGTGCTGACGTCGCCACAGGCATCGGCAATCACACAGACCTCGAAACCCTGGTCTATCGCCGTAAGGGCAGGGCCGACGATGCACACACTCGTCCAAAGGCCGCAAAGCACGATCCGCCTCTTGGCGATGCGGTTGACGTCTGCAATCACGGCCGCGTCTTCCCATGTGTTCATCGACGTGCGGTCGAGCATCGGCTGACCGGGAAAGGTGCTGTGATCTCGTCGCACATCGGACCGGAAAAGCTCTTTTCTGCAACGGTGGTCAGGATCGTCGAGACGTTGAAGGCCTTCACGGCATTGGCGACCAGCGCTGCATTGGTGCGCAGGTTCACGGCATTGATGCTCTTGGTGGCAAATGCCATCTGGGACTGGAAGTCGGTCATGGAGAAGCAACGACGAGGAGCCAATGCCATCCGGCACCGTCAGTCTCTTGTCGGTTATACAGCCGATTTGGACGTTTCACTGTTTTGCACGCGATGAAGGCAGGGCGTTCACACCCGGTGTCGACGATAGTCACCGGGAGACATCCCTGTGTGTCGTCGGAACGCGCGCCCGAAAGCAGCCTGCGAGGAAAAACGGCAACGGAAGGCGACCTCCGAAAGCAATAGCCTAGGGTCATCGAGAAGCTTTTGTCCGTGAGCAAGCCGACGAGTGGCCACATAATCCGATGGCGACTGTCCGAGCGCCGCCTTGAACGACCGGGCAAAATGATAGCGGCTGAGGCATGCCACCTCGGCGAGCTCTGCAACGGTCAAATCATCTTCCAGGTTCTCCTCGACATAGTCGATAACCCGGTTGCGCCTGGCTGGGCTCAGGGCGCCGTTCACCTCGGTCGGCGGTGTTGTGATGCTGTTTCCCGAGTAGCTTGAGAGAAGATGGAGTGCGAGCGCCATGGACAGTTGCTCGACAAGCAGGTCTCCGGCTGCCGTTTCGTATCGCATCTCTTGTAGGACTCGGAAACACAATTGCCGAACGAATTCATCGGGCACTTCAGCGAGGTAGGCGATGTTGCCTGAAACCACAGGCCGTGATGTCAATTCGCCGATCGAGTCAAACTGATGCTCGGGGAGATAGAGATGCAGGATCTCGGGCAGAGGCTCGGTTATGCGGATGCAGTCTTCCTGGACCCCGATAGGGCAGAACCAGAGGGTGCCGCTGCGGACCGCGGTCGACTGAAATCGCCCGTCACCGCGACGATGAACGATGCCGGAGGGCGTTCCCTGGAGCGCGAGCGTGATCTCCATCTGGGTGCTGCAGATGGCGGGCAGTTCGCAAGCCGGATGCGCACGCACTTCCGCACCCAGGTTTTGCCACCGCCGGCCCGCAGAAGAGTTGATGACACCCGCCTGAGGGAATTTGAATATACCATGGTCGTGGAGTGACGACATGCCCCTTGGCCTCTCTATAAGCATTCATCATAAAAGTCCGATAGGTCGTCTGCAATGCCGAGAATTCGCATTCGCAGCAAGTTCGGCCCGAATGACAGCACGTGCGGCAAAGACAGCACTCGGCTTCAGTGCTATTCCGGAGTAAGGTGCATCTTCGGGTAAAGACCATGCTGCAGTTAGCCAGAGACAGCGGAATGTTCGATCAAGCATGGCTTCGAGCCAGTAACCAAACACTTGTCTGGCAGTCCGTGGGTGCCAGCCTCTGTCATTTGTCACAGGGTGATGGCGTGTGGGACGCGCTCATCCTCCCGCGCGCGCGCGAAGGATCGCGATCGCAACAGATCGACCCGCACTTGCGTCGCCACCCGAATGCCGACGCCTGGCTCGACTGACCTGTCGCAATTGTTGAGGAACCCGAGCATCACGTTCTGGTGTTCGACACCGTGAGCATCATCCTGAAATTGCTATCGCCTTCGCCAGCGCCTCTGGACGACTTTCTACCCTTGGCTCTTTCCATGGTCCGGGCGCTTTCGGCAGCCCATGTCGATTGTGCTCCTCTTGGATCCTTGCATCCGATAGACTTTGCGATCGATCGCCATGGCGGCCTCCGTCTGAGGACACTGCCCATAACGACCTCAGCGCAGACGATCGGCGTGATCGATGAGATCGTCTATCGCGCACCGGAGCAATTGAGGCATGTCGCCCCACACTCCGACAGTCGAAGCGACCTTTACGCACTTGGCATGATCCTCTTCAGGCATCTAACCGGGATCTTTCCGCTGGCGGCCAACTCTCCGGTCGAATGGCGCCATGCCCATCTTGCACTTGAACCGATGAATGCAACCAGCATCTTGGCTGGCCTGCCGGCGGTGATTGGGCAGATCCTCAAGCGTCTGCTCGCGAAGGAGCCTGCCGCGCGTTACCAGACTGCCCTCGCGCTGGAGGTCGATCTTGCGCGCTGCGAGCAGGAATGGCGCGAGAAACGCTCCATCACCGACTTCGAAATCGGTCGCGTCGATACGCCCTTCGCTCAGCTCGGGACCTCTGCGCTTTTCGGTCGTGGGGAAGAGGAAGAGATCCTCGCCGACGTGCTGGAGGGCTTTCTGGATCACGGCAAGCCGTCGATGATATCGGTGCATGGCCAGCCCGGCGTTGGAAAGTCGAGCCTCATTCACAGCCTCGGCAAGGAGGCAGCCGAAAAGGCCCTGTTCATTCAGGGCAAGAGTGACCAGCATCAGTCTGAAGTCCCCTACGGCCCGGTCGTGCAGGCGATCAGCGCCTTCATCGATGAGGCGATGCGAGCCGACCATTCGACCCTTGCATCCCTTCGCAAGGCGCTGGCCCGCGAGCTGCAGGGTAACGCGCCGCTGCTGCTTGACCTCCTGCCTTCAATGGAAGTCCTGACCGGACCTCAGGCCACCCGGATCGAGGTGTCTGGCCCCATGGTCCAGCTCCGGTTGCAGCGGGCATTGCGCACGGTCCTGTCGGTCGCGGCAACGACGCTTAGCCCCTTGATCCTCTTTCTCGACGACGTGCAATGGGCCGACGAAGCCACTCGCTCCTTCCTCTCGGTCTTGGTGAGCGAGCCGGTCACGGGACTTCTCCTGATCGTCGCCCGGCGCGATCAGTCGGGAGAGGCGCAGGCCCTTTCAGACCGACTCATGGCGGATGCACGTGTCTCCATGGCGGAACTGGCCGAGCTTTACCTGCATCCGCTGTCTCTGCAGTCCACACGCCAGATGCTCGAGGCGATTTTCTCAGATGCACCGCAGGGCCTTCTGGATCTGGCCGCGACGCTTCAGGAAAAGACAGGGGGGAACCCCTTCTATCTGCGAAGACTGCTGCAGGCACTGGTACAGGATGGTGTCGTCTATTTCTCCCCCGGCGAACAAGCGTGGCTGTGCAGGGTCGAAGACGTGGCTCGCTACCCGGCGAGCGAAAACATCATTTCCTTCGTGACAGCCCGCCTGGAAAAGGAGGGGCAGGAGGCACTTCGTCTCTTGCAGACAATGGCCTGCATCGGTCCCGAAGCGGAAAAGTCAGTTCTCGCCAGCGCTCTGGGCCAATCGGAAGACAGCCTCCTGCAGCTTGCTGCACCGCTGGCGCGCTCCGGCTTCGTCTTGCTGTCGCCGACAAGACTGAGTTTCGCCCATGACCGTATTCAGGAGGCGGCCTATTGGCTTATGGACGGGCCGACAAGGCGCGGGCGCCACCTCCATCTGGTCGACGTGATGATGTCTTTATGGGACTGCGGAACGAACGCTGCAGCCTTCGCAATCGCCAATCAGATTGAGCAATGTCGGGCCGAACATCTGCCGATTGAGAAGCGAAAGCTGTTTATTGAAGCCCTTCTGGCAGCGCTTGTGCATGCAAGGCGCTCTGCGGCCTTCAGTCAGGCGGTCCGTTACGGAGAGACTGCAGTCAGCTTGGTCCAGGACGACCTTTGGGCAGACCACTATGCGCTATCGTTCAGTGCGCATACCCTACTGTGTGAGGCGCTGTTGGGCGCAGCGTCGCTCGAAGCCGCAGAGGCCAGGCTGAAGGATCTCCTCCAGTATGCGCGATCGGCCCTGGACAGAAGCGCTGTCTTCCGGCTTCGCGCCAACTTGCTGACGCTGAAATCCGACTATGACGGCGCCATAGACGAGTCGCTGCTGGGTCTCGACGAACTCGGCGTCAAACTGGCACGCGGGTCAAGCGAAGAGGAACAGGACCAGGCCTATCGCGACATCCGGCGACGGCTCGCAGGCAGGCAGATTTCAGATCTCGAACATCTTCCCACCATGGAGGATCCGAAAATTCGGGCGGCCATGTCGCTGCTCGCACCACTGATTTCCTCTGTGTTCACCACAGACGGCCTCCGCTTTCTTCATTTGGCGAAGATGGTTGAGCTGACGCTGGAGCACGGTGCCTGCCCGGAGTCGACCTATGGTCTCGGCTGGTTCGGCGTAATTATTGCCGACAAATACGGTGCCTATCACGATGGCCTGAGCTTCGGCCTCGCGGCCCGGGCGCTGGTGGATAAGTACGGGTTCGAACACCTTCGCACCTCCGTGCTGGTGGGGGTCGATCAGATCGCGCCCTGGACCCAATCCATGCCCTACGCTCTGGAACTGGTGCGTGAAGCGATCCATGCCGCCCATACCGCCGGCGACGTTGGCTGGGTGTGCTATGCGCGAAACCATCTCGTGTCGGATCTCATTGTCATGGGCGACGAGATACCCAACATTCGACGGGAGGCCGAAGACTCGATCCTTGTCACCCGGCGCTTTGGCTATACCGACATTGAGCACATCCTCGCGGCGCAACTTCGGTTGGTCGTCGATCTCGCCGAAGGCACGGGCCAACCTGGATCTGAAACAGGTCCAAAGTCGGAAATCCCGCCGATTGTTTCGCCCACAACGACCTTCTGGGTGACTTATTACGAAGGCACCTTGCTCTATTTCAACGGCGCTTATGACGCCGCGGTCGAGAAGCTTATGATGGCCGATGCCCTCACCCCCTTTCTTCTTGCCCACATCGACACCGCCTACTGCAAGTTTTTCCTTGGTCTCGCTATCGCAGCCCGCGGCAGAGATCTGGTAACCGGATCTGGCGACCGCGCCCGGTTGGACGAGCTTCGCAATCGCTTCGCCTATTGGGCAGAGCTCAATCCATTGAACTTCAACAATAAGTTGCTGCTGCTTGAAGCAGAGATCGCCCGTCTTGAAAAGAACTATGCTGGCGCCCTGACCCTCTATGAGAAGGCGGCAACCGCGGCCAGTTCGTCACGCTTCGAGCATGAGCATGCGCTCGCCCTTGAACGCGCTTCGGTCTGCTGTGTAGAAATGGGCAATCGTATCAGTGCCAGTGCCTACCTGACGTTTGCGGCCGAGGCCTATGAACGCTGGGGCGCGATCAGCAAGGCAAAAACCCTTCTAGCCACACGTGCGCCCGACAATGCGCGGCCGCCCTCTCCAACGCTCGGGCTCGCCTCTGCAACCGGCGAACTGGAAACCGTGCTCGGAACCTCGCTCGCGCTGTCGGAGGAGATCGTCCTCGACCGGGTCATCGAAACTTTGATGACACGATTGCTCATTCATGCAGGCGCCAATCGCGGGCTGCTGCTCAAGATCTCCGATGGCAGGTTGGAGGCGGAGGCTTCCGCTTGGACTGAAGGCGACAGCGTTCGCGTCAGCACCCTCGATCCGGATCGTTATGGCATCAGCCCACCCTATTCGGTGATTGACCGGGCGCTGCAGACCCGCACCCCCTTCGTCATCTCCGGGTCCGACTTCGGAGCCTGGGCCGCCGACAAGGTATCCGCGACCGGCCGCTCCATCCTCTGCGTGCCGCTGCTTCGCCGTGGCGAACTGACTGGTCTGCTCTGCCTCCAGAACGACTATCTTGAAGGCGTCTTCGCTTCTGATACTGTTGCCCTGCTCAAGCTTCTCGCCTCACAGGCGGCAATTTCGCTGGAAAACGCCAGGCTTTATACCAAGTTGCTGCAGGAAAACGAACTGCGCTCCCGCAGTGAGCAGGCGCTTGCAGGCGCCAGAGCTGAACTCGAAAAGAACGCGCGTCTGACCCTCCTCGGTGGTATCGCCGCGTCCGTCACGCACGAGCTCGGCCAACCCTTGTCTGCCATTGCGACAAACGCAGGTGCCGGCCTTCGCTGGCTTAGCCGCGCCGAACCGGACATCGCGGAAACGCTGAGCGTCCTGACCGAAATCGAGACCAGCGTCTCGCGCGCCCATGAGATCATCCGCGCTTTGCGGGCGCTCTCGAAGCAGGCCCCGAAGGTCGAGCAGGTCGTTGACGTCAATGAAGTCATTCTGGAGGTTTTGCGCATCGCAAGATCCGAGGTCGAGCGCCATGGTACCGACGTCCTCCTCGAACTGTCTGCTGCGGGAGCCACAGTGCTTGGCGATGCGACTCAGCTCAAGCAGGTGGTGTTGAATCTCGTACACAACGGTATGGAGGCGATGAACGATCTTCCTGCCCAAAGCCGCAAGATCGAGATTGTCTCGACACGGACCGAAGTCGAGATCGTGGTGACGGTGCGAGACTTCGGCAGTGGAATATCTCCGGAGATCGCATCACAGATCTTCGAGCCCATGTTTACGACCAAGGCTACGGGCATGGGCATGGGCCTGGCGATCTGCAAGTCGATCATCGACGCTCATGAGGGCGTGCTAAGCGTTACCGGGGAGAGCGTTGGAACAACGTTTGCATTTTTGCTGCCGATTCACCGGCAAACTGCCGTCTGACATCAGTTTTGCAATCGGCTAAGCCTTGGACTTGTAACGGAATTGTGCCGGTGACCTGATCGTTTTAAGCTTGGATCATGAGACCAGCGAGATGATGAAACATACTGAAGATTTTAAGCGAGAGGCTGTTCGGATTGCGCTGACCATCGGGCTGTCACGGGAACGGATTGCAGCGGATTTGGGTGAGGCCAAGTCGACGCTTGGCAAGTGGATTTCTCACTATCGCCCGACAGATCTGGTAACGGAGCCACAGGCCGATCTGGCCCGTGAGAATGAGCGGCTGCGCCTGGAAAACCGTATCCTCAAGGAGGAGAGGGACATTCTAAAAAAAGCTACGCAGTTCTTCGCGAGCCATATGTGGACACCCCCTCGGTCAAGCCTTTCTTCTGATCTTTTTGAACCCGGCTGGCTGCTCGCATATGTCCGGCCTCTCTGATGATCGGCCGAACGGCCGCGGGCCTTGATGAAATCCGCGGATCATGGTCCCAATCAAAAAAGCGCATTCTGCAGATGCAGTCTCGCGAACGGGTTGTCCTGATCCCCGGCGGAACCGGTATTCATCACGATCGTCTGGCAGGCCCTCCGAACTCGGTGACGCTGGTGCGTCGGTTTCTATGCGATGGCGTTTGTGTATACCGTCTGCCGAGTCATCACGGCCCATGCGATCCGCGCCATCTTGTTCGCCAGCGCCACGGTCGTCAGGCGCGGGGGCTTCGTTAACAACAATTTCCTGACCCACTCGATGAGCGGCCCGTGCATCTTATGCCTGACATGCCTGAGGACGGCTGTCGCGCCGACGATCAGCAGCGTTCGCAGATATCGGTTCCCGGCCTTCGTGATCCTGCCGAGGCGCTCTTTTCCTCCAGACGAATTCGATCGTGGCGTCAGCCCGAGCCATGCGGCAAATTCTCGCCCCGACCTGAAGACTGACGCATCAGGCACCGTCGCCGCCAGTGCTGTGGCAGTGATGACGCCGACGCCCGGGATCGTCGCAAGCCTGCGGCCTGCTTCGCTCGTTCGTTGCCATTCGCGTATCTTGGCTTCAAGTGTCCTGACCTCGGCGGTCAGGGAGTCGATTTGCCTGGCCAAGGATACGACAATGTCAGTCACGAGCGGCGGAACGTCCAGCTCTGTCGGCTCGTGTGCGAGCACCCGCTCGACGAGCTCTGCCGTTCTTTCGATCCCGACCGGCGCCACGATGCCGATCTCGGTGAGATGGCCTCGTAAGGCGTTCACCAGCATGGTCCTCTGCCGGATGAGGAGAGCACGCGACTTGTGCACCATCAGGATCGACTGCTGCGACGCGGTTTTGATTGGAACGAACCGCATGGTCGGCCGGGTCACAGCCTCGCAGATCGCCTCGGCATCCACCATGTCGTTCTTCCCCCGCTTCACGTACGGCTTCACATAAGCCGGCGCCATCAGCTTGACCTCATGGCCCATGCCTGTCAGTTCGCGAGCCCAGTGATGCGCGGAGCCGCACGCCTCCATGCCGATCAGACTCGGCTCCAGCTTGGCAAAGAATGCAAGAAGGTGTGTGCGCCGGAGTTTCTGAGCGATCACGACACGACTGCTGTCATCAATGCCGTGAACCTGGAAGACATTCTTTGCAAGGTCGATTCCGATTGTCAGCCTGGACATCCCGTTTCCTTTCCAACGTTTGATTGGTCCCTGCCGATATTCTCGGCGGTAGTGGTGGGGGTGTCCACATCATCAAAAATCGTGAGATTTGCCTTCGCTCATGAGCACCGCGATCGCTGGCCTGTCGAAGGACTATGCCGCGTCTTGCAGGTGTCCACGCGCGGCTATCGGGCCTGGGCGTCGCGCCCCACCTGCCAGCGTGTTCGCACAGATCTGAAGCTGCTGGCGCACATCCGCGAGCAATATACCTTGAGCCGTGGCACCTATGGCAGGCCTCGGATGACCATGGAGCTCAAAGAGGTGGGGCTTGAAGTGAGCGAGCGTCGTGTGGGACGGTTGATGAAGATCAATGGGATACGGCCTATTCGCACACGCCGCCACAAGGTCACCACCGATAGCCAGCACCACCTTGGCGTTGCTCCCAATCTGCTGGACGGGGATTTTCTGGCTGCTGCGCCTAACCAGAAATGGGCTGGCGACATCAGCTATATCTGGACCACTGAGGGCTGGCTCTACCTTGCGGTCGTCATCGATCTGTTCAGTCGGCGCGTGGTTGGTTGGGCTGTCAGCGACCGGATGAAGAAGGACCTGGCGATCCGAGCCTTGGAAATGGCATAAACCTGCGTCAGCCACCCAAAGGATGTATTTTCCATTCCAATCGCGGCAGCCAATATTGCTCCTACGACTTCCAGAAAAAGCTGCAGGTCCACGGCGTGCGGCCATCGATGTCAGGCAAGGGCAACTGCTATGATAATGCTGCGGTCGAGACCTTCTTCAAAAGCCTGAAGGCAGAGGTGCTCTGGCGTCAGACTTGGCCAACCAGACGGCACGCAGAAACCGCCATCTTCCAGTACATCAACGGCTTCTACAATCCACGTAGGCGCCATTCATATCTGGGCGGCATCAGCCCCATCGCTTTCGAAGCAAAGGTGGCATAGTGAGATAGGTGACCGGCACAAATCCGTTACAAGTCCACTGTTTCTGGAGCTGCTGCTTGGACATCGCATTCCTTCGAATGCGTCTTCAATTCGGCCAGCCGCGTATTGAGCTTTCGGCCAATGATCTGAGCCTTTTTATGGTCGGAACAATGAAGGCTAAGTGAAAGCCGGCTGCCGGGCTGGCATTGAGTGAAAGCGGCCGGAACCCGGGGGCGCCAGTAGAAGATGTTTCCGCGGCGGATGAGGTTCTCAACCTCGTGGCGCACAGCCATGACGAACAGACCCTGTATCAAGCCTGAAGGTTCGCCCGCGCCGAATTCGGCTGGGCATCACCTTTGGGCACCAGGTCGCCTATGATGCCAAAACGATATCCGGCACGACTTGAAAATCAAGGAATTAAGGGCTTTTAGGGAGAATTGGCTGGGGAACCTGGATTCGAACCAAGATTAACGGAGTCAGAGTCCGTCGTTCTACCGTTGAACTATTCCCCAGCAGGGGCGGCGTTGCCGTCTGATGGATGCGGCTTATAAACAAAAGCTGGTTGATTGCAACTGTCTTTTTGCAAAAAAGTGAACCTGTTCAAACAAATCGGTTTTGTAGCGGTTTCGCCCCTTGGGTGGCGTTGGTTTCGGCCTTCTTTGATCGGAGAGGGTGGGGTTTAAAAAGCGTTTGGAGAAGCTTGCCGGGCCTGCTACAATTTTACCAACGAAAATCAAATGATCGCCAGCGGCATATCTGAAACGGACTTTCCTCTCAGGTTTTCCCATCAGACTTTGCGCGGCGCTATGGAAGACATCAGTGGTAGACCCTGGCAATGGCGGATTTCCGCCAGAAAACGGGGCGTCAACGTCAAACCGTACCGAGGGTAAGCCTTCGAGACGCGGTAGGGGTAAGCGGAAAGGCCGGAAATCCGGGCCGCCAGCTAACCCCGTGACGCAGGACCGGACGGCTTTGGCCGAGCCGGATCGACGTCCCATACAACAAGATCAGCAGGCAGCCCAGCAGGCGCCGGGCCGAAAGCGTAAGCGTCGCAGGAAAGGCCGTGGCAACACCTTGCCGGGGCAGGGCCATGCTGCTCCGCATCAGGGCGTGGAAACGCAAGGCACAGCGGCCCCGGCTGAACGGCAGGCAGAACACCATCATCGTGATCAAGGCTCTGCCGGGTATGCGCCCCGCGAGGTGAGCTTATCCAACATTCAACGGACTAATCCGCAGGGGCCTCATACCAAAGAATCCCATATTCAGGGAAATGCGCTTGCTGGCGAAACCGGCGGTGCTGCCAAAAAATCCCCCCGGAAGCGACGCAAGAACCGGGGCCGGCAGAACGCCCAGGTGCGTCCCTTGCAGCCTGGCCGCAGCGTGGAAGCCAAGCCTGCCTCTGCAAGCTATTGCCCACCAGCCGTCGCGGGTCAGAAGCCGGGTGCGGCCTCCGGCGAGGCCCAGCATGGCCGAAGCCGCCATGGCGGACATGGACATGGTGGGCACGGTCAAGGTGGACAGGGCCAGGGAGGACAGGGCCATCATCCGCATCACGGACAGCATCATGGTCATCATTCCAGCCATGGGCCTTCCGACGACCATCCCGTTGATTTCTACGCGGCGCTTGATCTCGGCACCAATAATTGCCGGTTGCTGATTGCCCAGCCAACTCGGCCCGGCCAATTCCGGGTGGTGGATGCCTTTTCGCGCATCGTGCGTCTGGGCGAGGGGCTGGCTGCAACGGGGCGGCTCTCGCAGGAGGCGATGGACCGCGCCATCGAGGCCTTGAAGGTTTGCGCCTCCAAACTGCATGGGGTGGAGCTGCGCGGCAAGCGGCTGATCGCCACGGAGGCCTGCCGGGCTGCGGAGAATGGCGAGGCATTTCTGGAGCGGGTGCGGGCGGAGACCGGGCTTGAGCTGGAAATCATCAACCGCGAGACGGAGGCGCGGCTGGCGGTGTCCGGTTGCTCCTCGCTGGTCGGACGCGAAACCCGTTCGGTCGTGCTGTTTGATATCGGTGGCGGGTCCTCGGAAATCGCGGTGATCCGCATCGGGGATAATCGCTCCAGCCGTCTCGCCAATCACATCACTCACTGGACGTCGCTGCCGGTCGGCGTGGTCACGCTGTCGGAGCGCCATGGTGGGCGCGATGTTTCGCCCACGGTTTTCGAAGCGATGATTACCGAAGTGGCGGGCATGCTCGATCAGTTCGATTGCCCCTCGGTCGAGGCGCTTGGCCATTCTGCTGCCGATGTCGATTTCCACCTGATCGGCACGTCCGGCACGGTGACGACACTGGCTGGCGTACATCTCGATCTGCCGCGCTATGACCGTCGCCGGGTGGATGGGCTATGGCTGAGCGATGACGAGGTCTCGGCCATGCAGGCCAAGCTGCTTTCCTGGGATTACCAGAGCCGCGCCGCCAATCCCTGTATCGGCCCGGACCGGGCGGATCTGGTTCTGGCTGGCTGCGCCATTCTGGAAGCAATCCGCAGGCGTTGGCCCTCCAGCCGCATGCGGGTGGCGGATCGGGGCTTGAGGGAAGGGCTGTTGACCGACATGATGGCCGATGACGGGGTCTGGCGGCGCAATCGCGGCCGCCGCCCGCCGGGCAGCCGGGACCGTGGCCCGCATTTGTAAACGGAAACAAACAAAACCTATGGGATGGTGCGGGTTCCAATTTTCTGCACGATCCCATAGGGCACAAAAGAGTTTTACAGCGAACCGGCGTGCAGGATTTGCACAGGGCGCTGTCAGGAGTTGAGCAGCAAGCATGACCAAACCACCTGTCGGCGGCAACCGCACCGGACGAAAACTGGGCCAGAAGGTCAAGAAGGGCAAGCTGAAGGCGTCTTCGCGGCGCTGGCTGGAGCGGCATATCAACGATCCCTATGTGCAGCGGGCCAAGCTGGAGGGCTACCGCGCGCGCGCAGCGTTCAAGCTGCTGGAGATCGATGAGAAGCACAATATTCTCAAAGGCGCCCGACGTATTATCGATCTGGGGGCGGCACCGGGCAGCTGGTCGCAGATTGCCGCCAATGTCACCGGTTCCACCGATGAGGATATCCGGGTCGCGGCCATCGACTTCCTGGAAATGACGCAATTGCCGGGCGTGAAGATCCTGCAACTCGACTTTCTCGATCCGGAGGCGCCCGCCCTGTTGATGGAAGCGGTCGGCGGTGTGCCGGATGTGGTGATTTCCGATATGGCGGCACCCACCACCGGCCACCAGAAGACCGATCATATTCGCACCATGCATCTCTGCGAAGTGGCTGCCTATTTCGCTGTGGAAGTGCTGGCCGAAGGCGGGCATTTCCTGGCGAAAACCTTCCAGGGCGGTACGGAAAAAGACCTGCTCAACATGCTCAAGCAGAATTTCAAGCAGGTCATCCATATCAAGCCGGCGTCATCACGTCAGGAATCGGTTGAAATGTTCCTGCTCGCCAAGGGCTTCAAAGGCAGGCGCTCCGGCAATGCGCTGGGTCATGAAGTGGAAGACGATGGTCCCATGCCGTATGATCCGCGCGAGGATGCCACGGCTGACGAGGATCAGGATTGAGCGAGAACGGGTCCATGCTCCTCTATATCACGCTCGGCTCCAACGACCTGGAGCGATCCGGACGGTTTTACGATGCCTGCCTCGGCGCGCTTGGCTTCATCCGCCGGGTGACGGAAGAAGACGAAATCGGCTATGGCGCGTCTTCAGATGTACGATGCCGGTTCTGGCTCGTAAGCCCTTATGATGGCAAGGCCGCCAGCTTCGGCAATGGTTCCATGGTGACGCTCAATGCTGGTAGCCGGTCGGATGTCGAGGCTTTTTACGCGGCAGCATTGGCTAATGGCGGTTCAGATGAAGGTGCGCCGGGTCTGCGGCCTTTTCATGCGCATTTCTATGCCTGTTATGTCCGTGATCCCGATGGCAATAAATTATCGGCGGTCTGCGAGCGGCCAGAGGAATTGGCGGCTGATTATAATCCCATCGACTCAATAGCCTGAAAATGGCCCCGTCTGCCTGCGAGCGGCGAAGTCGGAATATTGGCGTGACAGATAGCGCAGTGTTGCCATCGCATCGGCGGGCCTGCCAAAATAATAGCCCTGGCCCATGGTGCAGCCCAAGGCCAGGAGCCGGGTGGCTTCACTGAGAGTTTCGATGCCTTCTGCCACCACTTGCAGCTTCAGACCTTCGCACATGGTAATGATCGCCCGGACGATATGTTCGGAAGTGGTGTCGGTGGTGATCGCCGAGACGAAGGCCCGATCGATCTTGACCTTGTCGAAGGTGAATTCCCTTAAGCGTCCAAGGCTGGATTGGCCGGTGCCGAAATCGTCAAGCGAGATGCGCACGCCTGCCGCACGCAGTTCGGCAATGATCCGCCCGGCCATGTCGGCGGAACTCATCACCGCGGTCTCGGTAATTTCCAGTTCCAGCCGCGACGGATCAAGGCCGACGCTGTTGACGATGGACAGCGTGCGGGAGGCCGTGCCGGAGTCCGTCAATTGCACCGAGGAAAGGTTGAAGGACAAGAACAGTTCTCGCGGCCAGGTCAGCGCCGCTTCCGCAGCCTTGCGCAGCAGGGTTTCCGACAGCGTATCGATAAAGCCCCGGTCCTCGGCCAGCGGCACGAAGATTGCTGGCGAGACGAAGCCGAGATCGGGGTCGATCCAGCGGGCCAGCGCCTCGAAGCCCAGAACCTTGCCATCGGCAAGCGAGACGATCGGCTGGAAATGCGTATCGACGGCATCGTTGATGATCGCATTGCGCAGGGCTTGCTCCAACTGGGTGGAGCGGCGCATTTCCTGGGCAATTTCTCGTGAATAGATGGTTATCTGGCCGCGTCCGCGCCGTTTCGAGCGATAAAGCGCCGTTTCGGCGCTCTTCATCAGCGTGTCGACATCGTCTCCGGCAAAGGGAAAGATTGCAAAGCCCAGTGAGGCTGAAAGCCGGACATTGCGGTCGCCGAGGTCATAGGGCGCCGATAGCACGTCCTTAATCAGATTGCCGATCCGCTCGGCGCTGATCTGTTCGAAAATCAGCGGCAGGACCACGGCAAACTCGTCGCCATCGTGACGGGTGACAATGGCGCCATCGGGAATGCAGGCCTTGAGGCGATGTGCGACCTGGCACAGGATTTCATCGCCCGCCAGCGACCCGAACAGGTCGTTGATCGGCTTGAAACCATCCAGATTGACCAAAGCCACGGTAAATGGTGCGGGATCGGCGGCACGCTCCGCCGATAGGCTGCGGATTCTCTCCTGCAGTCTGTGGCGATTGCCAAGCCCCGTCAGCGGATCGGTAAAAGCCTTGGCCTCTCCCTGATCGATGTCTGGCACTATGGTGTTGGCCGCACCCATTCATTATCCCAAAAAAAGTCACACTTCACAGGACTACCATGCGCATTAAAAATTAATAAAATTCTATCGTTTGGCCAGCCGGCACTGTGGATTTTTACCCGTGATTTACTGCATACCCCTGGCGGGCCGTCAGGTTCACATTGAAGCGGAAAAACCGGCGTGATCCTTGATGCCGTTTGTCTTTTCGGGAAACCGGGTTGAAGTTTACGCAATTATGCAGCGAATATGGGGCGTTCCAGTATTATTTTTGCATTTTATAAAATGCAAGGCGCTGTCCATGGTGTCCGGCGTGGTATGAACTGGGGCCGAACAGTGGATATTGGCTGTTTCTCTCCGGCGACCTCGATTTTGGACGAGGAGATTTGTCAGTTTCAGAGCCACACGCCAGATCAAGCCATCATGCCGTTGCGTGATGGCTTGTCTCGAGATGACGATCCAGAAGCTGTTCGATCATGTCGGGGCTGAGCGGCTTGACGATGACATCGTCCATGCCCGCGTCCAGGCACCGTCCCCGGTCGTGGTCGAAGGCTGGCACCAGTACACCGATAATGGCCGTGCGGGGATCTCCGGCCCGTTGCCTTTGCCGCATCAGGCGGCAGAGATCCATGCCATTGATATCCGGTAGCGAAATATCCATCAGCACGATGGCGGGACGTTCAGCCTGCCAGATCGCTAAGGCATCCGCACCGTTGACCGCCAGCTTGTAGCTGCGTCCAAGTCCTTCGAGGATTTGCGAAAACACGATCTGGTTGACCTCATTGTCTTCGACAACAAGGATTTCTACTGTCTTCTTTGGCGCGCGGACGATGCCTGCCGGGTGATGCGCCGTCTGCGCAGACGCCGCAGCCCGTGGCTGTAGATGCTGGGTCAGGCGCGCTGCGACGCTGTTGCGGTCAGCGACGAGGGTTCGCGTTGTATCATCGAGTGCAAGCTGCTCCCGGCTGACGGACATGGCTCTGTCGGTAATGATCAGGTCAATGGACATGGCCATCGATCTGGCGAGCTCAATGACGGCGCGCAATTCGTAAAGGCTATGAACGATGCAGCGATCGCTTGCCTCTTGCGGCAATGCGCCCACGGCATTTGCGAGGAAAATCGGATCGCTGCTGGCAATCAACACACGTTGCCGCAGGCTGTCTTCTCGTTGAGGCTCGGTTGCCGGTTGCGGCTGCTTTTGCGGCGGAGATAGGGGTGAGTTGATGTGGGCTGCGAGGCTTGATGCATTTCTGCTTTCTGCCCGGATCGTTGGGCGGAGCAGATGGGCGGCGCCGTCGACGCTTGCAAAGGTCACTACGCAAAAGCTGCGGTCGATCTTGCCGATCCGGTTGATATAAGCTGCGGGTGAGGCTTGCGACGAAGCGGGATCGGCAATCCGGATGAAACGCTCGCGAACACCGAGCTGCTGCTCAGCCTGTTGCAAACTGGCGAGGAAGCGGCTTTCAAGCAGGTCTGCGGCAGGGCGACCCAGAATGGCGTCTTCACTTACCCCCATCATGGCGGCGAACGCCTTATTGATGCCAACAATGATATGCTGGCGATCCCAGACCATGACCGGTTGCGGCAGGCTGTCGAGAATATTTTCCGTTACTTCGACCCGTTCCAGATCGGTGCGCCATTGTTCTTCGCGCTTTTTCTGTTCGGTAATATCGGAAATTGAACAAATGCCAAAGCCATTGGCAAGCCGCCGATTGAGCTGGCGCACTGTGCGCTTCTTGACGGTTCTATCGAGTGTTTCGAAACGTTCGCGCCAGTGAGAGGCAACCCGCTCGGCCAGCCATTCTTCTCTTGACGGTGGGTTGGGGGACAGGATGGCGCGGATGCAGTGATCGTAAATCGCGCCCAGGCAGTCCCGGAGCCTGGTGCCCGCTTGCAGATAGAATTCCGGAATTTCGAAGAAGTTCAACAATTGCGGGCTTGCATAGACGATAATATCGTCGCTATCGACAACCAGAAGCGCGCTGCCCTGCGCATCGCAGACGGCATCGAGAAGGCTATGTTCCAGAACCAGGGCGCTTGCCCAGGTCCGGTCCGTTGCCTGCCTGTCGCCCGGTTGCTTATGCATCTTCGCCTCCAAGGCGTTGCATCTCGTTCAAGATAAGCATCGGCCGCATTATCCTACCAACCTATGTTTACTGCATGGCCAGCCGGATCGGAATCGACTCCCGGTAGAAACATGCAGCCTATAGAGCTTTTTTGCGTTTTCGTCGTGCCGCGATGATACCAAACAGTGCAGGAGTGGGTCACGCCAACCGGAGCAACGGGTTTTCTTCGGCGACCGCGATCAAAAACGATTAAAGTTGAATTAAGCCTATTGGTATTCGATTAATGCCCCCTTAATGACAGGGGCGAGAGTTAGGGAAAGATCGCGGTGAATTGCGCCCTTGCCGGGCTTTCTTCTTGGCCGACAATTGGCGACAATAAGCGTATGAGCATCAAACAGCTTTCGGAAACCTTGATCAACCAGATCGCCGCTGGTGAAGTGATCGAGCGCCCCGCCAGTGCCGCCAAGGAATTGATCGAAAACGCCATCGATGCCGGGGCAAGCCGCATTGAGATCGCCACGGCGGGTGGCGGCAAGGCCCTGTTGCGCATCACCGACAATGGGTGCGGTATGGATGGGCAGGATCTGGCGCTGGCGGTTCGCCGTCATTGCACCTCCAAGCTCAATGATTCGTTGATGGACATCAAGAGCCTCGGCTTTCGCGGCGAGGCGCTGCCCTCCATCGGCTCGGTAGCGCGCCTGACCATTGCCAGCCGCAGAGCAGACAGCGCCAGTGCTTTTCAGATCGCGGTGGAAGGCGGCAAGGTTGGAGAGGTGCGCCCCGCACCCGGCAATCCCGGCACGGTTGTTGAGGTGCGTGACCTGTTTTTCGCCACGCCAGCCCGGCTGAAATTTCTGAAAACCGAAAGGGCTGAGGCCGCTGCGATTACCGAAATGGTCAAGCGCATGGCCATCGCCTTTCCGAAGATCCGTTTTGTCCTGTCCGGCTCCGACCGCTCGACCCTGGAATTGCCATCGACCGGCGACGATCATCTCGCCCGAATTGCCCAGGTTCTCGGCCCCGATTTCCGGGATAATGCCATTGCGCTCGACGCTGAGCGAGAGGACGTGCATCTGGGCGGCTTTGCTGGTGTGCCGACTTTCAACCGTGGCAATTCCGCCCATCAATATGCCTTCGTCAATGGCCGTCCGGTGCAGGACAAGCTGATCCTGTCGGCCATTCGCGGCGCCTATGCCGAAACCGTGCCGCATGGCCGCTATCCGGTGGCAGTGCTGGCGCTGACGGTCGATTCGGCTCTGGTGGATGTCAATGTCCATCCGGCCAAGTCGGATGTGCGGTTTCGTGATCCCGGCCTGGTGCGTGGCCTGATCGTCGGGGCGATCCGTCAGGCCTTGGCGCGCGAAGGCGACCGGTCATCGACGGCAGGGGCCGGGGCCATGCTGCGGGCCTTTCGCCCTGGCTCGGACGGTGGTTTTTCCGAGGGTACGAATGGGGCTGCGGGTAACACCTATACGCCAACCTATCATGCACGCCCGCCGCAGCCTTCTTCATGGAGCGTCGATACATCCCCCCATAGGCCGCTTGATGGTGGTCAGAACCGGTTTGACGGTCTGGCGCTGCCGGCGGCTCGGGCGGATGGGCATGTCTCGCCCTCGCAGATCTCCGAGCCGGTGGCGATGGCGATGGAAAGTGGCTCGTTTCGCCTTGGCGCGGCGCGGGCGCAGGTTCACGCCAATTATATCGTCGCCCAGACGCAGGACGGCCTGGTGATCGTCGATCAGCATGCCGCCCATGAGCGTCTGGTGTTTGAGGATATGCGCAAGGCGCTATCGGGTCGCAGATTGCCCAGCCAGGGCCTGCTCATTCCCGAAATCATCGGCCTGCCGGAAGAAGACTGCGACCGGCTGATGGATCATGCCGAAAACCTCGACCGGCTGGGCCTTGCTATCGAGCGGTTCGGGCCGGGAGCGATTGCGGTGCGCGAAACGCCTGCCATGCTGGGCGAAGTGGATGTGCCGGGACTTGTCCGGCAATTGGCCGATGAAATTGCCGAATGGGAAACGGCGGGCAGCCTGTTTGCCCGGCTGGAGCATGTGGCCGCCACCATGGCCTGCCACGGGTCGGTGCGCTCCGGTCGGCTGCTGCGGGTCGAGGAAATGAATGCGCTGCTGCGAAAAATGGAGGAAACGCCCGGTTCCGGCCAATGCAATCACGGGCGTCCAACTTATATTGAGCTGAAACTGTCGGATATCGAGCGGCTGTTCGGTCGCAGTTGAAGGTTGATTGCAAGGGCAGTTTGTGTGCATTTATAGGCGGCATGCTACTGCCGGTTTGGCACGCAACGGCAAGCAGTACAAAACGACAAGAACAAGAAGAGAGTTAGGACCACTCCATGAATCGCTTCGAAAGCCGTGGAAATCGCGAGGCCACGGTGAAATATCTGGATGCGGATTTCCAGATTACCTTTCCCGGCTCCTACGTGGTCTGCGCCATCACCGGCCGGCCGATCACCATCGATGAGCTGAAATACTGGAGCGTCGACCGCCAGGAAGCCTATGTCGATGCGGCGGCCTCGCTCGAAGCGGAAAAGCGCACCGGCAACCTGCCAAACCAGAAGCGGTAAGCGGCCCGACCCGGTGCGCGGGCAATGCGGCTTGCGCTACCGAGACCTGCGAAACCGATCCCGCGCCTGGTCGATCACCCGTGCTGGCACAGCCGGGTCATCAAAGATCATCTCGATCTCAATCACGCTGGATTTGGCCAGCAGTTCCTCTGCCCGGTCTTGTCGCGCGCTACGCAGACTTGCACGCCCCCGACTTGAACCCCGTAGCCGGGCCTGATCCTTGGCGGTCGTCACTAGCAGAAGATCGTTGGCCTCAGCCTCTTCGATCAGCTCGGCAATTGCCGCAGCGGACAAGGGCTGGTGATCGCCAAACCCTCTGGCCACGACGATGTCTCCACCCATTTCACGCAGGGTGCGGTAGAATTTTTCCGGATCGGCAATGCCTGCATAGGCCAGCAGGCGCTGACCCCTGAGGTTTGGGCCGGGCAGGGGTTGAAGCTGCGCGGTCAATACCGGCTTGCCCATGCGTGCGGCCCGCCGCACCAGCGGAATGGCGGCATCGCCCTTGCCGACCACCAGCAGCATGTCCAGCTTTTGAAACTGGATTGCCAGCGGCGCCCGCAATGGCCCGGCGGGAAAGACGAAACCGTTGCCGTCGCCTTTGTAACTGTCGGTCACCACCACGGCGCAGTCAATGCGGATCTGTGCGCTTTGAAATCCGTCATCCATGATGATCAGGTCGATGCCTTGGCGCTCCAGTTCCCTGGCCCCTTCGCGGCGGCGCGCTGCAACCACTGTCGGCGCCACCGAGGCCAGGAGCAGCGGTTCGTCGCCGACATCATTGGCGGTGTGGTGGCCCGGATCGACCAAAGTCGGGCGGCGGACCGATCCACCATAGCCACGGCTGAGAAAGCCGGGCTTCAGGCCCATGGCAAGGGCGGCCTTGGCCAGAGCCAGGGCCGTTGGCGTCTTGCCAGCGCCGCCAAGCGTGACATTGCCGATACAGATCACCGGTACCGCGGGACCATAGGCTGACGACCCGCGCATGCGCCGGGCGGCAATTCGGCCATAGAGGAAAGACAGTGGCCAAAGCGCCAGGGCAGGAAAGCCGGCTTTTTTCCACCAGTCGGTCTTTTGCCACCAAAAAGAGGGTGCAAGCAGCTTCATCGGCTGCCCCTCAACCCAGGACCTGTTCAAGTTCGGTAATGTCGTTCAGGCAGAAATCGCTACCCGCTTCCAGCGTCAGGCGTGATCCGGTGCCGGTCAGCACGGCGATGGAAAGCCCGGCTCCGGCATTGCGGCCCATCAACAGGTCGTGATTATTGTCGCCGACCACTGCCACATGGGCGGGAGCAAGGCCTGTTGCCTGGCAAAAGCCATGCACCATGCCTGGCTCCGGCTTGCAGCCGAACCCGCTATCGTAACCCGCAATAAAATCCACATGCGGCTCAAGCCCGAACCGCTGGACGATGGCGCGGATCGAGCGCTCATTGTCAGAGGAAGCGATGCCGATCTTCAGGCCGCGTGCCTTGAGCTTGGCAAACAGCGCGCCAAGATCGGTCACCGGCACGGACAGCTCGGCGGCATTGGCGAAAATCGCATCCAGCGCTTCGGTGAGATAATCGGCATCGAAGGGTGAGCCCGCCTTGGCCAGTCCCTCGGCGATCTCGCGGGCATTGCCCGCTGCCAACAGACTGTCGGGAACCACATAGCCGCTTTCGGGGTCCATGCCGCAGGCGCCGAGCAATTGATCGGCCAGCGTCTGGTCGCCATCGGCGGCCATCAGCGCCAGTTGCTGGTTCACCGGCGCCCAGCTGGCGTCGTAATCCAGCAGCGTGCCGTCCTTGTCGAACAGGATGCCGCGAATTTCAGGGGCCGATCGGGCAAGATCATCGGTCACAATGCCGCTTCCTGTCATTCGCCCGCTGCCGTCTTCGGTTCGAGGCGCGCCTTGACGGTCAAGGGATTGATGTAGGGTTCCATCGCCTTGATGGTCGCCGTCAGCGCGCCGCGCATGTCCTGCACGGCTTCCATGCCGGAATCGGACATTTTATGGCGTGCCAGGTGGTTGTTCATCAGGAAATGCACGGCCTTCGCCAGGGTTTCGGCATCGCGCACCACGCGGGCGGCGCCATGGCGCACCAGACGCTGGTAGCTTTCGCGGAAATTCTCCACATGCGGGCCGCTCAGCACCGCGCAGCCCAGCACGGCAGGCTCCATCGGATTGCCGCCGCCGCCTTCCTTCATCATGGAGCGACCGACGAAGGCGATATCCGTCAGCCGCAGATAAAGGCCCATTTCGCCAATTGTATCGCCCAGAAACACATCGGTCTGCGGCGTGATCGGATCGTTGCGGCTGCGGCGGGCAACCGTCAGCCCCTGCTCGATCATCATTGCCTCGATGGCATCGGCCCGTTCCGGATGGCGCGGAACAACGATGCTGAGCTGGCCCATATGAGCTTTCAGGGCGCGGTGGACCATGGCGGCGATCTTTTCCTCGCCCTCGGCGGTGGAAATTGCCGCCCAGGTCTTGCGATGGCCAATCTGTCGCTCATAGCTCGACAAAAGATCGCTGTCGCAGGGTGGGGCGTCCGTGTCTACCTTGATATTGCCGGAGACGCTGACCGGCCAGGCGCCGAGATCGCGGAACCGTTCGGCATCGACTTCCGATTGCGCCACCACCATGGCAAGCTTGGAAAATAGCGAGGACGCCACATTGGGATGGCGCTGCCAGCGGGCAAAGGAGCGGTCGGAAATTCGGGCATTGACCAGGATCTGCGGGATCTGCCGGTCATGCAGGTCTTGAAGCATGGTCGGCCAGATCTCCGATTCCACGCCGATCATCATGTCCGGCTGCCAATAATCGAGAAACCGGCGCACGGCGGGCAGGGCATCGATTGGCACATATTGGTGGATGACGCCGTCCTGAAGACGGTCACCGGCAATCTGGGCAGAGGTCGTCGTGCCTGTGGTCAGGAGAACATTGATCTCGCAGCGACGCAGTTCCCGCATCAGGGCCGTCACTGCCATCATCTCGCCGACGCTGGCGGCATGAACCCAGACCAGCGGCCCGCGCGGCCGGTTGGCGGCGGCATAGCCGACCCGTTCCAGCCGCCGGGAGCGATCTTCCTTGCCCTTGGCGGCGCGAATGGACAGGAACAATCCTGCACACGGAAAGGCGACGATCCCTGCCCAGCGATAGGCGGTCAGTGCGATGCGTGCCAATGCGCTCATCCTTCTCCAACCCTAAATACGCCAGAGGGTCATGGCTGCGAGGCCGCGATCCGTCAATCAGGCGTGTTTTTATCCGCAAACCGTCATGGTCCGCGGGCGGCACCAAATGTCAGTCAAGTCTACGCTTCATCCGAAGCGCCATGGAAGATGACGCTTCGAGCCTTGGTATTATTGTTCGCCAGGGGTCAGCAGGCGATGCATATGCACAATGAAATACCGCATATGGGCATTGTCGACTGTCTGCTGCGCTTTGCTTTTCCATGCGGAAAGTGCGGTTGCATAATCAGGGAAGATCCCGACGATGTCCAATTCCTCAAGGTTACGGAATTGAACCTCGGCCAGATTGCTCAGCTCTCCGCCGAACACCAGATGCAGAAGCTGTTTCCTGTCGTTTTTCTCGGTCATCTCATCTTTCCCATCATCATTCTCCCGCAGATGTCATCTGCTTGATTTTTACAGCAAGGTCAACCGCCGCCGCCCGCCTGCCATGCCCAGCATGGGGTTGTTCATTCTACATCTTATCGGCCCTTGTCCGATGCAGTCTCCGGTCCTGCCGAAAAGGCGGCCAGCAGTTCCGGCAGGACGGCGTTCGATCCGGCCAGAAGATGGCCATGGCGCACCTGCGGCCGGTTGTAGAGCAGCGGCTTGCCGTGGATATCGGTCAGCGCCCCGCCGGCCCGTTCAAGAATGAGGTCGGCAGCGGCCAGGTCCCAGTCATGGGAGTTTTTCATCACCAGCGTCGCATCGATCCGCCCATCTGCCACCAGCGCCAGCCGATAGGCGAGCGAAGGAATATGGGCGACCCGTTCCAGCCGCTCGCGCACACCGTCCCTGAAGGCCTTGAGCAATTCGGCAGGCGTCGCCACCCGCAGGCTTTGATGGGGCAGGCGGTTGGCAACGGCGATCGTTTTGCCGTTCAAACTTGCTTGCCCATCGGCGGTCGCCAGAAAGGTTTCGCCAAGCGCAGGGGCGACCAGGGCGGCCGCCACCGGGCGGCCACGATGCACGACCGCGACGGACACACACCAGGTCTTTTCACCGGCCAGGAAGGCGCGGGTGCCATCGATCGGGTCGATGACGAAGACGATGTCGCGGCTTAGCCGGCTTTCATCGTCGTCATTTTCCTCCGAAAGCCAGCCATAAGAAGGGCGTGCGCCGCGCAGGAGCTTTTCCAGCAGGCTGTTGGCAGCATAATCCGCCGCGCTGACCGGTGATTGGCCCTCGTTTTTCCACCAGACATCCGGGTCGGCCCCGAAATAGGCAAGCGCCACCTCGCCAGCCTGCCGCGCTGCCTCGGCAATGAGGTCGAGATCGGCTTGAAGATCTGGCATTTGGCTTGTGCTGCTCACCCTTTACGGTCCTTGTCGATGTGGTTATTTCCCTGCAATCGTCAGGCCTTCGATGGCAAGGGTCGGAGCCGCGACGCCGAATTTGCGGTCGATGTCATTGGCTGGCGTCATCGCCATGAACATGTGCTTCAGGTTGGAAGCAATCGTCACTTCCGACACCGGATAGGTCAGTTCGCCATTCTCGATCCAGAAACCGGAGGCCCCTCGGCTGTAATCGCCGGTGATCATGTCAACCCCATGGCCGATCATGTCGGTAATGTAAAATCCACTGGAAATACCTGATATCAGCGCTTCCGGCGTGATGTCGCCCGGCTCCAGCGCCAGATTGGAGGAGGAGGGCGAGACGGAGGTGCCACCGCGCGCGCCGCGGCCATTGGTTTTCAAGCCCAGTTCGCGCGCCGCCGACGTCGACAGGAACCAATGGCGCAAAACGCCGTCCTCGATCATCGTCAGAGGCTTGCCCATCACCCCTTCGCCATCGAAGGGACGCGAGGACGAGCCGCGCACCCGGGTCGGATCGTCGGTGATATCAAGGCCGGATTTCAGCACCTGCTGGCCCATCCGGTCACGCAGGAAAGACGTTTTGCGGGCCACCGCCGCACCATTGATGGCGCCAGCGATATGGCCGACAAAGCCGCGTGCGACGCGCGGATCAAGCACAACCGTCAGGTTCTTGGCGGTATCGGCCTTGCGCGGATTGATCCGGCGCACCGTGCGCTCGCCTGCGCGCCTGCCAATCTCTTCAGGACTGTCCAGCTCGGCGAAATAGAGGCGGCTGTCATAATCGTGGTCGCGCTCCATCGACGTGCCTTCGCCAGCGATTACCCCGGTCGAGCGGGAAAAGCGCGAGGCCTGGTAGTGGCCGGAAAAGCCGTGCGAGGTGACGAGGACCAAGCCGCCCATGCCCGCCGATGCACTGGCTCCCAGCGAATTACTGACGCCTTTGACGGCAAGAGCTGCCTCTTCCATGGCAAGGGCCGCATCGCGCAGCGCATCGCTCGACACTTCGGTCGGGTCGTAAAGTTGCAGATCCGGATAGGTCCGGGCCAGATCCTCTTCATCGGCAAGGCCGGTATACGGGTCTTCCGGCGAAACCCTCGCCATGGCAACGGCGCGTTCGGCCAGCGCCGTCAGGTCAAAGCCCGGATTGGCCGAGACGGACGCGACGCGGTTGCCGATAAACACCCGTAGCGAAAAATCGTCGCTTTCCGAGGATTCGGTCTGTTCGACCTTGCCCAGCCGCACGCTGACCGAATGGGCGCGGGAGCGCACCACGACGGCGTCAGCCCGCTCGGCTCCGGCCTTGCGGGCCAGATCGACCAGTTGGTGGGCGCGCGACAAAAGATGTTCGGGAGAATTTTCAGATGACATGGCTTGGCCTTTCTCGTCACTTCCATTTACTGCATAATTCCGTAAACCGGAATCGGTTTGAGGAGAAAATTATGCAGCAGGGATAAAGTGCTATAGCGACCTGTTTGCACTCGATAGGGTGCGATGAGGTCGCTATAGTTTGCATTCCCTTCCGCATCAAGGGCAGATCAGTCGAACCCTGCTCTGGAAGGCTTGCACCGGAAAGGCTGAGCATGAGCACCGCACCCACCCTGTTGTTTACCGAGGCTCTCGTACTTTTGGGCGGCGCCGTGGTCGCCGCACCGATTTTCCGCAAGCTCGGCCTTGGCACGGTGCTCGGCTATCTGGCGGCAGGCGCCGTCATCGGTCCTGTCGCCCATGTCATTACCGGGGCGGAGGAAATCCTTTCTGTTGCCGAGCTTGGCATCGTCTTTCTGCTGTTCGTCATCGGGCTGGAGTTGAAACCCTCGACCCTGTGGAAAATGCGGGCCGATATTTTTGGTCTGGGCACCGCCCAGGTGATGTTGGGCGGAGCGCTGCTGACGGGCGTGGCGCTGGTGTTTGACCTTCTTGACTGGCGCGGCGCGGTGATTGCCGGTTTTGGCCTGTCGCTGTCCTCTACCGCTTTTGCGTTGCAGATCCTCAATGATCGCAGTGACCTCAACAGCCAATACGGCCAGCGTACCTTTTCCGTCCTGCTCTTCCAGGACCTGGCGATCGTGCCGCTGCTGGCGCTGATTTCCATTCTCGGTGCCCAGGCGGCGCCTGCGCCCAGCTCGTTATGGATCGATATCGGCGTTGCCGTCACCGCGACGCTGGCGATGATCCTGGCCGGGCGCTATTTGCTCAATCCGCTGTTCCAGGTCATGGCCCGCACCGGCGCCCGCGAGGTGATGATTGCCGCCGCCCTGTTCATCGTGCTCGGATCGGCCATGCTGATGCAGGCGGTTGGCCTTTCCATGGCCATGGGGGCCTTTCTGGCCGGTGTCATGCTGGCCGAATCCTCTTATCGCCATGAATTGGAAGCCGATATCGAGCCGTTTCGCGGCATTCTCCAGGCCCTGTTTTTCATGGCGGTGGGCCTGTCCGTCCAGTTCAACGTGATTTTTGCCAATCTCTGGCTGTTGGCCGTCGCCGTGCCGGTGGTGATGTTGATCAAGGGGATCAGCATTTACGCTCTATGCCGGCTGGCCGGGTCCCGCCATGATGATGCCATTCGCATTGCCGCCATCCTGCCGCAGGGCGGTGAATTCGGTTTCGTGCTGTTTACCACCGCCGTCTCGGCGGGGGTGTTTTCCAGCGCCACGTCGTCGCTGCTGATTTCCATCGTCACGCTCACCATGGCGCTGACGCCGGTGGTCGCGGCGCTCTCCTCCCGGCTTCTGTCGCGCGATCAGCATGAGGAGCTGGATGAGGATTTTGACGGTGCCGGTTCGGATGTGTTGATGATCGGCTTTTCGCGTTTTGGCCAGATCGCCGCCCAGGTGTTGTTGGCCAGCGGCCGGGACGTGACGATTATCGACGATTCCGCCGACCGTATCCGTCAGGCCGCCTCCTTCGGGTTCCGTATTTATTTCGGCGATGGCACGCGGCTGGACATGTTGCGGGCCGCTGGCATCGAAAAGGCCAAGGTGGTGGCGGTCTGCACCCAGAAGCGCGAAGTCACCGACCGGATCGTAGACCTGGTCGCCTCCGAATTTCCCCAGGCGCGGCTGTTCGTGCGCTCCTATGACCGTGTTCACAGCCTGTGGCTGCGGGCGCGCAATGTCGAATATGAACTGCGCGAAACGGTGGAATCAGGCTTGAAATTCGGGCGCAAGACCATTGAGGCGCTGGGTGTCGATGAGGACATGGCCGAGGCCATCGAGGCCGATATCCGTCGCCGGGACGATGAGCGCCTGCGCATTCAGGCAGTAGAAGGCATCAAGGGCGGCGCCCACATGCTGTATAACAGACCTGTCCAGCCGGAACCGCTGATCAAACCCAAACGGGGACATGAGACCGAGAAAGATCAGGAAAAAGACAGGGATACGGCTGCTTAGAGTTTGCCTTAGGAAAACTGGAACCGGGTTTTCCCGGAAAGGCAGACTCTAGCGCTGAGCGAGAAGCGCAAATTGCGCTTCCAAGGCCCGCTTGACCTCGTCTTTGACAGGGGCGGACACCTCGAAGATCTGCTTGGCCTTCATGAAATCCATCACGCCGAAACCATTGACCGGCGGGCGCAGGAAAATGGCTGGTGGGCCAAGCTTGAGTTTCAGGGCGAGATGCGATTGCATCATCAGCTGAGAGGCGCCGAACAGGCTGTCAATGCGGTTCGGGATATCGTCCACTCCGACCGGGCCGCCGACGATGTCGATGCCGATGACGATATCGGCAAGGCCCATCAGATGTTCATAAGGGACGGGATTGAAGATGCCGCCATCGATCATCAGCCGCCCGTTCAACATGACAGGCATGAACAGGGCGGGAATGGCAGCGGAAGCAGCCAGCGCCTGATAAAGATCGCCGTCTTCGCTGACCTGTTCGCAATGGCCGTAATAATCGGTGGAGATCACTTTCAGCGGAATGCCAAGGCCGGAAAAATCATCGGGAATCCGGGATGGCAAGAAGGCGCGCAGAATACGCTCCAGATTGAACTGTCCGAGCCGGAACCCGCCGATGGCATGGCGCATGGTCGGCGGGCGCAGGCCCCAGATCCGCTTGAAGACTTCATTGCGCTTGCCGACGGTTTCCAGCGCATGGTCACGCATTTCGGCTGCCGACATGCCCGCAGCCTTGCCGGCCCCGATAATGGCACCGATGGAGGAACCGGCAATCGCCACAGGCTCGATCCCCATTTCCTCAAGGGCTTCCAGCACATGAATATGGGCAAGGCCCCGCGCACCGCCAGCCCCCAACGCCACGGCAACCGTTGGCGTGCTGGGTCCTACCTCAACGAGGGATTTATGGGATTGGACATCCTGCGGCATGATTTCAAACGGACCTTTTGGAGCATGTCCAACAAAAGCATCGATTGGCTTTCCGTCAGATATGCAAGAAAAATGCGAGAAAGCAGCCCGAAGCGTCCTGTGAAATCGGAGACTGCTTTTCTCTGACAAACTCTATATCGCAGCGGATTTAAGAAATCGCGCTGCCGTTTCAACCCGGTCTATAGGCAAAGAATGAAATTCTTGTATCGCCGAAGATCCGCTCTTCCAGTAGAGCGAAGGCTTCGGGCGCCTGGACCAGGACATCGGCGCGCTCTTCCAGTAGAGCCAAAGCTCCGGGCACCAGCCAACCGCCCTGGTGGGCAGCGGCAAAGGCCTTTTCGCCGAGGCCTTTGCCATAGGGCGGATCGGCAAACAGCAGATGGAAGGGTTCCATCGTGCTGACCGAACCGAGGTCGGTGGCATCGCGTCGCAGGATCTTGGCGCGGCCATGCAGGCCAAGATTGTCGATATTTTCCCACAGCAGGCCACGGCCTTCGACACTATTTTCGACAAACAGCGCCGAACGGCAACCGCGCGACAGGGCTTCCAGCCCGATGGCGCCAGTGCCGGCAAACAGGTCGAGAACCCGCGTGCCATCAAGACATTCGGGATGGGCGTGCATCAGGATGTTGAACAGGCTTTCGCGTGTCCGGTCGATGGTCGGCCGGATGGCGTCGGTCTTGGGCGCGGCAAGGCTACGCCCCCGAAATTCTCCACCAACAATCCGCATGTCGGCTTACCTCTTGCCCCGGGGGCCGCCGGATGGGCCGGAAGAAGGACCGCGCGATGGGCCGCGACCCGCACCTGGCCGATCTCCACCGGACTTTCCACCCGGCTTGCCGCCGAAGGAAGGCTTGCCGCCAGGCTTACCGCCAAAGGCGGGCTTTCCACCGGAAGACGGCTTGCCGCCGAATGAGGATTTGCCCGCCGGTTTTCCGCCAAACGATGGTTTCCCACCAAAGGACGGCTTATCGCCAGAGGCAGAACGGGATTTTGGCCGTCCGTCATAAGGCCGGTCGCCGGTTGGCCGTTCGGCTCTTTCTCCGGTGGGGCGGCCGGAATAGGGGCGATCACTGCGGGCCGGAGCCGCGCTGCGATCTGGTCTTTCGCCCCGCTCCGGACGATCTCCACGTGCGGGCCATTGGCCCCGCGATGGACGATCGCTTGGCGCTGCACGCTCGCCACGTGCTGGCCGATCACCATATGCAGGTTTGTCACCATATGCAGGCCGGGCACCACGATCTGCGCCATCCCGCTTGGCGCCGAAATCGCGCTTGCCGCCAAAGCCTTCGCCATCGCGTCCGCCACGTCCGGCTGGTTTGCTGTCTGGGCCTTCAGCGCGAATCCATTCGCCTTCGGCATCGCGGGCGCGGCTGACCTTGACGCGCAAATCTTTATCGTCGCTGCCGGCATAATGCCCACGATCCGGGTCGTGACGCGAAAGGCTCTTGGTGGGCGCACCATCCATGGTGCGGCCATAACGCTTGGTCTGCGGCGCCCCATCCGGGCGCGACCGTGGCCCGCTTTTGCGAGCTTCGTCGCTTGCCGCCTTCTTTTCAGACACCGGACGAGCGCCCGGCGCCATCCAGACATTGGCGGTGCGGCTCTGGCCAAGCGGCATGCGCTTTGGCTTGCCATCGCGGCTGGCATCGTCGCCATCACGCCCGGCAGCAGGTTTTCCCTTGAAGCCAGGCTTGCTGCCAAATCCGGGTTTGCTGCCAAAGGCAGGCTTTGCGCCGTCGCGGCGGGTGTCGAGCCGGCTGAGTGCCTTTTCGCGGGCGTCCTCACGGTTGTCGAAGCCGCGCGGCTTGGGTGCCCGTGTTTCCTTCTTCCAATTGCCTTCCTCGGCTTTCGCCTTGGCTTTCGGCGCGGGAGCATCGTCTTCCTCGGCAGGTGCGTTGGAATAGAGCGGCGCGTCGAAATTGGCCTTGGATTCCTCGATCAGGCGCGGACCGAACTGATCGCGCAACATGCGGCCACGCACTTCCTGCACCTGGGATTCCGGCAGGTCGCCCAACTGGAACGGACCATAGGAAATGCGAATCAGCCGGTTGACCTCAAGGCCAAGCGCGCCGAGCACATTCTTGATTTCCCGGTTCTTGCCTTCGCGCAAGCCCATGGTGATCCAGACATTATGGCCTTGGCTGCGGTCCAGAACCGCGTCGATGGCACCGTAGAGCACGCCGTCAACGGCGATGCCGTCCTTCAGCGTATCCAGCTTGGCCTGGTCGATTTCGCCATAGGCGCGCACGCGGTAGCGGCGCAGCCAGCCGGTGGTCGGCAGTTCCAGCACCCGCGCCAAGCCGCCGTCATTGGTCAACAGCAGCAGGCCTTCGGTATTGATATCGAGCCGGCCAATCGACATCACCCGAGGCAATTCCTCCGGCAGGTTGTCGAAGACGGTCGGGCGGCCCTCCGGGTCGGAATTGGTGGTCACCAGGCCGGATGGCTTGTGATAGAGCCAGAGCCGGGTGCGCTCGATGCCGCGAATGGCCTCGCCATCCACTTCGATCCTGTCGGCCAGGGTGGCGTTCAGCACCGGGCTGTCCAGCACCTTGCCATTGACGGCCACACGGCCTTCCATGATCATGCGTTCCACGTCACGGCGCGAAGCGATACCGGCGCGGGCCAGCAGCTTGGAAATCCGCTCGGGCTTCAGCGTGTCCTCGCTGCCTGTCTTGGCAGCAGGTGCTGCGCTCTTGCGCGGTGCCGCATCAGGTTTGGGGCGCGGTCCCGCATCAGGTTTTTGGCGCGGTGCCGCATCCGATTTGGCACGCGGTGCCGCATCGGACTTTGCGCCAAAGCTTTTCTGGGCACCAAAGCTTTTCGGGCCGGATTTGCCGGGTTTATCGGCAGATGTCTTGAAGGGGCGGCCTGCGGGTTTGCTGCCCGGCCGCTTGAACTTTTCTTTATCGGTCATTTTTTGCTTGCCTGTCGTTTGCTGTGTCCTATCAGTTCGCGAAGGCTTGGTTAAGTGGAAAGTTCACCCATCATGACGCCGACAATCCGTTTCATGGATGTTGCCCTGGAAGAGGCCCGCCTGGCTGGCGCGCGCGGCGAGGTGCCAATTGGCGCCGTGCTGGTCAAGGACGGCGTCATTTTGGCCCGGGCTGGCAATGAAACCCGCGCCTTGCAGGATGTCACGGCCCATGCGGAAATCCTGGCGATCCGCCGCGCCTGCGCCATTCTGGAGGACGAACGGCTGGCGGGCGCCGATCTCTATGTGACGCTGGAACCCTGTACGATGTGCGCGGCGGCAATTTCCTTTGCCCGCATCCGCCGACTTTATTATGGGGCACCCGATGAAAAGGGCGGGGGCGTCGATCATGGTGCGCGTTTTTACAGCCAGCCCACCTGCCATCACGCGCCGGATGTCTATGCCGCAATCGGCGAGACCGAGGCTGCCGCTCTGCTGAAGGATTTTTTCACCGCCAAGCGATGACGGAAATATTGCCGCGCCCCCGATTGGCGGCGCGGCGCAAGCGATCAAAGATCGAATTGATAGCTCTTCGGCACGAATCGGTAGCCGGTATCGAGCGTTTCGACATAGCCGACCGAGGGGAAGGGCATGTGATAGCCCAGGAAGGCAACCTTGTCGGTTGCTGCCATGTCGAACACCCGTTTACGAGTGGCGGCGGCCTGAGCCTTGTCCATGTCGAATTTCACTTCCCAATCGGGACGTTGCAGCGACAGCACGAAATGGTTGGCGGTGTCTGCGGTCAACAGCAGGCGCTTGCCCTTGGATTCGACATGGAAAATCATATGGCCCGGCGAATGGCCGAAAGCGGCCTCGCCGCGAATGCCGGAGACCACATCGCCGCCTTGATCGCCAAGGAAGGTGATTTTCTCGGCTAGCGGCTTCACATTGGCCAGAACCGCTTTCTGTCCGCCTTCGGCTGGCGTGCCTGCGCGGGCGGAATTGGTCCAGAAATCATATTCGCGCTGCCCGGCGATATAACGCGCCTTGGTGAAGGCCGGTTTGCCCTTTTCCATCAGCCCGCCGATATGGTCGCCATGCATATGGGTGAGAACGACGATGGTCACATCGTCAGGCGAATAGCCTGCCGCCATCATGCCTTCGCTCAACCGTCCCATGCCGTTGACGCGGCCCTGTTCGCCCATGCCGGTATCGAACAGGATGACATCCGAGCCGGTATTGATCAGCACCGGCGAAAAGCCGTTGACGAATTTGTCGGTCGGCAGGAAATTCTTTTGCAGCAGCGCCGACACCGTTTCCGGGCTCTGGTTGATGCCAAAGGTCTCGCCCGGCTTGTCGGAAACCCGCGTGCCGTCCTTGATGACCACGACTTCAAACCCGCCGAGCTGGAACCTGTGGGTCTCCGGGGGCATGGCATGATTGATATCCATCGATGTCTCCGCTTGCGCAAAGGCTGCCCGCGTTATCAGCGCCGGGGCCGACAAGGCGCCCAAAGCAGCCCCTGCGATCATTGTTCGCCTGTTCATTGAAACCATTACAACCTCCTCGTCCCCATTTTCATAGCTTACAGCTTTCACAGGTAGCGGCGGGTCTATGCCGTTTCAATGGCGCGGCGGGTGATTTCTCCGGCTCACCGGATTTTTGGAGAGAAATTATCCAGCAAACAGAATGAATTGCGGCAAAGTTGATGGCCTGTCGCCGATGATTGGCAATGCGTAACGTGTACGTGATAGCCAGGCTTATCGGGAGGATAACGATTGTCAGATATGGGATGAGGGGACTAGAAGGACGCGCCAGCCGTCGTTTTTCGTCGGGCCTTGAATTTTCGCCGTGATTTTCCGTGATTTTCAAAGAGTGCTGCTCATGAACCGCATCGTTCCGCTCATCCTGGCCGTGGCCTTGTTCATGGAAAATATGGACTCGACGGTGATCGCGACCGCGCTGCCCGCCATTGCCAACGATCTCGGCGTCGGGCCGATCACGCTGAAACTGGCATTGACATCTTATATGGTAGCGCTTGCCATCTTCATTCCGGTCAGCGGCTGGATGGCGGATAAATTCGGGGCCAAGCAGATCTTCAGGGCGGCGATGGGGGTTTTCATCGTCGGGTCCGTCTGCTGCGCTATGTCCAGCTCTCTGGTGGAATTTGTCGCTGCCCGGTTTTTGCAAGGCATGGGCGGGGCGATGATGACGCCGGTTGGCCGTCTGGTTCTGCTGCGCACCACCAAGCGGGAGGAACTGGTCTCGGCCATGGCGCTGCTGACCATTCCAGCCCTTGTCGGTCCGCTGGCCGGACCGCCGGTCGGCGGCTTCATCACCACCTATTTTAGCTGGCACTGGATTTTCCTGATCAATGTGCCGATCAGTGTGCTGGGCGTTGTCCTATCGACAATTTTCCTGCCGGAAATCGAGCGCATCAAGACGGCGCCGATTGACTGGACCGGATTTGCCCTGACGTCGCTGTCTGCGGCGGGTGTCGTTTTCGGCCTGTCGGTCATGAGCCTGCCAGCCTTGCCGCCGATTGTCGGTATTGCCGCAACTGGTATCGGCCTGTTCTGCGGCGTTCTTTATGTCGTGCATGCCAGGCGCCATCCGGCACCGCTTCTGGATCTCACCCTGTTTCGCAAACCGGCCTTTCGCGCCGCCCAGATCGGGGGGACGCTGTTTCGGATTTCGGCAGGCGCCATTCCCTTTCTAATGCCGCTGATGCTGCAACTCGGCTTCGGCATGACACCATTCGAATCCGGCCTGACGACTTTTGTCGGCGCCATCGGGGCGATCAGCACGAAATTCCTGGCGCGCCGGGTGTTTGCTGCCGCCGGTTTTCGCAGCGTGTTGATCGTGGCTGGCGTCTGCGGTGCCGCGACCACATTTCTCAACGCATTTTTCACGCCGCAGACCCCGCATGCGCTGCTGATGTTCTTCCTGCTACTGGCCGGGTTCTGCCGGTCGTTCTTCTTCACTGGCACCAATGCGCTGGGCTATGCCAATATCGACAACAAAGAGGCGAGCCAGGCAACCTCGATTGCCTCGGTGCTGCAACAGGTCAGTCTGGCGCTCGGCGTTGCCTGCGCCGCTTTCGTTCTGGAAATCAGCACCATGCTCACCGGCGGTCGTCTGGATCTTGCTGATTTTCATATGGCTTTTGCCGTCGTGGCCTTTTTGTCGCTGGCTGCCGTCATTCCCTATATCTTCATGGACAAGAATGCCGGTGCCGACGTATCCGGCCATCGACAGCCTTTGGCACCCGGTGCCGTGGAGGCGGAAAACGTTCCTGCTAAATAACAGTTGGTAAAATAACAGCTGAGAAAATCGCATAAAAAAGGCGGGAGCCTTGCGGTCCCGCCTTTTATCTCATGAAGCTAGCCTGTCGGTATTAGCCTGTGCGGCTAGCCATCACTGTATTACTTGGTAACTGTGGCTGGCGTCGAAGCCGTTGAGCCTGCATCGGCCTTCTGGTCTTCCAGCGTCTTGAATTCCGGAGCGGCCTTCAAGGTTTCAGCGGTTTCCGTGGTCGTCAGACGCAGCTTGTCTGCGTTCTGGGCATCACGGGTCACCGTGATCTTGCTGACGGGAACGGCAACATTCTTTTCGCCGATACCGAGGAAGCCACCCACACCGATCACAGCTGCGACGAGGCCGCCATTCTGCTGCATGATCAGATCCTTGATCTCACCAATGCTCTTGTCACCGGCATAGACGTTCTGGCCGACATAGTTCGATGCGGCCAACTGGTCGCTGCCCTGCTGGGTCAGATAGGTATCCATGGCAGCCGATGCGCCAGGCGTCGTCGTTGCCGGGGCGGTGCTGGTGCTTGGAGCGGTTGTTGTGGTGCCGGGCGCGGCTGGCGTCGTTGCACTCTGCGCAAAGGCCATTGGCGCGACAACAGTAGAACCCATAAGTACGGTTGCTGCTACAATATTGAGGGTCTTGTTCATCTTAAACCTGCCTTTCGGTCTTTGTTTCGTCTCGGACTGAGTGAGAGATGGTCACTGCATGAAAAGAGTGTTTTCATGAGAGTGAGTGACTGGCTCTCTGCTCGGCTCGGTAGTGAAATGCCCGAAAGAGGCAGGAGTTCCGATAATTTTATGCATTTTATTTCTGCAAATTGACGGAACTTTAGGCATAAGAATGAGTTTGCGGCCCTTCGCTCCCCATAGCCCGCGCTATACACTGGGGGTTGGGGAGCGTCGGTTGGCGCAGCTTTACAAGCGGAAGCTTGGCTCGTGCCTGCCCTTGACCGTGACATCAAGGACGAAGGTCTTGCCACCATGTGGATCGGCGGCCAGACCATCGGCGTCGAGCCCTTCGGTGGCGGAAGTGACCAGCAGGCGGTCGGCCTTGGGACCGATAAAGGCCGGGCAGGTGGTTTGGGCAGCGGGAAGCCGGTAGCGCGCCAGGTGCTGTCCTGTTCTATCGTAGTGGTCGACGGCACCAACGCCCCAACGGGCATTCCACAAGCCGCCCTCGGCATCGCAGACCGCACCGTCGATGCCACCATCCTTGCCGCGTCCGTCGATATGCACGGATGGCGCTCCGGTCGGAAGGCCGGTTGCCGGATCGAGACTGACCTTCATCAGCGTATTGACCCGCGTGTCGACATAATAACCGAGGCTTCCATCCGGCGAAAAGCAGATGGCGTTGGGAATGCTGATGCTATCATAAAGACGGGTCACCTTGTCGCCCGCCACATGATAGATCGCGCCAGCCCCATCGGCTGCCGTCTTGCCCATCGTGCCGATCCATAGCGCACCGCAAGGATGGACCCGCCCGTCGTTGGAGCGATTGCCGGGCCGTTCCGGCTCCAGCGCGGTCAGCAGGGTCAGTTCGCCGCTGGCAATGGTGCGGATGAAAATACCCTGTTCCGTCGCCACCATCTGGCGTTCAGCATCGATTGTTGCCAAGGCGCTGGCCATCATCGGCAGATCGTGGCGGATCGTTTCGCCCGTGGCAAACCGATGCTCGATCAGCCCCTTGCGGAGAATGTCAAACCACCAGGCGGTGTCACGCGCTACGTCATAGGTCGGGCCTTCACCCAGATGCAGGCGGGTATCGACCAGGACGGTGCCGGAATATGCTGTTTGCAAGATGGTCTCCTTTATCCAATTGCTGTGGCATCCAATCGCTGTGGCAATCTTGTCTACTGCATAATTCCTGAAATCGGAATCGATTTAAGGAGAACTTATGCAGCAGATATAAAGCACTATAGCGAACCTTCGTACGCCATATATCGTGCACGGCGCTGGAGCATTTCCAGAGAAAGTGGAAACCGGTTTGCCCATCGGACATGCGAGAAAACAAAGAGCGGTGCTGCGATTCCATGAACAGCAGGACCGCTCTAGGCGAGTATGCGCTCAGCATGACAATCGCATCTCATCCATACCGCAGAGAACTTGGCTCGGGCCGCTGGAGGGTTCCAGTGTGACCGATCTGGTACGAATGACAGTGCCAGGCAAAATAAATTGGACACCTCTAAAAACCTCCCCATTTTCCGCGTTTCATGATTCAATCCGGCCAGTGTGATTTTCTGGGAGCGGATGATGCGTGGGCAACCGGGCTTTTGGGATTTGGATGATCGTTACGAACGGCTGAGTGCCGTCGGCGATCCGCTGGAGAAGCTCAACAGCATCATTCCATGGGCGATATTTGAAAAACCTTTAGCGAAGGCGCTGAAGCGGTCCGACGGATCGAAGGGTGGACGTCCACCATTTCCGTCGGTTCTGATGTTTAAAATCCTGGTGCTGCAAGCGCTTTATAATCTCTCCGACGACCAAGCAGAGTTTGTTATCCAGGACCGGCTGTCGTTTATGCGTTTCCTTGGCCTTTCCCTTTCGCAGAAGGTGCCGGATGCCAAGACGATCTGGCTGTTCCGAGAGAGTTTGGTGCGTGCAGGTGCCATTGATAATCTGTTTGCCCGTTTCGACAAGCATCTCTCACGTTCCGGATATCTGGCCAAAGGCGGGCAGATCGTTGACGCCACGATCATCCAGGCTCCCAAGCAACATAACAGCCAGGACGAGAAAGACGCGATCAAGGCCGGCGAAATCCCTGAGGACTGGAAGGATAAACCCGCCAGGCTGGCCCAGAAGGACCGCGACGCGCGATGGACAGTGAAGTATTCCAAGGCGAAACGGCCAACGGAGACGCCGACGTCGACGACGACTGGCCAGCACGATATTGCCATTCCAATGTTTGGTTACAAAAACCATGCAGGCATCGACCGAGCCCATGGCTTTATCCGGGGATGGACGGTGACGAGTGCGAGCGCCCATGACGGAGCCCAGCTTCGAAACGTAGTGACCAAAGACAATACCGCGTCGACGGTCTGGGCCGATACGGCCTATCGCTCCAAGACCAACGAGGAATGGTTGCAGGACAATGGCCTAAAGTCCGACATCCATCAGAAGAAGCCAAAGGGCAAACCCATGCCGGAGGCGATGTCGCGCGCCAACGGCCGTCGTTCGAAGGTCCGCTCCGCCATCGAACATGTCTTTGCGCGGCAGAAGGACAAGATGAAGCTCTTCGTGCGCACCATCGGAATCAGCCGAGCGAGGGTGAAGATCGGCATGGCCAATATCACCTACAACATGCTTCGCTATGTCTGGCTGACTGGAAAACCACGGACCGCATAACGCGCAGCTGGCCGGAAGGCCGAAATGCATGCCGCAGATGCGGCAATCATCACAAAAAATGGGCGATCATCCGCGCGAGTTCATCGCGGAAATACATCCACGGCACCATCTTGCCAACTGCGACCGGTAAATCGAGGTGTCCAATTGCGTGCGATGACAGCGGTTTCACATCCAGGCCGCCCTTGCCATCGTATTGGTCAACGTCGCGCAAGCGAAATAGGGGTTAATTGATTTGCCAACTTGTTTTGTGGCGTGGCCTGTTTTGTGGCGCGGACGTGTTTTGCAGCTTAGACGATAGAATTTTCTAAAAACCCGGGTTCAGCCCATGGTTTTGGCAGGATGGTCGATCTATAGGATAGGCAATTGTGTTCGGTTGTGTATCGTTATCGCCGACCGGCAACAGCAGGAGCGTTTTCCGGTTGCGGTGGGACTTACGGAATGGCGGAATATCGTAATGGATAGAGGGCTTCGTTAAATTATTCAGGACTGGCTTTTTTAGTTATCAATGTTTTTGGCTGTAACTGCCGGAATGCAGGCGGCATAAAATTTTCGCAGTGTCCGGCGATAAAGCGCCGTGCGTTTTATAAAACACACAAAGGACGCTGTAACACTTTAAATCTGCGGCATAATTTTCTCCTTAAATCGAGTCCGATTTCAGGAATTATGCAGTAGCAGGTCTGCAGCGGGTTGCGACGCGGTCGCGATATGAAAGAGAGCAAGGCTTTTTATCGATGGGTGACGATCTGGTCCATATGGCAATGGTTGCCGAAGATACGGCCTCGAAATTTGCGACGGCAGAACGCTATGTGCGCGAATTAAGCGGTTATAAGACCCAGTTTGACGTTTTCAGGCTGATGAAGCGGTTGACCGACTTTTTCGGCGCCAAGGGCTTCATGGTGATGAACATGCCTTCGGCTGGAGCGAAAACCTTGACCGGCAGCTCCGTTATCACCAACTGGCCGGCTGATCTTCTCAGCGAATACGACATGGCGTCTCTGCTTTCGTCCAGCCCGATGTTCAACCGGGTGCGCAATACCGCTATACCCGTTGTTTTCGATGTTCATGTGGTTGCCCGAGAACGCGATCCCAAGACAGTCGAGCTGGCGATGGACCTGTTTTTGCGGTTCGGCATGCCGCGCGGCGCCTGTTTTCCGGTTCATGATGCCCATGGCAACCGGGGCGCTGTGAATATTTGCGGGGAAATGCCAGCCTTTTCCTTCGTCGACATGGTGCTGATGCAATATCTGGCCGGGCATGTGTTCAACCGGCTTGCCGAAATTCGCGATCTGGATGCTCGGGTGACCGAAACGCTGACGGAACGCGAGATCGAATGCCTGACCTGGACAGCGGCGGGCAAAACTTCGGTTGAAATCGCCGAGATCATGGGCCTGTCGGAACACACGATCAATCATTATCTCAATCGCGCCACCCGCAAGCTGGATACCGTGAACCGCACCCAGGCAGTCGCGAAGGCGCTACGGTTGAGCCTGATCAAGTAAGGATGCGGAAGACATCTTTGATGTCTTGATATAATGCATCTGAATATAATGCACCCGAAGGACGGCCTTCTCCGGCAGGTTCAACTTGCCTGAGGCAGCGGTTTGCGGCATGTATGCTGCAATGGGTCAGCAGATTTCTTTGCATGTCACTCTTGGCTACATGCCATGTCTCGATAGCGCCCCGCTGGTGGCTGCGGTGGAAAAAGGCTTTGCCTCCGACGAGGGCCTGACCCTGCGCCTGATGCGCGAAACCTCCTGGGCTCAGATCCGCGACCGCCTGACGGTCGGCCATTTCGATGGCGCACACCTGCCTGCCCCCTTTGCGCTGGCAGCCAATTTCGGTTTTTCGCCGCTTGCTCCTGCTCTGCTGGTTCCCATGACGCTCAATCTAGGCGGCGGCGCGCTCACTGTGTCGAACGCGCTTGCAAACGCCATGCAACAGGCAGGCTGGGAAAGCCACCTTGTGGAGCCGACGGCTGCCGGAGCCGCACTGAAACGGGTGGTGGATGAACGCCGCGTTAAGTCCCTGCCGCCCTTGCGGATTGCCATTAGCGATACCCATTCCAGTCAGGCCTATTATCTGCGTTACTGGCTTGCTGCCTGCAATCTGAACCTTGGCAGTGAGGTGGAAATCGTCTCATTGCCATCGCCGCTGATGGTGGATGGGCTTAGCGCTGGTGTACTCGACGGATTTTGCGCGGCGGAACCCTGGAACAGTGTCGCGGTGGATAGGCAGGTCGGACGCATTGTGACTGCGACCGCCGCTATCTGGCGCGGCGGTCCGGACAAGGTTCTCAGTATTGGCAGGCAATGGGGCCAAAACAATCCCGCTGCGCTTGATGCGCTGATCCGAGCGCTTTACCGCGCCGCGCAATGGTGCGGCAATCCCGGCAATACCGAGGAACTGGCCGGTATCATGGCGGCCCCCCGCTATCTCGGTGTCGAAGGCCGGCTCTTGCTGCCCGGCCTGACCGGAGACATGGTGACCGCGCCGGGAGAGGTTCAGCCGCTTAAGGATTTTCTGGTGCTGGAGCGCAAGGCCGCCAATTTCCCCTGGGCCAGCCATGCCCTTTGGTTTTATAGCCAGATGGTGCTTGGTGGTCATGTTGTTCATGCCCACGAGCGGATTGCCATGGTGCTCGAAACCTATCGCCCGGATCTTTATCGCCGCGCCCTCAGGCCGGTTTTCGCCGCCATGCCGGGTGCCAATATCAAGGTGGAAGGGGCGATGATGGCAGCCGATTATGTCGGCGCCAGCAATGGCCGGTTGCTGCTTGGTCCAGACGGATTTTTCGATGGACGGGTCTTCGACCCCGACCGCCTGGACGATTATCTTGCCGCCTCGCCAGCAGTTCCGAAAGATTGAGCGTGTCAGATTGCAGCAGACAAAACCTATGACATGAATGGTCAAAGTGCCGGCGCGGCTGTTTTTTAAGCAATTGCCGGAATGGAACGGCTGGATTGAGGCGATTTCTTCAGCCAATTGGCGACGACCCCGGTCATTTGTCCGCATTTACCAAGTAAAAAGTCCAGTCTTTCGAGTTGGCACGGTTTGTGCTTTCAATACAGCAACAGGGTCCAGAGGGGACTTGGAGAAGGGCGGTCTGGAAATCGCCCTCACAAAACGCCGCCTTAACCGTGCTTCAGGGCAATGGTTTTGGCGGCGTTTGTTTTTGGCTCTTCCGTTGAGGGCCATAAAACCCTATTTGAACGTCACTCACACGTTTCGTCGGGCGCGGGCAATTTCCAGTCGAGTGTCCCGGCCTTCACCAAGGAAGCGGATCCATGACGCTCGATAAAAACACTGTTCTTGAAGCTTTGAAGACCGTGCGCGGCCCCGATCTCGAGGGCAATATCGTCGATCTGGGCATGGTATCCGACGTGTTCATTTCCGACGCCAAGGTCTATTTTTCCATCAATGTTCCGGCTGAACGCGCCCGGGAACTGGAGCCTTTGCGCCAGGCGGCGGAGCGCAGTGTCAAGGCGCTTGCCGGCGTCAAGGGAGCGCTTGTCAGCCTGACCGCAGAGCGCAAGGCCGGATCGCCGTCAACGCCGCCTGCACCTTCGGCTCCCAATCCTTCCCACTCGCATTCCCATTCACCCGGACATTCTCATGCACCGGCCCCAAGCCAGCCTGCCCGCCCGGCCAAGGCCGGCATTCCCGGTATCGGCGCCATCATCGCGGTGGCGTCAGGCAAGGGTGGCGTCGGCAAATCCACCACGGCGGTCAATCTGGCGCTGGCCTTGCTGGCCAATGGCTTGAAGGTCGGCATTCTCGACGCCGATGTCTATGGTCCTTCCATGCCGCGTCTGCTTGGCATTTCCGGGCGGCCGCAGCAGATCGATGGACGGATTATCGTACCCATGGAAAATTACGGCCTGAAGGCGATGTCCATCGGCTTTCTGGTGGATGAGGGCACCGCGATGATCTGGCGTGGCCCGATGGTGCAATCGGCCCTGATGCAGATGTTGCGCGAAGTGGCCTGGGGCGAGCTTGACGTGCTGGTGGTCGATATGCCGCCAGGCACGGGCGATGCGCAATTGACCATGGCCCAGCAGGTGCCGTTGAGCGGTGCGGTGATCGTCTCGACCCCGCAGGATCTGGCGCTGATCGATGCCCGCAAGGGTATCAACATGTTCAAGAAGGTCGAAGTGCCGGTGCTCGGTGTCATCGAAAACATGAGCTATTTCATCGCGCCGGATACCGGCGCCCGCTATGATATTTTCGGTCATGGCGGTGCCAAAGCCGAAGCCGAAGCCATTGGTGCACCGTTCCTGGGCGAAGTGCCGCTGACCATTTCCATTCGCGAACATTCCGATGCCGGCACCCCGGTTGTGGTTGCCGAGCCGGAGAGCCCCCAAGCACTTGTGTACCGCGAGATCGCCACCCGCGTCTGGTGCGAGGTCGAACGGCATTCAACAAGACAGGCGCCGACCATTACCTTTGAATGAGACCAGCACAGGATAGGCCGCCGTTGCAGATTGATACTGCAACGGCGGACCGCACGGTTGTAGGGTTCCGGCGGAAATGCAACAGGATCTCGCTACCCTGGCGGATGCTTTGTGGGGGAAATTTCTTCAGGTTGCATTGATCGGGATCAAATGCCGACGCGCAATTGCCCTTGCCATCCTGACGGCAGGTGCTATTGCTTGCCCACTGAGCATGGATCATGGGCAGGCAACAGTCTTGCGGCGGCGGGATGGTCCTCATGCGAATTGGCAAGGGTAAATCATCGCAGGTTTTCATGGGTGTCCATGGGAGTGCTGCGGCTGGCGGCGATGTCCGTCATCGGGCAAAGGTGTCGAACGTTTGATCAAAGCTTACAGGTGTGACGGGACGGCGGATATGATCCTGCCCAGCGATGCGCCAGCGGTGCTGGACAAAGATGTTCTATGGCTCGATCTTCTCAATCCTGACAGGACTGAGGAGGCTTTGGCCGAACGCTTGCTGGGCCTGCCGCTTCCCACCCGTGACGACCTCAAGGATATCGAGCCGTCCAGCCGATTGTATATGGACGATCATGGCGTTTACATGACCGCATCGCTGCTCTGCAAGGCCGAATCGGACCTGCCGCATCTGGCCGATGTCGCCTTCATTCTGGGCGGTGGCCGGCTGGTTACCGTGCGCTACGCCGAGCCCCGCGCCTTTGGCCTGTTTACCGCGGCCCTCAGCCGCAATCATGCCCATTGCACCTCCAACGCCGTCATGCTGGCGCGACTTTTGGAAACGGTGGTCGACCGCACCGCCGAAATCCTGGAAATTGCCGGTATGCGGGTCGATGCGCTGTCCGGCGATGTCTTCGTCGATCGCAGCCGGACCAAACGCCGCGCGGCGCGGTTCCTGGAGGACCGGCTGTTCGATATCGCCAGCCATCACCGGCTGGTCAGCAAGACGCGTGACAGTCTTGCATCCCTGTCGCGGTTGTCGTCCTTCCTGCTGTCGGTGGAACCGTTCAAGACGAGTGGTGAGCCGCGTGATCTGTGCAAGGTCATTTCGCACGATATTCAGTCCTTGTCCGAACATGCCGGTTTCATCGCCAGCAATATCAGTTTCATGCTCGATGCCTCGCTGGGCCTGATCAATGTCGAACAGAATTCGATCATCAAGATTTTCTCGATTGCATCGGTGGTGTTTTTGCCGCCGACGCTGGTCGCTTCCATCTATGGAATGAACTTTCAGGTCATGCCGGAGTTGACGTGGCTGCTTGGCTACCCATTTGCTCTGATCGTCATGGTTCTGTCTGCGATCATTCCCTTCCTGTTCTTCCGCTCGAAAGGCTGGCTCTGAGAGCCTGTAAGATTGATGTCCCAGGAAAACACCCACGCCGCACCGGCTGAAAAGAAAGACCTGCGCAGTCTGATGCTGCTGGCGCTCGGTTCGGTCGGCGTCGTCTACGGCGATATCGGCACCAGCCCGCTCTATGCGTTTCGCGAGGCGCTGAAGCCGATTGCCCATGACGGCATTACCCGTTTCGAGGTGATTGGCCTGACCTCGCTGATCGTCTGGACGCTGACGATCATCGTCACGCTGAAATATGTGCTGTTTCTGCTGCGCGCCGACAATGACGGCGAAGGCGGCACCCTGTCGCTGCTGGCCCTGCTCAGCAAATCGGCCGGGCGTCATACCGTCGTGCTGATGGTGTTGGGCCTGGTCGGGGCGGCACTGTTTCTGGGTGACGCCATGATCACGCCTGCGCTGTCGGTTCTGTCGGCGGTGGAAGGCTTGAAACTGGTGGCGCCACAATCCTCCGGCTTCATCGTGCCGATCTCGGTGGTCATCCTGATCGTGCTATTTGCCGTGCAGTCACGCGGCACGGGCGCGGTCGCCAATTTCTTCGGGCCGATCACCGTGGTCTGGTTCCTGGTGATGGCGGCAGGCGGTATCGGCCATATTTTCGACGATCCGGCGATTTTCCGGGCCTTCAACCCGATCCATGCCGTAACCTTTCTGTTTCAGGAAAAGTTTCTCGGTTTCGTCGTGCTGGGCGCGGTCTTCCTGACCGTCACCGGCGCCGAAGCACTCTATGCCGACCTTGGCCACTTTGGCCGTCGTCCGATCCAGTGGGCGTGGTTCGTGCTGGTGTTTCCGGCCTTGGTGCTGAACTATCTCGGCCAAGGCGCGCTGGTGCTGAAGGACCCGGCCATGGCGTCCGATCCATTCTTCCTGATGTTTCCAAGCTGGGCCATCCTGCCGGTCGTCATCCTGGCGACGGCGGCCACGGTTATCGCCAGCCAGGCGGTGATAACAGGAGCGTTTTCCATGGTGCGCCAGGCCATCCATCTTGGCTTCCTGCCGCGCATGGAAATCCTGTTCACCTCGGAAACCAATACCGGACAGATCTATCTTCCCGCCGTCAACACGCTGCTGCTGCTTGGCGTTCTCAGCCTGGTTCTGCTGTTTGAAAGCTCCGACGCGCTGGCCACCGCCTATGGTATTTCCGTTACCGGCGCCATGGTCGTCACGACCATCATGGCGTTCGAATTCGTGCGCAAGAAGTGGAAATGGTCGGTTTTCGTGGCGCTGCTGGTGATCGTGCCGCTTCTGGCGCTGGAAACGGTTTTCCTTGGCGCCAATCTGCTGAAGATCCACGATGGCGGCTATATTCCAGTGCTGTTTGCGGCTGGCTTCACCATTGTCATGTGGACCTGGCGGCGCGGCACGGCCATCCTGTTTGCCAAGACCCGCCATGCCGATATTCCGCTGTCCTCGTTCATTTCCTCGGTGGAGCGCAAGAGTGAGCATGCGCCGGTCTGCGTGCCGGGCACGGCCATCTTCCTCACCAGCGACCCGGAAACGGCGCCTGCGGCCTTGCTGCATAATCTCAAGCACAACCACGTCCTGCATGAGAAAAACATCATCCTGACCATCAAGACCGTCAACCGGCCCCGCGCCAGCGAAGCGGAACGCTTCGTGGCCGAAAGCCTGTCGGAGCGGTTCAGCCGGGTGGAGATCCGCTTCGGCTACATGGAACAACAGAATGTGTCGCAGGCGCTGGCCAAACTGCGCAAGGGCGGGCTGAAATTCGACATCATGTCCACGTCCTTCTATCTCGGCCGCCGCAAGCTGGTGCCGGACGCCAAGGCAGGAATGCCAAACTGGCAGGACAGGCTGTTCATCGCGCTTGCCAATTCGGCAACCGACCCCTCGGATTATTTCCGGCTTCCGGCCAATCGCGTCGTCGAGCTTGGCTCGCATGTGATCATCTGATCGTTATTTGTGGCGGCGTTTCGCGCGACGGGCATCGCCACAAAGCCGCACCGATTCCGGGAATTCACCGCCCGGAACGCGGCTTTTTCATGCCACTTTCTGTGGGGAATTCGAAAATTTCGACTAAAGAGCTGATTTTATTCGGTTAATTTGTCGTGAAACAACCCTTGGCAATGCCTTGACTATGGAAGCTCGCAAAATTATGGTGCGGCCAAATTCAGAACCGGTCGGACCATGTGTAAATCCGAGCTGTTTGCATACTCGGACAAGGCTTTAGCAGCCGGACCGGGATCGGACGGGGAGGGCGCATGGACGATCAGGAAAGAGAATTGGAACGGCGTCGCAGCCATCTCGGAGCCAAGCTGGCTGCGAAGGATCTGCGGACGGGGGAAGAGGCCGCACAGGACGAGCGGGCACAGGCAAGCCGAAAAGGCTATGCCCAGGCCATGAAGCTCTCCAGCGAATTCCTTTCCGCCATCATCGTCGGTATCATTCTGGGTTTCCTGATCGATCATTTTGCAGGAACCTCGCCTTGGGGGCTTATCGTCCTCCTGTTGCTGGGGTTTTGCGCCGGTGTGCTGAACGTGTTGCGTGCGGCAGGAAAAGTGGCTTCGCCCCATCCTGCGGATCGCAGCTCGAACGGCAAAGGGAAATAACACGGCGGATGCCTGGCATCCGGCGGACGAGGTAAGGAACGCTGCCTGAGGGTGGCAAAAGCGAGAGAGATCACCAGGTGTCAAACGATCCGACCCATCAGTTCCAGATCCACAAGATTGTTCCGATCGAGATTGGTGGCATTGATTTTTCGTTCACCAACGCCTCGCTGTTCATGGTGGCGACGGTGGCCTGCGCGGCTGGCTTCCTCTATTTCGCCACATCCAATCGCGGCCTGATTCCCGGTCGGGCGCAGTCGGTCGCGGAAATGTCCTATGAATTCGTGGCGTCGATGCTGCGGGAAGGGGCGGGCAGCCACGGGATGAAGTTCTTCCCCATGGTGTTCTCGCTGTTCATGTTCGTGTTGACCGCGAACCTTCTCGGCATGATGCCCTATTTCTTCACCATCACCAGCCAGATCGTCGTCACCTTTGCGTTGGCGATTTTTGTGATCGGCACGGTGTTGGTCTATGGTTTCTACAAGCACGGCCTTGGCTTCCTCAATTTGTTCGTGCCCTCTGGCGTCCCTGGCGCTCTCTTGTTACTCGTGGTGCCGATCGAGGTGATCTCGTTCCTGTCGCGCCCGATTTCTCTGTCGATCCGGTTGTTTGCCAATATGCTGGCAGGCCACATTACATTGAAGGTGTTTGCGGGCTTCGTTGCCTCGCTTGGCAGCCTTGGCGCCCTTGGCGTCGGTGGCGCGCTCCTTCCTCTCGCTATGACCGTCGCACTGACCGGTCTGGAGTTCCTGGTTGCCTTCCTTCAGGCTTACGTCTTCGCGGTACTGACTTGCATGTACCTGAACGACGCAATCCATCCGGGTGGGCACTAAGGATATCGACATTGGCGTAACAAGCGTCAGTCATTCGCCGCAATAACCATTTCAAAGGAGTACTCTCATGGAAGCGGAAGCAGCAAAGTTCATCGGCGCAGGTCTGGCTTGCTTTGGCATGGCCGGCACGGCTCTCGGCCTTGGCAACATTTTCGGCAGCTACCTGTCGGGCGCACTGCGCAACCCGTCTGCCGCTGACAGCCAGTTCGGCCGTCTGGTATTCGGCTTCGCCGTTACGGAAGCTCTGGGCATCTTCTCGCTGCTCGTAGCCCTCCTGCTCCTGTTCGCTGTCTGATTTCAGCGCAATTCAGGATCACGGCCGGCCTTCGACGTCGGCCGTGATCTTTTGTATTAGCAGGATACTGGAGGCGAGTATGTTCGTTACCCCCGCCTATGCCGAGGAAGTCCCGGCAGCGGCTGAGACCCACACGGAAACCGGCGTTCCCGCGGAAGCCGGACATGGACGAGGCGTATTTCCGCCCTTCGACCATTCTACCTTCCCATCGCAGCTGTTGTGGCTGGTCATCACCTTTGGCCTGTTTTACATTCTGATGCAGCGGGTCATCGTGCCACGCGTCGGCGGTATCCTCGAAAATCGTCATGACCGTATCGCCAAGGATATCGACGAGGCCAGCCGCCTGAAGGCGGAAGCGGATGCCGAAGTCGAGACCTATGAAAAAGAATTGACCGCCGCCAAGGCGAAGGGCAACCAGATTGCCTCTGCGGCGCGCGATGCTGCCAAGGCCAAGGCTGCCGCCGACCGCGCTGCTGTCGAGGCTGAGCTGTCCAGCAAGGTTGCTGCGGCGGAAGCCAGCATTGCAGCGATCAAGTCCAAGGCATTCGCCGAGGTTGACACGATTGCTACGGAAACCGTTGCCGCCATCGTTGAGCAGCTGACCGGTGCAAATGTCACCGCAGCAGATGCGCAATCGGCTGTTGCCGCTGGCAAGAGGGGCTGAACCGATGCAATATGATGCAACTTTCTTCGCCTTTGTCGGCCTGGTGCTGTTTCTGGCACTGATCGCCTATCTCAAAGTACCGGGCATGATGGCGAAGTCGCTGGATGCGCGGGCAGACAATATCCGCGACGAATTGGCGGAAGCCAAGCGCCTGCGGGAAGAAGCTCAGCAATTGCTGGCCGAATATCGTACCAAGCGCAAACAGGCTGAAGCGGAAGCTCAGGCCATCGTTGCCGCCGCCGAGCGCGAAGCTGCTGCCCTGACGGAAGAAGCCCGTCAGAAGACCGAGGAATTCGTCCAGCGCCGCAATGCGCTGTCGGAACAGAAGATCAAGCAGGCCGAAACCGACGCCATCAATGCGGTTCGCTCAGCGGCTGTCGATCTTGCAATCTCGGCTGCCGAGACCCTGCTGAAGCAGAAAGTCGATGCGCAGTTGCAGTCAGGCCTGTTTAATTCGTCTGTAAGCGAAGTGAAAAATCGTCTGAACTGAGATTGTTCATCAGTGATGAATTGAAAGCCGGGTTAAGCCCGGCTTTTTCATGTCCGGGTGTTAGAACGGCACCCTGAGACTTTATATCGGCTGCGCAAGGTCCCACTTAAACTCATTGAGGTTTAAGGAATTATGCGGAAGAAAAATGGCAGCCGAATTTTCCAAAGATACATAGGAAAACGACAGAAATGGCAGTCCGTGTGGTTCACTCTGAACCTGACACACTCTCATTTCGCGTCCGTTCATCCGATATGCGCAGAGGACTGAAACTCATCCGGTGAAGGGGGCAGGGACCATGGTCGGCGATGGCCTGCTGATGGACCTTGGTGCCGTAGCCCGCATGGGCATCAAAGCCGTATTGAGGGAAGACCAGGGCGGCGCGCGTCATCATCCGGTCTCGCATGACCTTGGCAATAATCGATGCGGCGGCAATGGAAAGCGATCTTGCGTCGCCTTTGATCACGGCCGTACCGCCACAGATCAGCCCAGGAGGAACGTCCCGGCCATCGCAAAGCAGATGGGCGGGGGCGATCGAAAGCCCGGCTGCTGCCCGGCGCATGGCGTCGAGGCTGGCTTTGCGGATATCCCTGCGGTCAATATGATCGGAGCCTGAGGAGGCGATGGAGACCGTGGCCGTTGCCAGGATCTGAATAAAAAGCGCCTCGCGTCTGGTCGCCGTAAGTTTTTTTGAATCGTTGAGACCGTCAGGAATGGCGTTGGGATCAAGAATGACGGCTGCTGCCACCACCGGCCCGGCCAGCGGGCCTCGCCCTGCTTCATCCGTGCCGGCCACAGGCCAGCAACCCTTGGCGCGGAAACTCTCCTCCAGCGAAAAATCCGGTCCGGTCAGGGGCAGGGTGAAAAGATCGGGCATGTTGGATGGAGAACGTTTTGGCATGTGGCAGACGTCGCACATCACCGGGTTGGCTTGCAAGCCCATTGCATACTTCTTTAAACCGGATTCGATTTAAGGAGAGAATTATGCAGTAGATTTAAAGTGTTACCGTGTCCCTTATGCGTTTTATCGAGTACATGACGCAACTTGATTCATTGGCTTCGCCCCCTCATCCCCCTGCCGGGGGGACTTCTCCCCGCTGGGGAGAAGAGGTTAACACGAGAGGACTGAGCCTCATCCTGAGGCTGCGGGCTAAGGGGTTTATCGGCTTTTGCCGCGCGTATAAGGCACAAGGGGGTGCCGCAGGTCTGTTCTCCTCATCGAGGAGAAGGTGGCGGCAGCCGGATAAGGGGGCGGCAAAGCCGAGAGACGTTTGCGTCGTGTACTATCGCGTTTTATAAAACGCACGGCGCTGTCATGCTGTTGGTAAAAGGCTTCGGCGTCGCCTCGATGCAAAAGGATCGAAAGGGGTCGATCCCTCTACCCAAGACGCGACGCCGCGCCGGACAAGCGGTCAAGGAAACCGCTTCCGGCATTTCCGAGGGCCGCCCTTGCGGTAGGCGGTGTGGCCTCGGAAAGAGAAGGTTCAAATTTATGTGCGTGTTGCCGGGTTGGATGGATAGTCCGAGGCCCGGGGCGGAGGTGCCTGAGCGATCAATCTCTTGCGCCCGCGCTGCCAAGCCGAACAATGGTTTGCTACAGCAGCGATAGCTGCACACCATTGCCCATAGGCGGGATGAACAGATCGTCGCGCAATTGCATGCTCCGACGGCCCATTCCGAGCCGCTTGGTGGCGATCTCAAAACGGCGGCTGATCTGCCAGGCATAGGGGCCAGTGCCTTTCATCCGCTTGCCGAATTCCGCATCGTAATCCTTGCCGTCACGCATCGAGCGCACCAGCGACATGACATGGCGATAGCGGTCAGGATAATGTTGCAGCAACCAGTCACGAAACAGCGGGCTGACCTCCAGTGGCAGGCGCAACAGCACATAGCTCGCCTCCGATGCCCCGGCTGCCTTGGCTGCGTCGAGGATACGCTCAATTTCATGATCGTTGAGGGCGGGAATGATCGGCGACACCAATACGCTTGTCGAGATTCCTGCCTCGCTCAGGGCCTTGATCGCCTCCAGCCGACGGCTTGGGGTCGAGGCGCGGGGCTCCATGGTCCGGGCCAGCTTGCGGTCCAGCGTGGTGACTGAAATACCGACCTTGGCCAGACCCTTCTCGGCCATGTCGGACAGAATATCGATGTCGCGTAGCACCATTGCCGACTTGGTAACGATGGCAACCGGATGATTGGCCTCCTTCAAGACCTCAAGCAATTGCCGCATGATCCGCCATTCCCGCTCGATGGGCTGGTAAGGATCGGTATTGGTGCCGATGGCGATGGTGCGAGGCTTGTAGCCTGGCTTGGACAGTTCGCGTTCGAGCAGTTTCGGCGCATCCGGCTTGGCAAACAGCCGGGCTTCGAAATCAAGCCCTGGAGACAGGCCCATATAACTGTGGCTGGGCCGGGCAAAACAATAGATGCAACCATGCTCACAGCCGCGATAAGGATTGACCGAACGATCGAAGGGAATGTCCGGCGAATCATTGCGGGTAATCACCGTCTTTGGCCGCTCCACCTGGACTTCGGTGCGAAACGGCGGCATGTCTTCGAGACTTGCCCAGCCATCGTCTTCCAGCTGCCGCTCCCGCGTCTCGAAACGACCGGAGGGATTGAGCCCCGCGCCGCGTCCGCGCCTGCGTGCGCCATCCACCCGAAGCCCTGAGGCGACCAGCAGCGCGTCGGCAATATCCGCCGTATTGGCAGGCTGAAAGGCAGCCTGCCTGACATCAGACAGTACGGTCATTTGGAACTCCTGACGGGCCAACCGGCCCTTTCATGAGCTTAGAACTAACGCTAAAACGAGAACAATGCAAGAACAAAATATCGATCTTGAAAGCGTAATCGAAGATTGTATAAAATCACAAATACACCAAAAAATATATTCAATAGTCGCAATAAGAAGTAAAAAACAGCATGTCCGGCTCTATCCACTTGCCGATCCGTCCTCGATCAAATTCCGGTCAAGCACGGTTCACCCGTGGTAAAGCATGATGCATTGCGGTATGAGTAACGGATGTTGACTGTTATTATCGAATGCCGCGATCAGGAAAGCGAATTGGCGCAAACCTTGACCACCCTTGTCGCCGGGGCGGTGGAGGGGATTATTTGTGACGTGGTTGTTCTGGATCACGGGTCCAGCGATGGGACGTCGCGGTTGGCCGATGCGGCGGGCTGCCGATTTCACATGATCTGGGATTTGCGAGACGTGGTTGCGGCAGCCAGGGGCGAATGGTTGCTGCTGGTCGAGCCAGGCGCTCGACCGTCTTCAGGATGGATCGAGGAAGTGGCGGAATATGTGGCGCTGAACAGCGCGCCGGCCCGATTTTCACCGTCACGACACCATAAACGTCCGTTTTTCCGACGCTTCACCCGACGCGGTCCGCCGTTGGAACATGGATTTCTGCTGCGAAAGAGCCAGGCTCAATCCCTGGTCAAGACGGGCATGAAGCTGGCCGATCTGGTCGTGGGCCTGAGGGGCCGGGCGCTGTCGAGTGAAATGGTGCCTGCCTGGGCGGTCCGTCAGGCACGAGCTTAACATTACCAGCTTAAGTCACTGCGGCTTAGATAGTGCTGCTGGGCCTACTGCCATATTGGCCCAGCCAACGTGTCGTTTTACGCCTTGTCCCGCTTCAGATGCTCGGCCAGCCGTGGCATGATCTCCACGAAATTACAGGGCCGGTAGCGATAGTCCAGCTGTTGCGCGAGAATGCCGTCCCAGCCGTCCTTGCAGGCGCCGGGAGAGCCGGGCAGGACGAAAACGAAGGTGCCATTGGCAAGCCCGGCTGTTGCGCGCGACTGGATGGTCGAGGTGCCGATCTTATCGTAGGAAATCCGGTGAAACACGGCGGAAAATCCGTCCATCCGTTTGTCGAACAGCGGCTCCACCGCTTCCGGCGTCACATCCCGACCGGTAAAGCCGGTGCCACCGGTGGTGATGATCACATCGACATCCTGCGATTGGCTCCAGGCGCGCACCTGGTTGGCGATCCGGTCGGCATCGTCGGTGACAATGGCGCGGTCGATGAGCTGATGCCCGGCCGTTTCGATCCGCTCGACCAGCACATCGCCGGAGCGGTCGTCGGTCAATGTCCTGCTGTCCGACACCGTTAGAACGGCGAAGCCGAGGGGAATAAAAGTGCGTGTTTCGTCCAGTCCGGGCATGACGGGTCTCCGATACAGCATGTCCGGTCAATCCCGAACCACGCGATAGTTTATAGAGTCTGGCTCGCTTGAAAATACCAATCAGGCCGCTCCGTGAGAAGCAGTTTTTCAGCAGCGGCTGCGGCTTCATAGGTGGGATAAAGGCCGAAACAGGTGGCGCCGGAGCCGGACATCCGGGTGACAAGCGCGCCGGTCGCCTCAATCATCCGGGAAAGCTCGGCAATGTGCGGGCACAAGGTCTCGGCTGCGGGTTGCAGATCATTGCGCAGTCGGCGGAGCGTTTCTGTCCACGGGTCTTGCTCCGCTAGAGTTGGCAGCGGGTCAATCGCCGGGTTGTCGCGTCGGGTCATCGCCTTGAAGATTGCCGGTGTCGACACTGCCTGCAACGGATTGGCGAGCAGGATGCCGAAGCGTGGCAAGGTCGGAAGGCGTGTCAATTCCTCGCCAATTCCCGTGGCGCGTAATGATGTGCTTGCAAGGCACATCGGCACATCCGCTCCCAGCTTTAGGGCCAGATCCTCCAGGGCGGCTGGCTCAAGATGGCTGTCCCATAGCTGCTGTAAAGCCCTCAGCGTGGCTGCGGCATCGGCTGAACCGCCACCGATGCCGGACGCAATCGGCAGATTTTTCTGAAGGGCGATGGCAACGGGCGGAGCGGGCAGGCCCTTGGCCAGAGTGGCTGTCCGCAACAGATCCCGCGCCCGGATAACCAGGTTTCCAGCCGGATCTTCCGACTGAAGCGGGCCTGCGAAGCGCCCCGACAGGGTGAATTCGTCCTGTCGGGCCGTTTCAACGGTGATCACGTCGCCATGTTCGGCAAATGTCACGAGCGTATCGAGAAGGTGGTAGCCATCATCCCGTCTGCCCGTGACATGCAGGGCAAGATTGATCTTTGCCGCTGCAATTTCACGAAATACCGTCATTCGGGTTCCTGCCTCGCCCTGTTTGAAAACCAAGGCATCGACGATGCCTAGTGGTCCGATTCCGACATTTGCATGCGTTTGCAGCACCCTCGAGAGCAAATGTCGGAATCTTCAGGACCACTAGTAAGTCTCTGTTTCTAGTGGAATTTAAGAATTTGACATTTGATCCTCGAGGGTGCCGCAAGGGGGTATCAAATGTCAAATTCATTCCACTAGGATTTCTTTTCAGGTTGATCTGGCGTCTGCGGTGTGGGTGTGGGTGCGGGCGCCGGGGTGACTGGCGGCGTGACTTCGGCTGCACCCGGTCCGGCAGGCAGGTCTGGCAGTCCCTTTTCCAGCTTTTCCTGCACCGTGGCGATCAGTTCCGGTTCCGGCTTAAACGCCAGGACCTGACGCCACTGGAACGTGGCTTCCAGCTTGCGGCCAACCCGCCAATAGGCATCGCCCAGATGGTCGTTGATGGTCGCATCACCGGCCTTCAACTGCACGGCGCGCTCCAATTCCTCGACCGCCTCGTCATATCGGCCCAGCCGATAATAGGCCCAGCCGAGCGAATCGACGATATAGCCATCATCAGGCTTCAGCTCGACGGCTTTTTTGATCATCTCCAGGCCCTCCTGGAGATTGCGGTTCATATCCACCCAGGAATAGCCGAGATAGTTGAGAACCTGCGGCTGCTGGGGGTTGAGCTCCAGCGCCTTGCGGAAGTTCGGCTCGGCCTGGTCCCATTTCTTCAGGCGTTCATAGGCAATGCCGCGCTGGAAAAATACCGGCCACTGGTTCTTTCCGGGGGCGGAACCAAGAATTTCCGCCGCCTTGTCGTAATTGGCGGCCATCTCGGTGTAGTCCTTGGCATCCGACAGCACGCTGCCATAGGCCAGATAGGAGCGAATATCCTGGGGATCGGAGGCGATCAGCGATTTCAGATGGGCCTTGGATTCCTCGACCTTGCCGGTTTCGGCCAGCGCCAGACCCAGCTGCATTTCGGAAATCCGCCGCATCGGCGATTCGGCGGGCACCTGCTTGTATAAGGAAATGGCCAGATCCGTCTGCTTGTTGCCCTCGGCAATGCCACCCAGCATGATCAGCGTATCGGCACTGTCAGGATCGAGCGCCCGCGACAATTGCAGATAGAGCGCCACCGTGTCCTGGGTTCCCTGGCGGTTCAGAGCGCCGCCGATTGAAAACAGCACCGAAGCTGCCCCTTCATCGGCAGTGGCCACCTGCGGCTTGGGAACCTCGCCCTTTTCGATCCGCTCGCGCATCGCCTTGAAGGGCGGATAATTGTTCAACACTTCGTCGCCGGCCGCCAGCGCATCGAGTGCCTTCTGCTTGTTGCCGGTCTTGGCTTCCAGCGTTGCCAGGGCCATGACCGCACGCAGGAACGTGTCGGGTGCAGTCGCGCCGCCCTCGCGGTCGGTGATAACGCCGCTCAGATAGCTGCGGGCCTTGGTCTCGTCGCCAATGGCGGCAGCCATCACGCCAGCATTGTAATTCTTGAAAATACCGTACCAGTCCGGGCCTTTCATCTTGTCGAGATCGGCAAGGGCTTCCTTGCCACGCCCGGCGCCCATTTTCGCCCAGGCGGTCAGAAGCGCATTGGTCAGCCGGTCGAGATCGTTCGGCCCTTTATAAGCAAGGATTTTTTCCGCGGTGCGGTATTTCTTGCCTTTGATAGCCTCAAGACCGCGGACAATGGCGGTAATGCGCTCAACGGCCTGATCCTTGCGCAGCTCGTTGGCATATTTCGCGCCTTCCTCGAAGCGGCCAGCCATCAGAAGCGACAGCATCAGGCTTTCGCGGATTTCCAGGTCCTGCGGTTCGAAACGCAGCGCCTTCTCGTAGAGGGTCACGGCGGTGGCGAAATCGCGGTCGGTATTGGCCGTGCGGGCCGCAAGATACGCGCCGGACAGCGTATCGACCTCATCGAGATCGAAGCCGTCGACCTCCTGTTTTGCCGTTTCTGCCGCCATCGCCACTGGGGAACCCAGGAAGGACGGGAGAACGCCCCCGCTGAAGGACACCAGAAGCAGGAGCGCTGTGCCCGAGAGGAAGCGTTTGGCAAAGATCTGCCGCATGAAGAAGCCTTTCAACCAAGATCACCGGTCATTCGACCGGATCGGGCAACCAGAATCACCGGCCATTTTGGCCGGATCGGAAAATTAAAGACCTGACGGCGAAGCAAAGCGCTGCCGCCAAACCGGTTCGCTCAAACCGGAGCACGATATGCCGAAACATATATGTAAGAGCCTTGCCCCCACGTGACCAGTCAATGTGATGGCAACAGAATGGCTTTTTTGCGTAAGTGACATAAAAACCTCCCGGAGTTGACAAGAGTCAGAGTTTAAAAGGGTCAGAGTTTACAAGTGCCAGATTTCAAAAGGGCGAGAAGTTTGCAAGCGAAACTGGCCCCAGCATTTGCAGGGTGAATATTCGAGGATTTCGGTATTGCACCGAAACGCTTTGTTGCCCTCTTTCAAGCATGCCAGACGCCAGACCGCGACCTGGTTTGGCTGGAAATGGTCTAGCTGACCCGTTCGATGCAGAAATCGATCACGTCCATCAGGGCATCTTTCCAGACGCCGTCAGGCACCGGCGCCAGGGCATCGCGCGCCACGTCGCCATAGTGAATGGCCCGCGCCACCGTATCGGAAAGACCGTTATACTTGGTAATCAGCCCCATGGCCTTTTCCAGATTGGCATCGTCATGCCTGCCGCCTTCGAGCGCTTCGCGCCAGAAGCCCCGCTCGGTCTCGTTGCCGCGTCGGTAGGCGAGAATGACCGGCAGGGTGATCTTGCCCTCGCGGAAATCGTCACCGGTATTCTTGCCGAGATCGGCGACCTTGCCGCCATAATCCAGGGCGTCATCGACCAGCTGGAAGGCCAGGCCCAAATTCATGCCGTAGGATTTCAGCGCATTGCGTGCGCCCTTGTCCGTTCCGGCCACGATAGGACCGACTTCGGCAGCAGCGGCAAACAGCGCCGCAGTCTTCGCACGAATGACGGACTGGTAATCGTCCTCGGTGGTTTCCATGTTCTTGGCGACAGAAAGCTGAAGCACTTCGCCCTCGGCAATCACCGAGGCTGCCGTCGACAGCACATCCAGTGCTTCCAGCGAGCCGACCTCGACCATCATCCGGAAGGCCTGGCCAAGCAGGAAATCGCCGACCAACACGCTGGCCTGGTTGCCCCAGATCATCCGGGCGGTGGATTTGCCGCGTCTCAGATCACTCTCATCGACCACGTCGTCATGCAGCAGGGTGGCGGTGTGCATGAATTCGACGCTGGTGGCGAGCTTGATATGGCCTTCGCCCTCATAGCCGAACATCGCGGCAGAGGCCAGCGTCAGCATCGGCCGCAGGCGCTTGCCACCGGAGGAAATCAGGTGATTGGCGACTTCCGGAATCATCTGGACATCGGAGCCTGCCTTGGACAGGATCAGTTGATTGACCCGCTCCATGCCGTTGCGGGTCAGGTCCACCAGAGGTTGCACCGAGGCCTGTTTGTTTTTCTTGTCACCAAGCGGTATCACTGCGCCCAACTGTCCGGACTCCTGTTTATTCCTGTATCAGGACTGCGACGCCTTGTGGATTATCACACCACAAGACCGCGTTGGTCCCTTATATCCAAGGCTCAATGTCATCTCAATCCCAACCGGGCCTAGCCCAACCGGATTTGGCCCAACCGGATCGGACAATTATCATCGCTTCGACCCAACTTACGGTTTTTTTGCCTGACTGTCGCGTCATCAAGCGGTGTTTGCGCAAAAAATCGAGACATAATGCTGAAACGAACATAAAAAGCCGTTGGCGGCCCGGCAAGAGCGGAATTTCGCTATCCCGCAGATTTGATAGGACTAATCATCGCATGCATGAACTCATTCGCACCAATGACGCCGTTTTACTGTCCTTTGCCCAGAGCCTGATGAAGGATGCCGGTATCGAGAGCCTGATCGCCGACCAGTCGATGAGCATTCTGGAAGGATCGCTCGGCCTTTTGCCGCGCCGTTTTCTGGTTGAGCCGAGCCGGGCGGATGAAGCGCGGCGCATCCTGATCGATGCCGGTCTTGGCGCGGAATTGCGCGACGGCGCGGCATAATCAAGAGATAAAGGCCATGGCGTTTGAAGGGACAGTCTCCGATATCATCTACGAAACCGTCGATGCCTTCCATCGCGGCGGCTTTTTCCTCGTGCAACCAAAGGGGCGCGGTCATCGCGCCGGCATGGACGCCATGCTCCTGGCGGCGCTGGTGGGGGATGGAGGTGCTGTCGCAGATCTGGGGGCTGGCGCCGGTGGCGCGGGCCTGGCCGTCGCCTCGCGTCTGCCGACGGCCAAGGTGACGCTGGTCGAGCGCTCCCCTGACATGTTGTCCTATGCGCACAAAACCCTCGACCTGGCCGAGAATGCCCATCTGGCCGGGCGGGTTCAACTGATCGCGGCGGATGTGACGCTGACGGGGCGGGCGCGCCGGGCGGCAGGATTGTCGGATGATGCTTTCGATCATGTGATCATGAACCCGCCCTTCAATGACGGGCGCGATCGTATGACGCCTGACAGTCTGAAGGCCGAGGCGCATGCCATGGACGGGGATCTGTTTGAACGCTGGCTGCGCACCGCTGGTGCGATCATGAAACCGGGCGGGCAATTGTCGCTGATCGCCCGGCCGCAATCGGTGGCCGAGATCATCGCCGCCTGCGGCAAACGCTTTGGCGGCATCGAGATCACCCTTATCCATCCAAGGGAGGGCGAAAGTGCTATCCGCCTGCTGCTGACGGCGATTAAAGGCTCGCGCGCCCGGCTCACCTTCCGCAGCCCGCTGATCATGCATGGGCCTGAAGGCCATGCCTTCCTGCCGCAGGTCGATGCGCTCAACAATGGCCGAGGGGCCTATCCACGACTGGACATCAAGACGATCTGACAGGTCGTCGTGGCGGGATCATTCGGCAAAAATCAGCCCTGCCATTGCGTTTACGCCCTCAGGACTTACATGACTGTTCGGTTTGAAGCAGCAAAGGATGTGACGCATGGCGGGTCTATGGAAGCGGTGGGTGCCGAAGCGGTTTCGCAAGCAGGAAATCGTCATTCCGGTCGTGCGGCTGCATGGCGCGATCATGAGCGGCGGCAGCCGGTTTCGCCCGGCGCTGAACCTTGCCGCTGTTGCCCCGCTTCTGGAAAAAGCCTTCAAGTTGAAGGACAGCCCGGCTGTGGTGCTGTCGATCAATTCGCCAGGCGGCTCGCCGGTGCAATCGCGGATGATCTACCAGCGCATTCGCACCCTGGCCGATGAACACAGCAAGACCGTGCTGGTGTTCGTGGAAGATGTGGCAGCCTCCGGCGGCTATATGATTGCGCTTGCCGGTGATGAAATCATTGCCGACCCGACCTCGATTGTCGGCTCGATCGGTGTCGTTTCAGGCGGTTTCGGCTTTCCCGACCTGCTGAAGAAGATCGGCGTCGAGCGGCGCGTTTATACGGCGGGCGAAAACAAGGTGATGCTCGATCCCTTTCAGCCGGAAAAGCAGAGCGATATCGAGTATCTGAAGACCCTTCAGCTGGATATTCACGGTGTTTTTATCGATATAGTCAAGACGCGGCGCGGCATCCGGCTTAACGACAATCCGGAGCTGTTTTCTGGCCTGTTCTGGACCGGGCGCAAGGGTTTCGAGCTTGGTCTGGTCGATGCACTCGGCAGCATGCGCGAAGACATCAAGGCCCGCTATGGCAAGACAGCCCGGCTGGAATTGATCTCCGGGGCGCGCGGACTGTTCGGTCGCCGTCTGCCGGGCGTTGATACGGCACTATCTGCTTGCGGCATCTCGGCGTCCGGCGATATTGGCAGTGCTGCTGCCGCCGGTCTTGTCGAGACGCTGGAAGACCGGGCGCTGTGGGCGCGCTACGGGCTTTAGAAATGCTTGATGTCGTTTGTGTTTTGGCGCGAGCGGGGCTTTCGGAGATGCGGGCGACCTGATAAAAGAGGGTGATGTCCTCTCGGTTTTCCAGCGGGCAGTGTGATCCGTTGGCGAGCAGGCAGCATGACGCGCATTCTCTTTTTCATCATCCTGATCGGTCTTGCCGTCTGGTATTACCGGCGCTGGACCGCATCGGTAGCGCAGCGTAAAACGGTGAATGCCCATCGCCGCAGCGGGCGCGACAGCGACGCGATCACCACCCTGGTCAAGGACCCGAAGACCGGTGAATACAGGGTGAAGCAGGACGACTGACCGGAAAATTATGCAGCAGATATAAAGCGCTACAGCGAACCTTTGTGCGCCATATATGGCGCACGGCGCTGTAAGCGTAGCACACACGTGTTACGGCAGTGTGGTTGTGCAACTTTGCTTGCATCGCGCTGGAATTATGATCTTATGAGCGGGAACAACCTGCTGGTGAAACCTGTTTCACTGCGTTGGCGGTACGTCTGCCTGATCCCCTATGGGTCAGGACAGGGATTATACAAAGCCTATAAACTGTTACAGTGAACCGGAATGCGCCCGAAGAGCGCTCGGCACTGTAATCCTATGATGTAATACTATGAACCTGGGGGATCTTGGCATTGTCTTTTCCGGAGGCGAAACAGGCTTGGCCATCCTCTCATGCATCGATCAGCACAGATGATTTCCTGGCCGGAGGCGGCAGGGTTGGTGAGATGATCCGCCATTTCGACTGGGCGGAGACATCGCTCGGTCCAATCAATACCTGGCCGCTGTCGCTGAAAATCACCATGCGAATGGTGTTGGCCTCGCGCCAGCCAATGTGCTTCTGGTGGGGGCCGGACCTGCTGCAATTCTATAACGATGCCTATGAGCCGATACTGGGCCTGCGCAAGGACAAGGCGCTGGGGCGGCCCTTTACCGAGATCTGGGCGGATGTCTGGGAAGGAGTTCTGCCCTATGTGCGCAGTGCCCTGGCCGGCAAGGCAACATGGGAAGAAAATTTACCCCTGGTGATGACCCGCAATGGGTTTGCGGAACAGACCTACTGGACCTTTTCCTATAGCCCGCTTTACGGTGACGATGGCGCGGTGCATGGCCTGCTGAACATCGTCACGGAGACGACGCAGGCCGTGCTTGACCGCCGGGCGCTGGAAACGAACCATGAGGAAACCCGCCAGCATCTTCGTCAAAAAGAAGCATTTGAGCAGGAATTGCGCCTGCTGAACGGCGAACTCGCGCATCGGGTGAAAAACATGCTGGCCATGGTGCAATCCATCGTCGGCCAGACCATGCGCGGCGCACAATCGCTGCCGCAGGCGGCAAGTCTGGTTTCGGCCCGTATTCAGGCCTTGTCCAAGGCACAGGATTTGTTGACCGGCAAGAGCGTGGCCTCGGCGGATATTGCCGAAGTGGTCGAAAATGCCATCGAACCACATCGCGACAGTCCCGAGCGCTTCCTGATCACTGGGCCTTTATCCATGCAGGCCTCGTCGCGCCAGGCGCTCGGCCTGTCGCTTGCCCTGCATGAGCTTGCCACCAATGCCACGAAATATGGATCGCTGTCGGTAACGGGCGGTCAGGTGGAGGTGGAATGGGGCAATCAGGAGGATGGCCGGTTTTTTCTGCGCTGGAGCGAGCGCGGCGGGCCAACCGTGTCTGAACCGCAGCGTCGCGGCTTCGGTTCCAAGCTGACCGAGCGTGTCGTGGCGGATCTGTTTCGCGGTGAGGCGAAGATTGATTTTGCGCCTGAAGGCGTGGTGTTTTTGCTGTGTGGGCAATTGGATCAGGTCGTCAGCCACTGAGCGACCGGACTGATGAGTAGCCTCTGCCAAACGACGCCACTCTTGACCGGAAAGGCCGCGCATGGCAGGTCAGACTGACCCTTTGATTTCGATGATAAATGCAGGTTCCCATGACGCTTCCTCTCGCTCCTTCGGCTTCCGCCCCGCATATGGACCCGAAGCGCTCCTTTCAGGCGCTGATCCTGACGCTGCACAATTACTGGGCCGACAAGGGCTGCGCCGTGCTGCAACCCTATGATATGGAAGTCGGCGCTGGTACGTTTCACCCGGCAACGACGCTGCGCGCGCTTGGGCCCAAGCCCTGGAAGGCTGCTTACGTCCAGCCCTCGCGCCGTCCTTCCGATGGCCGCTATGGCGAAAATCCCAATCGCTTGCAGCATTACTACCAATATCAGGTGATCCTGAAGCCCAACCCATCCAACCTGCAGGAGCTATATCTCGGCTCGTTGAAGGCCATCGGTCTCGATCCGCTGCTGCATGACGTGCGCTTTGTGGAAGACGATTGGGAAAGCCCGACGCTGGGCGCCTGGGGTCTCGGCTGGGAATGCTGGTGCGACGGCATGGAAGTCTCGCAATTCACCTATTTCCAGCAGGTTTGCGGCATCGAATGCTCGCCGGTGGCGGGCGAACTGACCTATGGTCTGGAGCGTCTGGCCATGTATGTGCAGGGCGTCGACAATGTCTATGACCTGAACTTCAATGGCCGCGAAGGCGAGGAAAAGATCTCCTATGGCGATGTCTTCCTGCAAGCCGAGCAGGAATATTCCCGCCATAATTTCGAATATGCCAATACCGAAATGCTGCTGCGGCATTTTACCGATGCCGAGAAGGAATGCCAGGCGCTGCTGGACGCCGGTGCGCCGGGCGAAAGCGCCAATCAGGTTCTACACAAGTGCGTGTTTCCGGCCTATGACCAGTGCATCAAGGCAAGCCACGTCTTCAACCTGCTCGATGCGCGCGGGGTGATTTCCGTGACTGAGCGCCAGAGCTATATCCTGCGGGTGCGCACGCTGGCCAAGGCCTGCGGCGAGGCCTTTTTGCAGACCGATGCCGGTGGCGCGAATTTCGGCAAGGCCGCGTAAGAGCTTGGAAACGGCTGGGGAGAGGGCAAGGGCATGACGCTGGACACCCTTCTCCGGCGAATGACATGGATGCGGCGCGGTTGGCTGATTCTGGCCGCTCTCTGCGGGGTGCTTTATTTCATTCTGGTGCCGTTTTTTCTCTACACTGCCTGGGTTCAATATGTGGTGGCGGCCACCGGTTTTGCGACCTATACCGGCGTAACCAGCTGGCTGGCGCAGGGTGTTGGCCGCTGGGCGGCTTTCATCGAGATTGGCGCCCTCGCGTTTCGGGTTGCAAGCGCCTGTTTCTGGCTGGCCTGGCTCTGGTTTGCCGTTCACTTCGCCACCCGTCTTTCACCCGATGCGCCGCCACGACTTGGCCCCTGGGTCTCGGTGATCTGCTGGTTCGTGCCGATCATCAAATATATACTGCCGCAGGTGGTGATGATGGAAATTGCCCGCATCACCATGCGCGATGACCACGCTCCGCCGGAAGGACAAGCGCCGGATCATGATCTGCCAGCTTTGAACGTTCGAGACTTGTACTGGCTGGCTCCATCCATTCTGGTCTGCAATCTGGTGAGCCTGACGGTGATGAATGTCGTATCGCAGGCTGTGGCCGACCGGTTGCAGTTCTCGGCCCATAGTCAACACATCCTGCATCTTGCCGCTGCCGGTGGTGTTGCGACCCTGCTTTCGCTTTTGGCCATGGATGCCTATGCCCGTACGATGGCGAAAGCCCAGGAAACCAGGCTGGCACGGTTGTTTCTTGATCGTGATCTCCCTGAACCTTGATGGCCTGAACCTTGAAGGCGGGCATTTTGAAGATCGGCGCATTGAAGATTGCAAAGGAAACGGCAGCGCGCTACTTGCATAATTCCTTAAGTCGGAGGCGATTTGAGGAAAAGATTATGCAGCAAATTTAAGCTGATACAGCATCTTATCTGCGTCTTATGAATCGCATATTGCTCTACAGCGCCATAATTTTCTCTTTAAACCGATTCCGGTTTAAAGAATTATGCAGTAGGCAAAAGCCCGGCTAACCCACGGACATGCTCATGACCCTTACCGCCCAGACTGCCGATGCCCTCACCATCCTGCCACCCGCAAAGCCGTTGACCGGCCATGTCAGCCCGCCCGGCTCGAAGTCGATCACCAACCGGGTACTGCTGTTGGCGGGTCTGGCCAATGGCACCAGCCGGTTGACCGGCGCGCTGAAAAGCGATGATACCCGCTATATGGCCGATGCGCTGAGAGCCATGGGCGTCACCGTCGAGGAGCCGGATGAGACCAGTTTTGTCGTGACCGGTACGGGCCTGTGGCGCGCACCTGATGAGGCATTGTTTCTGGGCAATGCCGGGACAGCGACCCGCTTTCTGACGGCTGCGGTGGCGCTGGCCAATGGCCGTTTCACCATCGACGGTGATGAGCATATGCGCAAACGGCCGATCCAGCCGCTGGTCGATGCGCTGCAATCGCTGGGCGTGGCGATTGCCGCCCCAAGCGGCTGCCCGCCGGTTGCCATCGATGCCAAGGGCGCGTTTACCAAAAACCGGGTGGTGATCGATGCCGGTCTCTCCAGCCAATATGTTTCGGCGCTGCTGATGGCCGCCCCGATGGCGGGCGAGGCGTTCGAGGTGGAACTGGCCGGCAGCGAGATCGGCGCGCGCGGCTATATCGACCTGACACTTGCGGCCATGCGCGCCTTTGGCGCTCGGATCGAGCAACCGTCCGAAACCATCTGGCGGATCGAGCCGACCGGCTACAAGGCAAGCGATTTCCACATCGAGCCGGATGCCTCCGCCGCCACCTATCTCTGGGCTGCCGAAGTGCTGACCGGCGGCAAGGTCGATATCGGCACACCTGCCGGGCAGTTTACCCAGCCGGATGCCAAGGCGCATGCTGTCATTTCCGCTTTCCCGCAGATGCCCGAGGTGATCGACGGCAGCCAGATGCAGGACGCTATTCCGACCATTGCCGTGCTGGCGGCCTTCAACCAAACGCCGGTGCGTTTCGTCGGTATCGCCAATCTGCGCGTCAAGGAATGCGACCGTATCCGGGCGCTCTCGACCGGCCTCAACGCCATCCGCCCCGGCCTTGCCACGGAAGAGGGCGACGACCTGATCATCGCCGCCGATCCGGCATTGGCGGGACAAACCCTGCCCGCGAAGATCGACACCTTCGCCGATCACCGCATCGCCATGAGCTTTGCACTGGCGGGCCTGAAAGTGGGCGGCATCACCATTCTCGATCCCGGCTGCGTGGCCAAAACCTATCCCGGCTATTGGGACGCGCTGGCGACGCTTGGGGTGGCATATCAGAACGACTGAAATTACCCAATCTCTTCATCTTGATGGGGAGTATTTTGGCAATATACAGTCTTGGGTTGCATAAATCGGAAGCCTTCAATAAATTCCCTCGGTAACCTGGGGGCATTTATGGCTATATCAACTGAACAACAAATTCTAATAGAACAACGTGTAACCAACGAAGCGAAGTCGATGGGCGCAAGCTATGCGCTTTGGTTCTTTGTCGGTTATCTCGGTGGACATCGCTTCTATCTTGGTCGAAAGGGTTCTGCGATTGCGATTCTGCTCATGACTATTGCTGGTTGGCTGCTTGCGGTTGTTGGCGTGGGATTGATTTTGCTTGCAATCGTTGGGCTATGGTTGCTGATCGATGCATTCCTTATTCCGGGCATGGTTGCGGAGCATAAAAACAAGGTGCGCAGCGATCTGCTTCAACAAGCATTGTTGTCGGCTCACTAGGGGGAAAGCGCAAAATGCCATCGGTCAGATGGCATTTTGCCGCCATTGCATGGATGACTTTTCGCTTCGGGCTTGCTAAGTCCGCTTCACGATAAAGCCAACCGTAAAGTCAGTCCCATGCCCGATCTTCTGCTTGAACTTCGCTCCGAGGAAATCCCCGCCCGCATGCAGCGCAAGGCGGCGGGTGATCTGAAAAAGCTGGTCACCGATGCACTTGTCGATGCGGGCCTGACCTATGAAGGTGCGCGGGAATACTGGACGCCGCGCCGGCTGGTGCTGGACATTCGCGGCCTGACGGCCCGGTCCGCCGATGTCAAGGAAGAGCGCAAGGGACCAAGCGTCTCGGCGCCGGAAAAGGCCATTGAGGGCTTTCTGCGCGGCGCGGGGCTTGCCTCCATCGATCAGGCCGTGGTTAAGACCGATCCCAAGAAGGGCGATTTCTATGTCGCGATGATCGATAAGCCGGGCCGGTCAGCGGAAGAGATCATCACCGAGGTGATGCCGGGCATTATCCGCAGCTTTCCCTGGCCGAAGTCCATGCGATCAGGTGCGGCTTCCATGCCGAAGGGTTCACGCTATGGCGGCATCGAGGGCAAGGGGTCGGAAAGCCTGCGCTGGGTGCGGCCGCTGCAATCCATCCTCTGTACTTTCGGCTCCGAGCATGACGAAGTGGCGATCATTCCCTTCGACATCGACGGGATCACCGCCTCCAACATCACCTATGGCCACCGTTTTCATGCGCCGGATGCCATCACCGTGCGGCGCTTCGACGATTATGTGTCGAGCCTCGAAAAGGCCAAGGTGATCCTTGATGCCGAACGGCGCAAGGACATCATTCTGCACGACGCCCGCGACATCGCCTTTGCCAACGGGCTGGACCTGGTGGAAGATGAGGGCCTGCTGGAAGAAGTGTCCGGCCTGGTGGAATATCCGCAAGTCCTGCTCGGCACGTTTGAGGCCGATTACCTGTCGATCCCCTCGGAAATTATCCGGTTGACCATCAAGACCAACCAGAAATGCTTCGTCACCCGGCCAATTGGCGAGAGTGACGCGCTCTCCAACCATTTCATCCTGATCTCCAACATCGCCGCCCATGATGGCGGCGCGGAAATCATCCATGGCAATGGTAAAGTGGTCCGCGCCCGCCTGTCCGATGCCCTGCATTTCTGGAAGCGCGACCAGGGCAATTTGCCGGATCTGCAAACGCTTGAAGCCTCTGCCGCAAAATTCGGCCTCGACCTGAAAAAACCGCTCGACCAGCGGATGGCCAAGCTGGATGCGCTGAATGTGACCTTCCACGCCAAGCTCGGAAGCCAAGGCGAGCAGGTCGCCCGCATCCGCGCTTTGGCCAAGGTTCTGGCGCCGATTGTGGGTGCTGACGAAGCACTGGTTGATCGCGCCGTGGTGCTGGCCAAGGCCGATCTGCGCACCGAAGCGGTCGGCGAATTCCCCGAACTGCAAGGCTTGATGGGCCGCAAATATGCGACGCTTCAGGGTGAGCACGAAAGCGTCGCCGCAGCCATCGAGGATCATTACAAGCCACAAGGCCCATCGGATCGCCTGCCGGAAGACAAGGTGGCGATTACGGTGGCACTGGCCGATAAGCTGGATACGCTGGTTGGATTCTGGGCGATTGACGAGAAGCCGACAGGGTCGAAGGACCCGTTTGCATTGCGGCGGGCTGCGTTGGGTGTGGTGCGGATTTTGTTGGAGAAGGGCATCCGGATTTCCCTCATTCGCGCCTTTGCGCCTCCGTTAGTTGATTTCTTTATTTCTAAACAGATACAGTCCTCTGGAAAATACCTCGCTGCCGCAGATAGTTTGGCTGCTGTAGGTTTGTTTTCTGATTCAGCTAGACAAGATATATACGATCAACTGGTCGGGGAATCTGGTTTCCAAGCTCTTGGAGAGGTAGCTGGGCCATTAGCTTGGGATATTTCAGTTTCCCTCATCTCCTTTTTCCATGAGCGCCTGAAAGTTTACCTCCGAGAGCAGGGCGCACGTCATGACATCGTAGATGCCGTAATTGCCGTTCCCTCCGGGCCGCGGGGCGCAACTTTTATTCAGAAACTCGTTGGTGTCAAAGAGCAGGGTGAGGGGGCTTTCTCTGCCGCCGACGACCTGCTGATGGTCGCCCGCCGTGCCGAAGCACTCACGGCTTTCATCACCTCCGAAGACGGCAAGAACCTGTTGGCGGGCACCAAGCGCGCCACGCAGCTGCTGGCAGCGGAGGAAAAGAAGGGGACGGTGGTGGCCGATGGCGTGTCCGAGGCGCTGCTGAAACTCGACGCTGAAAAGGCGCTTTATGCCGCCATCACCCAGGCGACCCAATCCGCAGCCGAGGCCGTGGCTAAGGAAGATTTCCGCTCCGCCATGCAGGCACTGTCCACCCTGCGTGCCCCGGTCGATCGTTTCTTCGAGGATGTGCTGGTCAATGACGATGACGCCGCCATCCGCGCCAATCGCCTGGCGCTGTTGAAAGCGATCCGCGAGGCAACCGGCACGGTGGCAGATTTCTCCAAAATCGCTGGGTAAGATCGCGGGATGATCCGATGGTCGGGTCGGGCATATTGGCCTGCCCCGGCTGTCATTGCGCAAAATGCGCGATGGGCTTATCTTTATCTGGTAGCGCTGGTGTTGGGCGCATGCGTTCTGAGGCAGATGGATGGCGAAGCCGGTAGACATTGCGATCAGCGACCAGTTCGCTCCCTTCATCGAACGGCAGGTTGAAAGCGGTCGTTACGGTTCGCCACGTGAAGTGGTTGAAGCCGGTTTGCGTTTACTGGAACAAGAGCAGCGTAAGCTGATCACCCTCCGTCAGGCTTTGGCAGATGGGGAAAACAGCGGACCTGCCCGCAAAATCGACAGGCAATCCTTCATCAACGATTTGCGCAGCGGCCTTTAAACCAGTGGGTGAGTACCGGCTTCGCCCTGCGGCAGAGCAGGATCTTCGTGAAATCTGGTCCTATGGAATTGAACGCTGGTCACATGAACAGGCTGAGCGCTATCTCAACCTACTCTTCGACAAGTTTGAGGAGATCGCGGCGTTCCCCAATGCCGGTGAGCCCCAATGTGGGTGAGGATGTATCCTGGATCAGAAAGGATTATCGTCGGCGTAGAGTGGGTGTTCACTTGGTTTTCTACCGAAAATTGGACCTTGCCATCATCGAGATTATCCGTGTTCTTCACGAACACATGGATGTGGAACGCCAGCTTGACTACAGCGCCGTGCGCCATATATGGCGCACAAAGGTTCGCTGTAGCGCTTTATATTTGCTGCATAATTTTCTCTTTAAACCGATTCCGGTTTAAAGAATTATGCAGTAGAGCATGGTGCAGAAAACCGGAATCAGCACGATGCTCTCAGTTTTTGTTTGCGCATCGGATTTATCCGAAAACCGGGTCCCACTTTTCGGTCCGATGCTCTCATGATCGATAAAATCCTGATCAGCGCCTGTCTGATGGGTCGCCCGGTGCGCTATGATGGCAAGGGCAAGCCCCTGCATCATCCCGCTATTGCCCGTTGGGAAGACGAGGGGCGGCTGGTGGTGTTTTGCCCGGAACAGGCCGGTGGCCTGCCGACACCGCGTCCACCAGCGGAAATAGAGCAGGGCGGCACTGGTGAGGATGTGTTGCATGGCCGCGCCCGTGTTCTGGAAGTGACCGGCGGCGATGTCACCACAGAGTTCATCGCCGGTGGCCGCAAAGCGGTGGATATGGCCCTGGAACAGGGTTGTCGCTACGCGCTGCTGATCGATGGCAGCCCGTCCTGCGGCTCCGGCTTTATCTATGACGGCTCGTTTTCAGGAAAGCGCCATCCGGGCTTCGGCGTGACTGCGGCACTGTTGAAACAGGCGGGTGTTGCGGTGTTTTCAGATAGGGACATAGACGCGCTTGAGGCAGCGCTTTCAAGCAACGATTAACAGAAAAAGCCGCCGGATTGCTCCGGCGGCTTTCGTCTTGGGAGTGATCTGTTTCAGCCCGCCCGGCGCATCTGCTGGGCCATGCCACCAAGAGCCGCGCCGTCGGCCTGCTGGTTAACGCGAAAGCCCTGGATCAGGTGCAGAAGGTCGCCGGTATCGTTGGCGAGAATCTCGGCTGAGGCGGTGGTTTCCTCGGCCATGGCGGCATTCTGCTGGGTCGTGGTGTCGAGCACGTTCAGCGCGGACGAGATCGAGCGCAGGGTCGTATCCTGTTCCTGAGCGCTGGCGGCAATGCGCCCCACCACTTCGTTGGCCTCGGTGATCTGGTTGGAGATCCGCTTCAGGGCTTCGCCGGTGCGGCCCACCAGCTGCACGCCTTCCGTGACCTGGGCCGATGAGCGAGCGATCTGCGCCTTGATTTCCTTGGCGGCTGCCGCCGAGCGTTGTGCCAGCTCGCGCACTTCCTGGGCGACGACTGCAAACCCCTTGCCGCTTTCGCCGGCCCGCGCGGCTTCCACACCGGCATTGAGCGCGAGAAGGTTGGTCTGGAAGGCGATCTCGTCGATCACCCCGATGATCTTGGTGATTTCCTCGGAGGATTTTTCGATACCGCTCATCGCTTCGATGGCGTGGCTGACGATGCCGTCGCTCTGCTGGGCTTCCCGGCTGACCGATTTCACCCGGCTTGCCGCCTCGCGGGCGCCATCGGCGGTCTGGCGGATTGCCACGGTCAATTCGTCCAAGGCTGCCGAGGTTTCCTCCAGATTGGCGGCCTGGCGCTCGGTGCGGGTCGCAAGCTCGCCAGAGGCGCGGCGGATTTCTTCCTTGCTGACGCTGATATCGTTGCCCTTCAGGTTGACGCGGGCCATGGCCTGCTCCAGCCGGGTCATGGCATCGTTGAAATTATGGCGCAGATCCTCGTATTTGGCACCGAGATCGGCGCAGCGCACGGTCAAGTCTCCGGTTGCCAGCTTTTCCAGCGAGGCGCCGATGGTCGCTACCACATGTGCCTGGGCGCGGGCCTCTTCGGCCTGCCGGTCGGCATTGCGCTGACGCTCTTCGTCCAGTTCGCGCTGCTGTTCCTCCTGGCGGGCCACCATGGCATGGCGTTCGCGCACCTTTTCCTGCAAGGATTTGGTCGCCTTTGCCATCATGCCAACTTCATTGCTCATATTGGTATGGGGAATGGCCAGGGTGACATTTTCATCGGCCACAGCCCCCAGCGCATCGTGAATGGCCGTCAGCGGCCGCGAAATGCCACGGATCACCACATAAGCGGCGGCAAGACCGATGACGAAGACGATCAGGCCCGTGGAAATGGCCTTGAATATCGCCGCATTCACTTCAGCATCGAGATCGTCCATGTAAAGACCGGTCACGACGACCACGCCCCAGGGCTCGAAGGCCTTGGCGTAGGAACTCTTGCGGAAATCATTGCCTTCCTGACCCGGCTTGGGGCCATAGAAATCGGTGCGGCCACCGCCAGCCTTGCCAAGCTTGACCAGTTCGTCACGATAGGCAAAGCCCTTGCTGTCGGCCTTGCCCTTGAAATTCTGCCCGACCCGCTTTGGATCGGGATGAAACAGCATGTTCACATCGTAGTCGTAGCCGAAGAAATAGCCGTCGGGATCGAATTTCAGCGCGTTGATCGTCTCATAGGCCTGCTTTTGCGCATCGGCCCGCGACAGGCTTCCCGCCACTTCCTTGGCATTGTAAAACTTCATCACCGAAATAGCGGTTTCCACCTCGGTGCGCAGCATTTCATAGCGCTGGGTATAGATGGTTTGCTCCGAAGAGCGGATCTGGAAGAATGTCGCGATTGCGAAAGCCGCCATCAATCCGCCAACCAGCAGGAACAGTTGCAGCGAAATCCTGAGATTTTTCATAGGTGTCTTCAGCCTCGATCAATTTTCAAGGAGTATAGTGGCATTTGCTAAAAAAAGCATAAAGACAGTCGCTTGGCAGTCATTGACTGTATTATCTCGATGATTGTCGTCTGAGTTGTGGGTCTGCAACATGTCGCAAACGGCAAGGGCATGCCACAGTCTCAGATCGTCCTCATCGACACCAAGGGGCCGGCAGCGGCGGAATTATTTCAGGCGCAGTTGCATGCTGGCAGCATCGAGAGGGCGATGCTCATCGCCGACGGCGGCGGTGGTCGCTGCCGTGTCCAGCCCGTCTCCGGCCAGCCCCACCAGTTGATTGTCATGGTCCAGCCAGCCATCCGCCTTCTGGACGTAAGTGACGGGCGAACCGCCCAGCCAGGCTTCGGTGCGCAGCAGCTGTTTATGGCCGTTGGTGTCGCGAAGCTCGATCCGCTGGGTGCCTTCCGCTAGGGTTTCCTGCGCCTGTTCCGGCGCTTTTATCTGGGCGCTGGGCGGGCAGGTTGTGCAGGACATAGCCGAAATGCTGGGCGTTGCCACGTTGCCGCCACCGATTATTTCGATGGACGAGGCCTGCGCCATCTGTGACAGCAACAGGGTGGCAAGAGTGGCGATCACGACACGCATTGACTGGTTCCTCAACGGCTGGCTCCTCAAATTCTTGGGGGGAGATTAGCCAAAGGATGTTGTCGTGCCGTAATCCGGAATGTTCAAATTTTATCGATTGCTCGTTTTGGATCAGGATTCCGATTGCTTTTCGCGGGCAATCGCCTGCCAGCCGATATCGCTGCGGCTGAAACCATTGTCCCATTCCACCTGCCGGGCCAGCGCATAGGCCTTTGCCTGGGCTTGCGCCACCGTCTTGCCACGGGCAGTGACGTTCAGCACGCGCCCGCCGGTGGCAATCAACTGACCGTCCTTCAGGGCGGTGCCGGCATGGAAAACCTTTGCCTCGTCGCTTGCGGCAGGCACGGCGGCGATGGGGGTGTTTCTGGTGAAACTGCCCGGATAACCCTTGGAGGCCAGCACCACAGTCAGCGCCGGGTCATCGTGCCACTCGGCTGCAACCTGGTCCAGCGTGCCGGATGCGCAGGCATGCAGCAGCGGCAGGAGATCGCTTTTCAGCCGCATCATCAGCACCTGACATTCCGGATCGCCAAAGCGGACATTGTATTCGATCAGTTCGGGGCCTTTTTCGGTGATCATCAACCCCGCAAAGAACACACCGGAAAACGGCATGCCCAGTTCCGCCATGCCGCGCATGGTCGGCTCGATGATCTCGCGCAAGGTGCGCTCCACCATGTCAGACGTCATCACGGGGGCAGGGGAATAGGCACCCATGCCCCCGGTATTGGGGCCGGTATCGCCATCGCCAACCCGCTTATGGTCCTGGGCGGTGGCCAGCGGCAGCAACGTCTTGCCGTCACACAGGCAGAAGAAGCTGGCTTCCTCACCATCCAGATAGGCTTCCACCACCACTTCGGCACCGGCGGCCCCGAAGGCGCCTTCGAAACAATCATCGATAGCCGACAGCGCCTCGTCCAGCGTCATTGCCACGGTCACGCCCTTGCCAGCCGCCAGGCCATCGGCCTTGATGACGATCGGCGCGCCCTGCTGGCGCACATAGGCCTTGGCTTTCGGCGCATTGTTGAAACGCTGGTAAGCGCCGGTCGGGATGTTAAAGCGGGCGCAGACATCCTTGGTAAAACCCTTGGAGCCTTCCAGCTGCGCGGCTGCGGCCGATGGACCGAAAACTGTAAGGCCCGCAGCCCGCAGCGCATCGGAAAGCCCGGCAACCAGTGGCGCTTCCGGCCCGACCACCACGAAATCCACCGCCTTTGCCTTGCAGAAGGCGATGACGGCGCTGTGGTCGTCGATATTGATGTCCACCAGTTCGGCATGTTCGGCAATGCCCGGATTGCCGGGCGCAGCGTAGAACGCACCGATCAGCGGCGATTGGGCAAGCTTCCAGGCCAGCGCGTGTTCACGTCCACCCGAACCGATCAGCAGAATATTCATGGCAAAGCCCTCTGGAAAACCTGCCCGGCGGTTAAGGCGGGCAGCCGAAAAGGTCAAGAGGAAAGGTGCGCGGCAGCGGGAATGTCCGGTTTGCCGGTTGCGGAAGGCAAGACCGGTAAACGTGCCTTCCACAGGCCAAGAAAGAAGCGGCGGGACGGTTTTTCGATGAGGCTATAGCTGAGCGTTGCCATCCCGAGGCTGGCGAAAATCATGATAAGGGCGGCAAGCCAGCCGGGAAGGGCAGCGCCAAACGCACTGCGCAGCGCCGTGAGTGTCAGGAAGCTGACGGGCATGTGGAAGAGATAGAGCGAAAAGCTGATCCGTCCCGCAAAGCGCAGCGGAGCCGAGGCCAGCAGCGCCTTGGAGATCGGCGCTTCGCAGGCGCTGAGATAGACGATGATGGTGGCGATCAGCGCCGTTGATGTACCCCAGAAAGTATTGGTGGCGGCATAAAAGCTTTGGCCGAGAAAGAACAGGGCGATCAACCCAAGGACCACGAGACCGGAAAGCGCCGTTGCTGGCCGGCAATAGCCAGCGAAAAACACTCTGCCTGCCAGAGCGCCGAATAGAAAATAGGGAATTTTCGACAGCAGCACGATGCCGGGTCCGGGGAAGCCGAGATACATGGCGATGGCGAATCCGCCAGCGATGGCCGCGCAAAGGCCGGGGCGTTTGGCCGGATTTTCGAAGCACAGCCAGAGCAGCAGGAAAAACAGATAGAACTGGATTTCCGGTGGCACCGACCAGAACACGCCGCTGGAGCCGATCATGGCGATATGGCGGACGATCTCCACTAGACTGGTGACCGGCTGGATATAGTGCAAGACAGGAATGGCCGAGAGCAGGATGACCAGCAGCACCGCGACGAGATAGACCGGATAGATCCGCACGAAGCGATGCACGAGATAATCGGCCACACTGGCGCGGGTGAAAGGCTTTGCGCCATAAAGATGGGCCATCAGGAAGCCGCTGAGCGAAAAAAACAGCGCCACCGAGGGATCGCCGACCAGCAGGGCCGGAAGGCTGACGCCAAGCAGCAAGGGCATATGCGAGAGCACCACGGCAAAGGCGGCAAGGCCGCGCAACCCGTCAAGACTTTGGATGTATTGGCTTTTATTCATCGCTGACCTGTTCCTGGCAGGGTGTGCCTGCTCCATTTCGAACTATAGGGGCAGTGTAGAAAAAGTGAATGGTCATAAATGGTTAACCTTGTTCTGCTGGCGATTTCCTGGTGCAATGGTTAACCCGCAGGTTGATCTTCTGGCCGCTTTCCTGTGGAGTCGCGCTGCTTGGCTGTTGTGTTGCCCAATTGGCTGGCTACAGTCGCGCCGCACAAGCGAGAAGGAAGTTTCATGGCCGACGATATCAAATCCATTGCCGCACTCATTGCGGGCGAGATCAATGCCCGAGCCGATCAGGTGATCTCCGCAGTGGATTTGCTGGATGGCGGCGCCACGGTTCCCTTCATCGCCCGCTACCGCAAGGAAGTGACCGGCGGGCTTGATGATACGCAATTGCGCAATCTGGCCGAGCGCCTGACTTACTTGCGTGAGCTGGGTGCGCGCCGCAAGGCGATTGTCGATAGCATTACGTCACAAGACAAGATGACCGATGAACTGGCCATCAAGATTGCCCGCACCACCACCAAGGCGGAGCTGGAAGACATCTATCTGCCCTATAAGCCCAAGCGCCGCACCCGCGCCGAAATCGCCCGTGAAAAGGGATTGGAGCCGCTGGCCAATGCGATTTGGGAAGACCGCACCGGCGATCCGGCCAAGCTGGCAGAAGCCTATGTGAAGGGCGAAGTGGCCGACGTGAAAGCGGCCCTGGAAGGCGCCCGCGATATTATTGCCGAAGCCATGGCGGAAAATGCCGACCTGTTGAAAAGCCTGCGCAATTACCTGAAAGACAAGGCAATCCTCTATGCCAAGGTGGTCGATGGCAAACAGGCGTCTGGCGAGAAATTCGCTGATTATTTCGACCATTTCGAGCGCTGGGCAACGGTGCCGGGCCACCGGGCGCTCGCCATGCTGCGCGGCTGGAATGAAGAGATTTTGACGCTGACCATTGAGGCGGACAAGGACGACACCTCGCTGATCAAGCCGACCCACCGGATGATTGCGTCAGCCTATCAGATTGGCCAGAAAGGCCCTGCCGACCAATGGCTGATGGAGGTGGCGGGCTGGACCTGGCGGGTGAAGCTCTCCATGTCCTTGTCACTGGACCTGATGCGCGACCTGCGGGAGCGGGCCGAGGAAGAGGCAATCCACGTTTTTGCCCGCAATCTCAAGGATTTGCTGTTGGCCGCCCCTGCCGGTTCGCGCCCCACCATGGGGCTTGATCCGGGCATTCGCACCGGCGTGAAAGTGGCTGTCGTCGATGGCACCGGCAAGGTGCTGGAAACCACGACGGTCTATCCTTTCCCGCCGAAAAACGACATTCGCGGCACGCAGGCCGAGCTGGCGGGGCTGATCCGCAAGCATGGCGTCGATCTGATCTCGATCGGCAATGGCACCGGCAGCCGTGAGACGGAAAAGCTGGTGGCCGATATGCTGGCGCAATTGCCCGCGACCGGCAAGAAGCCCACCAAGGTCATCGTCTCGGAAGCAGGCGCCTCGGTCTATTCGGCGTCGGAACTGGCCGCCAAGGAATTCCCCAATCTCGATGTTTCCTTGCGCGGTGCGGTGTCCATTGCCCGCCGTTTGCAGGACCCATTGGCGGAACTGGTGAAGATCGATCCCAAATCCATCGGCGTTGGCCAGTATCAGCATGATGTCGATCAGGGCCGTCTAGGCCGTTCGCTGGATGCCGTGGTGGAAGATGCGGTGAATGCTGTTGGCGTCGATCTCAACACCGCATCGGCTCCGCTTCTGGCGCGGGTATCGGGGCTGGGCGGCTCGATAGCCGAGGCAATTGTCGCGCATCGTGACCAGACCGGTCCGTTTTCCAGCCGCAAGGATCTGTTGAAAGTGGCGCGGCTCGGTGCGCGCACCTTCGAGCAATGCGCCGGATTTCTGCGCATTCCCGATGGGAAGGAGCCATTGGATGCTTCGTCTGTTCACCCGGAAGCCTATGGGGTCGCCAAGAAAATCGTTGCGGCCTGCGGGCGGGATCTGCGCACGTTGATGGGCGACAGCAGCCTGTTGAAAGGGCTGGACCCGCGCCAGTTTGTCGATGAGCAATTCGGTCTGCCGACTGTGAAAGATATTCTGGCCGAGCTGGAAAAGCCGGGCCGCGACCCGCGCCCGAGCTTCAAGACTGCCACCTTTGCCGATGGTGTGGAAGAAATCACCGACCTGAAGCCCGGCATGTTGCTGGAAGGCACGGTTACCAATGTCGCGGCCTTCGGTGCCTTTGTCGATATTGGCGTGCACCAGGATGGGTTGGTGCATGTCTCGCAACTGGCCGACAAATTCGTCAAAGACCCGCATGAGGTGGTCAAGGCCGGTGATGTGGTCAAGGTCCGCGTGGTCGAGGTGGACGTGAAGCGCAAGCGCATTGCGCTGACCATGCGCAAGGATGGTGGCGAAGCCCCGCCACCGTCAGCCCGCGACAATCGCGGCCCGGCGGTGATGCGCAATGCCAACCCGAAACCGGTCCGCGATGAAAAGCCCGCGATGGGTGGTCTGGGAGCGGCCCTTGCCGAGGCGATGCGCAAGAAATAACCCGTCATCAGCATCGGACCGAAAACCGGTGTCCGTTTTTCCGGTCCGATGCACCATAAACCACTGCGGGAACAAAAAACACGCGCACACCCTGAGGTGAGCGCGTGTTTTGCTTTTCCGAAAAGTTCCATGGATTTTTGAAAATTATGTGACAAAAGCATACTTGTCAGCGCCACGAGAGAGGATAGGGTTGCAATCAGCGGACAGGCAATCTCTTTCCTTTCAGGAGGTGTCAATGGCATCGTCTCTTCGTGGTATGTTGATGAGGATCATCCGAAAAGGCACGCTGGAGGTCATCGGGGCCGATGGCCAGATGCAGCGTTTCGGTGATGGTTCAGGACCGCCGATTGCGATCCATTTCTTCGATGACGAAGCGGAAGACGAGATCTATTGCGACGCGCAGCTAAAGCTGGGCGAGATCTACATGCAGGGCCGGATGGCCTTCGAAAAAGGCGATATCTACGACCTGCTGGCACTGGTGAAGACCAATACGCTGGTGTCCGACCTGACCTTTCCGATGGTCTGGCGCGGGCTGCTGCGGGTGGTGGCGGCGAAAGTGCGGGGCGCGTTGCCTGTTAACCGCAACCAGCGCAATGTCGCCCATCATTACGATCTCAGCGCCAAGCTGTTCGACCTGTTTCTGGACGAGGACTGGCAATATTCCTGCGCCTATTTCAATCCGCCGGGCATTTCGCTGGAAGAGGCGCAATTGGCGAAAAAGCGCCACATCGCCGCAAAGCTGATGGCCGAGCCGGGCCAGCGGGTGCTGGAAATCGGCTCCGGCTGGGGCGGCATGGGGATCTATCTGGCTGAAACCTGCGGGGTCGATGTTAGCGGTATCACGCTCAGCGAAGAACAGTTGAAGGTATCGCGCGAACGGGCGCGCAAACGCGGTCTCGACGAAAGGCTGCGGTTCGACTTGCAGGATTACCGCACACTGAAGGCCCGGCCTTTTGATCGGCTGGTGTCGGTCGGCATGTTCGAGCATGTCGGCCCAACCCACTACCTGCATTATTTCCGCAAGGTGCATGAGCTGATGCAGGATGATGGGGTGATGATCCTGCATTCCATCGGCCAGCCGTATCCGGCGCTCTACAACAATCCGTTTTTCGAGAAATATATCTTCCCCGGCGGCTATATCCCGTCGCTTGCCGAGGTCCTGCCAGCCATCGAAAAATCCGGTCTGCTGGTTGCCGATTGCGAAATTCTGCCGATGCATTACGCCCATACGCTGCGCCATTGGCGAAACCGTTTCATGGCGCGCCGTGAAGAGGCGGCGCGGCTTTATGACGAACGCTTCGTGCGGATGTGGGAGTTTTACCTCGCAGGGTCCGAAATGGCCTTCACCCATGAAGATTTCTTCATTTTCCAGCTGCAAATCACCAAGAAGCGGATGAGCGTGCCCGACAATCGCGATTACATCGCCGCACGTGAAGAGACGCTGAAGGCAGCCGAAGCGTTGCGTGCGCCCTTGGAAAAGGTGCTGTTCTGAACGTCAAGGTGTCTGTTGGCCAAGGCTTAAGGATAGTTTTCTTGGGCGCGGATTTGAGCTATCACTTCGATCATGAACACCGCCAGCGACACCACCGCCCGCGTCCAGGACGCGCTTTCCGATAATTGGGTCTACCGCCTGTTGCCACGGGCGGTTTGGCCCTATGCGCAGCTGGCCCGCTGGGACCGGCCGATCGGCTGGGAATTGCTGATGTGGCCGTGCTTCTGGTCCTCGGCGCTGGCCGCCAATTTTCTGGCATCCAGCGGCGCGCTGCCGGTCTTTACCTTCATCGCCCACCTCCTGCTGTTTTTCATCGGCGCCGTCGCCATGCGCGGTGCCGGCTGCACCTATAATGATCTGGTCGATGAGAAAATCGATATGGAGGTTGCCCGCACCCGCTCGCGCCCCTTGCCCTCCGGGCGGGTAACGCGGAGCCAAGCCAAGCTGTTCATTGTCGCGCAGTTGGTGGTAGGGGCCGCCGTTCTGTTTTGTTTTAACGGGTTTTCCATCCTGCTTGGCCTGGCGTCGCTGGCCATCGTGGTGATCTATCCCTTTGCCAAGCGGTTTACCGATTGGCCGCAGTTTTTCCTTGGTCTGGCGTTTTCCTGGGGCGGGCTGATGGGCTGGGCCGGGCTGACGGGGTCGCTGTCTTTGGCCGCCGTGCTGCTCTATGTCGCCGCCGTGGTCTGGACCATCGGCTATGACACGATCTATGCCCATCAGGACAAGGAGGATGACGCCCTGATCGGCGTGCGCTCCACCGCAAGGCTGTTTGCCGAGGACACCAAGATCTGGCTCACCGGATTTTACGGCGCGATGGGCTTGTTGCTGGCCGTGGCATTTCTGTTGGCTGGAGCCGGTTTCCCCGCCTATCTCGGACTGTTGGTGGCGCTGGTTCTGCTCGGCTACCAGATCAAGGTGCTGGATATCCATAATCCACTGCAATGCCATGCGCTGTTCAAGCTGAATGGCAAGGTTGGTCTGATCCTGTTTATCGGTCTGGTTGCTGCTATTCCCTTCGCCTGATCACTCGGCCCGACGGCTGGAGAATATAAGAGACCTCTTGTATTTACCTCCAAAATAGGGTACCCCCCTATGTTATGAGCCACACGATCAAACACCAGGCCAAGCTTCTCGCCCGCGTCCGCCGGATGAAGGGACAGATGGAGGCCATCGAAACCGCGCTTCTGGCTGAAAAGCCATGCGGCGATATCATGAACCTGACGGCCTCTGTGCGGGGAGCCCTGACCGGGCTAATGACCGAATTGGTCGAAGAGCATATCCGCGAGCATATCGTTGCCGAAAATCTCGGCGCCTCAGAGCGTCATCAAGGCGCCGACGAACTCATCGACGTGATCAGGAGCTACCTGAAATGACCCAGGACCCAACGTCTCACAGCCACGATTCTCATCAGCATCCCCCTCATGGCCACCATCCCCATGGGCAAGGGGGGCATGTTCATCCGCATCCGCACCAGCATCAGCCGGGCAATCGCCACAGCCATGTCTTCTTAGGCCCAAACCATCAGCGCAATGAGCGCCGCACCTGGGCGGTGATCGGCGTCACCACGGTGATGATGGTGGTGGAAATCGTCGCGGGCAATTTGTTCGGCTCCATGGCGCTGACGGCGGATGGTTGGCATATGGCCACCCATGCCGGGGCGATTTTTGTTGCGGCGATGGCCTATAGCCTGGCGCGGCGCCATGCGGATAATAGTGGTTTTACCTTCGGAACCGGCAAATTCGGCGATCTGGCCGCCTTTTCCAGTGCGATTTTTCTCGGCCTCGTGGCTGTTATCATCGCCTGGGAAAGCCTCTGGCGGGTGTTTCAGCCGGTCGCCATCAACTTCAGTGAGGCCATCGTCATCGCTATTATCGGCCTGGCCGTTAATCTCGTTTGCGCCTTGCTGCTTCAGGAAGACCATCATCATGGTCACGACCATGGGCATCACGAACACGGCCATCACGCCCATTCGGAAGCGTCCAGCAACCATGGCGGCAGAGACCGCAACTTGCGCGCCGCCTATATCCATGTGCTGGCGGATGCGCTTACATCTGTCATGGCGATTGCGGCCTTGCTGCTCGGCAGTCTTTTCGGCTGGCTCTGGCTCGATCCGTTGATCGGCATCGCAGGCGCGGTGGTCATTGGTAGCTGGGCCTTCGGCCTGATGCGCGATAGCGGCATGGTTCTGCTCGATCATGTCTCGGATGGCGAAGATCTCTCCGGCACTATCCGCCGGGTGATCGAAGCGGAAGGGGCCGATATTGCCGATCTCCATGTCTGGCAATTGGGCCCCGGTCATCACGGCGCCATCGTTTCGCTGGTGGCGCGCGAGCCGCAATCTCCCGCCTGGTACCGCGAAAAATTGTCCCAGATTGCCGCTTTGTCGCATGTGACTGTCGAGGTTGAGCGCGCCGAGGCGGCATAGTCCCCGCCAACACACAGATGTGGTGGAGGAATTTTTCCGGGGTGCGGCGCCCCGAAATGAAACATGGCCCGCCTTTTCCGGCGAGCCATGTTAAAATATTCAGGTATCGGCAACCGCTCTATTAACGGCGGGCAATGATTTCCTTGCCGGAAATTTTCATCGCAACGCCCAGCGAACCAGTGGTACGGCGGACCAGGAAGCGCGGGCGGCGCTCTGCAAAATAGGAATGGCGGCGGCGGCTGCGCGGCGGTTCGGCGCGCAATTCGCCCAGATGCTCTTCCAGCGGGCGGGCAACGCCATCGGCCTCGACCATCAGCATCGGAATGCGGAAGGTTTCAGCCCAGCTGCGCCAGTCGGCGGCAATATCGCAGAGATCATGGGCAACCAGCAGCGGAATGCACAGGTCCGGATCGGCGTGATGCAGTTCCAGCGTCACGGTCACTTCGCCATTGCCATGGTCGATGGCACGGGCGGCGATCCCCTTGAAAGCCCGGGCTGGAAGGGCAAAGGACATTGGCAGGCCACTGGCCGGCAGGATCTTGCGCAGCACGGCACCGCGCTCGTCGAGTGTAACGGAGACATTTCCGGAAGCATCGCGCAACGTATAAGTCACATGTTGCGGAAACCGTGATGGTTCCAGTCGAAACGTTGCTCCGGCCCAGACGGGCTTCATAACCGTGTTCGTCATCTTACTACCCTTGTTTTACCTGAGAGCCGTTATTGCATCTGCTCTTTTCACTGGGACTTTTCGTCCTCTGAGGCCAAAGATAGCCTTGCCGGGTTCCGGACCGCTTAAAAATCGCGGTTAAGAAAACTTTGCCGTTCCAGATGGTTATCGAATTGCCAGCGCTAACGGTTTCGATTTGGTGAACGGCTTTTGTAAAATTGTGAAGCATTAGTTAAGAGTATTCTACTATGTTTGGATGATAATGCTACGGCAACCTGCATCGGTCACCAACCTTTATTGGTATGATCGGTGAATGTTGCAATACGTGTAGAACTGCCAGAAAATTGCTTTTGGGTTGTGTTTGGCAGGTTGTAGTTTGAATGCCGCGAATGGAATGCGGCGGGCGCCGGGCTTGTGAGTATCTCTTGCTTGACGCCATTCTGCCTTGCGGCAAAAGCCAGGAGCAAGGCAGGTAGGCCATGATGGGTTACCCGACATCCGCATGACGCAACCGGCCAGGGGTGGTCAGGGGCAGGGTTATGCAGTGATTGAGGGCGTTGCAGCCAGGGACGTGGCGGGCGACGCTTTTGGAGCTTATCGAGGAACGCAGTGCCATGGTGTCTACTTATATCGGTTATGATCTTGTCAATCGCGATATGAAAGCGAGCCTGAAGCGTGTGTCTCAGGAGCCTGAGGTGGCCCGCGAGCAGAAATATTACCAGGAGAATATCGGCAAGGTCAAAACCGTCGACGACTTCATGAACGACGACCGGCTCTACCAATATACGATGAAGGCCAACGGCCTGGAAGACATGACCTATGCCAAGGCCTTCATGAAAAAGGTGCTGGAAAGCGATCTGTCAGACGAAAACAGCTATGCCAATAAATTGGCCGACGACCGTTACCGCGATTTCGCCCGGTCCTTCAATTTTTCCGCCGAAACCGCTGATATCCAGACCGACAAGCAGGAAGAGGATGTGATTGGCCTTTACAAGCAATCGCTTGTTACCGAAGGCGACGATGCCGAGGAAGAGGTGCAATATTACGATTCCGCTATCGACAAGGTCACCAATGTCGATGACCTCTTGAAGAACAGCCGCCTGACCAAATTCGTTCTCGAATCCTATGGGCTCGACACCAAATATTATTCCACCGACCATTTGAAAAAGGTCCTGACCAGCGATGTCAACGACAGTACCAGTTACGTCAATACGCTGACCACCAACAAGTCGGATTACCTGAATATCGCCAAAGCATTTTCCTTCAATACCGACGGTTCGCTGAAAAATGCCACGGCCCAGACCTCCGATCAGAAAACGGCGATGGAAGATCTTTATCTGGAGGAGGTTCCCAGCACCGAGACCGCCTACCAGGCCGAGCGCGAAGCCGCTTACTACAAGGAAAAGATCGCCACCGTCACCAAGGCCTCGGACATCACGGGGGATTCGCGGCTGTTCAGCTATGTGAAGACGGCGCTGGGCATGGACAAGAACACGCTGAAATCCACCTTCGAGAATATCGTCACCAGCGATCTCAACGACGCCAACAGCTATGCCAATACCCAGGGCAAGGTGAAGGGAGAGTATGCGAAGGTCGCCGCGATGTTTAACTTCGACACCAGCGGCAATGCCACGGCTGGAAATGCCCAGAGCGAGACCCAGCTCGCCCAGACCGCCACCGGCTATATGACCAATTACGATGATCAGGACCAGGCGGATCTCAGCACCCTAACCACCTATTATTCCACTCAGATGAAATCCATTACCAAGGTTGATGACCTGCTCGGCAATGAGAAAATCTACAATATGGTCATGAAGGCCTACGGCATCGAGACCGACGAATTTTCCAAGGCGGACCTGAAAAAGGTTCTGACCAGCGATATGAACGATCCCAAGAGCTATGCCAACAAGACCCGGGACGAGCGGTTGATCAGCCTGGCTTCCGCCTTCAATTTCAAGGAGGATGGGACCGCTGACGTGCCGCTTCTGGCCCAATCGGAGCGCACCATTACCGAGGTGGCCAAGGACTATATTGTCCAGAAAACCCGCTTTCTGGACGGCAAGGAAAAGACCGACGCCAAGACCGCAGCGGAGGAGGATTCCAAATATTACCAGGAGAATATCGTCAAGGTGTCATCCGTTACGGATCTGCTCAAGGATCGCAAGCTGGTGGATTTTGCTCTGACGGCGGAGGGGCTGAACCCGAAAGATGTCAGCGACGATATGCTCAAGCAGCTATTTTCGTCTGATCTCACCGATCCGAAAAGCTTTGCCAATACCCAAGCCGACGAAGGATATGCGAAATTCGTCGCCTCCTATAATTTCGACAGTAGCGGCAAGATTTCCAAGGAAAATGCCGATGGCGTGCAGAACCGCAGTGAGACCTTTAACACTGAAAATCTCTATCTGCATCAGACCCTGGAAAACGAACAGGGCGAAAGCGATCAGGGTGTGCGCCTTGCCCTTTACTGGGATCGCATGTCGTCGACCATTACCTCGGCCTATGACATTCTCGGCGATACGGCGCTGCTGGAAGTGTTCCGCACCGCCTACAGTCTGCCCAGCGACATGAGCAATATGGATATCGAGCAGCAGAAAAAGGTCATTGAGAAGAAAATGGACCTGAAGGATCTAAGCGATCCTGACAAGCAGAAGAAATTCCTGCAACGTTTTACGGCCATGTACGACCTTGACAACAATACCGGCTCCTCGGCCAATGCCGCGCTGACCATTCTGGGGGGCAGCTCTTCGACCAGCGGTATCAGCGCCAGCCTGCTCGAATCCGTCAACAGTCTGTAAAGACTGTTCTATCTGTCGTATAATTCCGTCAAGTCGAGGGTCCATGAAGATCTTCGAGACCTGGAATAAATCGTGGTGGCGTCGTCATCGCGCTGCTTGCCGCTTGCTCCTGCCTGGTGGAGGCGATATATCCCGTAGAATATATCGAACCTAAGGGAATACGGGATGAAGGCAGGTTGGAAAATGATGGCTAAAGCCAGAGCGACAAGCATGGAACGGCTGCTGGCGGTCTTGACGGCTTTGATCCTCTTCGTCGCCCCTCAGGCCTTTGCCGCCGACCAGAGCCTGACGGTCTTTGCCGCCGCCAGCCTGAAGGAAACCATGAGCAAGATTGCCGACGAATGGAAGGCTGAGACCGGCCGGGAGGTCAAGCTGTCCTTTGCCGCCTCCTCGGCGCTGGCAAAACAGATCGATGAGGGCGCTCCCGCCGACCTGTTCGTCTCCGCCGACCTCAACTGGATGGACCATCTCGACAAGGGTGGCGAACTCGTGCCGGGCAGCCGCGTCAACCTCTTGGGCAACCGGATCGTGCTGGTGACGGCGTCTTCGTCGACGATCACGACAAAAATCGCCTCTGGTTTCGATCTGGCCGGGCTTCTGGGGGATGAGCGGCTGGCTATGGGCAATGTTTCCTCGGTGCCCGCCGGTGTCTACGGCAAGGCAGCGCTGGAAAATCTCGGGGTGTGGGCGAGTGTCAAGGACAAGGTTGCGCAGGCGGACAATGTCCGCGCCGCACTGCTGCTGGTGTCGCGTCAGGAAGCACCGTTCGGCATCGTCTATGAAACCGATGCCAAGGTTGATCCAGGCGTGAAAATCCTTGACCGGTTCCCCGAAAATTCCCATCCGGCCATCGTCTATCCGGCAGCGGTGCTGAAGGCCTCCACCAATCCCGATGCCAAGGCTTTTCTGGCCTATCTGCAACAACGGAAAGCTGCGGATGTGTTCAGGACTGCCGGGTTTACGGTGTTGGCGAAGACCAATTGACAAAACCCGTCGACCTGTGGCCCGTTGAGCCATGATCGACGCGCTCTCCGCTGACGAAATCACCGCGATCCTGCTCAGCCTGAAAGTGGCGCTGACGGCTGTTGCCGTCTCGCTGCCGCTTGGCGTCGGTATGGCCTGGTTGCTGTCGCGAACCTCCTTTCTGGGCCGCAGCCTGCTGGACGGGCTGGTGCATCTGCCGTTGATCCTGCCGCCGGTCGTGACTGGCTATCTGCTGCTGATCACCTTCGGGCGGCGTGGTGCGGTGGGTGCCTTTCTGGATCAATGGTTCGGCCTGGTGTTTTCCTTCCGTTGGACGGGGGCGGCGCTCGCCTCCGGCATCATGGGCTTTCCCTTGATGGTGCGCGCCATCCGCCTGTCGCTGGACGGGGTGGACCGCAAGCTGGAAACGGCAGCGGCGACGCTCGGCGCATCGCCGATCATGGTGTTCTTCACCGTTACCCTGCCGCTAATCCTGCCTGGCATCGCAGCCGGTGCGGTGCTGGCCTTTGCCAAGGCGATGGGTGAGTTTGGCGCGACGATTACCTTCGTGTCGAATATACCCGGCGAAACCCAGACCCTGTCCGCCGCCATCTACACCTATACCCAGGTGCCGGGCGGCGATGCCGGCGCGTTGCGGCTGACGCTGGTTTCCGTCGTTCTTTCGCTGCTGGCGCTGCTCGCATCCGAGCTGCTGACCCGGCGGCTGACCGTGCGGATGGCGGGCTGATGTTGGAAATCGATATCCACCACCGCCAGGGAACGTTTGATCTTGAAGCCGATCTTCAGCTGGGGCCGGGGTTGACGGTGCTGTTTGGTCCGTCCGGATCGGGCAAGACCACGATGATCAATGCGGTGGCCGGGTTGATCCGCCCTGACCAGGGAAGGATCACCTTCGACGATAGGGTTTGGAGCGATGCGCAGAGCGGTGTCTTCCTGCCGCCGCATCGCCGCCGGATCGGCTATGTCTTCCAGGAGGCGCGGCTTTTCCCGCATCTGAGCGTGCGGGCCAATCTCACCTATGGCCGGTATTTCACCCCGAAAGCCGAGCGGCGGGAAGACTTGTCCCGGATCTGCGATCTGCTGGGGATCACCGATCTGCTGGACCGTGCGCCTAATGGGCTGTCGGGGGAGAAAAGCAGCGGGTGGCCATTGCCCGCGCCCTGATGACCAGCCCGAAGCTTCTGTTGATGGACGAACCCCTATCGGCGCTGGATGGCGCCCTCAAGGCGCAGATCCTGCCCTATATCGAGCGGATTCGTGATGAGGCGGGGGTGCCAATCCTCTATGTCAGCCATGCGGTCGAGGAAGTCACCCGGTTGGCCAGCCGGGTGGTCACGATGACCAAAGGCCGTGCGACAAGGGTGGACGCGGGCGAGGGGGCTTTGGTTCATCTCCCAAGGTTCGGCGACAGCCGCCCCGGCAGCTTCCTGCATGCCCATGTCACCGGCCACGCCCGTGAAGAAGGCCTGACGCTGGCGACAAGCCCTGCGGGTTTGCTCTACCTGAAATATGCCGATCTACCCATTGGCACCCCGATCCGCCTGTTCGTCGCCGCCAGCGATCTGGTGCTGGCGACAGGGGATACGGGTCAGCTTTCCACCCTCAACCGTTTGTCAGGCAAGGTGACAGCTATTTTCGAAACAGGCCCCGGCATCGTCGTCAGGGTCGATTGCTCCGGTCAGGTCATCGACGCCGAAATTACTCGTCGCTCGCTGGCCGCCCTGGATCTGGCGCTTGGCAAGCCGGTTTCGGTGCTGTTCAAGGCGGTCTCGGTAGAGGCGGGAGGTGTTTATCGGATACGGACGGATCCTTTGGGCTGAACCAGGGCCTTCGTATGAGGGCCTGCTACATCACTCAGTTGGCACCAACTCTGTCGCCGCCATCGCCTCCAGCCAGGCGAGATCCTCGACCAGAGTCGCACGGATAGCGGCATCCATGGCTTGCGCCCGAGCCAGCAGAGCCGCGCCAAAGGGTGTCAGGATAGCGCCGCCGCCGCTTTTGCCGCCATGGCGGGTGGCGATGGAGGGCTCCCTGAACATTCGGTTGATTTCATCGGCCAAAAGCCAGGCGCGGCGATAGGACATGCCCATGGCAACGCCCGCCGAGCGGATCGAGCCATGCTGGCCGATCAGCTGTAGCAATTGCACCTTGCCCGGCCCAAGCCGTGCGCCATTGGCCAGATCGATCCGAAACAGCACCTTGTCCGATGCCGGGTTTGGATTGTCGTGGGAAGGCACTGTGTCGGCCATCAGCCGGGCACCACTTTGCCCGGGTTCATGATGCCAGCGGGGTCGAAGGCCTGTTTGATGCGGGTCATCAGCGCGGTTTCGATGTCCGGTCTTGTCTGCGCCAGTTCCTGGCGTTTCAGCTGGCCGACCCCATGTTCGGCCGAAATCGAGCCGCCATGGGCGCGGACGATATCATGCACGACTTTATTGATCTCGCGCCAGCGGCCAATGAACTGCGCCTTGTCGGCGCCGATGGGCTGGCTGATGTTGTAATGGATATTGCCATCGCCCAGATGGCCGAACGCGCAGACCCGCGCACCCGGCATGGCGGCGAGCACCGCCTCTTTCGCTTCCCGCATGAAGGCGGGAACCCGGGCAATTGGCACCGAAACATCATGCTTGATTGAACCGCCTTCCGGCTTTTGCGCATCCGACATGCTTTCGCGCATGTGCCAGAGCGCCTTTTGCTGGGCGACCGAACCGGCGACCACGGCATCTTCGATCAGTCCCGCTTCAAAACCCTGTTCCAGCACCGTTTGCAGCATGGTTTTCGCCGTCTCCGCCGCATCGGAAGTGGAAATATCGATCAGCACATACCAATCATGCGCCGAGGTGAGCGGATCGCGGACGCCTGGAATATGGCGGCTGGTGAAGTCTATGCCGATGCGCGGGATCAGCTCGAAGCCGGTCAGCGCCGGGCCGCAGAGCGCGCTGGCCTTTTCAAACAGCGCCAAAGCTTCCACCGGCGATTTCAACCCGACGAAACCCACTTCATGGCCAAGCGGCTGCGGATAAAGCTTCAGCACGGCGCCGGTAATCACCCCGAGCGTGCCTTCCGCGCCGATAAACAGGTCGCGCAGGTCGTAGCCGCTATTGTCCTTTTTCAGCCGCCGCAAGCCATTCCAGATCTCGCCGGTCGGCAGCACGACTTCGAGGCCCAGGCACAGCTGGCGCATATTGCCATAGACCAGCACGGCGGTGCCGCCGGCATTGGTGGCGAGATTGCCGCCGATCCGGCAGGAGCCTTCCGAACCGAGCGACAGCGGAAACAGCCGGTTGACGTCTGCGGCTGCCTTCTGAATGTCGGCCAGAATGCAGCCCGCATCGGCGACGATCACATTGCCGACCGGATCGACCTCGCGCACCTTGTTCATCCGCTCCAACGACAGCAGGATATCGCTGGAATTATCGCGCGGCACCTGTCCGCCGACCAGGCCGGTGCCGCCACTGACCGGCACGATCGGGCTTTTCGTCTCGCTGGCCAGCGCCAGGATTTTCGAGACCTCTTCGGTCGAACCGGGCTTCAGCACCAGCGGGGAGGCGCCGTGGTAAAGGCCACGATTTTCGGTGAGATAGGGCGTGATATCAGCCTGAGCGGTCAGTGCATGGGCGGGGCCGACGATGGCGATGAAACGGTCGAGCAGGGCGGCGGAAAGGGGCATGTCAGTCATGGCGTCTCGTCCTTGTTATTCTCTCGCCGCAAACCATCATCGTGGCGCAGCGGCCCGCTCCAGCCGGTCATTGATTGCATCTCCCAGCCCATGGGTGGGAATGGCGGTGAAGGCAATGCGGGCAGCGCCGCTGGCATCGGCCCTTTTCATGAAGCTGAACAGATTGGCGGCGGCTTCAGTGAGGTCGCCGCTGGCACTCAAATTGAGCACGAGTGCCGCCTTTTCAAGCCCTTGCGGGACGGCAGAGCCAAAAGTGATCACCGCCTCATCGGCAATAACCGAGGTCACATTCAGCCGCACAGCAGCCTCCGGGGCATAATGGGAGGCCAACATGCCCGGCGCCTCGATGATCGCGCCTGCCTTTTGCGGGCGGATCACCCGCAATCCTGTCGCCTCTTCCACGGCCTCCACCGAAAGCCCACCGGGCCGCAGCAGCCGGATCTGGCCATCTTCCACCTTCAGGATGGTGGATTCAACCCCGACGCCCGCTGCCTCGGCATCGAGGATCAGCGGGATTTTTGCCCCTAGATCCTCCTCGACATGGGCAGCCGTGGTCGGGCTGATCTTGCCCGATGTATTGGCGCTTGGGGCGGCCAGCGGCTTGCCAAAGGCAGCAATCAGCGTGGCGGCAAAGCCCAGGGGCATGCGCAGGCCGACCGTGTCCAGCCCGGCAGTTGCCAGCGGATGAATGCCAGAATCTGGCGCAAGCGGCACGATCAGCGTCAGCGGCCCCGGCCAGAACCGCTCCGCCAATTGCCGCGACAAGGGATCGAAAATGCCGTAGTGCTCGGCCATGGCGAGATCGGCGACATGGCAGATCAGCGGATTGAACTGTGGGCGACCCTTGGTCTCGTAAATTCGAGCGATGGCCTGCGGATTGGTGGCATCCGCCGCCAGGCCATAGACGGTCTCGGTCGGCATGGCGATCACTTCGCCGGCCTCAAGCAGGGGCAAGGCGGCGCGGATGGCCGGTTCCGGGGATGTGATGACTGAGAGACGCTGTGCCATGCCTGCCTGATTGCCGCTGTTTCACCGGTGAAATAGCCTGACCCGGCCCCGGGAGCAAATGACTTTTATGAACGCGCTTCCATCTTGCAGGCTTGCTTTTCACTGTCTCTTCACCAATCCGTAAAATTTTAAATACAGCTGTAACCGAAAGAAAGAAGTGTCGCGCTACTCTGCGGGCAATCAATGATTCGATGTGGGGAAGCATCCGATGCAGCCTATGAAAAATCCGGCCTCCAGCATTGCGCTGCGTGTAGCGACAGCCATGCATCAGATGGGGATCGAGGGCCTGCCGCGCAATTACGAACTGGTCTATGAAGCCTATTCCGGCAGCAATCCGGATCTGGTGCGCGAGTTCATCGCGCTCGGCAAGGTCAAGACCCAGGATGCGCTGGACGCGCTCGGTCGCAAATACCTGCCCCACCATCATGAGGACGGACTTCTCGCCCGCCACAATAACAAGGTACGCGCCGAAATGAGCAGCTTCATCAGCCTGCTCAACCAGGAAAAACTGTCGCTGACCGATTATGGCCGGCTGATCGGTGATGCCACCAAGGGCATCCTGACCGACACCGATCTCGGCAATCCGGAACTGAGCCGCTCCATCCAGGCGCTGAAGGCCGCCACCGACCAGCGCGTTGCCGAAAACAGCAATGTCGTCAAAACCGTGGTGGAAAAGACCGAGCAGCTCGCCGATGTACAGCGCGAGGCCGATCAGGTGGAACAGGCGAAATTCGTCGATCCGCTGACCGGCATGGGCAGCCGCCGCGCCTTCAACAAAGCGCTGGCAAAAGTCTATGCCAATCCGGCTCTGCCGACGCTGTGCGGTCTGGCGGTCGGTGAAATCGACGATTTCGCCAAGCTCGCCGATCATCTTGGCCCGACGGTGACCGAGCGCTTCATCAAGCAGATTGCCAAGGTGGTGAAGGCCGTGGCCGGCAAGGACGACCTTGCCTGCCGCTTCGACGGCAGCCGTTTCGGCCTGTTGTTCTACACGTCAGACCAGGACGAAATCAGCCGCATCGTCAATGCGGTGCGCGTCAAGCTGAAGGCCACCGCCGTGGTCAATGCCGGTTCCAACGGCTCGCTTGCCGCGCTCACCATGTCTTTCGGCATCTGCCTCTCCGAACAGGCCCCCAATGCCTTCGACCTGATGACCTATTCCGAACGCGCCCTGACAGCCTCAAAATCCTCCGGTGGCGATACGGTGACGCTCTATGGCGTGACAGAAAACAGCTATGTGCCGAAGGATTGGCTGATCTACAAGCCGCATGTGGTGTGAGGAAGGTCGCTGACGCCTGAACGCGAACGGTATTGATTTTGGACTGAAAAGTGTGAACCGGTTCTCTGTACGGCACTGTAGCGCAAAGAACCTTTTCGCGACTGCATCGAGCCGCCGGTTTGCCCGCAGCGGCTCGATATCAACTCCAATTTGGGCCGCGTGCGTGACGACAATAATGGCACGTTCCCCTGAATGGCTTAGGCGGAAGTCTAGTCTTGACGTCGTCCCAGCCAGGATAGGCGGCTAAGATTGGGCACAAAGAGCAGTGGACAAGAGCATAAACAGCGCGGTGTTGCTGATCAACCAGGCGGATTTGCGCGTCGGTGCTCCTCCATAGAAAGCTTCACGGTTCTGAATGTTGAAGAGCAGTCAGCAGAAAGATGCCAAACCTGCACATCGCCTACAGCGCCGTGCGCCATATATGGCGCACAAAGGTTCGCTGTAGCGCTTTATATCTGCTGCATAATTTTCTCTTTAAACCGATTCCGGTTTAAAGAATTATGCAGTAGACCCAACGTTCGAGCCACCAGGAAAAAACTATCTGTTCGACCTTAGAGCTGTTGCTATAGGAAGCCTTGTGGCAGTGATCGCTGGTAATGCCCCACCTATGACGCCGATTGTAAGCCCTAGCGCTCCAGCGACGAACGCGACGTCGCTGGTAACCGCTAACTGAAACGCCATCCGAGCGTCATTCGCGCCGATCGTGCTGGCTTGCCATCCATTGAAGACCAGCCATGATATTGCCAGGCCGCATATCACACCGATTGCAGCAAGTAGAACGGCCTCAGTCCAGGTTCCGATGAATGCCGAGAAACGCGTAAAACCCAAAGCTCTAAAGGTTGCGATTTCCACCTTACGATCAGAAACAGAATTCATCATGGTGTTTAACGCACCTGCTGTGGCGCCGATTGCCATCAAGATTGCAAGAGGCCAGCCGAACAGCCGTATCAGGCTGGCTGTTCGGCCCGATTGCGCCGCATAAAGATCAGCTTCCGAAACAGCGATCAGCGGCGTTGTGGTTATTGTTGCGAGTTCGTTTTGAAGAGCTGGAAGAGATGTCGGGCTAAACAAGCGTAGTCGTAGACTTTGGACCTGTCCCTGACGATCAAACGCTGAACGAATTGCATCGAGGTCGGCCCATATTTCAGATTCAAAGGCGCTGCCTTGCGCGGAGAATTGCCCGACAACGGTCCAGTTGACCGTCCCGAGCCGAACCATATCACCCGTATGTAATCCCAACTCACGGGCAAAGCGATCACCAACGACAATCTCGCGCGCGCCGGATTTGAAAGGCCGCCCTGTAGACAGCGAAATATTATCACGGATCGACATTCCCGCCGCGTCCATGCCACGCAATGCGATTGTGCGTCCGACCGCAGCTTTGTCAGGCTTGACATCCACGGTCACCACAATCTCACGAGAGAGCATGAGCGCACCGTCGCTGCTGCGTGCGACACCTATATCGTTTATTTTGGCTTCCAGCGTGCGGATAACGGATGTTGGGATATCGGAGCCGGTCTCCTGATTGGTGCCGCCGCCCAGGACAGCCGCAACGGAAGGCGATCCTGCACTGCGCAGAGCTTTTTCGAAACCTCTTGCCATGGACAGAAAGCCGGCGAGGACACAAACGACCAGCGCGATTGAAAGGATCATCGAAAGGGAAATCGGCAGGCGCCGCGGCAAACTATAGAGATTTGCCCGCACCATCACCAGTGACTGCCTAAGGTTGAAAGTCATAACTTATCTTTCTCTGAAGGCTGCGATAACGGGGATTCTGAGTGCGTTAAAGCCCGGAAGTGCGCCGGTTGCCAATCCGAGGGCTGCGATCATCACCACAGACTTTGCAAGGATTGCCGTGGAAAATACCAGGCCGAGTGCCGGATCGCTCATAGCCACGGCCAGCTTTGCGAATAAAAGGCCGATACTTCCTCCGACCGCGAAAATGAATAATGTTTCCCCGAGGATCAGCAGCATGACCTGCATGCCGGAGAAGCCCAACGTTTTTAGCACGCCGATTTCAAACGTTCGCTCACGTACCGAAAACACCATCGTATTCACGGCGATCATCAGCAGGGTGACAAAAGCAGCACTCACGACGAGGTTGACGATGAGACCGACATCGGCATATTGGCGCAGGAACGCCTCGAGAAACTGCTTCTCCGATTGTGTGCGGGTGGGTGCTGCGGAGTTCGAAAACATCTCGTCTATACGCACCGCAAGTTCACTGGCCGAAGCATTTGCTTTGGGACGAACAACGAAAACATCGACCGTATCTTTATTATGCGCGCGCAATGCGTTTAAATAGTCATATTGAGCAAGTATAAAATATGTATCTGTGGCGGCGGTCTCGCCGTCGAAAATGCCTGCAATCGTGAAGGACCAGTCGCGGCTTCCATCTTGTTTGGCGATGTCGAAACTTGTGACCGTAATGGTCTGCCCGATCTGCCATCCCTGGGCTTCGGCAAGCGCCCGGCCAACAAGAACTCTGTTACGCTGCTGGCTGAGTCCGTTAACGAGTTCCTTCGTTAGCGCGAGCTCTTTACCATTTGTGTCGATGAGATGCTGTGGATCGACCGCACTAACGCTCATCACGTTTTTTTCGGTGACAACAAATCCTCGCAGGCGGATCATAAAGTTTAACGCTGAGACGTCCGGATCTGCGATGAGGCGGTTCATGTAAGACATCGGAAGCGGCTGGGTACGGCCAGCGGCACTCATAACACCCAGGATGTCGTCGCTTGCTCCCGATGCGCCTTGGCTGCCGTTCACGAAACTTGCCGTAAGGCCGTAAATAAGGAAAGCGACCGTTACATAGATAATGAGCAATATCGTTCGAAAAGGCTTGCGCAAGGCATTTTTTCTGGCCAGGTCAAAGAAGGTCATTGAGAAGCCCTCTGCTCTTCCATGAACGAACCCTTGTCCAGATGGAGAGTCCGTTTAGCATAGAGTGCCGCTTGGGGATCGTGGGTTACCATGACAATCGTTTTCCCGAACTCGCGGTTCAGAAAACGCAATATTTCGAGAACCTCATCGGCAGACTTTCGGTCCAGATCGCCGGTCGGTTCGTCGCACAGCAGTAACGCCGGATCGGCAACAATAGCTCGAGCGATGCCGACCCGTTGTTGCTGACCACCTGACATCAGCGTGGGATATTGCTTGGAGCGGTCTCCAAGGCCGACGAGTTCGAGCACTTTCTGCACGCGACTCCGCCGGTCTTTTGCCGACAAAGGCTTGAGTAGCAGCGGCAGTTCGATGTTCTCTGCGACACTCAGCATGGGTAACAGATTGTAAAATTGAAATACGATACCCATACCATTGGCGCGCCAAGACGCGCGCGCTGCCTCCCCCATTTGATCGAGGCGGCTTGTGCCTATTCGCAAAGAGCCGAAGTCAGGTCGTTCTATGCCCGCCAACATGTTGAGGAGGGTGGATTTACCAGAGCCTGACGGCCCCATGATCGCAACAAAATCTCCGCCGGGAATGTCAAGGTTGAGGTTTGAGAATATCGGGATGATCTCTCCACTGATTTTATACCCTTTTTTGACGTCACTGAGCGAAATGTAAGCTTCTTGATGACTCATTGGGATTTTTCTCCAGCGCTCTGAGCTAAGCGAATGCGCGCCGCCATGTTTGGCCGGATGCCGCCTGGCGGATCCCGAAGTTTGAGGCGCAAGGTAACAGTGCCTTTTTCAAGGGAGGCAACAGGCGCGATCCGCTGTATGTCCACAGCGAATGGCCGATCGGGAAGTCCGTCAAGCACCGCTTCTCCAGCGAGACCAATGGTAATCGCCCCTATATTGGTTTCTGCCACATCCGCATCGATCACCAGCGTCGTGGTGTCGGTAATCGCCAGAAGTTTTTGATTTTCACGCACACTATCCGAGCGGGAGAGAACCATATCGCCTGTATGAGCATTCAGTTCCGTAACCGTCCCGGAAATTGGCGCTCTCAACACGAAATCGTCAACTTTATCTTGCGCAATTTTAACGTCAAGATCGGCCTTGGCCAGCTTTTGCTGCGCCTGAGCAAGTGCATTCCTTGCGCTGTTATAGGTGGTGCTGGCGTGTAACAGGTCTTCCTTGGAAACAGCCTGTTTATCGGCAAGTGTCTCAGAACGCAGAAAATTGGCCTCTGCTTGGTTGAGTTCAATTCTCTTGGCTTCGAGTGTCAGGCGAGCAGAAATTTTGTCTGATTGTGCCTGCTCGAGTTCGAGGTGGCTGGTCGAGTCATCAAGAACGATAAGCGTCTGACCAGCCTCTACACGCTGGCCTATTTCTACGCTGACAGACCGAATCTGGCCTTCGTATTTTGAATAGACCGAGACAGCGTTTGAAGCCACGACATATCCGGAACCGGTTATTTCTCTGGCCGCAACAGGACTAGGCTTGACCGGTATGGATGAGGAAGCAGCACTCCTCGCCGCTTCCACGGCTAAAATTGGCTCTGACTTTTGGCTCAGCCATCGTTGCGACAATCCCTCTTTGACGCGCTTGATACCATCGGGCCAAATGAAGGTTCCAGCGCCTACGGCGCTGATCAGCAGTGCGATAAAACCAGCACCATATAAAAGGCGCCGCGACCTTTTGTCCGGCGACTCTTGCGTTTGAAGCGAGGGCTCAAGTGAAAGCGACTTGAGCGTCTCAAGGAGTTTTCGATCATTTTCTGGTATGATGTTCATAACGCCAGCATGGGGGAGCTGTTAAACGGCGCGACCCAAAACACAATCCAGAACGTACACAATCATGAAATAGGACCTTCTCGCGGAGGGCGCTCGCATTTGTTCGGTTGCGGCGCCATTCCAGAGGGGCATTTCAGTCGAGCGCCGAAATTCGCGCTTCAGCGTGAATTCACATCAAGGCCGTGGCGCTCCTCGCTGTCCAGTTTCGCGGTGCGCTAGGCGCTAGCGGCGCGTCAGGTGAACGCGCGACCCAGGACATGATCGACAGTACCCTGCGCCATATATGGCGCAGGGTACTGTAGGCCTCTTTGTTTTCGGTTGTCTTTTTGAGAAGACCGGTTTCCAATTTTTCCCGGCGAAACTCTATTCGCTCGCATATTTGCGGCTTGTTTCTTCTGTATCGCGATACGTCCCTTTCAAGGGGCATTCAGTTTGCTGCGCAACGCTCCCGCAGTAAATAACGCTATAAGTGCAAAATAATTTAGCATCTCCTGTTTTGGGTGCATTAAATTAAGAGATGCTTAAGTTAATGTTTCCAATATTGGGTTGTTGCAGGCGTATCTGCACGTTTTGAGAGTTTTATGAAATTGAGTGGTCTGCTTTATGACAATGCAGGCACCCTGTTGTCCGGATGGAATGATAGCCAACCCGCAACGGCAAATCGGCAAAGAGGCTCTATCGGCCTTGAACCATCATGTGCGTTTGATGATCCGTTTGGCTGGGGCCCAGCGGATATCTCTATGCTGTGATTTGTCTGATTTTGCGGGTCTTTCACACATAGCACCGTTCGTCTGCGGTCGCAGTCGCGGGGGGTAGCTTTTGTCATCATGGGTGGGGGCGGTCAGCCCTATACGGGGAGAGACAATGTCGTTTTTATCAAATATCACCATCGCAAAGAAGATCTACATTGCCTCAGGGCTTGGCGTTATCATGGTTGTGGGCATGGTTGCCAACCAGCAGTGGACGAACAGCACGATCAAGGCAGCGCAGGACATCGTTTTGCGTGAGCAGACAGTTCTTGACGGTATCTCGGCCAGCGAGAAAGCGTTTGTCGAAATGAAGAGCGGCGTGCGCAACATCATGCTCGCACCCACTGTCAAGGAGGTTGATGACGAGCTGGCCGCGGTGAATAAATCAGCCCTCAACGGTCAAAACAGTCTGAAAGAGGCGATGCGCGTTGCTGAAAATCCGAATGCGTTGCAGGCCATTTCGACAGGCCTTGGGGATTACGCAACGGCTTCCATCAAGATCAAGGATTTCGTCAAAGAGCAGCGGGCTCAACAAAGTCAGGACCTCATCGCGCTGACCGCCCGCCGTGACCAGTATACCAGACCGATCACCTCGAAACTCAACGAGTCCATTCAAAGCGCGGTTGCGGCATCCCGCAAAGTAACGACCGATGCCCGCAACTCTCTTCAAGCGACGGAAGCGCGCTCCGCGACGATCAACGGTACGATCCAGATTTTGATCGTGCTGGTGTTGATCGCTACGGCTTTCGTGCTGCGCAGCACCGTGGTTTTGCCAATCAAATTGCTGGTCGAGGCGATGCACCGGCTTTCATCCGGGGATACATCACGAGCCACGGATTTTGGGCCGCGGCGCGATGAAATCGGCCTGATGTGCGATGCCGTTGAGGTTTTCCGGGAGGATGCCGTGGCAAAGCGTCAGCTGGAAGCTGATGCGGAGGCGGGGCGGTTGCGCCTTGAGGAGCAGCGCAAGCAGGCTCAGTTGAAAGCCGAGGAAGATGCGCGGGAGCGCTTGATGATTGCAACCTCCGGCCTGGCCGCTGGCTTGAAGCGTCTGGCGGATGGCGATCTGACCATTGAGCTGCGCGATGCATTTTCCGAGGAGTTTGAAGGCCTTCGCCACGATTTCAATCAATCGGTGCGCACGCTTGGCCAGACCATGGGTGCCATCCTGGAATCGGTTTCCAATATCAACAATGGTTCCACCGAAATTGCCTCTGGGGCGGGTGATCTTTCAAAGCGCACCGAACAGCAGGCGGCTTCACTTGAGGAAACCTCCGCCGCTCTGGATGAAATCACGGTCAACGTCTCCAATTCTGCCAAGCGTACCCAGGAAGCCCGCGCTGTGGTGATCGAAGCCAATAAAGCGGCCCGTCAATCCGGCCAGGTGGTGGCGAGCGCAGTGGATGCCATGCAGCGCATCGAGGCATCCTCCAGCCAGATCTCCAACATTATCGGCGTGATCGACGAAATTGCCTTCCAGACCAACCTTCTGGCCCTGAACGCAGGCGTTGAAGCCGCCCGTGCAGGCGAGGCGGGCAAGGGCTTTGCGGTGGTGGCACAGGAAGTGCGCGAACTGGCGCAACGCTCGGCGCAGGCCGCCAAGGAAATCAAGGAACTGATCCGCAATTCCTCGGAGGAAGTGAGCAATGGTGTCACGCTCGTGCGTGATACCGGCAATGTCCTCAAAACCATTGAGGATTATGTATCGACCGCCAACGGCCATATGGATGCAATCGCCACCTCGGCGCAGGAACAATCCGTGGGCCTCACCCAGGTCAACAGCGCTGTCAACCATATGGACCAGATGACCCAGCAAAACGCCGCGATGGTTGAGGAAACCACCGCCGCCAGCGCCTCGCTGGCAGGCGAGGTCAACAAGCTTCGCCAATTGCTGGGCCAGTTCCAGATTGGCCGGAGTGCGGGGAGGTCTGGCATGTCCTACGCGGCGTGAGGGCTGTGTGAAGGGTGAAAACGTCGGGGCGTTTTTTTGATGCGATTATAATGCGAGGATGACGTCCCCCAAAATGGCACCAATTGACCCGCCATCCGATGCTATCGGGTTGGCGGGTCTTGCCGTTGCCGATCCCCTGCTGATAGTCGCAGGTCTCTCGATGCCTATCCTGCGGATCGTTACGGCGGCCGCAATCTCATGACCCCGTGTTTTGCAGTCTGACGAACAGCCGTGCAATCGCTACTATCCAAATCACCTCATGTCGCAATCCATATCTGCGATGTCGTAGGCCAAGACGGCGTGGGTGGCGCGCTTGTGGCTAGATGGTGAAAAGCTCAAATACTCTGAAAAATAATGGTTCTGAACCGCTAGATGGGTTAGAATCGAGTTTTGAAGGTATGGGCGGGTTATGAGGCATAGGTCGCGCTGTGCTGTCGCAGGTAGGCGGATGTGTCCCCTTTCTTTCGATGCTCCCGCGCCGGTTGGAAAACGAGGGTATCATGGATATTCACAGCACCGTTCTGCGCCAGCTGAAAAATCGCCGCGAAGGCTATAGTCTGGAGCAGCCCTTTTATATCGACAAAGATTACTTCAAGCTCGATATGGAGTTGATCTGGTATCGCGATTGGCTGTTCATGGGCCATGATTGCGAAATTCCGAGAGCTGGCAATTATTTTACCGTGCAGATCGGCGATTATCCTGTCGTCGTGGTGCGCGGGCGAGACGGGGTGATCCGTGCCTTCCACAATACCTGTCGCCATCGCGGCCACCGGGTCTGCACCCAGGAGCGTGGCGCGTCGGCAAAGCTCGTCTGTCCCTATCACCAGTGGACCTATGATCTCGATGGCTCGCTGGTGTTTGCCCGCCAGATGGGCGAGGATTTCGACAAGAGCCAGCATGGCATGAAGCCAGTCGCCTGCGAAACGGTTGGCGGCTATATCTTCGTCTGTCTTGCCGCAGAGCCGATGGATTTTTCCACCGTGCGCGGCATGGTCGAGCCTTATATCCTGCCGCATCGGTTGAAAGAGGCGAAAATCGCCCATCGCAATACCATTGTCGAAAAGGGCAATTGGAAGCTGGTCTGGGAAAACAACAGGGAATGCTACCATTGCGCCGGCAATCACCCGGAACTGTGCCGCACCTATCCGGAAGCGCCAAGCGCCACCGGCGTCCAGGGCGCAGGGGACGATCCTGTGATTACCGAGCACTGGCAGCGTTGCGAGGCCGCCGGTCTGCCCAGCACCTTTACCATGCACCAGAGCGGCCAGTTCCGCGTCGCCCGCATGCCGTTGGTTCAGGATGCCGAGAGCTATACGATGGACGGCAAACGGGCCGTCAAGCACCCGCTGTCGGATGATGTGACCATTTCTCATATCGGCACGATGCTGATGTTCCACTATCCGACCACCTGGAACCATCTTCTCGGCGACCACGCCATCACGTTCCGGGTGCTGCCGCTGAGCGCCGAGGAAACCGCCGTCACCACCACCTGGCTGGTGCATAAGGATGCGGTGGAAGGCGTGGATTACAATCTCCACGACCTGACCCATGTCTGGAACATGACCAACGATCAGGACCGCTCGATTGTCGAGGAAAATGCCTTCGGCATTCGGTCGCCCGCTTACGAGCCCGGTCCCTATTCGCCCGATCATGAAGGTGGTGTGATGCAGTTCGTCGAATGGTATGCCAATTTCATGGTCGACCGTCTGGACGGCGAAACAGCCTCGCGGAAATCTCCCCTGTCGGTCGTGGCCTGATCATGGCGGTGGATAAGATCTATCGGCATGTCGATGAGATGCGGCCCTGGTCGGACCGGGAGCATTTGCTGGAATGCGTGGCCTGGACGCCGGAAGCGCCTGACGTGATGACCTTCACGTTCAAGCCGGACCGGCCGGGCCATTGGTTCCGCTATCTGCCCGGCCAGTTCGTGACCCTGGAACTGCCGGTTGGACCGGAGCCTGTGATGCGTACCTACACGCTGTCCTCCAGCCCGTCGCGGCCCTATACGGTGGCTGTCACGGTCAAGGCGCAGAAGGACAGTATCGGCACCCGCTGGATGTTTGAAAACCTCAAGCCGGGCATGAAGATCAAGGCGTTTGGACCGCTCGGCGATTTTTCCTATGTGAAGCATCCAGGCGAGAAATATCTGTTCATCTCGGCGGGCTCCGGCATTACCCCGATGATGTCGATGACCCGTGACATGGCCGACCGCCAGCCCGATAGCGACATTGCCTTCATCCACTGCGCCCGCTCGCCTGATGACATCATTTTCCGCTGGGAACTGGAATATAAGGCCCGTTATCTGCCCTTCTTCCAGCTTGGTTTCATCGTTGAGCAATTGCAGCGCTCGCAGCTCTGGTCGGGCCTGCGCGGCTTTATCGACAAGGCGAAAATCGGCCTGTTGGCACCGGATTTTCTGGATCGCACGGTGTTTTGCTGCGGGCCTGAGCCGTTTATGGCGACGGTCAGGGAATCGCTGGCCGGTGCCGGGTTCGACATGAGCCGTTACCACGAGGAAACCTTCCAGCCGGTCGCCGCCGAGCCGATGGTCGTGGTGGCCGATCCCACGGGTGAGGTGAAGCCGCATAAGGTCGCCTTCACGCTGGCTGGCAAGGAAGCGCTGTGTGAGCCGGGATTTACCGTGCTGCAAGCCGCTCGCTCCATCGGCGTGCGCATCGGCGCTGCCTGCGAATCCGGTCTCTGTGGCACCTGCCGGGTGATGAAGTTGTCGGGCGACGTGGAAATGAACCACAATGGCGGCATTCTCGATGACGAAATCGAGGAAGGCTATATCCTCGCCTGCTGCTCCCGTCCGACAGGCGATGTCGAAATCGAGGTCTGATCCGAAGGATCAGACCTGGCTTGTCTTACAGTCTGTTCAAGAATTGCTGCTGGCCTGGCGAAAATGGTGATTTCGAGAACCGGAACGGAGCGTACTGAATGTACGTGAGTACAAGCATTTCAGAAAAAGTGCGAAGCGGTTTTTCGTTTGGAAATGCGATTGCATCATTCAAGCGCAGAAATTGCCATTTGCAGACGGCCAGCGGCGATTATTGGATAGACTGTCACATGCTGGCGATGATCTTGCGCAGTGCCGAGGTGCGCGCGCCCAAGAGCAGCACGTTTTTCAGCGCCACTTTCGGATCGCTGGTGCGAAACAGCAGGCCGTCTTCGCGGATCGAGCGATCCACGGTCATTTCGCGTTTGGCCTTGTCGGGTTTCAGCGCCACGGCAAAATACATCCGGCCATATTGCGGGGTGATCTTCTGGAAGAAACTGTCCTCGCCGCCGACCTCGGCATTGAAATTGGCGAAGTAGAAAGCCCATTTCACATCGGCATATTGGGCGAAATTCGACCGCGAGGCCGTGACATGACAGTAACCCAGATGCGGAATATCCTGAAGGGTCTGGTGAAACAGCAGTTTGGGAAAGCGGATGGATTTGTGAAAGCCGTTGATGCGCTGATGGGTGGTCTCTGCCGCCGCTTCCAGACGCTTGGCCGTGCGCTCGGCCACTTCCTCGTGGGTCAGATAGCGCTTTTCGTCGGCCAGCCAGTCGTCCTCGTCGCGGATGATCTTGCCGGTCCGCAGAAATTCGCTGTGGGCGGCCTTGGGCCGCTTGTTTTCCAGAGCCGTCGTTTTGGGGGCGGCATAATATCTCAGTTTGGACATCGAACGCACTCTCCACACAAAGGATGACGAGCTGCCGCATTGGCTGTCGTCCAAGTGAATGACCGATACACGTAAATTACCGGATGCTTGTTAAAAGAAACTTTCCCAAGCTTTAGGCCGGCTGCGTTTCGCGAGGCTTGTCTGGCCGCGGACAGGCGAGTGGCAGATGTATTAATCGCCGGTTCATCCGCACCTGATTAGGGTGGGGGCAATAAGGGCAAGTATTGCCGTTCCGTATCATGCGTCTAACAACTGTGATGAGGCGTGATCTGGACAGGCGAGCTTACCCTCCCTATCTCTATTGATCATATGGAGACGACGATCATGACCTTCATCAAGCGCGTTGCAGTGGCCGGTACGGCATTGGCTGTTCTGGCAACATCTTTTATATCCGCAGATGCCATGCCTCTGAACACTTTGCAGCCAGTGGCGCAATCTGCGGTGCCGGTGGAACAGGTTCAGTGGCGCGGCTATGACGATGGCTACCGCCCAGGCCCCGGCTATTACCGTGGCTACCGGGGTTACGATGGTCCGCGCCCCGGCTATCGCCGTCATCATGACGGACACTGGTACCCGCTGGCAGCCTTTGCCGCCGGTGCTCTGATTGGTGGCGCCATCGCCTCGCAGCCACGCCCGGCGCCTGTGGCACCTGCCTATAGCAATGGCGTCAATCCACGCCATTATGATTGGTGCGCTGGTCGCTACCGCAGCTACGATTCCTACAGCAATACGTTCGTGACCTATAGCGGCGTGCGCCAGCAGTGCTATTCGCCTTACTATTAAGCGAAATTCTTCAATGATAAAACGCCCGGTGCTGATTGCGCCGGGCGTTTTGCGTGTTCAGAGAATTCTGGCGCGTTTCAGGATAAACCAGGCGAGGAAGATCGACCCGAGGATGAAGGCAATCGCATAGGCCGATCCTTCCGGCCCGCTGGTAAAGGGTAGATGCGAGGTGTTCATTCCGAAAAAGCCTGTGACCAGCGAGGGCGGCAGCAAAAAGGCCGTCATCAGCGACAGGATGTAGAGGTGGCGGTTGGTCTCGGAAGAGAGCTTGCTGTCGATCTCTTCATGCAGCAGCCGGGCGCGCTCATGCAGCGCGTAGACATCGTGGTCGGCGGCTTCCAGCCGGTTGGTCAGGCGGCTCGCCACATCTTCAAAACCAGCGGGCATTTCATCCTCATCCACGGCATTGGCGCGCCGCATCATGCTGAGCATGCCGCGCAAATGGCGATGCAGCCGGACGATGACCCGGCGCAGCGGCGCAAGCTGGGTGCGTTCGTCACGCATGTCCTCATCGTAGACGACATCCTCAATGCGGTTGATCTCTTCCATCAGCTCCAGCACCAGCGCCATGATGCCGCGCTGAAACTCCGCCACCAGCACTTCATAGACCTGCATGGGTGAGGAAAATTTCGCTGGATTCTTCTCGATGGCGCCCCGCAGAATATCCACCGAGCGGATCGGTTGCAGCCTTGTGGTGATGATGAACCGGTCGGACAGCGCAAAGTGCAGCCAGCCAATGTCCCGGGTGGCGGCGGCAAATTCGCGCTGGAAATCCACCAGTGTGCCAAAGATCAACTGCTCATCCACTGAGAGCGCCGCGTGATGCTCGTGATTGATCAGGGCGGCGCGGGCCGCTTCGCTCAGGCCCGCAAACTGTTCGATAAAGCCTGGTACCCGCACATCGGCAAGGTTGAGGTGCAGCCAGAGAAACCCCTGTTCCGGCATCAGGCCCGTCAGTGTCGCATCCATCGGCAGGCGGGTCGCACGCTGGTGGCGGGCGTCGATATGATAGGCCCAAACCAGACCGGGAATAGGGGTGGTCGCTGTCAGCATGGATACCGAACTTCCTCGCATCACGTCTCATAGACTTCTGGCACTGCCGGGCAGCACTGGTGGCGGTCTACCCTATATGCTCCGATTGTGACGCCTGGATCAACTGTCGGGAATACCCGAATGCGCTTGCGATTTATTGACGTTTACGTAAAAATCAATTAGCTGGAGTGTCAGGAACTGTCCGGGTCGGGAGTGGCCCGCTGCAAGCCGGGATTTGGCGGAGGAGAATGCGATGTACAAGGCCCCCGTGGAGGAAATTGCCTTTACCCTGAAACAGGTTGCCGGCATGGCGCAGGCGTTGGAAGAGGGCCGGTTTGGCGATCTTTCCGAGGATTTGACCGATGCCATTCTGGAAGAGGCTGGCCGGTTTGCCGCCAACGAGATCGCGCCGCTGGCCGCAAATGGTGACCGGCAGGGCGCGAAACTGGTGGATGGCAAGGTACAATTGCCGGATGGTTGGGCCGATCTTTATCGCCGCTGGGCCGAAGGTGGTTGGAACGGGCTGGTGGCCGAGGAGCGCTATGGCGGCCAGGGCCTGCCGCATCTTCTTAATGTCGCGGCGCTGGAAATGTGGAATTCCGGCTCCATGGGCTTTGCACTGGGGCCGACCTTGACCATGGGCGCGGCCGAATCGCTGACGGCGCATGGCAGTGACGCGCTGAAGGAAAAATTCCTGCACCGGATCGTTTCCGGCGAGTGGATGGCGACCATGAATCTGACCGAGCCACATGCCGGTTCGGATCTGGGGGTGATGAAAACCCGCGCTGAGCGCCGCGATGACGGCAGCTACCGGATTTTCGGCCAGAAAATCTACATCACCTGGGGCGAGCACGAGGCGACCGGTAATATCATTCATCTGGTTCTGGCCCGGCTGCCGGATGCACCGGCGGGGACGCGCGGCATTTCTCTGTTTCTGGTGCCGAAATTCCTGGTGGGCGATGACGGGTCGCTGGGCGCCCGCAACGATCTCCATTGCCATTCGCTGGAGCATAAGCTCGGCATTCACGGCTCGCCGACCTGCACGATGATCTATGGCGATGGCAAGTTCGGCTCGGAGCCAGGCGCCATCGGCTATCTGATCGGCGAGGAAAACAAGGGCCTCGCCTGCATGTTCACGATGATGAACAATGCGCGGCTGGCCGTCGGCATGCAGGGCGTGGCGATTGCCGAAGCCGCCACCCAGCTTGCCACCGCCTATGCGAGAGAGCGCACCCAGGGCAAGGCACCGGGCTGGACCGGCGCGGGCATGAGCCCGATCATCGAGCATCCAGATGTGGCACGCACGCTTTTGACCATGAAGGCGCTGACCCAAGGGGCGCGGGCCATCTGCTATTCCTGCGCCCACGCCATCGACATGAGCCATCATAGCGAAGGCGATGAGGCCCGCCACTGGCAGGCGCGCGCTGCGTTTTTGACGCCGATTGCCAAGAGCTTTGCCACCGATATCGGCGTCGATGTCGCTTCCATGGGCATTCAGGTGCATGGCGGCATGGGCTTTATCGAAGAGACGGGCGCTGCCCGTCTGCTGCGCGACGCCCGCATCGCGCCCATCTATGAGGGTACCAACGGTATCCAGGCGATCGATCTCGTGGTGCGCAAGCTGCCGCTGACTGAGGGCGCGCATGTGCGAGGCTTCCTGAACGAGTTGAAAGCCCTTGCCGTGGCTGTTGACGCCAGCAACCGGCCCGGCTTCGGCGAAACGGCGACCCGGCTGCTTGCCTCGATCCGCGATCTCGAGGATGCGACAGAATACCTGCTGGCTCAACTTGCTGAAGGCGCGCAAGCCGAAACCCTTGCGGGCGCGACGCCCTATCTGCGCCTGTTCGGCCTGACCCTGACCGGCGCCTATCTGGCTAAAGGGGCCTTAGCCGAGGCGGAAGACAGCAAGCGCGTGGCGCTTTGCCGGTTCGTAGCGGAAAACCTGCTGGCTGAGAGCTTCGGCCTGAAACAGGCCGTGGTCGGCGGAGGGCCAAGCCTTGCCGCTGCCCGTACCGTGCTGGAGGCCTAAATCATGAGCGAGCATATCCTTGTCGAGCGGCCTGAAACCCATCCCGGCGTGCTGGTCATCCGCTTCAATCGGCCGGATAAGAAGAATGCCATTACCGAGGCAATGTATCACCGCATCACCGCCGCCCTGAATGAGGCGCAGGCCGATGACGCGGTGCGCGCTGTCGCTTTCCTTGGCACCGAAGGTTGTTTTACCGCAGGCAATGACATGGGTGATTTCCTGGCCTATGCCCTGTCTGACGGAAGTAAGCTTCCGGCTGCGGCCCTGGTGCTGCGGGCCTTGGTCGCGACGGAAAAGCCGCTGGTCTCCGGTGTCGATGGTCTGGCGATCGGCATTGGTACGACCCTCAACATGCATTGCGACCTGACGATTGCCTCCAGCCGCAGCCTGTTCAAGACGCCGTTCGTCGATCTGGCGCTGGTGCCGGAAGCGGCCTCCAGCCTGCTTGCACCGCTTGCCATGGGCCACCAGCGCGCCTTCGCGCTTCTGGCGCTGGGGGAAGGATTTTCAGCCGAGCAAGCGCGCGAGGCAGGTTTGATCTGGAAAGTGGTCGAGCCGGATGCGGTGGAGCGCGAAACCCTGGCGCTTGCCGCAAGCCTTGCCAAAAAACCGCCCCAGGCCCTGAAAATCGCCAGGGATCTGCTGCGCGGCGACCGAAGCCTCATTCTCGCCCGTCTGGACGAAGAACTGGCCCATTTTGCCGCGCAACTGAAAAGCGCCGAGGCGCGGGCTGCTTTCGAGGCATTTCTGGCGCGCAAGTGATTGTCGGGAAAAAATCCCGCATCAACGCATTTTCAATGACCTTCATATAAAAGGTCATCGCTACGGATGTGGGAAGGATAAAGACAATGCGTTTCGCAATGATGATCCCGGCAGTGACCATTCTGTTGCTGATGGCGACCAGCGCAGCCGTTCCGCAAGCCTCTGCCGATGACCGGCTTTACGGAACCCCTCTCGTCCAGCTTGCCCAGGCGCAGCCGGATACGATCAACCGCAACATTCCGCAGCAGGGCGGCCCACAGCAGGGCGGCAATATCCGTCCGCCGCGCTATGTCTGCATTATCAAGCCACCGGCCAGCGATGCGGGTGCGGGGCGGTATTCCTGCCCGGCCAGTCCGGGCCGGGTCGGGGAAAGCTGCCGCTGCGCCAATGCGGTTGGTAGCGGCAAGCTGCGGCAGTATTGATCTCAGGCCTTCGTCTCACAGTCTATCCAATAATCGCTGCCGGCCGTCTGCAAATGGCAATTTCTGCGCTTCCGGTACTCACGTACGTTAAGTACGCTCCGTTCCGGTTCTCGAAATCACCATTTTCGCCAGACCAGCCGCAATTCTTGAACAGACTGTCAGGCCTTCGTCAGGGCCACCACCACCTCGACATGCGGCGACCAGAGGAACTGGTCGATGGGCGTGACGGCGGTGATGCGGTAGCCGCCAGCCATCAGGATCGATAGGTCGCGGGCCAGTGTCAGCGCATTGCAGCTGACGGCGACGATGGTTTTCACCTGCGAGCGGGCAAGTTCCGCGCATTGTTCCTCGGCACCAGCCCGTGGTGGGTCAAAGACCACGGCGTCCAGCCCCTTCAGTTCCGAAACCATCAGCGGGCGGCGGAACAGGTCGCGCTTTTCGGCCTTGATCGGCTTCAGGCCCTTGGTGTTGCGGGCGGCCAAATCCAGGGCCTTCACTGCCTTTTCGTCGGATTCGACCGCAAGAACCTGGGCCTGGCGGGCCAGTCTCAGTGCAAATGTGCCGATCCCGCAAAACAGATCCGCCACCCGCTTGGCCTTGCCGACATGGTCGAGGACCAAGGCAGTCATGGCGTCTTCGGCCTGGCGGGTTGCCTGGGTAAATGTGCCGGGCGGCATGGCGACCAGCGCCCCGCCGAAATCCAGCATCGGCTTATGCGGTTCGATGACGATTTCGCCATTGACGGACACGCGGGCCACGCCGCGCATTTTCAACACGACTTCGGTAATCGCCCGACGTTCGCGGTCCGGCAGGCCGCCCCGCACGCCGTCAAGCGACACGTCCAGCCCGGTGGTGGTTTCCGTCACCGTCATGCGGAAATGATCCGATCCGGTGGCAATCGCCGCTCCAATGGCGCGCAGGTCATCCAGCCGGGCGAGAATGCCCGCGGATGTGACGGGACATTCCTCCAATTCGACGATATGGCGGGATGCGGCCTGGTTGAAGCCGATCAACAGGCCCTTTTCCCGCTTGCGGGCTGTAAACACCAGCCGCCGCCGTTCGCCTGGGAAGGCCTCGACCAAAGGGTTTACCTCGGTCTCGATGCCCTTGGATTTCAGCGCTGCGATCAGTGTCGAACGCTTGAATTCATTATAGGCAGATTTTTCCATGTGCTGGAGCGAACAGCCGCCGCAGGTTCCGCCGACCCCGTCAGGGCCGAAATGCCGACAGACCGGCTCGATCCGCTCCGGCGAGGCAGAAGCAATCGACATGATCGTGCCCTGGTCCTTGACACGGGCGATAGCCACCCGCTCGCCGGGCAGGGAAAACGGCACATAGACCGGGCCGTCCGCACCATTGGCAATGCCATCGCCCTGGGCGCCGAGGCTGTTGATCGTCAGGGTTTCGGTGCTCATTCTGCATCCTCAGGCTGTTCTTCAGGCTTTCGCCCTGCCAGCAGGAATTCCACATTGCCATCGCCACCGGCAATCGGCGAGGGGATCAGGCCAAGGCTTGTCCAGCCCATGTCTTCGCTCAACCAGCGTTCCAGCTCGGCGGCCACCAGCGGTGCGGTTTCCGGTTCCTTCAGGAGGCCTGCCTTGCTGATGGCCTCACGGCCCGCCTCAAATTGGGGCTTGACCAACAGCAGGCAATGGCTGCCCGGCTCGGCCATTTCCAGCGCTGGCACCAGGGCCAGTTTCAGCGAAATGAAAGAGACGTCGGAGACCAGGAAGGTAAACTCCTGATTGCCGATATCCTCCGGCTCCAGATAGCGGGCATTCAGCCCTTCGATATTGGTGGTGCGGGGATCGCTTTCCAGCCGGGGATGAAACTGTTCATGGCCGACATCAATGGCAATCACATGGGCCGCGCCGCGATGCAGCAGCACTTCGGTAAAGCCACCGGTGGAGGCACCGACGTCGAGACAGACATGGTCCTTGGGGTCGAGCTTGAAGTGATCGAGGCCAGCCACCAGCTTCAGCGCGGCGCGCGACACATAGTCCTGGGCCGGATCGTCGATTTCGATCGTCACATCAGGGGAGAAGGTCAGGCTCGGCTTTGTCACTATGCGGCCATTCACCTTGACGCCGCCACGCTGCACGGCGTCGCGGGCGCGCGAGCGGCTGGCGAAAAGATTGAGAGCAACCAGCAACTGGTCGAGACGTTGGGGTTCCGACGATTGAAGGTTTGGCGATTGAAGGTTTGGCGATTGGGTCATGCCCCCGTCAATGACGGTTTCCGGGGCGACTTGCAAGCCTCTTGCCCTTGAGGCCGGGCCGCATCCGCCAACGGTTGCGATTTCTAGGTTCCATCAGAGCAAAACTGCGGCAACCGGATAAGAGCAGGACGCAGGATCTATACTTTCGGACAGGTATTTTTGACACTCATCAAATCCATAGAGGCCTGTTGTCCAGAATTGATCATCAAATGTGTAGATGTGCTTATTCACGGTACAGGTGTAACGCTTTTTTAGACCGGCTGCGGCAATATTCGCCTCGAATGAAAGCCACTCTTCAGGGACTGAGACGCTTCGTGTCTGGTTACCGGGCTTTCATATGGCGCGCGGCAATCGCCGCCGCCCAAATGCAGTGAGAATAGGAAGCAGGCCCCCATGTCTTTTCAGGATTTGTCCCTCAGCAAAAAACTCTACCTGACCTTCGTCGCGATCATGGCGGGGTGCTTCATTGCTTCTGCCGTGGTGTTTCTCCAGGGCCGGCAGGTCAAGGCGGCGCTTGAGGAACACGCCCAGATCGAACAGGTCGGTTATGCGCTGGATTTGACGCTCCAGGCGATGCTGGAAGAAGCCGTCAATCAACGAGGCTATCTGCTGCTGGGGTCCGACAGCACCTATAAGGCCGTTTTCGACAGCCGCGATAAAATGCTGAAATCCATGGACGAGGCCCGCACTGCCGCTGCCGGTCATCAGGCCGTTCTATCCATGCTGGACGATATCAAGACGGCGGCCGACAGATTTCACACGCAATTGGTCTTGCCGCAACTGGAAGCCCGCAAGAGCGGGAAGACGGTGGAGGAAATCACCCGTCTCTATGCGTCGAAAGGCGAACTGGATGCGTTCCGCGATGCTTCCGCCAAGGCAAAGGCCGCAGTTGTGGCGATGGGCAACGAGCAACGGGAAATCCAGCGCGATGCGCAGTCGCGTCTTGAGTTGGCGCTGCTGGCCGGTTGTGCGCTGGCCGGTGGCTTGGCGGTCCTGCTGATCTGGCTTCTGGCGCGCTCCATCGTCAACCCGATCACCGGTATGACTGTCGCGATGAGCAAGCTGGCCTCCGGCGACCACGGCGTCGATGTTCCCGCCATTAACAGGGGCGATGAGGTTGGCCGGATGGCAAAGGCCGTTTTGGTTTTCAAGGATGCGGCGATTGAAAAACTGCGTCTGACCCAGGAAGCCGACACCATGCGTCGCCGCTCCGAAGATGAGCAGCAGGCTGCCCACGCCCAGAAGCAGCAGGAATCCGACGAGATTTCCTTCGTTGTCGTGCAATTGGCCGAAGGGCTTTCGGCGCTCGCCAACGGCAATGTCGCCCATCGCCTCACCATGCCCTTTGTCGAGCGGCTGGATGGGTTGCGGGTGAATTTCAACGAATCCCTTGCCAAGTTGCAGGCCGCATTGAAAACGGTGGGCGCCAATGCCCAGGCGATCAACGCCGGGGCGGCGGAAATTCGCGCCTCGGCAGACGATCTCGCCAAGCGGACCGAACAGCAGGCGGCCTCTGTGGAAGAAACCGCAGCCGCTCTCGAGCAGGTAACCCGCACCGTGAAAGACAGCGCACGCCGCGCCGAAGATGTCGGCCAGTTGGTGGCCTCCACCCGCACCGGTGCCGAGCGCTCCGGCCAAGTGGTGAGAAACGCCGTGGCCGCCATGACCCAGATCGAGAAATCCTCCGGCGAAATAGGCAATATCATCGGCGTCATCGAGGATATTGCCTTCCAGACCAATCTCCTGGCGCTCAATGCCGGTGTGGAAGCGGCCCGCGCCGGCGATGCAGGCAAGGGATTTGCCGTGGTGGCCCAGGAAGTGCGGGCCTTGGCCGAGCGCTCCGCCAATGCCGCCAAGGAAATCAAGGTGCTGATCAGTGCGTCCTCCACCCAGGTTGGGGCAGGGGTGTCGCTGGTCGGCGAGACGGGCCGCGAACTGGAACAGATCGTTACGGCGGTCCAGCAGATCAGCGAAAACGTTGCCGCCATCGTCACCGCTTCGCGGGAGCAATCGACTGGCCTCTCGGAGATCAACACGGCCGTTACCGACATGGACAAGGGCACACAGCAAAACGCCGCCATGGTGGAAGAGCAGACCGCAGCCAGCCATACGCTCGCCTCGGAAGCCGATGCGCTGATGGATCTGTTGCGACAGTTCAAGTTGGAAAACGGTGCTGAAACGGCCAGAAGCGCCTCTTTGGCACATGGTTCTCACACCCACGCCACTCACCACCGTGCGATGGCGTCCTGATACCTGGTCATCATAGCGCCCTTGCATCCTGTCGGCTGTAGGGCACTGTTATCGTGATGAATGCCAACTGCCATGAACAATGGCGGTTGGCATTTTCGTGTAAAGACACACTCTATTTATGCATTTTGAATATTTGAAATCTATTGGTGTTTTTAAGGTTGAGATGCATGCGCATGTTCACCCGCCTGGCATTCTGATTACCTGCACAAGCAATGCGCTGTGGCCGTTGATCCGCGGCTCATCACCGATCTGCTGATTGGGTAGAGGTGCCGATTGGGGAGAGGTGGAGGCGAGCTGCATCATCTCCATGGCATCGTTTATCGAGAGTTCGTCATTCCCTTGTCTGTTTGCCTTATAATTTTACAAAATAACTTTGATCAAAGAAATTGAGCAGTATGATTTTATGTAGTTTCCAAAAATTGATAATCTTGAAAATATTGATCCGCGAACATCTGAAAATACCCAAGGATTTCCCATTGATTTTTACGGGAATATTCATCGCGTGCGAATCTTTTTTCGCGCCTTTGAGTGTATTGGCGCGCTAATGAAAAATATAAATTCAATTTTAACATATAGATTTTTTTATTTTCTGATTTTATAAAATTTTATTTGGAGTATTGAAATAAACAAAATGGTTTTATTAATATAAGTATTATGTAAATTTGTTGTTTGTGGCAATATTTATGAATATAATCTTAAATATAGTTTATCATATTCCGCATTAAGGGGAATTTTTTAAATATAGATAAAATGATAATTTTAGTTATTGGATCAATTCCAAGAAATTATAATAAATTTTAAAATATAAACCCAAAAAAGGACGAATATTTCTAATTTATTATGATATTTTTAATGTGAATATAATATAGATGCAACCATCGAATAGAAGCACAACTAAAATGTCGTGTCTCGGCTCATATTGTATATTCGCTATCGTGAATAAGAGATCTGCGTCCATTGGTTGTATTTCGTAATAGTAGCGGCTGACCTCCTGGTAGAATCTGTTCTTGGGAGTTCACATTATTCAGAGCAGAGAAATGACAATACTTGATAACATACGCATCGTCGCAAAAATCGGATTGACCTTTGCGATATTGCTGGCGGTTAGCCTTGTCGTAAACGTTGTGAGCTGGGGTTCTCTCTCTAACCAGGAGCGGTCGTCCGGCTGGACCGTGCATACCTACGTGGTGTTGCAGAAGATGGATGCCATCGTTGCGTCCATGGTCAATCAGGAAACTGGTATTCGGGCTTACCTTCTGTCGGAAGCGGATGAAAAATTCCTTGAGCCGCAAAAGGCTGGCTTGAAGAGCTACGCCGAGGCCTATGCGGAGGTTCGCGGCCTGACATCCGATAATCCGGTCCAGCAGAAGCGTCTCGCCGATCTCGATGCGTTCGTTCAGGAATGGCAGACCAAGGTCGTGTCAAAGGAGCTTTCCCTGATGAAGGACCCGGCCACCCGGGAGCAGGGCCGCCAGCTGGAAATTTCCGGTGCGGGCAAGACCTATATGGATGGCATTCGCGCCAAGGCCAAGGAGATTGCCGATGAGGAAAGCGCGCTTCTCAGCGTGCGCCAGAAAGCTGCCGAGGAAGCCGCCTATGATGCCCGCCGCAATATCCTGCTGGGCAGCGCAACGCTTGTCGTGTTGATCGGTCTCTCACTTCTGCTCCTCAACAAGGGCATGATTGCACCGCTGACCCGGATCACGGCTTCGATGCGTGCACTGGCGACCGGCGAGACGGCAATTGACATCCCCGGCATTGGCCGCCGCGACGAAGTCGGTCATATGGCCGATGCGGTTGAAGTGTTCCGCAAGAACGCCATTGCCAATCGCGAACTGGAAGAGCAGGCAACGGTCAACCGCCAGCAAACGGCACAGACCCAGGCTGCCCATCAACAGCGCGCGGAGCAGGAAGCGGCCAATCTGCGATTTGCAACGCAAACCCTTGGCGAAGGCCTGAAGCGTCTGGCGCAGGGCGACGTATCCTTCAAGCTCAACGATGCTTTCGCAGCTGAATATGAATCGCTGCGCCAGGATTTCAATGCTTCGCTTGAGCAGCTTGGAACGACGCTCGGCTCCGTCCTCCAGACCGTCGAAGGCATGGAAAACGGCACCCGCGAAATTGCCGATGGCACCAACGATCTGTCCAAGCGGACCGAGCAGCAGGCCGCAGCCCTGGAAGAAACAGCGGCGGCGCTCGACCAGATCACCGTCAATGTGACCAATTCCTCGCAGCGCACAGAAGAAGCCCGCTCTGTGGCGATTACCGCCAACCAGAACGCAGTGCGCTCGTCAGAAGTCGTCAATCAGGCCGAAAACGCCATGAAGCGGATCGAGGAAAGCTCGCAGCAGATTTCCAACATCATCGGCGTGATCGATGAAATTGCCTTCCAGACCAACCTTCTGGCGCTCAATGCCGGTGTCGAAGCAGCGCGTGCCGGTGAAGCCGGTAAGGGTTTTGCGGTGGTTGCCCAGGAAGTGCGTGAGCTGGCGCAACGGTCTGCCCAGGCTGCCAAGGAAATCAAAGGCCTGATCCAGAACTCCTCTGCGGAAGTCGATAGCGGCGTCAAGCTGGTGCGTGAAACCGGTGTTGCCCTGAAGTCGATCGGTGATCACGTGGTTTAGATCAACCAGTTGATGGAGGCAATCGCCACATCGGCAAGGGAACAGTCCACCGGTCTTGCCGAAGTCAATTCGGCGGTCAACCAGATGGACCAGACGACGCAGCAGAATGCCGCCATGGTCGAGCAATCGACCGCCGCCGCTGCCGCTCTTGCCACCGAAGCCAACCGTCTGAAGACGCTTGTCAGCCAGTTCCAGCTTGCGGGTCGGAGGTCATTTGCCGGACATCCGGCAGTTGCCAGCCCATCGCAGCGTCCGGTTGCTTCTCCCGCCCGTGCTCTTGCCTCCAAGATCGGCAAGGCCTTCGGCGGAGGTGCATCGTCCGCCGCCGTGAAACAGGAATGGTCGGAATTCTGATCGAAATATCCACCATACTTGGTGGTGTATGCAAAAAAACGCCGCTGGCTTTCTGGCCAGCGGCGTTTTGGTGTTTAAGGCTGTCCGGATTATCGTCCGCTAAAGGGCCGCCGATGCTAGAGCATCGTGCAGAAAATTGGAATCAGCACGATGCTCTAGAGTTTGTCAGGGAAAAGTGGAACCCGGTTTTCCCGAAAAGACAAACGAAAACAAGAAAGCCTAGAGTCTGTCTGGTTCAATCTGAACCTGACAGACTCTAGGTTTTTGTTTGCACATCGGATTATCCGAAAACCGGTTCCCACTTTTCGGTCCGATGCTCTATCTTTAAGCCAGGCTATCCTGGGCCAGGGCATCACGCGACAGGGCCGTGAACACCGTTGAAACAATGCCCTTTGCGTCGAGGCCTGCCTTTTCATACATGACCTCAGGCTTGGCCTGATCCATCCACAGATCGGGCAGAACCAGGCTGCGAACTTTGAGGCCGTGGTCAAGCAGGCCCTCATTGGCCAGCATATGCAGAACCTGAGATCCGAAACCGCCGACCGCACCTTCCTCGACCGTGATCAGCACGGCATGATGGCGGGCAAGCTGGCGGATCAGGTCGAGATCGAGCGGTTTGGCAAAACGGGCATCGGCCACAGTCGTCGGCAGGCCAGCGGCATCGAGATCTTCGGCTGCGACAAGACATTCAGCCAGCCGCGTCCCGAAGGACAGCAGCGCCACTTTCGAGCCTTCCTTGATGATCCGGCCCTTGCCGATTTGCAAAATCTCGCCACGCTCCGGCATCTGAATGCCAACGCCTTCGCCGCGTGGATAGCGGAAGGAAATCGGACCCTCATCATAAGCGGCGGCGGTGCGCACCATGTGCTTCAGCTCTGCTTCATCCGCTGCCGCCATCACCACGAAACCGGGCAGGCTGGCCAGAAAACCGGTATCGAACGATCCGGCATGGGTCGGACCATCGGCACCGACGAAACCGGCGCGGTCGATGGGAAAACGTACCGGTAGACCCTGGATGGCAACGTCATGCACGACCTGATCGTAGCCGCGTTGCAGGAAGGTCGAATAGAGCGCGCAGAATGGCTTATAGCCTTCGGCAGCAAGGCCAGCGGCAAAGGTCACGGCATGCTGTTCGGCAATGCCGACATCGAAGGTCCGTTCCGGGAACAGGGTTTTCAGCTTGTCCAGCCCGGTGCCGGATGGCATGGCGGCGGTAATGCCGACGATCTTCTCGTCATGGCGGGCCTCTTCCACCAGCGCGTCGGCAAACACGGCGGTATAGCTCGGCGCATTCGGCTTGGCCTTGGCCTGGGTGCCGGTGATCACGTCGAACGTGTTGACGCCGTGATATTTGTCGGCAGCGGCCTCGGCAGGCGCATAGCCCTTGCCCTTCTGCGTCACCACATGGATCAGCACCGGCCCCTTGGCGTTGTCGCGCACATTGCGCAGCACCGGCAGAAGGTGATCGAAGGAATGGCCGTCGATCGGGCCGATATGGTAAAAGCCCATTTCCTCAAACATCGTGCCGCCGGTCACATAGCCGCGTGCATGTTCAACGGCGCGGGTAATGGCCCGGTCGATATTCTTGCCGAGATAGGCGGTGAGTTTCTTGCCGATCTCGCGCATGCCCATATAGGTACGCCCGGAGGCAAGCCGCGCCAGATAGGCGCTCATCGCGCCTGTTGGTGGCGCAATCGACATGTCGTTATCATTGAGAATGACGATCAGCCGCGCGTCCAGCGCACCGGCATTGTTCAGCGCCTCAAAGGCCATGCCCGCCGACATGGCGCCGTCGCCGATCACAGCGATGACCTTGCGGTCGGTCTGGCCAAGCTCGGCGGCCACAGCCATGCCGAGGCCTGCCGAAATAGAGGTGGAGGAATGCGCGGCGCCAAACGGATCGTATTCGCTCTCATTGCGCTTGGTGAAGCCGGAAAGTCCATGTTCCTGGCGCAGCGTGCGGATGCGCGCCCGACGCCCGGTCAGGATCTTGTGCGGATAGCATTGATGTCCGACATCGAAGATCAGCCGGTCTTCCGGGGTGTTGAAAACCTTGTGGATGGCGAGCGTCAGTTCCACCACGCCAAGCCCGGCGCCCAGATGTCCACCGGTCACCGACACGGCATCGATCATCTCGTCGCGCAGTTCACGCGCCACTTGCGGCATGTCCTTGTCTTCGATCTTGCGAAGGTCGGACGGAAACACGACCTGATCCAGCAACGGCGTGTTTGGCTTCGATGTCACAGGCTCCAGCCTCTTTTTCTCATCACTCGGTCTATCGGCTGCACAAGTTTCCTCCCGAATGCACTGCACGGCCTGAATGGTCCATGAATGGGGGAAATCATACAGTATTCAATGTCATTTCCCGCAACCCCCGTTCGTTTCCCAGGCGCTGAGCGCCACTGTCAAACAGGAGGTCAAGGTCATGATTGGGCAGATCCAGCAAAACTGCGCTATTGATGCATATAGGACTTAAATGTCCTTCGGCAAAGGGAGAAACGCATCTTCCTTGCGGTGAGCCTGCCAGGATCAGGCCTATTCCTTGTCCAGCGGCTCGGCACCAACAGGCTTGCCGGCCCGGTCCAGCCGGATTTTCTCGATGCGGTTTTCAGCCGCCGACAGCAATGCCTCGCAATGTTTCTTCAGCAACTCGCCGCGCTCGTAAATCGAGATGGATTCGTCGAGCGCCACATCACCGCGCTCCAGCCGCGCCACGATGCTTTCCAGCTCGGCCACGGCTTTCTCGAAGGAATAAGCGGCAATATCGGTGGCGGCAACGTCGGTCATACTCAACCCTTCATCAATCTCGAAATATGCATGCCAGCCGATTCGGCCAAGCCTTCCAGATCATAGCCGCCTTCCAGCAGGCTGACGACCCGGTTTTTGGCAAAGCGGTCGGCCACTTCCATCAGCCGTCCGGTTGCCCAGTCGAAGTCCTCGCCAACCAGATTGATCTGCGCCAGCGGGTCGCGGTGATGGGCATCAAACCCGGCGGAAATCAGGATGAGATCCGGGGAAAAATCGTTGAGTGCCGTCAGCACCCGTGATTTGAACGCCTCGCGGAAATGGTCCGAGCCACTATTGGCCGACAGCGGCGCGTTGACGATGGTGTTGTGCGGCCCAACCTCATCCTTTTTTCCCGTCCAGGGATAAAGCGGCATCTGGTGGGTGGAACAGAACAGCACGGATGGATCATCCCAGAAAATATCCTGTGTGCCATTGCCGTGATGCACATCCCAATCGACGATGGCGACCCGCTCGACACCATAGACCTGCTGGGCATGGCGGGCGGCAATCGCCACCGTGTTGAACAGGCAAAAGCCCATCGCCTTGGTTTTTTCCGCATGATGGCCGGGCGGACGGCCCGCCACGAACACATTGTCGGCGGCGCCGGTCATCACATCATCCACGGCGGCCATCGCCCCGCCGATGGCGGTCAGGGCGCATTGCAGACTTTTCTGCGAGGCATAGGTATCGGCTTCCAGCTGGTTGATCCGGTCCTCTTCCTCCGGCACCTGCCGCATGACGGCGATGAAATGCTCCTCAGGATGGGCCAGCATGACAGCATCCTCATTGGCTTGCGGGGCCTGATGGCGCTCCAGGGCGGAAAAATTCGGATGCTCCAGGGCGATATTCAGCGAGCGCAGCCGATCAGCCCGTTCAGGGTGGCCCTCCGGCGTGTTGTGTTCCAGAAAGATCGGGTTTTCATAGAGCCGGGTTGTCATGACGCATCCTCCTGTCGCACCAAACTTGCGCGACCAATCTCTTTTCCATTACATGAGCGATCACGGCATGGAGGGCAAGGGCAATGGCGAAAAGAGAACGGCTGGACGTGACCGAAACGATCATCGGCCTGCGCGATGTCGGCTTGAGCGGAGGGCTGAACAACAGCGCGCTGCTGGCGCTGTGCGAAGAAGCGCTCCACCGCTTCTGGCAGGCTCGGCCTACAGAAGATCAGGAGCCGGAGTTTCGCGCCACCAAATTCGAGGCGCGGCTCTTTGAGATGCTGGGACCGGGCGATGCGCTGCGTTTCACTGTGCAGGTGGACAAGATCGGCGGCAAATCCGTCGGCTTCGCCATTGCCGTCGAAAGCGGCAAAACCCGCGCCGCCGATGTCGAGATCACCTGGACGGCTGTGAACAAAGACAGTGCCGAACCGGTCGCACTATCGGAAGCGCTGAGGGATTGGCTGTATCAGTGGTTGCCGTGAAAACCTGGCCCAAGGATGCGGTCAAGCATAGCTTGGGTTTCCGTTACTGCCGCCTCACGCGTTTCTATTTGTTTTTGCAAGGTAATCAGTGTTTTCCATAAGGCCCAGCCACAGGCTCGGTCCCATGTCGCCTCATCATGGTCAAGGGTTGCACGAAAGACCCTGGCAGTGACGGAATTCATCGAGGTCCAGGCGATGGCAAGATCGCAGGCCGGATCACCGGTGCCGCAGGAGCCGAAATCGATAACTGCGGAGAGCCGGTCGTGTTTGATCAACAGGTTTCCAGGAGCGATATCGCCGTGCAGCCAGACCGGCGGTTTTAGCCAACGGCTGGCAAGCGCCCGGTCCCATAGCGCGGTCGCGCGGGACGTATCGATGCCGGTGCCGAGCTTGGCTATGGCCGTGCGGGTTTCTTCCTCATAGGTTGTGAGGGATCCGCCGCGATAGAAATTATGAGGTCCGGCCAGCGGGCCGTTGGCTCCGTCAAGACCATGAAGTGTTCTTAGAAATTCACCGAGATCGACCGCAAATTGCTCGCTGTTTGCGATCCATGTCGGCAAAGGCGTTTCGCCGTCAATCCATCGATAGATGCCCCAGGAGAAAGGGTAGGAATGATCCGCACAGCCCATTGCGACTGGTTCGGTAATGGGAAGCGGCAGATGCGGCGCCAGCATTGGCAAGAAGCGTTGCTCCTTTTCCACTTGCTGTTCATAGCGCTGCGCGCTCGGCATGCGAATGATCATCTCGGAGCCAAGGCGGAAACTGCGATTGTTCCAGCCGCCTGGTATGATCGGCTGGATGGCCAGCAATGAAAATTGCGGGAATTGGTCAGCGATCAAACGCTGCACCAATTCCACTGAAATTATCAGCCTGTCATCCATAACCGGAACCGCCGTTTTGCTTTGCGGATGCTATAGTCGGGAAAGATGACAGAAATTTACGCCCGCTTCGGCAGCAGCGGATAGCCGACCATCACGGCGCGGGCGGCGAGCGCTGCGATGGCGGCCTTGATCAGGTCGCCGGGCAGGAAGGCCAGTGAGCCGATCAGCACCTTGTCGATCGGGGTGCCAGCCACAAAGCTCCACCAGGGCATGCCGCAGGCATAGACTACGCCGATACCGCCGAGAATGCTGGCGGCAAAGAAGCCGATTGTCTGGCCGCTGGCCGTGGACGAGGCGCGGGCAAAACGTTCAGCAGCAAGGCCGGTGACGAAAGCACCGAGAATCCAGCCGAAAATATAGCCGCCGGTGGCCCCAAACAGCGCGTTCAGGCCGCCGTGGCCGCCCGACAGCACCGGCAGACCCATGGCGACCAGCAGCACGAACAGTGCATAGGCCAAGGCCCCGCGCTTGGCGCCGAGGATGCAGCCAGCCAGCATCACGCCCATCGATTGGGCGGTGATCGGTACCGGAATGAAGCCGAGAGGCACGGGCGGAATAAGCCCGAGGACAACGACGATAGCGGCAAACAGCGCGATCAGAACCAGGTCTCGCGTGGTCATGGTGATCTCCTCATCAATCTTTTCTCTTTTCGTGACGGCGAATGCCGCGGGCGTCAATGGCCTCGGCGATGGAATCGGCCTCTTTCAAGGCCAGAATAAACAGCGGTCCCAGCATCCGGTGCAGTCTCACAGGAATGCCACGCGCCTGATGCGCCGCCTTCAGCGCCTCATATCGGTCCGCGATGTCAGGCACGAAGCGCAGGGTCAGTCCCAGCGCCAGGCTGATATCGGCGGACCGTACCAGACCCAGCCGGTCGAGCGGGGCCAGCAACCGGTCAAGCGTCTCCATGAAGGCGCCAAGCGAGGTGGTCGCGGTAATGGCGGAGGCGAGAAACAGGATGGCGAGCAGCCGGAGCGTCAGCGTTGCCGAGGTGGTGAGATCAAGCGCATAGATGTTGAACAGGCCAAGCACGGCAATACTGATCAGCATCGGGCGGATGCGCCGCAAGGCCGCCCGCGCGCCAAGTCCGAGGCTGAAATAGAGCGCGCCGGTGGCGCAGGCTGCTATGGCCTGGAGCGGCATGGACAGGCTGAACGCCAGGCCAAGGCCAAACACCAGCAGAATAGCCAGTTTCGCCCCAACCGGCATCCGGTGCAGCCAGCTATTGCCCTCGACATGCAGGCTGTTCAACATGCGGCGATCTCGCGGTAGTAGGCAATGGCGTCGCTGGCCGAACCATCGAAGGCAAGCTTGGCGCGGTGAAACACCAGCACCCGCGAAAACCCGGCAATCAGATCGAGATCATGGCTGATCACCAGCGCCTGTTCCTCCAGCGCCTCGATGGTGCCAGCCACCAGCGCCCGGTTTTTCAAATCGAGCTGGTTGGTCGGTTCATCGAAAATCACCAGATCGGGCCGGTTGACCAGAACGGCGGCCAGGGCTGCCAATTGCAGTTCGCCACCGGATAGTTCATGCGGGCGACGGCGCAGCAGATGCGATATGCCAAGCCGGGCGGCAACGCTGTCCACGGCCTCGTCCAGCGCCTTGCCTTTAAGGCCGCGGGATTTCGGCCCCATGGCAATATCTTCGCCGATCAGCGGCAGGATGATCTGGTTGGCCGGGTTCTGGAAGATAAAGCCGGTCCGCGCCTGCACGGCCTTCGCATCTTTCACCGTATCCAGCCCGTCCAGCGTTACATGGCCGCTGCTCGGCTTGACGAGGCCATTGACCAGCCGGGCAAAGGTGGACTTGCCCGATCCATTCAGGCCAATCACCCCGATCCGCTGTTCGTCGAAGGTGATGGTCAGCGGCTCCAGCGCCACATGGCCATCAAAACTGGCGCCAGCTTGGTCGAAATGGATCTGCACGATGTCGATACCCTATCATTGCTGCCCTGTTCTATAGCCCGGTCCCGGGCAAAGGCAAATCCGGGTTTTCCCCATTTACAGCCGCCTTGAGATTTGCTCGGATGGGCTATCCGACCTGCACCCAAGGACCCCGCCACGTGACCTCATCCTTTCATCAGCCCGTCGATGCCGCTGAAGTGCCGCGCTTTGCTGGACATGCCACCTTCATGCGTCTGCCTGCCGTTACCTCGGCGGAAGGGCTTGATATCGCGCTGATCGGTATTCCCTGGGATGGCGGCACAACCAACCGGGCCGGCGCTCGCCATGGGCCGCGCGAGGTGCGCAACCAGTCCAGCCTGATGCGTCGGGTGCATCACGTCTCGAAAATCGAGCCGTTCAGCCTTGCCAATATTGCCGATGCGGGGGATGTGAGCGTCAACCCCATCGACCTGATGCTGGCGCTGCAACAGATAGAAGAGGGCATTGCGGCAGTTGTCGCTGCCGGTGCCCTGCCGCTCTGCGCCGGGGGCGATCATCTGACCACACTGCCGGTGCTGCGGGCGGTGGCGAAATCGCGGCCTGTCGGGCTCATTCATTTCGATGCCCATTCCGATACCAATGACAGCTATTTCGGCGGCCAGCGCTTTACCCATGGCACGCCCTTTCGCCGCGCCATTGAGGAGGGGCTGCTCGATCCGAAACGCATGGTGCAGATCGGCATTCGCAGCTCCAATTACGAAGTCGATGAGCATCAATGGGCCAAGGACCAGGGCATTCGCATTATCTATATGGAGGAATTCGTCGCCCGCAGCGTGGCAGACGTGATGGCGGAAGCCCGCGCCATTGCCGGTGATGGCCCGACCTATGTCAGCTTCGATATCGACTGTATCGACCCCTCGATGGCGCCTGGAACCGGCACGCCGGAAATTGGCGGCTTTCTGACACGCGAAGTGCAGGCCATGGTGCGGCTGCTGGAGGGCGTCAACATTGTCGGTGCCGATGTGGTGGAAGTCGCGCCCCCCTTCGATGTCGGCGGTATGACGGCACTGGCCGGCGCCACCATGATGTTCGAATTGCTCTGCATCATGGCCAAGGCGGTGGCGGATCGGCGTTGAAAGCCTGTATTGCAGCGAAAACCACCTTGAACAAAAAGAGAACATACCTTATCGTCAGCTTATGGCGATAGGGATAGACAACAGGACAGCGCGGCGGAGTTTTCTGGAGCGGCAGGGGCTTTCCCGGCCACCGGGGCGGGCGTTGAGCCGTCAGGGCCTGCTGGCGCTGATTACCGATCTCGGCTTTGTGCAGGTCGATAGTATCGGCACGGTGGAGCGGGCGCATCACCAGATCCTGTTTTCGCGCCACCAGACTTACAGGCGCGAAGATCTGACCGCTTTGCTGGAGCAGGACCGGCTGCTGTTCGAGCATTGGACCCATGATGCTTCAATCCTGCCTTCGGCTTTCTTTCCCTATTGGAAACATCGGTTCCGGCGCGAGGAAAGCCGGATTCTGGAGCGCTGGCGCACCTGGCGCGAGCCGGGCTTTGAAGCGGCTTTCGAGGAAACCTACCGGCGGATCACCGAGGGCGGCCCGGCCTTGTCGCGGGACATGAAGGAGGGCGACCATAAATCCGGCGGCTGGTGGAACTGGCATCCGTCGAAAACCGCGCTGGAATTTCTCTGGCGCACCGGCAAACTGTCGATTTCCGGCCGGGAGAACTTCCAGAAGATCTATGATCTGACGGAGCGCTGCATTCTTCAGGACCATTTGCAGGCCGAGGTGACGCATGACGCTTTCATCGATTGGGCCTGCCGCGAAGCGCTGATCCGGCTGGGTTTTGCCACGTCGGGCGAAATCGCCGCCTTCTGGAATCTGGTCAGCCCGCAGGAGGCAAAATTCTGGCTGGAGACCCATCGCGCCGAGCTTGAGGAGATCGAGATCGCGCCCGCCGATGGCGGAAAGCCGCGCCCCTCGCTGGCACTGGCAGACCGCGTGCCCACCCTGCTCGTGGCCCCGGAGCCTCCCGCCCGTATCCGGGTGCTCAGCCCTTTCGACCCGCTGATCCGCGATCGGGCCCGCACCGAGCGGCTATTCGGCTTCTTCTACCGGATCGAAGTCTTCGTGCCCGAACCGAAACGGCAATATGGCTATTATGTCTTTCCGCTGCTGGAAAATGACCGACTGATCGGCCGGATCGACATGAAAGCCAACCGCAAGGCCGGTACACTGGACGTGAAGCGGCTATGGCTGGAGCCGGGCATCAGGCCCTCGACCGGACGGCTGGAAAAGCTTGACCAGGAATTGACCCGGCTTGCGCGATTTACCGGGGTGGAGGCGGTCGTGTATGGTGATGGCTGGCTCAGTTCTTGAATGGCTTACCTGCACGATCCGTGAGGGTTTTGACGAAATTCACCTTGGTCATCACCATGTCTTTGTCGCTGTAATGGACGATTTCGTTGGCGGAGCGAGTGCCGACCACCAGATAGACGCAGTCCGCATTGGAGCGGTTTTCCAGGCAATGGCCAAGGGGAACACCGGCCTTGAAGGTTGCGGCATCGCCGGGCATCATCTCGGTCACCGCGTCGCCTTCAATCAAGGTGACAGTTCCCTTGAGCATATAGAGGAATTCGTCTTCCTGTTCATGCCAGTGCTTGTGAGACGAGCGGGAGCCGGGTGGCAATGTTTCCAGCAGCACGCCAAATTGTGTCAGGCCGCCTGCATCGCTTAAGCGCCTTGCGCTATAGGGCCCAAGTTCAGTGTTCATGCCCTCGGCGGTGCCGATATCCAATGGCGCATTTTCGGCTTTGACTACAGGCATGGTTTCCTCAACGGTTTTGCAATTGCTCCACACCAATAGAGCATCGTTCAGAAAAGTGGGTACCGGTTTTCGGTCTTATGCTGTCATGTTCAGATTTCGGAACGCGCACTCGTAAATGTCGATGTGGGCGGTTGAACCCATCCGATCTCCCTCCTTGAGGGGGAGATGGCTGGCAAGCCAGAGGGGGGTGAGCCAAAACTGAAAACGTTGGTGTTGCGCACCGTGATCCGATTTTCTGCAAGATCCTGTAGAGAACGCAAAAAGGGGCGTGCCGCCACACACCCCTCTTTCGCGCAGCCATGGCAGAGCCGTGGCTACTCCTCGTCCGTATCCATATATTCCATATAATGCGCTTCGATCTGTTGGATCGGAGACGCTGCTTTTGCCTCGTCGATGGCCGTCGAGGCGCTGGTTTTTACGCCAGCTGTTTTCTTGCTTGAATCCAGACTCCAGAGCGCGTTGGCCAGGGAGGCGGATAACAGTGTGCTGGTGGAGTTTCCACCGGCAGAGCGCGAGCGGGGCGTGGTCGCAGACTCTACGGCAACATCCTCAACGCTTGACGCGCCATGAATGTAGCGGCTCTGATACTGTGAATTGCCAAGGCTGCTGTCGATCCTCATCGCAGGCCCTTTCTGTTCGCTTCGTTAACCCTTTATTAACGATCGAAGCTTGCGCGAGGCTTGCGTCACATCCGGTTTTTCCGAGAAATTGTGGAGCCGGTAGGCATTTGCACTAGATCTAGTTTTATCAACATTTTCTACTGAAGAAAATAGGAATTTTCCGCCAATTTTGTTAGAATTTGTAAAGATCAATTCAAATTATACAACTATTCGGCGTTCGAAACCGGCAAGATTTGAACTATACTGCGGTGGGAAGCTTCGCCGACAATGCCTTCAGGCAAAGCTCGAAAGCCGTCAGATCGCTATAGAGCTGGTCTGCTTGGGCCTGATGGGTAAAAATCGGCCCGCCCCGACGTTCGATCCCGCCATGCAGCATGAGATTTTCGATCATATCGAAATCCTCCAGTGACAGGCCATCCGGCCCGCGCTTGCGCTGATCAGGACCGAGCGTCACCTTGCCCTGATAAAATCCGGCGGTGCGGGCATAGTGATTGTCGATGATATTGGTATAGGCAGCAACCAACTTGCCCTGCGCGCACATATAGCCCAGCTCGAAAGCGGTGCCGGGATCGGCGGCAATGCCACGGAACGGGGTGAGATTGGCAATCACCCCATCAGCCCGGTTCATCATATCCTCATCGACGGCACTGATTTTCAATCCGAACTCATGCAAGGTCGGGGCCGGTTCTATGGAAATATCGCCGGGACAGATCGGCTCGAACCCATAGGCCCGTGTCATCGCCGCCTTGGCATCGAGCACCTCGCGGGCATCAGCGAGAAACACTTCGGGACCGGCGAGATAAAGCTTGAGTGACATGGATTGGGTTCCTGCAAAACTCATTTCTCCGCGCAACCCTGGTCTGCGAGGCCTTATGAGCAGTGTGAAATCATGTGTATAGGCAGGCTTCAGGCGATCTCGGTTTCCGAGATCTTGATGCCAAAACCCTCCAGGCCGACGTAATGGCGCTCACGCGAGGCCATCAGCCGGATCGAGGTGACGCCGAGGTCTTTCAGGATCTGGGCGCCGAGGCCGATTTCCAGCCATTCGCTGTCACGGGTCTGGGCTTCCTGATGAGCCTCGCGGTCATGCATGCCAGCCCTGGCCGTAGTCGAGGCGCCAACCCCGACGGAGCCTTCGCGCAGATAAACGATAATGCCGCGGCCTTTTTCGACGATGCGTTTCAACATGGTATCGATCTGGCGGGCACCGCCGAACACATCGGCACCGACATTTTCCAGATGCAGACGCACTGGAATATCGACGCCGTCGCGGATATCGCCGAACACGACGGCCAGATGCTGCATCGGGTCCCAGGGCAGGGAATAGGCATGGGCTTTGGCCGGGCCATAAGCTGTCTGGATATCGAAGGTCGACATCAGCTGGATCAGGGTTTCCTTGCGCTGGCGATAGGCAATCAGGTCGGCGACCGAAATCTGTTTCAGCTTGTGCTTTTCGGCAAAGGCCGCGACCTGCGGGCCACGCATCACCGTGCCATCGTCATTGACCATTTCCGAGATCACGCCGATCGGCGGCAGGTTGGCCAGCCGGCAGAGATCGACGGCGGCCTCCGTATGGCCGGACCGCATCAACACGCCACCTTCGCGCGCCACCAACGGGAAAATATGGCCGGGGCGGACAAAATCGGCGGCGCCCACATTGGGATTGGCCAGATTGCGCACCGTCAACGTTCGGTCGTCGGAGGAAATCCCGGTCGTGGTGCCATGCTTGAAATCGACGCTGACTGTAAAGGCTGTCGTATGGGCGCTGTCGTTTTCGGCGACCATGGCTGACAGATTCAGCCGCTTGGCTTCTTCCTTCGGCATTGGCGTGCAGACGATACCGGACGTGTGGCGGATGATGAAGGCCATTTTGTCCGAGGTACAGTGCACGGCGGCAACAATCAGGTCACCTTCGTTCTCGCGGTCGTCGTCATCGGTGACGATGACGATCTCACCGGCCTCAAAAGCCCTGATAGCGTCAACGACACGGGTCTGATCATAGGTCATGTCGAGTTCCTTACTTCAAACGACCGGTCTGGCCGCGGTCGCGCAGATAATGATCCGCCAGGGCGCAAGCCATCATTGCCTCGCCAACCGGCACCGCCCGGATACCGACGCAGGGATCGTGGCGGCCCTTGGTGCGAATATCGACATTGCGGCCTTGTGAATCGATGGACTGGCGCTCGGTGAGGATGGACGAGGTCGGCTTGATGGCAAACCGCGCCACAATGGGTTCGCCGGTGGAAATTCCGCCGAGAATGCCGCCGGCATGGTTGGACAGGAAAATCGGCTGCCCGTCATTGCCCATGCGCATCTGATCGGCGTTTTCCTCGCCGGTGATTTCGGCGGCGCCAAAGCCATTGCCGATTTCAACACCCTTGACGGCATTGATCGACATCAGCAGGGCGGTAATATCCTGGTCCAGCTTGGCATAGATCGGCGCGCCCAGCCCGGCCGGCACGCCTTCGGCCACCACCTCCACCACGGCCCCCACCGAGGAGCCCTGCTTGCGGATCTGGTCGAGATAGTCTTCCCAGACGGGAACGATCTTCGGGTCTGGTGCAAAGAACGGATTATTGTCGACCTCGGCCCAATCCCAATTGGCGCGATCGATCTTATGCGTGCCGATCTGCACCAGCGCGCCGCGAATGGTGACACCGGGCAGAACCAGGCGGGCAATGCCGCCCGCTGCCACCCGCGCTGCCGTTTCGCGCGCCGAGGAGCGCCCGCCACCGCGATAATCGCGGATGCCGTATTTCAGGTCGTACGTATAATCGGCATGGCCCGGGCGATATTGCTGAGCGATTTCGCCGTAATCCTTGGAGCGTTGATCGGTGTTTTCGATCATCAGCGAAATCGGCGTGCCGGTGGTGATCATCGAGCCATCGTCCTGCGGCATGACGCCGGAGAGCACCTTGACCAGATCGTCCTCGCGCCGCTGGGTGACGAACCGCGACTGGCCGGGCTTGCGCTTGTCGAGCCAGACCTGCAGGTCTTCGAGCGTGAACCTCAGACCGGGCGGGCAACCATCCACCACGGCGCCCAGCGCCGGGCCGTGGCTTTCGCCCCAAGTGGTGACGCGGAAAAGATGGCCGAAACTATTATGCGACATATGCTGAAACCGGGTCCGCTTTGCCAGGGGTAAACCCTGTTTTTTACAAGGCCCCACTCTTAGTAGAAAAGCCTCAAGCGTGAAAAGGCTTTCTTTGCGGCAATGGTGCAAAAACCGGAAAAGCTTTGCGCGAGGTGGGATTTATGATGCCATCTGACGGTCTGTCTGCAAGGCGAAACGGCCGAATTCCTCGAAGGGCAGCGGTTTTGCAAAAGCGTAGCCTTGCAGGAGGTCGCAGCCCAGTTCGCGCAGGATCTGCGCATGGGCAATGCTTTCGACGCCCTCGGCCACGGTTGCAACCCCCAGAGAGCGGGCAATATCGATGATCGAGCGCACCATGGCCCGTTCCCGGCTGGAGTTGAGCAGGGGCATCACAAGTTGCCGGTCAATTTTCAGCCGCTTGGGTTGCAGTTTCAAAAGGCTGATGATCGACGTGTGGCCAGTGCCGAAATCGTCGATTTCAATGTCGATGCCCAAAGCCTTGATCCGCTCGATATTGGTGGTGGCAATATCCTCGCTTTCATCGAGAAAGATCGATTCGACCAGTTCGAAGGAAATTTCGCCGGGCAAAATGCTGAGGCCTTCCAGCGTCTCGATCAGCCCGGCATCATGCAGCCGGCGGGAAGAGACATTGACGGAAATCTTGGGCAGTTTCACGCCCATGGCAGCCCAGCGCATCTTGTCCTTCAGGGCCAGTTCCAGCACGATCTGGTCGATACGCGCCATGACATTCAGGTCTTCCGCCACTTTCAGGAAGCTGTTGCTGGGCAGGATGCCGCGGGTCGGATGCTGCCAGCGGACCAGCGCCTCGGCGCCGACCAGTTCCATACTGTTGGCGCAGAATTGTGGTTGATACCAGGCGGTGATCTCATCGTTTTCCAGCGCATGCAGCAATTCATCGGCAATGCGCTTCGAGCTGACAATATTGGCCTGTAGATTTTCCGTGAAGAATTCGAAACAGTTGCGGCCTTGCCGCTTGGCTTCATAAAGCGCCAGGTCGGCATTGATCAGGATCTTGCGGGCATCGGTGCGTAGTCCCTTGGCTTCGGCAATGCCGATGGAAACGCCGCAGCGACAGATGAAGCCCTCGAAATCCACGGGAACGTTGATGTCCTGGATGATGCGCTCAGCAAGCTCGGCGGCGGACTTGGCATCGATTGGCCCATGCAGCAGCACCACGAATTCGTCTCCGCCAATCCGCGCCACCAGATCGCCGCTGTTCATGTGGCGTGACAGAACCCGTGCCGCATTGACCAGCATGGCATCGCCAGCGGCATGGCCCAGCGTGTCGTTGATCTCCTTGAACCGATCCAGATCGAGATGGAGGATGGTGAAGCGGCTTCTGTTCGCCTGGGACTGCCGCGTCAGGCTGTCCAGGGCGATATCCAGCTTGCGACGATTGGCAAGGCCGGTCAGCGGGTCATGCAAGGCATTGAATTCGATCCGGTTTTTGGTCAGTTCAAGTTCGATATTGCGTGCTTCGGCCTCGGCCTTTGCGGTGCGCAATTCTTCGGTCAGCAGCACGTCGGCTGTCACATCGAAACTGATGCCGATCAGCTTCTTGCGTCCGTTGCGGTCGACATGCACCTGACCAACCGAGCGCACCCAGCGTGTGCCGCCCTGGTCCAACAATACCCGTTGGCTGGTATTGAGGCGCGTGTGCTGCTTTACCGCGTTGCGTGCGGCCTCCATCAGCATTTCGTGGTCGTCTTTATGGATCTTGCTCAGCCACATTGCGTCGGTGATATGACTGCTGGTGGCCGGAATATTATAGAGATAGCACATGCGCTCGTCCCAGACCGTGCGGCCCGTGGAAAAATCATGCTCCCAGACGCCGCAGCCATAGGAATCCAGCGCCAGTTCAAACCGGTAGGACAGGCTTTCCAACTGCTGCTCGCGGCTGGACAATTCGTCCAGGGCCAGTTCCAGCTCCCGCATTCTTGATGTCTGAACTCTCCTTGGCGGCCCGCAGGTCATTCTGCATGGCGACATCGGCGGTAATGTCCCAGACGAGGCCGGTCACACGGTTATGGCCATAGGCATCCGCATGGCTGCCGACAGAGCGCAAGGTGCGGATCGCCCCGCCCTCCAGCACGACCCGGTAGTCCTGGCTGTTTTCGCCTTGCTGGCAGGCCAGAACATGGGCTTGCGCCTTGGCGCGGTCTTCCGGATGGACGGTGTCCAACCAGCGGGCCATGTCCTGATCGAGTTCGCCGCCGCCGTTTGCTCCATGCAATTGTGCGGCACGGCTGTCCTGATGAAGGGTCGGATTGCCGGCTGCAAGTTCCCACATGCCGATATTGGAACTGTCCATTGCCAGTTCAAAGCGCCGGGTCAAGGCCCGGTATTTGTCTTCCATCTGCTTTAGCGCGCGCCGGCGTTTGGCGCGGGAGATGACAAGCATAGCTATGCCGCAGAGCGGGGCTGCAAAAGCCAGATCGACGGCAACCAGCGCCATGACGAAATTGCTGTGATCCTTCGGTTTCTGCTGCCAGCCTGCCCGGGGGCGGCCATAAACCTGCAGCGTCCCGCCCTGAAGCGCCATGGTCAGTATTTCCGGGGTTTCCCCGGCCATGTTCTGCTCGGTGATGTCGTGTCTGGCTGAATCCGGGCTGACTGAATCCGGCTTGGTCAAATCCTGTATCGCCAGCGACGGGCTACCGAAAACAGTGCGCGTACCGGATGCGGTCTGCACCGTGACGGCAATCTCGACAGCCGGTCCGCTGCCGCTCGGAGTGGTGGCGCCATCGGCGATGGCGGACTGGATGAATTTGGCGGTATCCAGAATGGAACGGACATGGATGGGGGAGGGCGTCGCATCGGCGGCGGTGATATTCAGTTGCAATTGCCCGTCATCCTGCAATTGCATATCCGTGCCCGAATCCGGGCCGATTGTCATGCTGGGTTTGAGGGAGAGCCCTTGCGGCGTCCACACCTGTTCCACGACAGTGCCTCGGGCCAGCGCCAAAGCGTGAAATTCCGGCCGTTCCCGCAGAATACCGCGAACAACCCCTTCGGTTTGTGGCGAGGCCAGTGTGCCTTTGAGCGGTGACAGTGCATGGACGAGATTTCGTAGCGCGAAGAAATTTTCCTCGGTTCTTTGGATCATCATCCCGCGGACCCGCTGCAGGTCGGCTTGGACTTGCCCGCGCAACTGGCTGCGGTAATCGGCGATATTGAGATAGCCAATATAGGCAAGCAGGCCTGTCAGCAGGACAAACGTCAGGGCCAATAACAGCATCGCCACATTGCCGGAACGGCGTGTTGGGACGTCGGCGGGATTTGCGAATTCTGTCATTATCCTGCCATACACATTATACCGAGGCATCGAAGATGCTCACACATTTTCGGCTGATAAGAATTTCTGATATCTCACATTCATTAAAGGCGTTGGCATCAAAGGCGCTGGCATCAAAGGCCTTGGCAGCAGAGGCGTTGGTCTTTGCCATATGTTTTGCCGGGAAAACCTGTTGCTATGCTTTGATGTTAGGCAATATGATATTGTAACGGTTGTTAATTTAGCATTTATATTATTTGAAATCAGCAGGATTTAATAGGTATCGTCAATAAAACCTGAGTGAAGGGATGGCCCTGTTCATGACTGGAACATTGGTGCAGGACAGTCTGCTGTGTTCAATGGTGGCAATGCTTGCATCTGCCTTTTTGAATGGGTCTTGATCTGTTGTTTGCCGTTTGTCTTTTCGAAAAAAGTATGCAGTAGAATTTGCGTTAAGAAAAGTGGATACCGGTTTTCTACCCGATGCTGTAGAGCCTTGCGATACAATGAAAGTTCTAGGTGTGACGCTATCCTCGAATATCGCGCCACGCTTTAATACCAAGTTATCGAAGATGTCCGTGCATCCTCACCTGACAAGAATTTCGAATATCTCAAATGCGGCAACGGCTTGAGATATTCGAAACCGGAATCCGAGCTGCCATCCTCAAGGACTCCTCTGATGAGTGCCGGGGATAAGTGCCGTCGAGGGGAAAATTCTGCCACATTCGGAGGCTTATTTGCAAGTACGTGACGATTCTCGAACGAAAGCAGGGGCAAAAACCATGCGCTTCCTTATCGCTATGCTGTTGCTGGCTGGCAGTCTGTTTGCGCCAATGGGTGCGCTTGCGCAAAGCGATGACGTGGAATCGACCATCAAGTCGATCAGCACCGAAAAGCTCACTCTGACGCTGGAGGATGGCAAAACCTATTCGGTGCCGGCGGAATTTAACTTCGACGGCCTGACAACCGGCGTCAAGGTTGTGGTTTATTACACCATGGTCGATGGCAAGCGGGTTGTGGACGATTTGCAGGTCGTCAACTGACGCCGATTTATCACAACCAATTCAGGCTATTGTTTTCAAGGTCGATCAGAAGAATTCTGTCCTGAGGGATCGGCATGGCGCAGGCCTCGTTGGCATCGACATTGCCAATCAGCCGGAACAGGCTGCGGATAACGCCGCCATGGGTCACGGCCACGGTTGGCTGGCGGACCGAGGCAAGCCAGGCACCCGTGCGCCAGGACAGGATCTCATAGCTTTCAGCTCGTTGACCGGGGGCAATGAAGTCCCATTTGCCCTGGGAGCGCTGTTTGACCCGTTCCGGGTACAGCGCTTTCAATTCGCGGGTCGTATGACCTTCCCAATCGCCAAAGCAGATTTCCTTCAGCCGGTCGTCGAGCCGGTAGCGGACGGCGTCGAGCCCCATTTCGATGCGGAGCCTCTCCATGGTCTCGCGAGTGCGGCCAAGGGGGGAGGCGACGAAATCGAAGGCATCGACTGTATCGCCCAGCACATGGCGCAGGCTTTCACCATTGCGCATCGCCTGGCCGCGGCCGGTGGCGTTCAGCGGAATATCCGTCTGACCCTGAAACCGGCCTTCGGCGTTCCAGTCCGTCTGTCCGTGGCGAATGACGTAAAGCAGCACGGCAGACGAACCTTCCAAGCCTGTTTCCGGCCTTTTTATCCGGGTTTTAATCCTTGACGACCGAAATATCCGGCGCGTCCACGGCCTTCATACCAACCGTGTGATAACCGCAATCGACGTGATGGACTTCGCCGGTGACGCCGCTGGACAGGTCCGACAGCAGATAGAGACCGGATGTGCCAACTTCGTCGGTGGTGACATTGCGCTTCAGCGGCGAATTATATTCGTTCCACTTCAGGATATAGCGGAAATCGCCGATGCCGGAGGCCGCCAAAGTCTTGATCGGACCGGCCGAGATGGCGTTGACGCGAATGCCGCGCTTGCCCATGTCGACGGCGAGATAGCGGACGCTGGCTTCCAGCGCGGCCTTGGCCACGCCCATGACATTATAATGCGGCATGACTTTTTCCGCACCGTAATAGGTCAGCGTCAGCAATGCGCCGCCATCGTTGAGGATGGCTTCTGCCCGCTTGGCGACAGCGGTAAAGGAATAAACAGAAATATCCATGGTGCGGGCGAAGTTTTCGCGGCTGGTATCCAGATAGCGACCGGTCAACTCGTCCTTGTCGGAAAAGGCGATGGCATGCACGACGAAGTCGATCTTGCCCCACTTGTCCTCGACATTCTTGAAGACGGCATCGACACTTTCCATATCGGTCACGTCGCAATCGCCCGCCATGAAGCCATCAAGCTCCTGCGCCAGCGGCTCGACGCGCTTCTTCAGCGCATCGCCCTGCCATGTCAGCGCGATCTCCGCGCCCGCATCCCGGCAGGCCTTAGCTATGCCCCATGCGATGGAACGATTATTGGCAACACCCATGATGATGCCACGTTTGCCTGCCATGAGGCCCGAAATTTGAGCCATTATTTGCTCCTTGAGACTTCTATCGAACCTGCCTATCGCATAGGCCGATGCGTGGTTCAAGCTGTGCTTCACCTCTCTTCACGGGAGAGGGGTAACAAATACTGTAAGGAGCGGTAACAAAGGGTGTGGCTATCGCTGTGTGATTACAGCGAAATTCGGTTTAACCCGTCATTTTTCCGGGGGGCGGAAACTACAGGAAAAGCCCGTGCTTCATCACTTTCATCAGATCCGTGACTTTTTCGTCCGGTTTTTCCCAGAGCACGACCCTGATTTCAACCACCAATGCGCCCCGTTCGTCCGGCCCGCTGGGCAGGCCTTCGCCGTCGATGCGAATGCTCTGGTCCGAGCCGCTCCAGGCCGGAACGGTAATGTCGAGCGGTCCTTGCGGCCCTTCGATCACCGTCTCGCATCCCAGCACGGCATCCTCAAGCTTGATCGGCACCACGCAGTGAATGTCATAGCCATCGACGCTGAAGGCAGGGCTTTTCAACACCCGCAGCGTCACCAGCACATCGCCTGTTAACATGCCCGGCACTTTCAGCCCCTTGCCGGACAGCCGGGCAATGCTGCCATCGGTATAACCGGCCTCCAGCGGCAGCCTCAACTCGCGCCCATCGCTGAGCTGGATGGAAATGGTGTTGTGTTGCAACAGGTCGTCAATGGCAATGGTGGCCTCGACCATGATGTCGGGGGCCTTTTCCAGAACCGGCGGCGCCGGTTTGCGAATGCGGCGCACCAGCGACGAAATCAGACCAAGAACCGGAAGTGCGAAGCCGCGTGACCGGTTGCCGTCTTCGCTTGGCTCGTCTTCGCCTCTTCGCTGCTCGGTCTGGCGCTGGTCGGTCTGGGCGGCACCAAAAATCTTCGAGACGGCATCGTCTGCCGCATCCGGGCTGGCGGGGCGGCTGGCGGTCGTCGCTTCGGCTGCATCCGGACCGGCTTTCGCGGTCTCCGGTTTTGCGGCGGTCTGGGGTTGAGCCTGCGTTTGGGCCTTGGCCGAGGCGTTGGCGCTTGCCGCTGCGTCTGCCGACGCATTGGCGGCCTGGGCTTCGGCGGATTGCGCGCGGGCGCGGGCGGCCTCGACCTTGACATTCAGCATTTCGGCGGCTTTTTCAGCCTTGGCCTTTTCTGCCTCGATGCGTGCCAGATCGGCCATGATGCGCTCCGCATTGGCCTTGGCCTGGCGGGCGCGCTCTGCGGCGGCGCGGGCTTCCTCGCGTTGTTGCATGATCGTCTGTTCGCGTTTCATGGCGTCCATCTTCGAGCGTTGCTGGTCGTAGCGGCTTCGTTTGGCGGGGTCCTTGAGAACGTCATAGGCCTGCCCGATCTCCGCAAACCGTTGGGTTGCCGTCGGATCCTCCCTGTTTTGATCGGGATGAGAGGTCTTGGCTTTCGAGCGCCAGGCAGCCTTGATCTCGTCAGTACCCGCATCGCGCTGCACGCCGAGAATGGAGTAGGGATCACGCATTTTACCACCAACCAAATACAAGAGCGGTTCAATTGAGATCTGTCCGGGTCACGACATCGCACCCGTGAGGGGAAATAAGATGTACCGTAACACTTTCAATCTGTTGCGGAAATTCCAGAACAAAAGGCTTTTTGCTCAGCAATCCCGCAGAAAGGTGAATCATTCACGCTCATACGTGGCAAGCATTGTCTCTATTTGCTCCGCCACGGGACACAGTTATATTAGGAAGCAGATGCTAACCAGTGGTTACGGTTGGGGAATAATTCCTTGGATGATGCTTGATCCCAGAGGAATTTATGACACGGGCGATGTCGTCAACCGGTTTGATCATTATCAAATCATCGAAAGCGGGCGCAATGCGCCGCTCCCTTGGGGTTTTTGAGCACGGAATTGCCGATTTCAGGACTGCTTGTCGAAATTCACCAATTGCCACTGGCCATCGCCAGCCAGGCAGGTGCGGCCATAGAATTTGGCAATACCGTCATAGGCATGGCGGCTGGTGACGAACACCCGGCAGATCACGCCGTTGCTGCGATCCTCGGAAATCGAGTTGATCACACCGGCGCTTCCCGTTGTGGTATTGGCCCAGGGAACCGGGTTCGGACCCAGTTTTTCAAGATCGGCGGAAGAGACCGCATTGCGCACCGTATCCTGGTCCGATCGTTTTTCCGGTTCGTTTGGAATGGTGCCTGTCGAAATCGACCGATCGACCTTTGGCGTATCGCCTCCGAAGTCCATGACGCCGCCGACACAGCCGCCCAACATGAGGCAAAGCGCCGCCATGGCCATAAAACGACTGCTGGTGGCCCAGCGTCCCTTTCTGCATCGATCCGGCTTTGCTATGTCTCTCAAGACCTGTCCTGTCCTTCATGCGTCGGTGGCGGCGCGGGCATATGCGGAGCATTTAACATAATATGTCGCAAAATGAGTTAACAACCGGTGACTTTACCGAGGAGCATGAGCCTTTTGGCTTGTTCGAAACGTGGCTCGCAGAGGCAAAGGCCTCCGAGATCAACGATCCCAACGCTGTCGCATTGGCGACAGTCGATGAAAGCGGCCTGCCAAATGTGCGTATGGTGCTTTTGAAAGATTTCGATCAAGCTGGATTCGTCTTCTATACCAATTTCGAAAGCCAGAAGGGTACGGAGATTCTCTCCCAAAAGAAAGCCGCGATGTGCTTTCATTGGAAATCTCTGCGACGTCAGGTGCGGTTGCGCGGCGAAGTGGAGGTCGTGTCCGACGCCGAGGCCGATGCCTATTACCAGACAAGACCGATCGGCAGCCGGATCGGCGCCTGGGCCTCGAAACAGTCGCGGCCGCTGGAGAGCCGGTTCGCGCTGGAAAAAGCGGTTGCCGAATATACGGCGCGCTATGCGCTCGGCTCTATTCCGCGTCCAGCCCATTGGTCGGGTTTCCGGATCAAGCCATTGACCATCGAATTCTGGCGCGACGGTAAATTCCGGCTGCATGACCGGATCGAGTTTCGCCGCGAGGCGCTGGACCAGCCCTGGAACAAGGTGCGTATGTATCCTTGATGTCGCAAGGACTGTATTTTCTCCTATGTCACGCCGAGGGTTTACGTGACATCAGGCGAAAGGGAATGCCCGATGCCAGCGTCCGGACCGTGGCTGGCGTCTGGAAATGACCATTGAGTGAAATGCGCGGCAGGGCGTGCAGGCGCGCTCCGTCGCTCGCAAACAGTGTCGCGGGCCGGGTGGTGACGGCCAGACTGAAGCCTGCCTCGCGCACCAAAGCGATGGTACGCCGATCGACGCTACGGCCATCGCCATAGGGATAGGCGAAACTGACCGGACGCATTCCGGTCAGGGTTTCGAGATAGTCGGCTGAGCGGTTCAATTCCTGCCGCACCGTTTCATCATCAAGCCCGGTCAGGCCTCGATGGCTGACCGAATGGGCGCCCAGGCTGACCAGCGGATGGGCGGCAAAATCGGCCAGCGCCTCCGAAGGCAGGACGGCTTTGGCAACGATGTCGCGGCTGTCTATGCCGACCTCTGCCGCCATCCGGTTCAGCCTGCCGATCATGTCTTCCTCGTCCAAGCCCGAGATCTGGCTGGCGATCTGCCGGAACGCTGCGGCTTTGCGCAATGGCGTATCGGTGGAAAGGATGCGCCTCCTGCCGTCGAAATCCCATTTCAGCCGCTCAGCCTTGCGGGTCAGGGCCGCAAGGGTTTCCCACCAGAGGCCATGGCTACGCTCGCTGAGGCCCTGGCAGACAAAAACCGTGAAGGGCGCATCGAACCGCTCGAATACCGGCAGGGCGAAGTCACGGCTGCTGTAATAGGCATCATCCAGGGTGAAGGCCGCAAACGGCCTTTGACCTGGCCCTCTAGCAAGCCGTGCGGGCACCTCTTCCAGGCGGATGAATTCGTAATTTTCCCGCCACAGGGCGCGAAGGGCGGTATCCAGGAATTGCGGGGTAATTTCCAGGTGTCGGTTGGGATCGGGCACCAAAGGAAGATAAGGGCGGACCTGATGCAGGGTGAAAATTGCGCCGAGCCCGCGAGCATCCTTCAAGGCACCGAGCCTGCGCGCCATCCCCGCCGCGGCCAGTCCGCCCGCGATCAGCCCATGCTTGAAGATAGTACCATCCATACGTGATGTTCCGGCAGCCTCGGCTGCGCTGTCTTTGAAAAAAGCTGCTCTATAACTGGTGCCCGGAATGGACCGGATCGGTTTATCGAATGGGCAGTCCCATCCGGCCCAAAGGGTTATCGTTTCAATACCTGCCAGATTAATGGTACCGATTTAAGGAATTATGCATTGGCTTCGTTTTTAAGCCTGACGCTGGCGATGAAGCTGTTGGATTGCGGATGACCTCACCAGGTGTTCTTCAGGCTTCTCACCATCCAGGGGGCCAGCAGAATTGCCGGAGCAAGGCAGGCCAGGCCAAACAGGACGCTATTGCCAACCGCATGGCGCAGCACCTCCGGCGATGCCGTGCCGGAAAAGCCGGAGCGATTGGTAATGAGACCGGCCAGTGCGGCCCCCATGGCATAGCCAGCGGTTTGCAATGTGGGCAAAAGCGCCGAGGTCCGGTCGCGGTCTTCAGGTGGGCTCGCCTCCATCATCGTCTGGCTGAGCGCTGCCCACGCCATGCCAAAGGCCATGCCCACGGCGATGAGCGACAGGATCAGTCCCGGCAGATAACCGGTGACAATGGCAAGCGTGGTGCCGCCAAGGCCACAAGCCTCGGTAAGGACACCCAGCAGGATCAGGTTTTCTCTCGCTTTTTGGGTGGAAATATTGGCGGTGATAATTGCCGTCAGGCTCCAGCTGACAGCTATCAGCGCGCTCAACGCCCCCGCTGCCATTGGCCCCATCGACCAGAGATGTTGCAGCGTATAGACGAGATAGACGCCAAGACTGCTTCGGAAAGGGGCATGAGCAACACGATCCACAGGCCAAGCCCGACGGGTGTTGACGCCAGAAAGGCGCCGTTGGGCAGGATCGGCTGAAGACTGTTTCTGTCGAGCGCTACGAACAGCGTGAAAGCCGCAAGTGCCATGCCGATCATGGTGTTACGGGAAATCTCCAGCTCCGTCAGATTTGCCGCCAGCAGCAGCACCAGCCCGACCAGCAGCAGGCTCAGTCGCCCTATCGGCAAGCCGCCCGGACTGGCCGGGTTTTTGCCACTTTCTTCCCTTTTTGGAACAGCAATCCTGGCCAGGATCAGAAAGACGACACCGGCTGGAACGTTGACGAGGAAGGCCGCACGCCACGAAATGGCCTCAGTCAACAGCCCGGCCAGCACCGGCCCGCCAAAGGCCGACACCGCCCAGACGGCGGCTTCGATACCGAAAATACGGGCGATCAACCTGCGCGGGAAGAGCGTCGAGATCAGCATATAGCACAGAGCCAGGACAGCGCCTTCTCCAAGCCCCTGCAAGACGCGCCCGGTGATGATGCCTGCCATCGATCCCGCCAGACCGGCGGTCAGTGTACCCGACAGGAAAACCAAGGTGACGATAGCCAATGCGCCCCGGGTGCCTACCCGGGCCTTCAGGCTGGCGCAACTTGCGCCAGCGATAATCGACGCTGCCAGATAGAGTGTGCTGGTCCAGGGCAACCACTGCGCGCCGCCAAGCTCGGCAATAGCCGAGGGCAGGGCGGTCGAGACAAGGAAAGCGTTGAAGGCATGCAGGCCAACTCCAAGGCTGACCATGACGGTTGCCGCTCTGAGGCCGGGGGCAAACAGATCGCGCCAATGACCATTCTCTGGCCTCGTCGCATCGGCCTTTGCGGCTTCGGCGTTAGTCTGTTGAATTTCCATGATTTTTTAGTCCTTGCCATCTGCTCTGGTCAATTGATGATCGCCACGCTACAACCTCAACTTAAGTTGAGGTAAAGAGGAAAAATGCGGATGCAGGGTTTGAGCGTCGGTGAATTGGCTGAGCGCAGCGGCGTTGCGGTTTCGGCTTTGCATTTTTACGAGCGCAAGGGTTTGATTCGCGCCCGGCGCACCAGTGGCAATCAGCGGCGCTACGACCGGGACGTGCTACGCCGCGTGGCGATCATCCGGGCCGCTCTGGCGCTCGGCATTCCCCTGAAGGAGGTCGCGACGATCATGGAAGATCTGCCGCAAGGCCAGACGCCGGGCCGGGAGGACTGGCGCCGGATTGCGACACGTTGGGCGCATAGTTTGGACCGGCGCATCGCCATGCTCGGCAAATTGCGCAATGACCTCGACGGCTGTATCGGCTGCGGGTGCCTGTCGATGACGCATTGCAACATCTTCAATCCCCAGGATATGGCGGGCGAGCGCGGCGAGGGGGCTGTATTTCTTCTCGATTCTGATAGGAACGAAGGGGGAAACCCTGCAGATTCCACAGAGTTGCCATAATTGGGCAACTCTTCATTAACAATATTGGGCAAGATGAAGGCGTTGCACAATTTCCTGCCCCATTTTGGGTCTAATGCCGGCCCGTCCTCGTGCCGGTTCCGTGAAGTGTTCGAGGTCGTTTTCGTGAATTTGCCGATGAATTTGCCCAAGTATTTGCAGTGTAACCAGTCTGGAGGCCGAATGAGCAGGACCCTGATCGCGCTATCGTTGTTCGTGTCGATCAGCATGATGGCAAGCCCGGTTTTTGCAGGCAGCGCCCAGCTTTTGCTGGATGCGCGCACCGGTAGGGTGATCGCCTCGGAAAATGCGGATATGCCCAATCACCCGGCCTCCCTGACCAAGATGATGACCATCTATATGGTTTTCGATGCGATACGCCGTGGCACGCTGAGCTGGGATAGCCCGGTGCCGTTTTCCAAATATGCCTCATCACGTCCCCCCACCAAGCTTCGCCTTAAGCCGGGTGACGAAATTACCGTGCGCGAGGCCGTGCTGGGCATGGTGACCCTGTCGGCCAACGACGCCGCCGCCGCGATGGCCGAAAAGCTCGGCGGGACGGAAGAGAATTTCGCGGCGATGATGACCGCCAAGGCCCGCCAGCTCGGCATGCCCAATACCACATTCGTCAATGCGTCCGGCCTTCCCGACGATCGGCAGATCACCACCGCCCGCGACATGTCCACCCTCGGCGTAGCACTCCTGCGCGACTTTCCCCGCGACTACGCGCTGTTTTCCACCCGCAGCTTTGCCTTTCGTGGCCGCACCATCAACGGCCATAACAATCTCATGTACCGCTACAAGGGCATGGACGGCATCAAGACCGGTTACACCAACGCATCCGGCTATAACCTGGTCAGCGCCGTGGCCGATGGCAAGCGCCGGGTGATCGGCGTGATCATGGGCGGTCGTAGCGGCGCCAGCCGCGATAATCTGATGGCGCAACTGATCACCAAGAATATCGGCAAGGCTTCCGACGGCAATTCGCTGATCGCCAGCGCCGCTCCCACCGCTCCCATTGTCGTCGCCCAGACCACTGGCAGCATTCCCCTGCCGCTTGACCGTAGCACCCCAATCGACCGCAGAGAGGTTGCTTCGGTCAGCGCGCAGGCAGATGCGCCGGTTCTCGGCTCCCGCTTTGGCAATGCTTATGCCGGTGGTGGCGCCAACAATGCCGCCGCAGCCACGGAAGCCCTGATTGCGGGTGCCCATCCGCGTCCCCTGAAGCCCATTCCGCTGCATCGCGACGGAACCTGGCAGATCCAGATCGCGGCTGCCGCCAGCGCCGAGGAAGCCATGAGCCTGCTGCAAATGGTCCGCGACAAGATCGGTGGACCGCTGGCCGACCGGGATATCTATACCGAAGCCGTCACCCGCAATGGTGCTACCGTGTACCGCGCCCGCTTCACCGGTTTTCCCAACAAGGACGATGCTCAAAGCGCCTGTGAGCGACTGGTGAAAAGCAGCTATGATTGCGTGCTGATGCCGGCCCGCGGCTAAGCGTTTCCAACGACTGCTGCAATCTCCTATCTGTATCCGTCGTGCCGTCTATCTTATCGATAGACGGCGCTATCATTTTGTAGCCGATGGATGGTTTTCGGTTATTCTCCCACCAGCATCTTCGACGCCTTGCTATCAGATGAAGGGCACCCGAATTTTCTGTCGAGTTTCGGTGCCATATCCAAGGCTGTCCAATCTCCTTAACCGCTCTGTTTTGCACTCTCGACAATCTTGCGGAAGTGCGCGATAAAGTCAAGAACAAAAGGAGAACGATATGCTGTCTGATCTGATGGAGCGTTTTGAAAAGGCGTCGGCCACCTATGCGGCGGTCAATGGTGTCGAACGGGACGAGACCTGGTTCCTGCTGAAATTAATGGAAGAAGCCGGGGAATTGGTTCAAGCGGCAAACCGGGTCAGCGGCCGCAGTCGCCAAAAGGGCATGAGCGAAGACGAATTGCGCCAACTGCTCGCCGATGAAACTGCCGATCTTTTCGGACATATTCTGCTTTTTGCCCGTCATCACCGGCTGGATCTGGAAAGCGCCATCCGGCGTAAATGGCGGTTTGACCCCAAGGTTGCGGCAGCGGACTGAAAATCCGCCCCGCGCCTTGCCTTGCCTTGCCAGTTGCGAAGATCTCAAGGCTTCGATGTATGGGAGACCTTCGCCTTGGTATCAGAGCCTGCGAAGCGTAAAAGGCGCACCGAAGAAATGCAGCCACATGCGCTCCAGGATATAGCCATGCGCTACCACGGGCGCGTTGGCGAAATCATAGAGCCTTGCATAGCTGTCGGGTGAAACGGCTGTGACCAGATCGTTGCGAACCGCGAAAATTGCACCGTAGGAAAACGTCCCCAGCAGATGCTTGTCGGCTTCGTCGGCAATGTGGTCCAGGCGGCAGCGACGCAACATATGCGCGGCGATATTGATGTAAGCTTCCATACCACCGTTCAGCAGGCGGTAGACTGTGCCCATGCCGAGGGCGCCATTGTCGATGAAATCGACCGGACCCCAGGTGTAAAGCGAGAAATATTCTTCGCGGACCCGCGGGCCGCCCCGCAGCTTCGGGCGATAGGCATCCAGAAACTTCTGCGGCGGTACGTTTTTCTCTTCGACCCATGCCCAGGAGAGCGTCTGGATTTTCTCCCAGTCGGTCCAATTGTTCAGCAATTGCAGGAAGTCAGGGCTGTGCGTGAAGGGGTCACCCTGAGCAAAGACCGTAAAATCGTGATTGCGCTGGCGCTGACCCATCATGTGATGGAGGTAGGTCTCAGATTCCCGCCCAACATTGGGGCGCGCAATGATGTGATTGGCACGCTCAAGCACCTGCGGCGAGGTAATCTCCTCGCCCTTGTTATAGATAAAAATCTCGAAATTGCTGGGGACCTGCGCGATCCATTCCAACTCTTCCGCATAACGGGCAATGACGAGTGTGTGCACCTGTGAACTCCTGGCAAGATACGGACGCAGTTTGCACCGCGCGATAACCCGATGGTATGCCGTAGGTCTAAGGCCAGAAGCTTGTCTGTGGCTTGAAGGTTATAATACGAAGATTCATTGAAATGACCCTTCGTATTTCTTTGAAAATATCTCAAATGTGGAATGCTACCAAAGTTATAGTATTTGGCGTTCCGAAAGCGCGTTATGCAAAAAAGCCGCAGCATTGGTGCAGATCATCGATGACCAATGTTGCCAGCGCCCGAATTTCATCGGTCGGGGCCAGAAGATCGGGCACCATCACCGCCATCATACCCGCCGAGGCGGCCGAGCGAATGCCGTTGTGGGAATCTTCCAATGCCAGACAATCGCCTGGTGCAATGCCAAGCCGCTCGGCTGCTGTCAGATAAGGGTCCGGCGCAGGCTTGCCCCTGGCGTAGTCGCCTAAAGCAATGACGTGATCGAACCGCTCTCGAATGCCAAAGCCGGAAAGATGGTGCTGGACTTGGGAATGTGCGGAAGATGTGCAGATAGCCCGTGGAATGGCCTTGGTATCCAGCATATCGAGCAGGGCCACCACACCCGCCTTTAGCTTCAGTTCCAGGGCGGTCAACCGATCAAAATGGTCCACCCAGACTGCCCGAAAGGCTTCAGCGTCAAAATCCGGCCCATAATGGTCCTTCAGCAAATGCACGATCCCGTCCCAGGGGCGGCCCAGCATGCCTTCATAGACCGATGGCCCGACAAGCAGCCCCGCTTGCTCACCTGCCGAAATCACCGATTTACGATAGAGGATTTCGCTGTCGAGGATGAGGCCATCCATGTCGAAGATAACGGCTTTGGGGATGCGGGGCAGCATGTGTCGCTATAGATCCAATGAGAGTTCTCGTTCGCCGAGATCCTGGTAAAAGCGCAGCAGATAATCGTCTGGATCGGCAACGACGAATTGTCTGTTGCCGCCCTCCATATTGCCTGTGCGATACCATTTGTCTTCCAGCGGCAGATAAAGGGCAATGGCGGCTGCTTCGAGCCGGTCGAGAATAGCCTGCACATCATCGACGCGGATCTGAGCGTTCAGCCCGCGTCCGAATGGTCTTGTCAGCGGTGCGTCGTCAATCTCGAATGTCCGGCCAAGCCCGATCTGATCGATCATCAACTGCGCGCCATCCAGTTCAAGGTAGCTGAACCCTTCTTCCGGCCGCTCGTAACGCACCGAAAAGCCAAGCAGTCGAGTGTAGAACTCCCGGCTCTTATGCCAGTCCGTGACTGCAAATTCTGGAACCAGCGCGTTCGACATTACGCCCGCGTGCCGCCAACCGTGATCTGGTCCATCCGCAGATGCGGCTGGCCAACGCCGACCGGGACCCATTGGCCGGCCTTGCCGCAATTGCCGATGCCGGTGTCGAGTTTCATGTCGTTGCCGATCATCGATACCCGCTTCATCGCTTCCGGCCCATTGCCGATCAGCATGGCGCCCTTGACCGGCGCGCCGATCTTGCCATCCTCGATCATATAGGCCTCCGTGCAGCCGAACACGAATTTGCCCGAGGTGATATCCACCTGACCGCCGCCGAAGGATACGGCATAGATGCCCTTCTTGACCGACGCGATGATTTCTTCCGGGCTCTTGTCGCCTGACAGCATGTAGGTATTGGTCATGCGCGGCATTGGCTGGTGGGCATAGCCCTGGCGGCGGCCATTGCCGGTTGGTGTCATGCCCATCAACCGGGCATTCTGGCGGTCCTGCATATAGCCGACCAGCCGGCCGTTTTCGATCAGCACGTTATAGGCCGACGGCGTGCCTTCGTCATCGACAGTGATCGAGCCGCGCCGGTTGTTGATCGTGCCATCATCGACCACGGTCACGCCGGGCGCGGCGACCATTTCGCCCAGCAGTCCGGCGAAGGCCGAGGTTTTCTTGCGGTTGAAATCGCCTTCCAGCCCATGGCCGACGGCTTCATGCAGCATCACGCCCGGCCAGCCATTGCCGAGCACGACGTCCATGCTGCCAGCCGGAGCCTCGATGGCTTCCAGATTGACCAGCGCCTGACGCAGCGCGTCATCCGCGCCCGCCTTCCAGCTCTCGTCGTTGAGGAAGTCGGCGAAGGACATCCGCCCGCCCGTGCCGAAGGAGCCGGATTCCTGCCGCTCGCCCTGGCCGGTGACCACGGAAATATTCATGCGGGTCATCGGACGCACATCGCGGACCCGGTGGCCATCGGCGCGCAGGATTTCCACCACCTGCCAGCTGGCGGCAATCGAGGCGGAGACCTGGCGCACTTTCGGGTCCTTGGCGCGCAGATAGGCATCGATTTCCGACAGAAGCGCTACTTTTTCTTCAAAGGTAGGGCTGCCAATCGGGTTTTCGTCGCCATAGAGCCGGACATTGGTGCGCTGCGGGGCGCTGGCATAGGAGCCGCTATAGCCATGAGTAACGGCCTTGACGGCGTCGGCGGCCCGGGACAGCGCTGATAGTGACAACTCGCCGGAATGGGCATAACCCACCGCTTCGCCAGCCACCGAGCGCAGGCCAAACCCCTGGTCGGTGTTGAAGCTGCCGCCCTTCAAGCGTCCATTGTCGAAGGAAAGTGATTCGGCCTGGGCATGTTCAATGTACAATTCGCCGTCATCCGATCCCTCCAGCGCCGAGGCGACGGCTTTCGACAGGCTACGCTCGTCACAATCGAACAGGCTGATGAGATCGGTGGTCATGATTGTCTCCTTGGCTTACCCATTCCATGTCATTGAGCATGTAATCGGGCTTTGCGCATCGAACAAGGGCAAGGTCAGCAAGCGAGGAGGCCAGCGCTTAAGGCAGGGCGTCATAGCCTTCGCCAAAGCCGTTCAGCTCGACGGGAATGCCGACCCGGTCCTGATCGGAGGATTCGCGCACCGCAAATACAGCGCTTTTGCCCGAGCGCAGCACTTTCATCAGCTGATCGTCGATTTCCACTTCAACATAGCAGCCCTCGGCAAAGCAGCGGGTGAAGAAGGCGCGACCGACATTGTTATTGTCGACATAAAGCTCCATGCCGTCCTTCAACAACACGCCAAGCGGCGCCAGAATGCGCAGGATGCGGGCTTTGCGGTCGGCGGTCTTCAGCACAACCACGGAAAGACCCACTTCGGGGCGGTCCTCGGCAATCACATTCTGCATCAGGGCGCATTGTTCCTGCGAGGTACCGGCAGGCGTATCGCAAATGATCGACCAGGCGCCGTGATTGGAGCGCACCGTGCCTGCTTGCGGCTGCTGTGCCAACGCCGCGCCCGCCTGCAATGCTGTTGCAAACCCTGCCGCAACGAGCCCCGCCGCGACAAGTCTAGCCCGCAACATTCTCTGGAAACCCATGGATACCTCTGGAATTCTGTTCAATCTTGTCATTCTCGCCTGCGCCGGACAAAGGATCAAGGCCCAAGCCTTGGACATCATCGATCTTTGCGTTCCCGCGCCGCATCTTCCTGTAACCTGCGATGATCGTCGAAACAAATCCAATCTGCGGTTCATGCCCCATGCCAGTGAAAAACGGGGCCAGTGAAAAGCGGGCCAGTGAAAAACCGGAGACGGGTGTGATCATCAACAGTCTCCTTTCCAGCCGAGTGCGGCATAATTGGGGTGTTTGCCTGCGTTGCGATCAAGGGCAGAGCCAGTTCAGGGACAAGACAGGCGCCTGTCACGGCGGATTTCAGGGGAATGATCTCTTGGATTGCGCGCAATGCGCGTGCGGGTATTTGCGGCACAGGACCGGGAATTGCTGCCGGTCCGGCTTTAAACTCCATGGGATCTTTGTGGGATGAGCAAAAATGCCGCAGCGGCATGGACGTACGGTTGTTGCGAAATTGGCAAAATTGTGATTTTAAATTAGTATCATATCAGGGATTGTGCGTTTGCCATTGATTTGGGTCAAACGCGGGAGGGAGAGGCAACCGTGATAAAAACTCTTTTAAAAGTGGTGGCAAGTTTGGCCACGGGTCTGGTCACGGGGACGGCACGTCTGATGGCAGGTCTGGCGGGGGCCATGGTTCTCTGTCTGATGAGTGCCGTCGGTGCGATGGCAGACCAGCCGGCCGACTGGCAGATGGACCTGCAACCCCATGCCAGCCCGGTGATGGAGCAGATCCGCTGGTTCAACCATTACACCTTGTGGTTCATCGTTCCGGTGACGCTGCTGGTTCTCGTTCTGCTGATCGTCGTGGTCGTGCGGTTCAGGGCCAGCGCCAATCCGGTGCCGTCCCGCACTAGCCACAATACCGTGATCGAGATCATCTGGACGCTCGGGCCGGTGCTTATTCTTTTCTTTCTCGCCATCCCGTCCTTCAATTTGCTCACCTATGAATTGACGATTCCGGAAAAGCCCGACCTGACCATCAAGGCCACGGCCACTCAATGGCAGTGGAACTATGAATATCAGGGCGAAAAGCAGCTGGCTTTCGACAGCTACCTGCTGAAGGACCAGGACCGCGCCAGCGCCGGCAAGGAGGATCACAAGATCTATCCGCGTCTTCTGGCCGTCGACAATGAAATGGTCCTGCCGGTCGGCAAGACCGTTCGCATGCTGGTGACGGCAGCGCCTTCCGACGTGATCCATTCCTTCGCCATGCCGTCTTTCGGCGTCAAGATCGACGCCGTGCCGGGCCGGTTGAACGAGACCTGGTTCCGCGTTGACCGCGAAGGCCTGTTCTACGGCCAGTGCTCGGAACTCTGCGGCAAGGACCATGCTTATATGCCGATCGCCATCCGCGTCGTTTCGGCTGACAAGTACAATGCCTGGATGACGGCCGCCGCAAGCGATCTTGGCGCGGCCAACAAGGCTCTGATGGCAGCGACGGATGGCCCGAAGGCCGTCAATCAGCTGGCTCAGAACGTTTCCACAATGACCGTTTCGAACTGAGGGGAGTGAGGACAATGGCTGGACATACCGGCGAGGGCGCTCATGCACCCGAACATTCACACGATCATTCACATGATCACAAGCCGGGCTTTGCCGCCCGCTGGCTGTTTTCGACCAATCATAAGGACATCGGCACGCTCTACCTGATCTTCGCCATTATCGCGGGCGTGATCGGCGGGGCGCTGTCGGTTGCCATGCGCATGGAATTGCAGGAGCCTGGCATCCAGATCTTCCACGGTCTGGCTGCCATGGTTTACGGCTTCGAGGGCGATGCCGCCATCGATGGCGGCAAGCACATGTATAACGTCTTCACCACCGCGCATGCGTTGATCATGATCTTCTTCATGGTCATGCCAGCGCTGATCGGCGGTTTTGCCAACTGGATGATCCCGATCATGATCGGCGCGCCGGATATGGCGTTTCCGCGTCTCAACAACATCTCCTTCTGGCTGATCGTTCCGGCTTTCGTGCTGCTCCTGCTGTCGATGTTTGTTGAAGGCCCGGCGGGCGCTTACGGTGTTGGCGGCGGCTGGACGATGTATCCACCCTTGTCGACCTCCGGCCAGCCTGGCCCGGCGGTGGATCTGGCGATCTTTGCTCTGCATGTGTCGGGTGCCTCGTCTATCCTTGGTGCCATCAACTTCATCACCACCATTCTCAACATGCGCGCGCCGGGCATGACCCTGCACAAGATGCCGCTGTTTGCCTGGTCGGTTCTGGTCACGGCTTTCCTGCTGCTTCTGTCCCTGCCGGTTCTGGCCGGTGGCATCACCATGCTCTTGACCGACCGTAATTTCGGCACGACATTCTTTGCCCCAGAAGGCGGTGGTGATCCGATCCTCTACCAGCACCTGTTCTGGTTCTTCGGGCATCCGGAAGTCTATATTCTGATCCTGCCCGGTTTCGGCATCGTCAGCCACATCATCTCGACCTTCTCGAAAAAGCCGGTTTTCGGCTATCTCGGCATGGCCTATGCCATGGTCGCCATCGGCGCCGTCGGTTTCGTGGTCTGGGCGCATCACATGTATACGGTCGGCCTGTCGTTGGCCGCCCAACGCTACTTCGTTTTCGCAACCATGGTGATCGCGGTGCCGACCGGCATCAAGATCTTCTCGTGGATCGCCACCATGTGGGGCGGCTCGCTGTCCTTCCGCACTCCCATGGTCTGGGCCATCGGCTTCATCTTCCTGTTCACCGTTGGCGGTGTGACAGGCGTGCAGCTGGCCAATGCCGGTCTCGACCGTTCGCTGCATGACACCTATTACGTGGTGGCCCATTTCCACTACGTTCTGTCGCTGGGTGCCGTGTTTGCAATTTTCGCCGCCTGGTATTATTGGTTCCCGAAAATGTCGGGCTATATGTATAGCGAGTTCATCGGCAAGCTGCATTTCTGGGTCATGTTCGTCGGCGTCAACATGGTGTTCTTCCCGCAGCACTTCCTTGGGTTGGCCGGCATGCCGCGCCGCTATATTGATTACCCGGATGCCTTTGCCGACTGGAACCGGATTTCATCCTACGGCTCCTATCTTTCGGGCGTCGCGGTGCTGATCTTCCTGTTCGGCGTGTTCGAGGCCTTCGCCCGGAAGCGGGTGGCAGGCGACAACCCCTGGGGTGAAGGTGCGACCACACTGGAATGGCAGCTGTCTTCGCCGCCGCCATACCATCAGTGGGAACAGTTGCCCCGCATAAAATAGACATAAAAAAAGCTATCAACGCCGTGGATGAAGCCGCTGCGGCGTTGAGAACATGACAGGTCAGGACAGCATAATGGCAGCCATAGACAACAGCAACATCATCGGTCTGGACAGTGAGATCTGTCTGTCCGAAGCGGGCGCGAAGGATTTCTTCGCGCTTTTAAAGCCGCGGGTGATGTCGCTTGTGGTGTTCACCGCCTTTGCCGGTCTGGTACTGGCGCCTGGCACGATCAACCCCATTCTGGGTGTCATTGCCATCCTGTGCATTGCGGTTGGGGCTGGGGCATCGGGTGCCCTCAACATGTGGTATGATGCCGATATCGATGCGGTGATGACCCGCACGGCGCGCCGTCCCATTCCGGCAGGCCGCATCCGTCCGCAGGAGGCGCTGGCCTTCGGCATCACGCTGTCGGTCTTTTCGGTCTCGATTCTTGGCCTCGCGGTCAACTGGTTCGCCGCCGCCTTTCTGGCCTTCACCATCCTGTTCTATGCCGTTGTCTATACGATGTGGCTGAAACGCTCGACGCCGCAGAATATCGTCATTGGCGGCGCATCGGGAGCCTTTCCCCCGATGATCGGCTGGGCCTGCGTGACAGGTGGCGTGTCGCTGGACAGCGTCATTCTGTTCATGGTGATCTTCCTGTGGACGCCAGCGCATTTCTGGGCCTTGGCACTCTACAAGATGCGCGATTACGGTTCGGTTGGCGTGCCGATGATGCCGAATGTGGCGGGTGAGGCTTCGACCAAACGTCAGATGTTCGTCTATGCGGTGCTGACCGGCATCTTTGCCGTGGCACCGGCTTTCACCGGGCTTGCTTCGCTCTGGTACGGGTTGGTGGCTGGCGTGCTGAGTGCGATCTTTGTTGCCTGCTCCGTTGCCGTTTGCCGGATGCCAGAGGGCGATGAGCGCATGGCGCCGGCCCGCAAAATGTTCGCCTATTCGATTTTCTACCTGTTTGCGGTGTTTTCAGCCCTGCTGGTCGATCACTATGCGGCGAGCCTTATCGCTCATGCGTCGGGAGTGCTGTGATGGAAACGGTCAAGCTGACGGAAGCTCAGAGAAAATCGAGACGGGGTCGCAATATAGCGCTGGGCCTGGTCTTGGCCGGACTTGTCGTGTTGTTTTATCTCGTGACGTTGGTGAAGATCAGCGGCATGGGACAATGAGCATGATCTGATTGCGCACGGTTCGTCATTTGGCGATGCGCAGACCGGAAATGCTCAAGTGAGAGAAGCGATAGCCGGGTTTTGAAACGCAGACGTTGACATAGGCAGACCATTCAAGCAGCGGCACGGGAGGAACGAGCCATGGCAGAACCGGGAGGCAAGCAAGCAGAAGAACGGCGCGGCAAGGGCAAGGACCTGACCGTGTTTTTCGCCTGCCTGGCGTTTGTCGGCGGCGTCACCGCCATGAGCTTTGCCGCGGCCCCTTTCTATCGGATGTATTGCCAGCTGACGGGCTATAACGGCACGACCCAGCGGGCCGAACAGCCATCATCGGTCATTCTCGATCGCAAGATGACTGTCACTTTCGATGCCAATGTCTCGCCCGGTCTGAACTGGGATTTCAAGCCGATGCAGGCCTCTGTTGCCCCAAGGATCGGTGAGACCATTCAGGCCAATTATTCTGTCACCAATCGCTCGCCCTATCCAACCAAGGGACAGGCGGTGTTCAACGTGACACCAATGGAGGCGGCGGTCTATTTCAACAAGATCGAGTGCTTCTGCTTTACCGAGACGGTGCTACAGCCCGGCCAGACGCTGGACATGCCGGTGGTCTTCTATATCGACCCCGACATCATGGCGCAGCCGGAAACCAAGAATATCGGAACAGTAACCTTGTCCTATACATTCTATCCGCATGGCGGCGAAAAGCCGGTGGCGGGGATTGCGCAGGACAAGACCACCGTTCAACCTAAGCTTTAGTGAGCTTTCTGCCGTATCAAAGCGGGGGAAGCAGACCAGGAGCAAGGGTAGGAAATTAACAGTCTGTTCAAGAATTGCTGTTGGCCTGGCGAAAATGGTGATTTCGAGAACTGGAACGGAGCGTACTTAATGTACGTGAGTACCGGAAGCGCAGAAATTGCCATTTGCAGACGGCCAGCGGCGATTCTTGGATAGACTGTAAGGGATGAAGTGATCGGCGGCGAGAGGCGGCGGGTCACTTGAGGAGAGTTTTCAAGCGGGGATTGCTGACATGGCCGACGCCCATCAGAAACATCATGACTATCACATCATCGATCCGAGCCCATGGCCGATCCTGGCATCGCTCGGAGCCTTCATCCTGACCTTCGGCGGGGTCGGCTATATGCGCTACCTGCATGGCGGCTCGTTCAAGCTGTTCGGCATGGAACTGGCGCATCCCTGGCTGTTCTACATCGGCCTCGCCATCATCCTGTTCACCATGTTCGGCTGGTGGGCCGATACGATCAAGGAAGCCCATGAGGGCAACCATACGCGGGTTGTGTCGCTGCATCTGCGCTATGGCATGATCATGTTCATCGCTTCGGAAGTGATGTTCTTCGTCGCGTGGTTCTGGGCGTTTTTCGATGCCAGCCTGTTTCCCCACGAAGCCATCCAGGCATCGCGGGTCGAGTTTACCGGCGGGCAATGGCCGCCAAAGGGTGTCGAAGTGCTCGACCCCTGGCACCTGCCGCTTTACAACACCGTCATTCTGCTGCTGTCAGGCACCTGTGTTACATGGGCGCACCATGCTCTGCTGCACAATGACCGCAAGGGCATGATCAGCGGCCTGACGCTGACGGTGGTGCTCGGCGCGCTGTTCTCCTTTGTGCAGTTCTATGAATATATGCATGCGCCTTTCGCGTTCAAAAGCTCGATTTACGGCGCGACCTTCTTCATGGCCACCGGCTTCCACGGTTTCCACGTCCTGGTCGGTACGATCTTCCTGTTGGTCTGCCTGTTTCGGGCGCTGAAGGGCGATTTCACCCCGAAACAGCATTTTGGCTTTGAGGCGGCGGCCTGGTACTGGCACTTCGTCGACGTGGTCTGGCTGTTCCTGTTCTTCTCGATCTATATCTGGGGCGGTTGGGGCGCGCCGCTGGCCCATTAGACCATTTCCAGCAAAAGCGCGGTGCGGTTTTGCGTCCGGACATGCGTTAAAACAAACAGTTAGAGTGTTTCTGCGGTTCCATGAAACACAGAAATCCTCTAACGGCCAACTGGCTGGAATTAACAAGGGCGGCGTCAAGAGCGCCGCCTTGTTGTTTGCAGTTGGGCTTAAGGACTATACCGAACGCGGAATCGGGTGTTCCCGACAAGACAGGCGAAACGCGAGACTGTGTGGTTTAATCTGAAACTCACAAACTCTGGAATGAAAAGAGGACCTCGACGCCATGGCCAGCAATAGCGATTTTCCGCCGGTCGAACCGGTCCAGGCCGCTCTTTCGGCTTCATGCCCGCGTTGCGGCCGGGGCAAGCTTTTTCAGGGGCTGACCAAGCTGAAGCCCGCCTGTAGTGCGTGTGGCTTCGATTATAGCAGTATTGATCCAGGCGATGGGGCGTCGATTTTTGTTATTCTGATCGCCGATTTTCTGGTGGTTGGCCTAGCGCTTTATACGGAGGTCACGTATTCGCCGGGATTGTGGGTCCATTTTCTGATCTTTGGACCTTTGGCGATCGGATTGTCGCTCTGGCTGTTGCGCACCATCAAGGCGCTGCTGATTGCCCTGCAATACAGGCACAATGCCCATCCGGGGCAGATCGACCGGGAGTAGGATGGGTGCGATGACGCGTGTAAGGCTTGCCGTAAGCGGCTTTCTGGTGCTGGTCGCCCTGGCGCTGCTGGTCTCGCTTGGCACATGGCAAATGCATCGCCTGGCCTGGAAGGAAGGCCTGATTGCCGATATCGAGTCGCGCCGTCATCAGCCCCCTGCCAGCGTCGAGGAAATAGATGCGCTGGTACGCAGTGGCGGGGATGTCGATTACCGGGCCATGACCGCCTCCGGCACCTATCTCAACGACAAGGAACGCCGTTTCCTGGCGACCTATGACGGCGATGCCGGTTTTTACATTTACACGCCGCTTCAGCTTGCCGATGGACATATTCTCTTCGTCAATCGCGGTTTTGTGCCGGAGCAGAAGAAAGAGCCTTCGACACGCATGGGTGGGCAATTGCTGGGCCTCCAGCGCGTGACCGGTCTGGCGCGGGCGAAACTGGTGGAAAAGCCCTCCCGGTTGGTGCCGGACAACGATATCGCCAAGAATGTGTTTTATTGGAAAGATCTCGATGCCATGGCAGCCAGCACCGGAATCGATGCGGCCAAGGTTCTGCCGTTCTTTCTGGATGCAGGGCCGTCTCCAGTGCCCGGCGGCCTGCCGATCGGCGGTGTCACCATGATCGACCTGCCCAATAGCCACCTGCAATATGCCTTGACCTGGTATGGTCTGGCGCTTGCACTGGCAGTGATAGCGGTTATTTCGGTTTTCAGAAAGAAAAACTGAAGTCATTTCCAGAATCAATAATAATGTGGATATTGGCAAAATGCTTGAACCCAATCGGTTCAAGCATAAATGTGCAGTCCGTCTACGTTTTTACTTTGTTTTCTTAGGCATGGATTGCCGGAATTTGCTGCTTTCAACAATCTCGAACGGGGGTGAGAGATATGACGATATTCTTAATAGCGACAGTTTTGGTCGTTCTTGTCATGCTGGAACATATCTACATCATGGTGCTGGAAATGTTTCTCTGGACGACACCGCGCGCCCGGAAAATCTTCCGTAAAAGCCTGCAGGGCGCCGAAACCACACGGGTGATGGCCGCCAATCAAGGGCTTTACAATGGCTTTCTGGCTGCGGGTCTTTTCTGGGCACTTCTGCATCCGCTGCCGGCCATGGGGCTCCAGCTCAAGGTATTTTTTCTTGGCGCTGTGGTGGTTGCTGGCCTATATGGGGGGAGGACCGTGTCGCGGCGGATCTTCTTCGTCCAGGCCGCGCCGGCAGCGATTGCCCTGTTTTTGGTTTTACTGGCTGGATAACAATGACGACTGCGATGGACAAAACGCTTCTGGAAACCGGCTCGGTAACCCGGTCGCCATTGACGATCCGGCTGTGCGGCCCGCGCGGTTTTTGCGCTGGCGTCGACCGAGCGATCCAGATCGTCGTCCTGGCGCTGAAGGGCTATGGCGCGCCGGTCTATGTCCGTCACGAAATCGTCCACAACCGCTATGTCGTTGAGGGGCTGGAGGCGAAGGGCGCGGTATTTGTCGAGGAACTGGATGAAATCCCGGCCGAGCATCGCCAGCAGCCTGTGGTATTTTCCGCTCATGGCGTGCCGAAATCCGTGCCTGAGGATGCGCAGAAGCGCAATCTCTTCTATCTTGATGCCACCTGTCCGCTGGTCTCGAAAGTGCACAAACAGGCCATGCGCCACCAGCGGCTTGGCCGCCATGTCGTCCTGATCGGTCATGCCGGCCATCCGGAAGTGATCGGCACCATGGGGCAATTGCCCGAAGGCACCGTTTCCCTGGTGGAGACCGTTGAGGATGCCGCACGCTATGAGCCCGCCGATCCGCTCAATCTCGGCTTCGTCACCCAGACCACGCTGTCGGTGGACGATACCGCAGGCGTGATTGCCAAATTGCAGGAACGCTTCCCGGAGCTGAAAGCGCCTGCCGCCGACAGTATTTGCTATGCCACCACCAACAGGCAGGAAGCGGTGAAGCAGGCCGCGCCCGGTTGCGATCTGTTCGTCACCGTCGGCGCGCCCAATTCCTCCAATTCCAAGCGGCTGGTGGAAGTGGCGCTGAAAGCTGGCGCCAAACGCTCCATCCTTGTGCAGCGCGCCAGCGAGCTGGATTGGGACGCCATCGGCGAGATCCGCAGCCTTGGTCTGTCGGCAGGCGCATCAGCGCCGGAAGTGGTGGTCAACGAAATCATCGAAGCCTTCAAGTCCCGCTTCGACGCGACAATCGAGCTGGCTGAATTCTCCATCGAAAACGAAAACTTCCTGGTCAATCGCGAATTGCGCTCCATCGAACTGACCCAGGACGACATGGCCTTCGTCAACGGTTGACCCGCCGGGGCAGGACTGATCTTACTTGCGGGCGAGCAGACCCGGCAGTTCTTTAAGCAAAGCATCGCGGGCCCGAACCCCAGGGGTAATCTGGTCTTTTTTCTCATCCTGAATGAGACGGGCAAACACATAGGTCTGTTTGCCTTTGCTGGCCCAGCCGACATACCAACCCCATCCACGCCGATAATCAAACGTGGTATCCGACAGACGGGGGAAGGCGGCGCCGGTTTTGCCGTGGACTGTCCAGCCATCGGCGATCTGGCGTTGCTCAACGATGGCCATTGTCTTGTCCATGGCCTCGGGGCGAACGGGCAATTGATGCTGCACCAGCTTTTGCAGGAACGCGACCTGTTCCAGCGGTGAAATCTTCAAGGACGAGGCGATCCATGCCCGCTCCAGGCCATTGTTCTTGCCGGGATCGCCGGTAAAATCGGCATTGCCATAGGCAAATTTCGTCGCATAGTCATGAAGCTTGTCTTGCCCAAGCGCCTTGGTGATCTGCTGGGAATACCAGACGACGGAGTATTTCAGCCAGCGCACCGGATCGGTCGGCTGTTTCCAATTGTCGCCGCCCCAGTCCACATAACCCTGTTTGAATGGCAGGGTCGGATTATGCTCGTCCTTTAGGTAACCCGCATCGTATCCCATGACGCTGAGGGCGACCTTGAAGGTGGATGCCGGCGTGACCCGCTCCGCACAATTGCCGTCCTGGATCAGGGTTTTTCCGGTGCTGCTATCGGCAATGACCGTGCAAATCGTTCCGGCTTGCGCCGTGGATGCCAGAAAGCTGGCTGCGACAAGTGTCAGCGCGATTTGCCCTAGTTTCACAGCCTGTTCCTTTACCTCGATTGCGACAGAAACCCAGGATTGTCGCGGGAGTGCTATGGCAAGCGAAAACTTCGGCAGCATTATGGTGGACAATGATCTGGGTTGATTGCTGTCGATATGGGCGGACGATGGGATAATACCAAGGGTCATTGAAAATGGCCGTTGGTATTCCGTTTGCAAATATCTCAAGCGTCTGCTGCATTTGAGATATTTGCAATTCCTTCAAGGCGAGGATGCCTGAGCATGTCAGAGACTTGGTATCATCAGGTCATCCACGTGTCTGTTTGGGTCATCAGAGACAGCCTTTCGGTGTGATAATCGACATGCATCTGGTGATGGTGGTTGCGCATGGTGGCCAGAATGGCCGAGGCGATGGCCGGGGCCTGCGCAAAGCCGCCCGTATTGTGTCCACCGACCAGAACCACGCAGCATGCCTTGGATTTATAGGTCTCGAACAGGCCGAGACCGGATGGGGTCCAGGGACGCACGCAATATTTCAGCGTCTCGCGCAGGCTGCCAGCCTCGACCAGGCTCTGATATTGCTCGGGGAAACAGGTGGCTGCGGTATCGATCAGGCCGTCATAGAGGGTGTTGAGAAGCTCTGCGTCGATGTTGTTGGGATTAAAGCCGGTAAAGCCGTAGCCTGAGCCGATGATGGCGGCGCGTTCGCCTTGTTCGCTCCAGCCGATGGTGACATTGGCATCTTCCGTGATATGGTCCTTGCGCGCCAGTTTCAAGGAATTGCGCAGCAGCCCTTGTGGGTCGGGCAGGGAGAGCCATGCACCCAGCACGCCGCAGATCTGGCGATGCGAGGCGGTCTTTGCGATTGCGGCGCCTGCATAGACCCCTGGTGAGATCACCAGATTGCCGTTTACGCGCTCGCCAGTGGACAGCACGACATGATCCACCTGACCATCAAAGCGGGTCGGCATGCTGGTCATCTCGGTATTCCAATCAAAGACCACACCGCGAGCCTCATACCGATCCAGCAAATTGGCCATGAAGCGATGCAGATTGAGGGTGAAGCCTTGCACATAGACGCCACCCGAAATTTCGCCAGCCTCAATAGCCCGGCGCAGGATGGGCTGCTCGGCGGCAATCTCGTCCAGGGAGGCATTTCTCAAGGTCGCGCCGATGCGGTCCTGGCGGCTTTTGGAGCGTTGAAAATGGTCAGCATCCGAATAGACCCGCAGGATATCGCGTTGCAGGCCGGATGCGGCAAACAGTTCCGGCTCCCTGGCGATCCATTCATCCCAGAGAGGATGGCTCTCGCGATTGAAGCGAAAAATCGAGTCGTTATAGTTTTCGGCCAGCCAGCCCGGAACACTCTCGAAAGAGGCGATCCAGTCGCGCTCGGCCTCCTTGAGGCTGCTGGATGGGGCAACGTTCCAGCCGCGCTCGGTCACAGGCCGTGAAAATTGCCAGTTCATGTCGCCATGGATGTGACGACAATGATAGTTGTCCATTTCTGACAGGGTAAACATCCGTGCGTCGCCACCGCCTGCACTGCATCCCAGCGATCGCCAATCGGTCTTGCGGCGCGGATCTTGCCGGGCATCGATGATCCGGACACTATAGCCCGCCTCGATGGCGTAATGGGCGGTGATCAGATTGACGATACCGGCACCGATGAATGTCACCTCTTCGCGCAGATCCGTATGGACGCCACCGCCGAACTGATCGTTGCAGATACATTGTTCGGCAACCCGGAAGGCGGCGACCACGCTGGTCGCCGGGCCGAGAACGGTGATCTGGCTGGTCGCCAATTGCCGCTGCCAGGCCTTGTCGGTTCCGGCTTCCCCATAAACGGCCACATAGACTGGCCGGTTGGCCGCGCGCGACCATTCCGCCAGCACATCGGCATCCACCCTGTCGGCGGTGACAATCACCGAGACAGGATTTTGCCGCAGGAAACGCGACAGGTGCCGAGGCCCCTTGCGAACCAGGTCATGGCGGAAAAGCAGGGTGTCCGTGGCCAGATCCTCGAGGATCTCATTATCCACGCGCGAAAGAAGAAGAACATTCATGCTGGCCTCGGAGGTTTGGTGAGAAAAACGGTCAGCTCATGACGACATAGATCGCGGTGCCGATCAGCAGCGCGGCCATGGTGTAATTGAACACGCGCAGATAGGTCGGGTTGGCCAGAAGCGAGCGGATGCCGACCCCGAAACTGGCCCAGAGCGATGAGGAGACGATGTTCACAGCTGTGCAGACGGTAAAAATCGCCACGCCGGAGGCAAGGATGGAGGTTCCGGTCGGCATGAAGATCGATGCCGTTGTCGTCGCCTTGACCCATGCCTTCGGGTTGATGAACTGAAACGAAGCCGCCTCAATAAAGGTCAGGGGCTGCGGTGCGGACTGGGCATTGGCAACTCTGGCGCCGATCAACTTCAGGGAAAGATAGATCAGATAGGCGGCGCCTGCCCATTTCAGCAGGGTTTGCAGCGCGGGGAAATAGTCAAACAGAATACCAAAGCCGACACACAGCAAAAACGTCTGCACCGCGCAACCCATGGCAATGCCCAGAATATGCGGGCCGGTGCGCGTGAAGCCGAAGTTGACGCCCGACATTGTCAGCATGACGTTGTTGGGTCCGGGTGTGACGGACATTGTCCAGTAATAGAGGGCCAATGCCAGGTAAGAAATTCCAAGAATAGTCATGATTTTTCCAATCGCGGAGCTTCGATGAAGCCGCGTTTACAGTGCTCGATAAAAATGGGTGTCGAATTACCGCAGGTTGCCGCAGAATTCCTGAATGCGGTGGCAGGCGGCGGTAATGGCGGCTTCGTCCGTGGCATAGGACAGGCGGAAGTTTCCGGCCTGCCCGAAGGCGGAACCATGCACGGCGGCGACGCCTTTTTCCTCCAGCAATGCCGTGACGAAATCTTCATCCGTCTCGATCAACCGGCCGCCTTCGGTGGTTTTGCCAAGCGTGTTTTCGCAGGAGGGAAACACATAGAAGGCCCCTTCCGGCAGTAGGCAGGTCAAGCCATTGGCCTGATTGAGCATGGAGGTGATCAGGTGACGGCGATTGTCGAAAGCGGTGCGAAACTGCACCAAATGGTCCTGCGGTCCATCCATGGCAGCCACGGCGGCCCATTGGGCAATCGAGCAGGTGCCGGATGTCTGTTGGCCTTGCAGCAGCACCATGGCATCGATCAGCACTTTCGGACCTGCGGCATAGCCCAGCCGCCAGCCGGTCATGGCATAGGCCTTGGACACGCCATTGACGGTCAGGGTGCGGTCCTTCAGGCCGGGCTCGATCTGCGCGCCGGTGACATATTGAAAATCGCCGTAGACCAGATGCTCATACATATCGTCGGTCAAAAGCCAGACATGCGGATGGCGCATCAGCACATCGGTCAGCGCTTTCAACTCGTCATGAGTATAGGCGGCACCCGATGGATTGGACGGCGAATTCAGCAGGACCCAACGGGTGCGTGGCGTGATCGCCTGTTCCAGATCCTCGGGCCGCAGCTTGAAGGCCGCCTTCTGCGTGGTGGCAACCCGCACCGGCACGCCGCCGCATAGCGACACCATTTCCGGGTAGGAGACCCAGTAGGGAGCGGGAATGATCACTTCATCGCCGGGATTGAGGCTGGCCCGCAGCGCATTGTAGATCACATGCTTGGCGCCCGTGCCGACGATGGTTTCATCAACGCGGTAGGAGAGCTGGTTTTCGCGCTGAAACTTGCGCACGATGGCCTCGCGCAATTCAGGAATTCCAGCCACATTGGTATATTTGGTCTCGCCGCGCTGGATCGCAGCAATAGCCGCTGCCTTGATATGATCCGGCGTGTCGAAGTCCGGCTCGCCGGTCGACATGGAAATCACATCGACACCGGCCAGCTTCAGCGATCGCGCTTTCTGGCTGATGGTGATGGTCTCCGACGGACGGATTTCAGACACGGAACGGGCAACAATCGTCATGATACAGGTCTTCCTAGCGCGTGTTGCATCAGAATGCGCAGCGGTTTGCGAAACGGGGTAGATTTAAAATGCGAGGTGGAGAAACACGGCCAGAACGCCGTGTCCTCAGTCGGGCATGACAGGCAGGGACTTCAAATAGTCGACATAGGCAACTGGCAGAACATCGGCGCCCGCCAGGATGTGGTTCATATAGCCGGTTCTCGGTTTGAGACCGTCCACATTATGCTTTAGGGAAATATAGGTGATGGCCTTGACCGTCGTATTTGTGCCCATGTCTACGACATCGACTTCAAGCTGTTCATATTGTTGGGTTTCAACATTTTCATAGATATCGAGAATGTCAAAACCAGCCTGCGGCATCAGGTTCAGGGTGCCGAAGATATGGGCAGCAGCATTGGGCTGGATATTGGCGGCACCCGCTCCCGGAAAATAGGCTGATGGCTTGTTGAACACCAATTCATACCCATCCAGTCGTCCCAGTCCACGCGAGATGGAATGGACGCCGTCTTTATTCAGGCGCTCTTTTTCAAGTCGCGCGACATCGAGATTGGACCCATAGGCGAAGTAATATTTCATCGAAATATATCTCTTGTATCGAGGACGCCTAGGGTCGAGTATTTATTTCAGTTATCGATGCTGAGTATTACGCTTATACAGTATTGCAAAATTCCAGTTGTTTTTAATGCTTCAAAAATAAAGCAAAAAATACGTTGTGGATTAAGTATGAGTTCACTTGAAAACTGTCAATGCAATTGGACACCTCTAAAAACCTCCCCATTTTCCGCGTTTCATGATTCAATCCGGCCAGTGTGATTTTCTGGGAGCGGATGATGCGTGGGCAACCGGGCTTTTGGGATTTGGATGATCGTTACGAACGGCTGAGTGCCGTCGGCGATCCGCTGGAGAAGCTCAACAGCATCATTCCATGGGCGATATTTGAAAAACCTTTAGCGAAGGCGCTGAAGCGGTCCGACGGATCGAAGGGTGGACGTCCACCATTTCCGTCGGTTCTGATGTTTAAAATCCTGGTGCTGCAAGCGCTTTATAATCTCTCCGACGACCAAGCGGAGTTTGTTATCCAGGACCGGCTGTCGTTTATGCGTTTCCTTGGCCTTTCCCTTTCGCAGAAGGTGCCGGATGCCAAGACGATCTGGCTGTTCCGAGAGAGTTTGGTGCGTGCAGGTGCCATTGATAATCTGTTTGCCCGTTTCGACAAGCATCTCTCACGTTCCGGATATCTGGCCAAAGGCGGGCAGATCGTTGACGCCACGATCATCCAGGCTCCCAAGCAACATAACAGCCAGGACGAGAAAGACGCGATCAAGGCCGGCGAAATCCCTGAGGACTGGAAGGATAAACCCGCCAGGCTGGCCCAGAAGGACCGCGACGCGCGATGGACAGTGAAGTATTCCAAGGCGAAACGGCCAACGGAGACGCCGACGTCGACGACGACTGGCCAGCACGATATTGCCATTCCAATGTTTGGTTACAAAAACCATGCAGGCATCGACCGAGCCCATGGCTTTATCCGGGGATGGACGGTGACGAGTGCGAGCGCCCATGACGGAGCCCAGCTTCGAAACGTAGTGACCAAAGACAATACCGCGTCGACGGTCTGGGCCGATACGGCCTATCGCTCCAAGACCAACGAGGAATGGTTGCAGGACAATGGCCTAAAGTCCGACATCCATCAGAAGAAGCCAAAGGGCAAACCCATGCCGGAGGCGATGTCGCGCGCCAACGGCCGTCGTTCGAAGGTCCGCTCCGCCATCGAACATGTCTTTGCGCGGCAGAAGGACAAGATGAAGCTCTTCGTGCGCACCATCGGAATCAGCCGAGCGAGGGTGAAGATCGGCATGGCCAATATCACCTACAACATGCTTCGCTATGTCTGGCTGACTGGAAAACCACGGACCGCATAACGCGCAGCTGGCCGGAAGGCCGAAATGCATGCCGCAGATGCGGCAATCATCACAAAAAATGGGCGATCATCCGCGCGAGTTCATCGCGGAAATACATCCACGGCACCATCTTGCCAACTGCGACCGGTAAATCGAGGTGTCCAATTTATGAGTTATGTAGAAATATTTTTCACCTTCTGTATGTCGCCATTTCCTGTGCCTCCGTCCATGCCGGGGCTGGCTCTCGCGTTCTTGTCATTGTATCCCTGTGCGCCAATCAACCGGAATGCGGACCCGATCTGTGGCAGTTTATACCGATATCAACGAGGTCGATCTCAAAGACTTCCTGGCGCAATATGACACTGGCGAACTCCTGTCCTTCAAGGGCATTGCCGAGGGCGTGGAAAATTCCAATTTCCTGCTGCACACGTCGAAAGGTGCGTTGATCCTGACGCTCTATGAAAAGCGCGTCGAGAAAAACGACCTGCCGTTTTTCCTGGGCTTGATGCACCATCTCTCGGCGAAGGGCCTCAACTGCCCGCTGCCGCTGCCGCGCAAGGATGGCGCACTGCTGGGCGAATTGTCCGGGCGTCCGGCGGCGTTGATTTCCTTTCTGGAAGGCATGTGGCTTCGCAAGCCGGAAACCCAGCATTGCCGGGCGGTGGGCGAGGCGCTGGCGACCATGCATCTTGCGGCAGAAGGATTTGCCCTGACACGCGGCAATGCCCTGGACCTTGCCGGCTGGCAGGCGCTGTGGCCGAAGGCGCGCGCCCGCGCCGACGAGGTCGCCCCCGGCCTCCAGGCGGAAATCGATGCCGAACTGGTGCATCTGGCTGGGCAATGGCCGAAGGATCTTCCCGCTGGCGTTATTCATGCCGATTTGTTTCCCGACAATGTGTTTTTCCTTGGCGACCAATTGTCGGGGCTGATCGACTTCTATTTCGCCTGCAACGATTTTCTGGCCTATGACCTGTCGATCTGCCTGAATGCCTGGTGCTTCGAAAAGGACGGCAGCTATAATATCACCAAGGGCAAGGCGATGATCGACGGGTATCTGTCGGTTCGCCCCCTGTCACCGGCGGAGGTGGCGGCCATGCCGGTTCTGTGCCGAGGCTCGGCGCTGCGCTTCCTGCTGACCCGGCTTTACGACTGGCTGACGACGCCGGAAGGCGCCATGGTGGTGAAGAAGGAACCGCTCGAATATCTGCGCAAGCTGCGCTTCCACCAGGCGGTCGAGACCGCTGCCGAATACGGGTGGCCGCAATGAAACATGTCGAAATCTTCACCGATGGCGCCTGTTCCGGCAATCCCGGACCCGGTGGCTGGGGCGCGGTGCTGCGCTACGGCGAGGTGGAAAAAGACCTGTGCGGCGGCGAGGCGGATACCACCAACAACCGCATGGAATTGCTGGCGGCGATCACGGCGCTGAACACGCTGAAGACCCCGTGCGAAGTGGATCTGCACACCGACAGCAAATATGTGATGGACGGCATTTCCAAGTGGATCTTCGGCTGGAAGAAAAACGGCTGGAAAACCGCCGACAAAAAGCCGGTGAAAAACGGCGAGCTCTGGCAACAGCTCGATGCTGCCAACCAGCGCCACAAGGTGACCTGGCACTGGGTCAAGGGCCATGCCGGTCATCCCGAAAACGAACGGGCCGACGAACTGGCCCGCAAGGGCATGGAACCCTTCAAGAAGGGCGGCGCGGCGCGGCTTTGAGGGGATGTCCTCGCGGCCTTTTAATCGCACATTCGCACAATCCCACAAGGAGTTACCGATGATCTATCACTGCGTTTTTCTGCGGTTCAAGTCGGCGGTCTCTGACGCTGAGAAACAGTCGATCTACGATGCCATCAGCGCATTGAAGGAGGTTGTGCCGGGTATGCTGGAGGTCCGCGCCGGTCAGAATGTGTCGCCGGAAGGTTTGAATGGCGGCTTTGTCGATGGGTTCATCGTCCGCTTCGAAGACGCCACGGTGCGCGATTATTACCTGAAACATCCCGATCATATCGCGGTTGGCGACCGTATCGTCGCTGCGACGGATGGCGGGTTGTCCGGCATCCTGGTCTTCGATCTCGAGGCATAAAATGGCGGCCGTCCCGGTGGATGTAGGGTTTATCGGGACGGCACTATCAGGCTGACTGTAGATTGAGGTCAGCTTGATTTGCGCATGGCATCGGCCAGCTTGTCGACATTGTAGCGGAACATTTTCTCATAGGTCGAAGCCGGGCCCTTGGGCTTGGACAGGGCTTCCACATACAGCTCGCCGCCGGATGTGGCGCCGGTTGCCTTGGCGATTTGCTTGACGAGACGCGGATCGTTGGAGTTTTCGAAGAAATAGCTCTTCACATGCTCGGTCTTGATCTGCTCGATCAGCTTGGCAACATCGGCTGCGGAAGCTTCGCTTTCGGTGGAAAGACCGAGCGGCGACAGGAAGCTGATCTTGTATTCGCGACCGAGATACCCGAAGGCGTCGTGGCTGGTCAGGATCTTGCGCTCGGATTCCGGGATGCTGTCGAACTTTGCATGGGCGTCGGCGTTCATATCATCCAGCTTTTTGGTATAGGCGCTGGCATTGGCCTTGAAGGCATCGGCATCGGCCGGATCGGCAGCTGTCAGCGCCTTTTCGATATTGGCGACCCAGACCTTCACATTGACCGGGCTGTTCCATACATGCGGATCGGTCACGGTTTTGCCGTCCTCTTCCATGGTGCGGGTGTTGATGCCCTCGGAGGCGACAACCGGCTTGCCCTTGTAGCCAGAAGCGGTGATCAGCCGGTCCATCCAGCCTTCCAGGCCTTCGCCGGAAACGAATGTCACATCGGCAGCCTTCAGCGCCTTGGCGTTGGCTGGCGACGGCTCGAATTCATGGGGGTCGCCGTCGGGGCCGACCAGGCTGGAAACGGTGACATGATCACCGCCAACCTGTTTCACCACATCGGCCAGCACGGTGAAGGACGCGACGACTTTCACTGTTTCGGCAAAGGCCGGCGCGGCGGACAGGGCCATCAACAGTGGCAGGGCTGCGGACAATAACAGTTTACGGTTCATGATGATCTCCTGTGATCAGGCTTTCAGGTGAGGGCTGGGAAGAAACCGCCGGAAAACACCGGAGGGAGCAAAAAGAATCGACAGGCCGTAAAACAGCGCCGCGACCAGGATGATCGTCGGTCCGGAGGCCAGTTCCAGATGGTAGGAGGCGATCAGGCCGAGATAGCTGGCGACGATGCCGCTTGCCGCCGCCACCACCATCATGCCGGGCAGGCTGCGGCACCAGAGCTGGGCAATGGCGGCGGGCAGCATCATCAGCCCCACGGCCATCAGCGTGCCGAGTGCCTGGAAGCTGGCGACCAGATTGAGCACGACGAGAAACAGAAACAGGAAGTGATAGACAGGCCCGCGTCCGCCGACAGCCCGCAGGAAGCCGGGGTCGAGGCATTCGGTGACCAGTGGCCGGTATATCGCGGCCAGTGCCAGCAGCGAGAAGGAGGCAATGGCGCCGATCTGTACCAGCGCTTCATTGTCGATGGCCAGGATAGTCCCGAACAGCACATGCAGGAGATCGATATTGGAGCCGCGCAGCGACACGATCAGCACGCCCAGCGCCAGGGATGTCAGGTAGAAACTGGCAAAGCTGGCATCTTCCTGCAACACGGTCGATCGGGTGACGAAGCCCGACAGCAGCGCCACGGAGAGACCAGCCACCAGCCCACCCAGGCCCATGGCGGTCAGCGACAGAGACCCGGCGATCAGGTAACCGATGGCGGCTCCCGGCAATACCGCATGGCTCATGGCATCGCCGACCAGACTCATGCGCCGCAGCATCAGAAACACCCCGATCGGGCCGGAGCCGAGGCCGAGGCAAAGCGAGGCTACCAGCGCCCGGCGCATGAAGCCGTAATCGGCAAACGGCGCGATCAGCAGATCGTAAGCGGTCATGCGGCAGGCCTTGTGTTTTTCAGATCCGCCGGGCGGCAGACCTCGGCATCCTCATCCCATCGCTCGGCCATGGCGCGGGCCTTGAGCAGATTGGCTGACGACAGGGCGTCCTGGGTCGGACCCCAGCTGACCAGCTCGCGGGCCAGCAGCAAAGTCTCGGGGAAATGGCTGCGCACCTGGTCGAAATCGTGCAGGACCGCAATCACCGTGCGACCATCGCCGTGCCAGCCACGGATAATGTCGATCAGGTCGCGGGTGGTGCGGGCATCGATGGCGGTGAAAGGCTCGTCCAGCAGGATCACCTTGGCATCCTGCAACAGCAGCCGGGCAAACAGCACGCGCTGGAACTGGCCAGCGGACAGCGCGCCGATATGACGCTTCTCAAACCCTTCCAGCCCGACCATCGCCAGGGCTTGGCCAGCTTTCTCCATATCGGATCGGGCGATGCGGCCAAAGGCGCCGCTATTGCGCCAGGCGCCGAGCAGCACGGTGTCGAACACGCTGATTGGAAACCGGCGGTTGATGTCGGCGGCCTGCGGCAGATAGCCGAAATCGGTTCGCTTCAGGTTATGCTCCACCGCACCTTCGGCAGGGCGCAATTCTCCGATGATTGCCTTCAGCAGGGTGGATTTCCCCGCCCCGTTCGGCCCGGCAATTGCCGTCAGGCTGCCGGTCTCGATCACGCCGTCGACGTGATGCACAGCCGGATGCCGATCATAGGCGACAGTCAGATTGGTGAGCCGGATCATAGGATCGCTCATGGCAGGGCCACCGCCCATTGGATGGCAAGCCAGGTCAGGCCAATCAATGCCAAAGCAAAACCCAGCCGCATGACGGCGGACCGTGCCAGTAAACTGGGAAAGATAGGATCTTCGTCCTGCAAGGCCCGCACTCCGATAGTGGCTTATATATGTAATAACGTTACGTGTAACGATATAACAATAATGGCAAATCGATGGCAAGCCTTTCTTCCCGGATGCGGAGGCCTTATCTCGAACTATCGGCATTCATAAAAAAACCCGGAAGCATGAGCCTCCGGGGACTTTGTCATGGTGGAAGGCTAACAGACAGCTTTCCAGAAAACCGTAAAAGACAGAGCTTACAGCCGTTCCAGCATGGCTTCAGCGGAGGAAACCGTGGCCTGGCCGGGATTTTCCTCGATATCGAGGCTTTTCACCACGCCATTTTCCACCAGCATGGAATAGCGCTTGGACCGCACGCCGAGCCCGCCTGCCGACAGGTCCATGTCGAGACCGAGCGCCTTGGAGAAGCTCGCATCCCAATCGGCGAGGAAATGGATCTTGCCCATGCCGCCGCTATGCTGCGCCCAGGCGCCCATGACATGCCAGTCATTGACAGAGAGAACGGCGATTTCATCGACGCCCTTGGCCAGCAGCGCTTCGCGTTGCTCCAGATAGCCGGGCAGGTGGTTCAGGGTGCAGGTCGGGGTAAAGGCGCCGGGCACGGCAAACAGCACGACCTTCTTGCCCTTGAACAGGTCGTCGGTGCTGATTTCCACCGGGCCGTCCGCAGTCTTTTCCTTGAATGTTGCCGCTGGAACCGTATCGCCAATTGCAATCGTCATGAAATCTCTCCTCATTGTGCTTGATGTCTCAGTCCGTTCCAAAGGCGCAGCCCGCCAGCGGCCATTGACTGTCAGGGCTGCACTATAGGGCGGCCGGTTCCGAAGGCAAGCGGGGCTTCCATGGCGCGCTTGTTGCCGGCTGCCACCAGAATGTGCCAGGTCTTGCCGCTCACCGAATAATTGCGCGGAAGTTTGGGCAGAGCGATGCGGAGCGTGCGGCTATTGCCTTTGCTTTGCACCGCCTTGTATTCAGTAAACAGATAGCCTTCCGGCCCGGTCACCAGAATGCGCGGCTCGTCCTTGGAGCCATCGGGCAGGACCAGCGACACGTCGAGGCTGGAGAGATCATGGGCCATTTCGAAGTCGGAGACGTAAAAATCCTCCGCAGCCGCCGCAGGCAATTTGGATTTGGCCTTGTCGATCAGCTTAACCTCGCCGACATCGGTGGTTTCCTCGTGGCTGAGATCGATGCTGAGATCGGCTTGAAACGGAATGCAGATATTGCGGCACATGCCGATGAAGGCCGTCAGCTTGAGCGGGCTCTGCCAATCCTCACCGCTGCTTTTCAGGGTGAAGGGAAACACCACGGCATGGTCATAGCCGACATCGCGTACGCTGCCGATATCCATGCGCTTGGGCACCGGAAAGCTCAGCGGCGAGGGTGTGACCTTCGCCTCCGGCGCGGCGGTCAGTTGTGGTGGAATGCCGCTGTCGCCGGGCTCGCGCCAATAGGTAAACCAGCCGTCGTTCGGCTCAATCTGCAGGCCCGCCTGCCGGGTTCCATCCGGAGCCGGTGGCAGCACGATCAACCGCATCCGGCCGCCGTCGCTGGTGGCCCAGGCGGAGGTGGCGGCGCAGGCATCGCCAAGGGGTATCAGGGCCAGGAGACCCGCAAAGAGCAGGCCGGGCAGCGCAGGAAAAACCGGACGATTGGAAAACAAAGGAAGGATCATGCGGCTATTTAGACCAGCCCTATCACCGCTGCCAATCACGCTTTTTACAGTTTTATCATTTTCGGTTGATTGATCGGCAACTATGCCCCATCTTGAAGACCATGGCTTAAGGATATGACTTGCGCCAGAAGCAGAGATGAAATGCCGGGCGGCGCTTGGCAGATGCGAGGGGTATGCCCGGCACGACGGCGTATGATGTTCTTTTCCGATAGATCGGCGTTCCGAACAAACCGGAGGCAGCATGGCTTTTTCCACTTTGAAGTCCGATCGTGAACGTGGGTTTCTCGACGGCCATTTCCTGATCGCCATGCCCGGCATGGCGGACGGCAATTTTACCCGCAGTGTCGTCTATGTCTGCGCCCATACGACGGCTGGCGCCATGGGCTTCATTATCAACCGCACCCAGCCGGTCAAATTCGCCGATATCCTGCTGCATCTCGACCTGATCGATCAGAACGATGCGATCATGCTGCCGGACCATGCCCGCAACTTCCCCATTCAATGCGGTGGCCCGGTGGAAACCGGTCGTGGCTTTGTGCTGCATTCCGACGATTACCTCAGCGACAGCAGCATTCCGGTCAGCGACGATATTTCCCTGACCGCGACGCTCGACATCGTCCGCGCCATTTCCGATGGGCGCGGCCCGGCGCGCGCCACCATGCTGCTTGGCTATGCCGGTTGGGGACCGGGGCAGTTGGAAGCGGAGATCGCCAACAATGGCTGGCTGAATTGCCCGGCCTCAGAAGACCTGATCTTCGATCCGGTCCTCGACAACAAATATGACCGGGCGCTCGCCCTGATCGGCATCAGCCCCGCCACCCTGTCGGCAGAGGCTGGCCACGCCTGATCAGGGCTGTTGAGGTTTTCGGCGCAACGGACGAAAGATGCGGGGCAGACTGAGCGAAGCGGGCAGGGTCATGACGATGACCCCTGCCACGACCAGGACGAGACCGGCGAGCACGGTCGGGCTATAGCGCTCTCCCAGAAAAATCGCCCCGATGCCAACCCCGATCGGCACCCGCAGATAGGCCTGGGATGTGGTGGCAACCGAGCCCAGCGTGTGGACAAGCCGGAAATAGATCACAAAAGCCAGCGCGGTGGAAAACACCGCGAGCGCCAGCAATGCTGCCAGCGAAGAGGCGGAGACGGCCAGCGTCCAGGGCTTGTCCACGACCAGACTGAGCGGAATGAGCATGGCCGCTCCGCACAACAACGAGCCGGCGGCGGGCATCATCGGGTCAAGTCCCTTAAAATTCCGTCCGAAAATCGCGGCCATCGCATAGCAGGCCGATGCCAGGATGACGGCGCATTGCGCGACGAGATCGGTTCCGGCGGAATGAAAGGCGTTGAAGCCGACGATCAGGCATGTGCCGGAAATCCCCAGCAGAACGCCAAGCAGCTTGCGCAGGCCGACATGTTCATGCCGGGTGAAAGTGACGGTGATCAGGAAGGTGAAGATCGGCGTCAGAGCATTGAGGATCACGGCAAGCCCGGCCTCGACATGCAGTTCCGCCCAGGCAATCAGGGTGAAGGGCAGGGCGCTGTTGAGGCAGGACTGGATGAAGAACCGCCGCCAGGTGGCGCTGTCGCGGGGCAGTGTCATGCCGCGCATCCGCAAAATGGCAAGCAACAACCCACCGGCCAGCAGGGTGCGGGCGGCAATCAGGGTGATCGGGGGAATGGTCTCCACCCCGATGCGGATGAAACTATAGGCAGCGCCCCACACGGTCGCCAAAGCCAAAAGCAGGGCAAGTTCTTTCAAAAGGACCGGTTTTTCCATGGACTATCACTTTCTATCGGGACGGTTTGATGCGCCTTGGTAGCCCATTTGCTGATGATAATGCTTCGGCCATAGCCGAAGTGTTGCATGATGACAGTCCGTCTTCAGCGGCCTATATTGAGGCCATGTCGAACATCGCATCTGGAAACATGCTGGCTGAAATTGCCGCCCTGATGGGCGATCCGGCCCGCGCCAATATGCTGATCGCCCTGATGGGCGGGCAGGCGTTGACTGCGGGTGAGCTGGCGCTGCATGGCGGCGTCAGCGCCCAGACCGCCAGCGGGCATCTGGCCAGGATGGTCGAGGGCCGTCTGCTGTCGGTCGAAAAACAGGGCCGCCACCGCTATTACCGTTTGGCTGGGCGCGTTGTTGCCGCGGCCATGGAAACGCTGATGTCGCTTGCCGCCGATGGGCCACGGCGCCTGCATCCGGTCGGCCCGAAGGACTTGGCGCTACGCTCGGCGCGCAGCTGCTACGATCACATCGCCGGTCGTCTTGGCGTGGCGCTGGCCGATGGCTTGCAGACCAAGGCCTATATCGAACTGGGGGAGGAGGCGGTGACGCTGACACCGCCCGGGCAGCAGTTTTTCTGCGATTTCGGCATCGACCTTTCTCCGGCTACACCACGCGGACGGCCGTTCTGCCGCACCTGCCTTGACTGGAGCGAGCGGCGCCCGCATCTGGCCGGACGGCTGGGCGCGGCCTTGCTGGATAGAATGCTGGACCTGGGCTGGGTGGCACGCCAGCCGCAGGGCAGGGCGCTGCGGATCACGCAGGCGGGACAGCAGGGCTTTCGGGCGCAATTCGGGGTTACGGAAGACTGGATGGCGTGAATGAAGACCAGGGCCAGACAGCCCTAGCCTGCGGCCTCGTCAAGCCCGCTTTGCCCGCTGTTGCTGGTCTTTCAAAAGACGCATGACCGCTTCCGGGCCGATCGGGGCGCCGTAGAGGAAGCTCTGGCCGTAATGGCAGCCCATTTGGGCCAGTTCGTCACCGTCATCCTCGCTGGCTATGCCTTCCGCCACGACATCCATGCCCATGTCCTTGGCCATTCCGATCACCGAGCGCAGCAGGATATTGCGCCGCTCGCTGGTATCGGTCACCAGTTCCCGGTCGAGTTTCAGCGTATCGAAGGGAAAGCGGGTCAGATAGGACAGCGAGGAATAGCCGGTGCCGAAATCGTCCAGAGCAAGACTGAGCCCGATATCCTTCAGCTTTTCCAGCACCAGCCGTGCCTGTTCGGGATTTTCGACCACGACGGATTCGGTCAGCTCCAGTTTCAGCCGGGCCGGATTGCAATTGATCCGCGACAGCAGGCTGCGGATATCGGTGTAGAGCGTGTTGTTGATCAACTGGGCGCTGGACAGGTTGACGGAGACGAAAATCGGCATTTCGCCCGTCTGTTTTTCCCATTCGACCAGATCCGTTGCCGCCCGCTCCAGCGCGAACATGCCAAGCGGCATGATCAGGTCGCAGCTTTCCGCCAGGGGTATGAATTCGGAAGGCGAGATCGTGCCGCGCTTGGGATGTTCCCAGCGCATCAGCGCTTCGAAACCGGCCAGTTCCTCGTCGTCCAGCCGCACGATCGGCTGATAAACCATGGTCAACTCGCCCCGCTCGACAGCGCGGGCAAGTTCGGTTTCCAATTGCAGCTTTTCCGAGACACTGCCCCGGAAGGCCGGGCGGAACGGCTCCACTTTGTTGCCGCCGCCGCGCTTGGCGCGGTACATGGCAAGCTCGGCATCCGATAGCAGCCCGGCAGCGCTTTCCTGCTGGTCCACCCAGGAGACCAGGCCGATGGAGGCGGTCAGGTTGATCTCGCGATTGGCGAAATTGATCGGCACCATGATCGCCTTGCTCATCGCATCGGCGAAATCGGCGACCTTGGCCGGATCGCGCTCCGAAATCAGGATCAGGCCGAACTGGTCACCCGACAGCCGGGCCAGCGTATCCTGCGGCTTCAACAGCCGCCGCAGCCGCCGGGTCAGCGCGATCAGAATATTGTCTCCGGCGGAAATCCCGAGCATGTCGTTGACCCGACCGAAATTGTCGATGTCGACGATCATCACCGTCGGGCGCACCGTATCGGCGGTGGCGGTCACGGTCAAAAACGTCTGCAAACGGTCCAGAAACACTTCCCGGTTCGGCAAGCCGGTGAGATTGTCGTTGATCGCATCCTGCAACAGCCGGTCGACGGTGTTTTTCTGTTCGGTGACATCGGCAATCGTGCCGATGCAGCGGATGATTTCGCCGTTGGCTCCCAATACCGGCCGGGCGCGGATATGCAGCCAGTGGAAATGCCCGTCATCGGCGCGGATGCGGAATTCGTGGTTCAGCCGCCCGCGCTTGTGCTCCAGAAGCACATCCAGCGTGGCACGAAACCGGTCGCGGTCATCGGGATGCAGGCTGGGGATCCAGTTGCGGGCAGCCCCGTGCAGCGCGCCGTGGCTCAGGCCGAGCCGGGTGGAAATATCGGGAATGGTCACCACCCGGTCGCGGGCCACATCCCAGTCCCAGACGATGTCGCCAGCCCCGGTCAGCGCCAGCGATTGCCGCTCCAGATCGGAAAACAGCCCCTGGTTATAGCCGCCGCCAGCAAAGGCGTGCTGCATGACGGTAAAGCCGATCAGCAGCACGATCAGCACCAGCGCGCCGCCATGGGCAGGCTGGATGATGTCGTTCGACAGCCGCCCCGTCACCGTCATCCAGCCGGCAATCAGCCAGACGATGATCAGCGTCCAGGTTGGCACCAGCAGGATGGCGCGGTCATAGCGGTTTAAGCCGAGATAGACGATCAGCGCGATGCCCGCGGTGGCCGTCAGCGCAAAGGACAGGCGGGCAATGCCAGCGGCAATCGACGGATCGTAGATTGCCACGCCAAACAGCAGCACCAGGCCCAAGATCCAGGCAAAGGTCGTGTAGCCCAGGTTCACATGCCAGCGATTGAGGTTGAGATAGGTAAAGAGAAAGATCACGAAGCCGGAGGCCAGGCCCACTTCGGCCCCGGCTCGCCAGATCTGCTCGCTATGGGTGGTGATACTGATCAGCTTGCCAAGAAAGCCGAAATCGACGCAGATATAGGCGAGAACCGCCCAGGCCAGCGAGGCGGCGGCGGGCAGCATGGATGTGCCGCGCACCACGAACAGAATGGTCAGGAACACCGCCAGCAGGCCGGAAATGCCCAGCACGATGCCGCGATAGAGCGTGAACGAGTTGATCGTATCCTTATAGGCATCCGGCTCCCACAGATAGATCTGCGGCAGGTTCGGCGTTGCCAGTTCGGCCACGAACGTCACCACCGCACCCGGATTGAGGGTGATGCGAAACACGTCGGCATCGTCGCTCGGCACCCGATCCAGCGAAAATCCTTCGCTGGGCGTAATGGAAATGATCCGTTGCGAGCCGAGATCCGGCCAGAACACCTTGGAATTGACGAGACGATAATGCGGCGCGACGATCACCCGCTCCAGCTGCTCGTCGGACACATTGGCGAGCGCAAACACCGCCCAATCTCCCTGGTGCTGCGCTGAGGTGGCGCGCACTTCGATGCGGCGGCGGATACCATCGGCGCCAGCGGCGGTGGAAACCTGAAACGCCTCGCCCTGATTGAGATGGATTTCCGTCGTGGCGGTCAGGTCGAGCGCGGTATCGTCGCGTGAAATCTTCACCGGTTCGGCGGCATGGCTGATGCCCGCTCCAAACCCCGTCAGCGCCAGGAGCACCACCAGGAAGCCAGCGGCAAGCCGCAACAGGCCTGGATTGGATAAGGCCTGTTTCTGCTCAAAAAACCGCTGGGAACTGGCCTCGGATGAGTATCTGAATATATTCATGAATAGAGTTTTTTGCCGGAAACGGCACCAGGTTCCGCCAGAAGCGAGTAGATCGCGTGATCTCTCCACTGTCCGTTGATGTTCAAATATCCGCGCAACAGACCTTCCCGTTCAAAACCGGCCCGCTCCAGCAGCCGGATGCTTTTGTCATTGTCAGGAATACAGGCGGCTTCGATACGATGCAACTCAAGTTCCTTGAAGATATATGGTTTTGCCAATTGAAGTGCGGCAAACATATGGCCTTGGCCGGCGAAACGTTCGCCCATCCAATATCCGATCATGCAGGCCTGCGAGACACCGCGCCGGATCAGGCCGATGGTCAGCCCGCCCATCAGCACAGCGTCGCTTTCGCGAAACAGAAAAAATGGCACGGCCAATCCACAGGCATATTCCTGGGCATTGCGCATGACACGTGATCGAAAGGCGCTTTCGGTCAGCTCGTCCGGACGCCAGAGCGGTTCCCAGGGCTGGAGAAAAGCCCGGCTTTCAGACCGTAGCCTATACCATTGATTATAATCGCCATTGCGCGGCAATCGCAGCAGTCGTGTCCCGTCACGCAGTTCAGGCCGTTCCGGCTGGCGGGACAGAAACCCGAACACAGATCGCGTCATTTGTCATCCCCCACCCAAGGCTGTGTTCGCCGCACCTTGCACCGTTACAGCATTTTGCACCGCGCAGTGCAAACGACAGAGAACGGAGAGGAGCCCCCACCTAAACAGGTTCAGTTCCCACTCCGTCGAATGCAGGAGGGACTGCGGGACCCTGCCGAAAGATATGGCTCAACCTCAAGGCCCCTCAAGCCCCCCAAAAGGCCAGCCCCCCAAAGGCCAAACCCAGGCCCAGATTGAGCGATGCCTCAGCCGCGTGCGGCCTGCAGCACCGTTTCGCGCGATCCCGACAGGGCCGAAAGGATTTCTTCCATTGGCGCCAACTGTTCGAGCGGGCCGATGGCTGACAATGTCGGCGGGCCGCCGTCGAAGAACAGCCGTCCGGCAAGGTCCGTCAGCCGGTCGACGGTAATGCTTTCCAGCCGTTCCATCAGTTCCGGATTGGAAATCGGCCGGCCATAGAGCATCATCTGCCGGGCGATCTGTCCGGCGCGTGCCGCAGGGCTTTCCTGACCCATCAGCAATTGCGCCCGGATCTGGGTGCGGGACCGGTCGATTTCCTGCTGCTCGATCCGTTCTGCCGATTTGCGCAGTTCGCTGATGATGACAGGCACCAGTTCGGGCAGGTTTTCGCCACCGGTCGCAGCATGAATGCCGAAAATGCCGGTATCGGAAAAGCCCCAGTGAAAGGCATAGACCGAATAACAGAGACCGCGAAACTCGCGTACTTCCTGAAACAGCCGCGAGGACATGCCGCCGCCGAGGATATTGGCCAGAATCTGCGAGGCGTAGAAATCGCGCGCATGATAGGCACGGCCTTCGAAACCGAGCAAAAGCTGGGTGTCCATCAGGTCACGGCTTTCGCGCACCTCGCCGCCTGTATAGCGGGCAGGGGTGATCAGCGGCGAGACGGCGGGCTTGGTGCGCAGCGTGCTGAAGCGGTCTTCCACCTGGCGCACGAAGCTTTCATGGTCGACGGCGCCAGCCGCCACCACGAACATCCGGTCAGTGGTATAGTTGCGGGCGAGATAGGCGCGAATCTGATCGCTGGTGAAGCCATCCACCGTTTGGGGCGTGCCGAGAATGCCGCGCCCGACCGTCTGGTCGCGAAAGGCGGTTTCGGCGAAACGGTCGAAGACAACGTCATCAGGCGTATCGAAGGCCGCGCCGATTTCCTGCAGGATCACATGCTTTTCACGGATCAACTCTTCGTCATCGAAGGCCGAATCAGTGAGAATGTCGGCGAGGATATCGACGGCCAGCGGCACGTCGTCCTTCAGCACCCGGGCGTAATAGGAGGTGGTCTCGGTCGATGTCGCGGCATTCAGCTCGCCGCCGACATTCTCGATTTCCTCGGCAATCTGGCGGGCGCTGCGCCGTTTGGTGCCCTTGAAAGCCATGTGTTCGAGAAGATGGGCAATGCCATGTTCCTCGGCGGTTTCATCGCGCGAACCGGATTTGACCCAGACGCCCAGCGCGACGCTTTCCAGATGCGGCATTTTTTCGGTAACGACCGTCAGCCCCGAAGGCAGGCGGGTGCACTCAACATTCATGGTCCATCTTTCCGCGTTTCTTAAGCACCAGCGCGCGAATGGGCGGAGATGAATGCCTCCACCACGTCGAGCTCGCCGGCAAGGACGTCGAAACGCTCCTCCCTATCCATCAGATCAGCAAGCCACGTCGGAAGCGCGGGGTCAATACCCGATGCCGATTTTACCGCCGCCGGAAATTTGGCGGGATGGGCGGTGGCCAGCGTCACCATCGGGCTTTGCGGCTTTTCGAATTTCGATGCGACCACCACGCCGCAAGCCGTATGGGGATCAAGCAGATAGCCGGTTTCAGCCAAAGTGGTGGCAATGGTCTTGGCCACTTCCTTTTCCGTGGCGCGTCCGGCCCGGAACAGTTTTCGGATGGTCTTCAGCGCCTCCGGCTTGATTTCGAAAGCGCCGGATTGCTTGAGGGACGCCATCTGCGAACGGATCTCGCCAGCATTGCGGTCGCTGGCTTCAAATAGCAGGCGCTCGAAATTCGAGGAGATCTGGATATCCATTGATGGCGAGCTGGTGGCCATCACGCCGCGCATCTCGTAGCGCCCGGTTTTCAGCGTGCGGGCCAGGATGTCGTTGTCATTGGTGGCAATCACCAGCTTGTCGATGGGCAGACCCATTTCGCGCGCCACATAGCCCGCGAAAATATCGCCGAAATTGCCTGTTGGCACTGTGAAGGATATCTTGCGGTCCGGTCCCCCCAGAGAAAGGGCGGCGGTAAAGTAATAGACAACCTGGGCCATGATCCGCGCCCAGTTGATCGAATTGACGCCGGATAGCTGCACCTTGTCGCGAAAAGCAACATGGTTGAACATGGCTTTGACCAGATCTTGACAATCGTCGAAATTGCCCTCGATGGCCACCGCCCGGACATTCCCGGCCTTGGATGTGGTCATCTGCCGCTGTTGCACGGGCGAAACCTTGCCCTTGGGAAACAGGATGAACATGTCGATATTATCAAGCCCGGCAAAGGCATCGATAGCCGCGCCGCCCGTGTCGCCCGAGGTGGCGCCGACAATGGTGGCGCGCTGTCCGCGCTCGCGCAGAACGTGATCCATCAGCCGGCCAAGCAATTGCATGGCGACATCTTTGAAGGCCAGCGTCGTGCCATGAAACAGTTCGAGAATATAGGAATTCGGCCCGGTCTGCACCAAAGGCGCGACAGCAGGATGGCGGAAGGTGGCATAGGCGTCATGGATCATCGCCTGAAGCGCCTCATCCTTGATTTCGCCGTCCACGAAGGGTTTCAGCACCGCAAACGCGACCTCTTGGTAGGTCTTGCCACGCAGCGCCCGGATGTCGCGCTTGCGCATTTTCGGCCATTCGCGGGGCAGATAAAGGCCACCGTCACGGGCGAGGCCTGCCAGAAGCGCATCGCAGAAATTGAGAGCGGGCGCCTCGCCGCGAGTGGAAATAAAGTCCATGCCAGTATCCTCGGTCTAAAGGTCACGCCCGGTCTAAAGTTTGATGGCCGCCACAATGATTCAGAGTCTTGCCGATGCCTTGTCGAAAATTGCAAAAGCACGCGCTAGCTGATCGATTTTTTGCCACGCCGCTGGTATAGACCATCGCCAACCGATAAGGAAAGGCTGATTACGGGAGATTTTCCTGTTTCCAGCCGCATCCTCCACGCGGTGAGACGAAGTCATGATGCAGAAGGTGTGACCCGGTGTTTCAATCTATAATGCGCGGCTCGTCCGCCCCATCTAAGGTTAATAATTTGGCTCTGGTTAATAAGTCAGCTCTGGTTATTGTTCCGGTCCTGGCCGTTTTTCTGGCCGGTTGCAATACCAGCGGCTCCGGGGCCAGCTCCAGTTCCGGCGCCAGTGGAGGCGGCCTGTTCAGCTCTAATGCCACGACATCTGTCTCCGGTGCTGCCACGGCTGGCGCCCCGGCGGCGGCGTCTGGCGCTGTGGTTCAGGCTGTCTGCCCGAAGGTCTCGCTGCGCGACGGTACCTCCTTCTACCGCACCTATGCCAAGTCGGGGTCCAAGGACCCGCAGGACGTGGTGTTCCAGGCCTCGCTTGCCGAAACCACCCGCGCCTGCACCCAGTCCGATACCACCCTGACCGTCAAGGTCCAGGTGGCAGGACGGTTGGTGGCGGGTCCGCAGGGCCATGCCGGATCGATCAGCATGCCGATCCGGGTTGCCGTCGTCGATGGCGATACAGTGGTGTCTTCGGAACTGGTGCCGTTTACCGCCAACCTCGCCAGTGCCGATCAGCCGTCCCAGTTCCTGTTTAGCCGCGATATCACCATGGCTGCCAATGCCACGGCGGCGACGCAGATCTTTGTCGGCTTCGATGAAGGTCCGGCCAAGACCACAGGCAAGCCATCCGGCAAAAAGCACAAATAAGCCCGTCAGGCACGACAGCGCCGCGTCACCTATGGTGCATGGCGCTGTCGCTCTTTCTGTGTGTTGAGCATTTCAGCAGACGTGCGAAGCGGTTTTGTGTTCGCAAATGCGTAAAAACAAGGACGCCGCACGCTCTTGATGGTTCCATGAATAGCGGCGCGGCAATGGTAGGTCCGGCATGAGGGTCACGGTCATTCGCAATCCTGTGGCGGGCGGTGCTCATACATGGCCTGCCACGGCCCGTGCCCTTGCGGAGATTTTTCCCGGCTATTCGCTGGTTGAAACTGTCAAGGGCATGACGGGTCCCCAGGTGCGCGCCGCTGTCACGCCGGAAACTGATCTGGTTCTGGTGGTGGGTGGCGATGGCACGGTTGGTCAGGCCGTGGATGGGCTGCTGACATCGCTTTATCCACAAACCGCCTTTGCGTTTCTGCCGGGTGGCACGGGCGCGGATTTTTCCCGCAATTTCGATTGGCCCGCGACCACCGAGCGCCAATTGCAGGCAATTGCCATGGCGACCCCGCGCCGCATCGATGTCGGGCTTTTGCAAAGCCGTGTGGGCGGTGGTGAGGCGCAGACCACGCATTTCATCAATGTCGCCAGTACTGGTGTCTCGGGCGAGATCGTCGCGGCGATCGAGGCAAGCCGTGGCCCCTCGCGGCTGCCGGCTTTTCTGCGCTACCGGCTGATGTCATTGGTGCGCATCGCCCGCTACAGGGGCGCGGTCCTGCGCATTTCGGTGGATGGAAGGTGCGTTTATGACGGCGCGGTTCTTGTGGCCGCCGTTACCAATGGCAGGTGGTTCGGTGCCGGTGTGCGCGCCGCGCCGCAGGCTTTGCTGGACGACGGCCAGCTCGATCTGGTCTTTGCGCGCCATTGCGGTGCCATTGGCAATCTGAAGATCTTTGCCGCTTTCGCTAATGGCAGTCAGGCGAATTCGTCCGCGATCAAGACCCATCGCGGCCAAGTGATCGACATCGAGCCGCATGGCAAGATCCCCATGGCCGAGGCCGATGGCGAAGTGATCAGGCCCGGCGCATTGCGCTTTAGCATTCTGCCGCAGGCGCTCACCGTCCGCCTCCCGCCCGCTGCAGTGCCTCGGTGAATGGGCGCTGACGCTTTCAAAAACCTGGAAACAAACTCTAGATCACATGCTCCCATTCGGCCATGGCGGCAATCACTGCTGGCAGGTCCATCATCCGGGCGATGACGGTTTCCGCTCCGGCTTCGGTCAGGCGGTCGGCATGGGAGGGGTAAGTGTGGGAGGCGCCGGTAAAGCCGACGACCCGCATGCCAGCGGCGCGGGCGGCATGGATGCCATGCACGCTGTCTTCCACCACCACGCAATTTTGCGGCTGGACGTTGAACTGGGCGGCGCCATGCAGATAGATATCGGGCTTCGGCTTGACCCGGTCAGCGCCCAGATCCTTGGCGGAATAGACATGCGGCGCGAAAAATTCCTTGAGGCCAACCTTGGTCAGCATCATGTCCAGCCGTTGCGACGACGAGTTCGAGCAGATGCAGCGTGGCCCCTGGAGACGGGACAGGGCGTAGGTGACGCCCTCCACCAGCTTGACCTCGCGGGCCAGCCGCTGGTCCAGCAGGGCTTCCGACTTGTCGATCAGGCTGGCCGAGAGCGGAATATCCACTTCCTTCTCGATGGTCATCAGGATGTTTTTCCAGGTCATGCCGGAAAATCGCTCGCCCATTTCCTCGACTGAAATCGGATAACCGGCCTCGGTCAGCAGCTTGGATTCCACCTTGGCGGCAATGATTTCGGAATCGACGAGCACGCCGTCACAATCAAAAAGGGTGAGGTCGAAGCCAGCCATGCTCATCATATCCTGTTGTCGGGGGAAATGCCTGACTACACGATACGGAGGTAAAGAACAATTGCGCAGATCTGCCGAATGTTCATGGCCCAGATGTTCATGGTCCAGATGTTTAGGGCAGATCTGCGTATCCCTCGACAAATATGCCCCTTCAGCCTAATCAGAAGACATGAGCAAAGCCAAGGACGACACTATAGCCGCGAGGATTGCCCGCGTGTTGGCGCAACGCATCGTGCATGGAGAATTGCAGCCCGGCATAAGGCTGGCACAGGACCATATTGCCGAGGAATTTTCGGTAAGCCAGGTGCCGGTGCGGGAGGCGTTCCGGCGTCTGGAGGCGCAGGGACTGGTCGTCAGTCTGCCGCGCCGCGGGGTCCGGGTGGCGAGTTTCGATCTGAAACAGGTGCGCGAAGTGGCGGAAATGCGCGCCGCACTTGAAGTGCTGGCGCTGAAGCATGCCGCTCCGCATCTGACGCCCGCGCTGCTGGACGAAGCGGAAGCCGCGACCTGCGCCTGCGATCGCGCCGACAATGTCGAGGACTGGGAGGCGGCCAATCGACGCTTTCACCGGCTGATCGTTTCCACCTGCGATATGCCGCGCCTGCTGACTGCCATCGATGACCTGCATGCGGTCAGCGCCCATTTCCTGCTGGCAGGCTGGCAAAGTGGCTGGGAACGCCGTACCGATCACGACCATCGCGCCATTCTGGATGCCTTGCGGCGTAACGCCGTCGGTGAGGCGACAGCCATCCTGGAGCGGCATGTGCAGTGGATTGGCCGCGCGCCCGCGCCACGTCGCGGTGAGCCGCAGCCGGAGCGTTTTGCGATTGTCGGATAACGGTGCGTGAGCGCGCAAAAACGATCGGTAAAAACGACAAACGTGTTGGTCAGGCTGAAAAGCCCAAAGAATGAAGGATTAATGCCATGACGGTGCGGCTGCGCGGTCATCATCTGCTCTGCATGCTGACCTTTGTCGGTGAAGGCTATACTGCCGATTTTGTCGCCAATTATCGCCGCGTCGCTGCGCGGTTGACCGAGGGCGAAACCATCGAGATCGTCGATGGCCCCGATGATCTCTGTCAGCCCTTAACCCATGAGCCGGGCGCCCATTGTTTTCGCGATAGCGTGCTGGAGCGCGACCGGAAAGCCAAGGATGCCGTGGCCGAGCTTTTGTCTCGCCCGGTGGCGACCGGCACGGTCATCACCCCGGATGCCCCCCTTTTGGCACGGCTGCGGGCCGCCTTTGCCACGGGCTCAGTGCGGTCTGCCTGTCATGACTGCGAATGGTCGTCGCTCTGCGATGGCATCGCGGCTGAGGGCTATAGCGGAGCGCTGGTGAATCCGCCCGCGGCTTGATCGCCCATCTCGGGATCATCCGTCCTCAAATTACCTGGCCGTTCAGACCCGACAGGAGGCAATCTGGCTGCCGACCTGAAATTGCATGGAAATTTAAGCTCACCGTTCAGCATTTGGTAACCAAGTTCGGTAACCATAGGCACTGTTAAATATGTGCTGCGTCAGCGTAACCAGTGAGTATTCCATGGCCTCTGTTTTCCCGCTCGCCGACCTTCGTCGCTCCAACGATCCCTTCGCCTGGATGAACAGTATCATCAAGGGCGACTGTGTTGCGGCTTTGGAGGCTCTGCCGGATCAATCGGTGGATGCGATCTTTGCCGATCCTCCGTATAATCTGCAGTTGGGGGGCATGCTCCACCGGCCGGACCAGTCTGTTGTCGACGCCGTGGACGATGCATGGGACCAGTTCGCCTCTTTCGAGGCTTACGATGCCTTCACACGCGCCTGGCTGCTTGCCTGCCGGCGCGTGTTGAAGCCGCATGGCACCATCTGGGTCATTGGCTCCTATCACAATATTTTCCGGGTCGGCGCGACGCTTCAGGATCTGAATTTCTGGATTTTGAATGATATCGTCTGGCGTAAGACCAACCCGATGCCGAATTTCAAGGGTCGCCGGTTCCAGAACGCCCATGAAACGATGATCTGGGCCTCGCGCGATGCCAAGGCCAAGAGCTATACCTTCAATTACGATGCGCTGAAGGCCTCCAACGACGATGTGCAGATGCGCTCGGATTGGCTGTTCCCGATCTGCTCCGGTGGCGAGCGTCTGAAGGGCGAGGACGGCAAGAAGATCCATCCGACCCAGAAGCCGGAAGCCCTGCTGGCCCGCGTCATCCTGGCCTCGACCAAGCCCGGCGACGTGGTGCTCGACCCGTTCTTCGGTTCCGGCACGACCGGTGCCGTTGCCAAGCGTCTGGGTCGCAATTTCGTCGGCATTGAGCGTGAGCAGGACTATATCGACGCCGCTTCCGCCCGCATCGATGCGGTCGAAGCGCTGGGCAAAGTGGAACTGACGGTCTTGACCGGCAAGAAATCCGAGCCGCGCGTTGCCTTCAATACGCTTCTGGACAGTGGTCTTTTGCAGCCTGGTCAGGTGCTGACCTGCGAAAAGCGTCGCCATAGCGCCATCATTCGCGCTGATGGAACGCTGGTTTCCGGCACGGAAGCCGGTTCCATCCACCGGGTCGGCGCCCGGGTTCGTGGCCTGGATGCCTGCAATGGCTGGACCTTCTGGCACTACGAGGATGCTGGCAAACTGAAGCCAATCGACGATCTGCGCAGCCTGGTGCGCGTCAGCATGGGCAAGCTGGCGGGATAAGCTTCTCGTGCCGGGTCGGCGCAGTGTTTGCCACCGTTACGATTTCTTAATCATCGACGCCGATGCTGATTGTCTTCGTCGGTTTTTGTATTCAGTCCCGATGACGGTGACAATGCCCGGCACGGTTTCCGCGCCGGGCATTTCGGTCTTGCGTCAAGTGCGCAGGTTGTAATTTTTATGATAGGTCTAGTTTATGATATCTTCAAGTTGCAGGTGTGCAGCTAATATAAATTAGATATCTAGTTATAAGCACTTAGCGGTTATTCTCGAAGCATTAAACAGGTTCGGACAAGTCTGCGGCTTTATTTCCCGTCTTCAGCAGATGGGAGACGGGTTTTGGCGGCTTTATACAGGCAGGCACTGGAGCAATACGGGGAGGGCGCCTATGAGGCGGCCCTGACGACCGTTTCGCGCCTGTTGCAAGCCGAACGAAGCAATGCCGAGGCGCATATTCTCGCCGCCACCGTGCATGAGCGTCTCGGCAACCGGCTTGAGGCTGCCGGACTGTTTGAGCGTGTGATTGCGCTTACACCGTCGCGCAAACGCGATGTAGCCTTTCGTGCCTGCTCCCACTATCTGGAAACCGGTCGCGACGATCTCGCTCTGCGTGCGTTGCTGGCGCTGCACCGCTATATGCCTGACGATGTCGATGCCAATCATTCGATTTGCAGCCTTTACCGCGAGGCGGGCCGCTATCCGGATGCGCTGCCTTATGCGCTTAAGCTGGTGACGATTGGCCGTGATTTTGACAATTGGTTGAATGCGGGCATGGTGCTGTTGGGGGCTGGTCAGGCAGAGAAAGCCTTTATCGTGCTGAAGGCGGCCTATGCGGCCCGCCCGACGGAACGGCTGGCGCTGACGGAATTGTTCTGGTGCGCAATGAACCTCTGCGATTTCGATCTGGCCACGCGGCTACAGGGGGAGCTTGAGGCTGGCTATGCGGCGGATGGCGCGGTGCTGGACATTCGCGAAAATGTGTTCCGTGCGCTGCAATGGTCCGGCGATGAGGCTTATCATGTGTTGAGTGCGATCCGGACGGGGGAGAAGCACCGGGGCACGGTTGCACCGCGGCGGCCTTATAAAGCCCGGCCCGGGCAAAGGCTGAGGGTCGGCTATGTCTCGGCTGATTTATACCAGCATGCGACGCTCTCGCTTTTAACCGGCGTGATCGAAAACCATGATCGCGACCGTTTTGAGATTTTCGGCATTTGCCATACCGCGGCCAAGAACCGCAAGGGCATGCTGCGTCACCGTTTCCTTGAGGCCATCGATCACTATATCGACATTCTTGACTTGGATGATGATCAGGCTGCTGCCGCCATACGGCAGCTTGATCTCGACATCCTGATCGATCTCAAGGGATTTACTTTCGAGAACCGGCTGGGGATTTTCTGCCGCCGTCCGGCCCCTGTGCAGGTGGCCTATCTCGGCTTTCCAGGCAGCGTCGTCGGTGTTGGCATCGATTATGCCATTGCCGATTCGATTGTCGCCCCGCCATCATCGGACCAGTTCTATGCCGAGAAAATCTTCCGGCTGCCCAATAGCTACCAGTGCAATGACAATAACCGCGAAAAGGTGATGCGCGACGGCCCGCGCAGCCTTCACGGCCTGCCGGAACAGGGTGTGGTGTTCTGTTCTTTCAATCAAGCGGTGAAAATTCGATATCAGGTGTTCAAAACCTGGATGGAAATCCTGAAATCGGTTGATGGGTCGGTGCTTTGGCTGATTGATATGCTACCAACGACGCGAGACAATCTTCGCGCCGCAGCTGTCCGGCTAGGCGTGGCGCCGGAGAGATTGATCTTTGCGCCGAAAAAACCGCTCTCGGAGCATTTGCGCCGGATGCCTTATGCTGATATCGCCCTTGATACGGGGCCTTGTAACGGACATACGACAAGGGCGGATGCCCTTTGGGCTGGTGTGCCGGTTCTGACCTGGAAAGGCACGAATTTTGCCGGCCGCGTCAGCGAAAGTCTTTTGAGTGCCGTTGGCCTGACCGAGCTGGTCGCCAACGATCTTACCGAATTCGGCCGCCTGGCGGTCGAACTGGCGCAGGATGAGGTCCGCCAATCTCACCTGCGCCAGAACCTCCTTCAAGCCCGCGATACCGCGCCACTGTTTGATACGCCTCGCTTCACCCGCGATTTCGAAGCGGCGTTGGAAGCGATCTGCGCGGATGCCGAAAGAGCTTGATTTTAACTTTTGGTTGTCGGAAGTTCGAAGCAGGTCGTTTTCGGGAGGGACAATGAAGATCGTTACGGTAGAGCAACTGGAAGAACTCTATGGCCTGCCCAGGGAAACCTCGCTCGCCAAGGAAATCGACCATCTCAATGCGGACTATGCCGCCTTCGTCAAGGCTTCGCCCTTCATCCTGCTGGCGACCGTCGGGCCTGAAGGCACCGATTGCTCCCCCAAGGGCGACGCCCCGGGCTTCGTCGAAATCCTCGATGACCGGACGCTTGCCATTCCCGACCGCCCCGGCAACAACCGCATCGACAATTTAAAGAATATCCTCAGCGATGGCCGGGCCTCCGTGCTGTTCCTGATACCCGGCGTTGGTGAGACCCTGCGCGTCAATGGCCGCGCGACGATCAGCGCCGACCCGGACCTTCTCGCCCGCTTCGCCGTCGATGGAAAACTGCCGAAAAGCGTGATCCTTCTGGTAATTGAAAACGTCTATTTCCATTGCGCCAAATCGATCATGCGCTCAAAGCTCTGGGATGCCTCCCGCCATGTTGAGCGCTCCACCCTGCCGTCGGCTGGCCAGATGCTGAAGAACATTGTGAGCGGCTTTGATGGCGAAGCCTACGACAAGGAACTGCCCGAGCGGTCGAGGAAAAACCTGTATTGATCCTCGGTAGAATGTCCGGAACATCATGACCGCTGACCTTACCAATACGATCCTGTCGCTTTATTCGCAGGGCCTGTTCCAGGCTGCCCTTGATGAGGTGAAGGCCTTGCCGCCGAGCCTTGCCGATGATCCCAGGATGGCGATTATCGCTGGACAATGTCTCTACAAGCTCGGTCATGCCGAAGCGGCGGCGGATTATTACGTGCGGGCGGCGGAGCGTCTTGGGGGGGAAGGGGCGCAGTTGCGCAAACTGGCTTACGATCTCTATAAAAACACGGGAAACAGAGAAAAAGCCGTCGCCCTTGCCGAGCACGTCTTGCAGGATGACCCCCGCCATCTTGAAGCGGCCCTTCTACGCCGCAAACGTCTTTTCGAACTCGCAATGCTGGATGAGCTAAAGCTGGCCAACGACGCGGCCGCGCGCGCCATCGCGGCTGACGATGAATTTGCGATTTCCTGCGAAATGCCGATGGACGCCCTTTACTGGTGCGATGATGAGAGCATGCTTGCCCGCCTATCGAACCAGGAAAAATCGGCCGTCTCGCCGCAGATCAGATTGGCCCGCCGCACGAAGCCGCATGTCTATGGCGACAAAATCCGCATCGGCTATCTCTCTGGCGATTTCACCAGCAATCATGCGGTAATGGTCAACTTGCAGGGCGTCCTCGAACGTCATAATCGAAACCGGTTCGAGATCATTCTCTATTGCTATACCAAGCAGGCCAAGATCGACCGCGACAACGGATCGCGGGCTCGCATGGGGACGATCAAGCGAATTGCCGACCTCTCAACGCAGGCAGCGGGTGATCTGATCAGGAGCGATGGAATCGACATTCTCGTCGATTTGCAAGGACATACCCAGGATGCCCGGATCGATCTGGTCAATTCTGGTCTGTCGCCGATCCAGGTGGCCTGGTTGGGCTTTCCCTGCACCGGCACCGGCATTGATTGCGATTACGTCATCGGCGACCCGATCGTGACGCCGGATAGCAGCAAGCCGTTCTATCATGAGAAACTCTGCCGCCTGCCGGAGACCTATGAGCCTAATGACAATATCAATCGGCCCTTGCCGCCGCCTGCACCGAGAACGGTCCTGGGGTTGCCAGAGGACAAATTTATCTTCGCCTCGTTCAACAATATCAGGAAAATCAGCCCGCAGACCGCCGATGCCTGGCTGTCCATCTTCCGAGAGGTGCCTGACAGTGTGATGTGTCTGTTGTGCGGGCAGGAAAACGTCAGGGACAATCTGCGTGGCTATTTCACCCGGCAGGGGCTCTCGGCGGACCGGCTGATTTTCGCGCCGCCACTGGCTTATGCATCGCATCTGGCGCGTGTGCAGGCCGTCGACCTCGTGCTTGATAGCTTTCCCTATTGCGGTCACACCACCACATCCGATTGCCTCTGGGCCGGTGTACCGGTTCTGGCCCTCAAGGGTCGCAGTTTCGCATCCCGAGTTTCGGAAAGTCTTTTGTCCGCGCTCGACATCCCCGAACTCGTGGCGCCGACGGTCGAGGCCTATATTGCCCAGGCGCTGGATCTCGCCCGCAACCCGTCCCGCCTTTTGGCGCTGCGTGAGCGGATCGCCGCCAATAGGCACACCACGCCGCTGTTTGATACCGACCGCTTTACTCACCATCTCGAAGATGCCTACGAGATGATGGTGGCGCGCGCCAAGGCCGGGCTGGAGCCGGATCATATCGATGTCCCGGCAAGGCCGCCGACCGTCAGTCCCCTTGCGTTCTAATCTGATAGTCCCGGGCGATCCCTTGCGTGACCGCAAACCAGGCAGAAGCGCGGTTGCGGCTCTGATGGGCCTCGAAGGCGGCCTGATCGGCAAACACTTCCGAGACCAGGAAGCGTCCGGCCACATCAGGGCAGGGAGTGACACTGAAGGACAGACAACCGGGCTCGGCGCGTGTCAGCTCGATATGCAGCGGCAAGGCGGCTTTGACTGCCGCCAGCCGGCCCTCCGGCACATCGATATGGCCGTCCAGAAAGACTTTCGCCATCAGATCACGCCCAAAGCCTGCAAATCCGTCTTGAGCTTCTCCGGACTGACAAAATGCACCGCGTGCCAGCCAGCAGCCTTGGCACCCACCACATTGGGCAGGCTGTCATCAATGAAAATCGAATGGGCGGGATCGAGACCAAAATCGGTGGCGTGACGGTGATAAATTGCCACATCCGGCTTGATCAGGCCGATTTCGCCCGACACTGTGACGCCGCGCGGGCGGTTGAGGAAGGGAAACATCTCGCGAGCTTCCACAAAGGTGTCGGCGGCGAAATTGGTCAGCATGGTCACATCGCGGCCCTCATCAATCAGGGCATTGAAGATCTCGACGGTGCCATCATAGGCATGCGGCACCATTTCGCGCCAATGCTGGCGAAAGGCGCGGATATGCGCTTCGCGGTCGGGATGTGCGGCAATCAGCAGCGCTTCGGCATCGGCCCATGTGCGGCCCCGGTCCTGTTCGATGTTCCAGTCATGGGTGCAGACATTGTCGAAAAACCATTGCCGTTCCTTGGCATCCGGGATGATCCGGCTGAACGGTAGATTGGGGTCGTAATGGATCAGTACCTTGCCGATGTCGAAAACGATATGCCGGATCTCTGCCATGCTCTATTCCATTTATCTGGTCGCGAAGGCCTCGGGTATAGCCTGGGTGATCGCCTTTTTCATCACTGTCGGCAGCGCCTGGGCTTCAAGATTGATGAGCGGCTCCCACCATCCGTGATCGGCCCAATGGTAATCGTCAGGCCGTACCTTGACCGCATCGGCCCTAAAGATCGTCAGCCGCAGCTCGAAATGGGTAAACACATGGGTGATGACCCCGCAGGGCCGCCAATTGGCGTCCATGGGCGCGCTGGCCTCGCTGTCGTCGCCGTCGATGCGGGCCGTCCATTCGGTGGTCGGCACTTCCGTCATGCCACCCAGAAGCCCCTTATCGGCGCGCTTGCGCAGCAGGATGCGGTTGCGGTCATCAAGAGCGATGAAGGCGGCGCCAAGCCGCACCGGCTTTGCCTTTTTCGCCGCCTTGACAGGAAAATGCTCGGGGTCATGGGCTTTCAGCGCCAGACAGTGGGTGTTGAACGGACAGAGCGCACAGGCAGGCCGCTTCGGTGTACAGATGGTGGCGCCCAGATCCATCATGCCTTGCGCGAAATCGCCGGGCCGATCCTTGGGTGTCAGCGCCGTGACCAGCAGTTTTATGGCCGGTTTGGCGCCGGGCAGGGGATCGGAGATCGCGTATAGCCTCGAAATTACCCGCTCGACATTGCCGTCCATCACTGCCGCCTGCCGGTTAAACGCAATGGCGGCAATGGCGGCTGAAGTATAATCGCCGATGCCGGGCAGCGATTGCAGGCCGTCCTGGGTGTCGGGAAAGACGCCGCCATGCAGATTGGCGACAGCCTCGGCGCATTTTTTCAGGTTGCGGGCGCGGGCGTAATAGCCCAGACCCGCCCAGGCCGCCATCACGTCCTCGGTCGGGGCGGCAGCCAGATCGGTGACTTTCGGCCAGCGCGCCAGAAATTTCAGGAAATAGGGTTTGACCGCCTGTACCGTGGTCTGTTGCAGCATCACTTCCGAAAGCCAGATGTGGTAGGGGTCGGGCGTGACACCGCGCGCTGCCATCGGCGGCGAAACCCGCCAGGGCAGGTCGCGGTGATGGCGGTCATACCAGGCGAGAAGGTCGTCAGTGCTGGGTCCGTCTTCGGGGGGGATTTCTTCGGCAGGTTTTCGGGTTTTCATGCTCATACTATATATATGGTAGCGAATCACGGCGCATATCAAGCGTTCCGGATTGCAATGACGAGGCACCATCCAGCTATGGCCTTCAAAAAACGCGGCGCTGCCCAGATTTCGGAACTGGCCAACGGTATCATCGATCCGGTGATTGCGCGGCGTGCCGGCATTTCGACAGCGCTGCTGTCGTCCTGGGAGGAGATTGCCGGGGCCGATTTTGCCGATTGCACAAGGCCCGAGAAAATCGTCTGGCCAAGGCGCGACTATGCCGGTCAGGATTCAGCCCAGAAATCCGGCCAGAAATCGAGTGCGCCTGCCGGTCAATCCGGCGGGTATAAGGCGGGCGTGCTGACCATTGCCTGCGAAGGCGCACGCGCGCTGTTTCTCAACCATGCGCAGGGCGAGCTGATTGCCCGTATCAACGGATTTTTCGGCTATCCGGCCATCGGCCAGATCCGCATCGTGCAAAAACCGGTGTCGAATACCGCCAGGCACCGGCGCGGGCCGGGTCGGCTGGATGCGGTGCAGGCGAAAAAGCTCTCGGAAATGACGGAGGGGATTGAAAGCGACAATCTCAAAAAGGCGGTCGAGCGGCTGGGCCGGGCGGTCTTGTCGCAAAAAAAGCCGAAATGACAGCTTTGTAATTTGAATTGGCACGCCAAAACCCTCACATACAGTCTGAACCGTGCTGTGGGGCGGTGGTGTGCCTGTCTCGTGACAACTCAGTCTTGCGAGCGATGTCTTGTCAGTGTGTGAGAGACAGGTATAACCGGGCACAGCTTTACAGCACGATCGTTACTCTATGCGGGTGAAATAATGTCGAATTCAGAACTGATCCTGACCAAGCGCCATCTTCTGGCCGGTATTGCCACGGCGGCCACGGGCCTTGCTGTCTCGGGTATGGTGAGCCCGGCCTTTGCCGCCGCCGAAATGCCCAAGCCCGACCATGATGTCGATATGGCTGAAGTGATGAAACCCGGCGCCCTGCCGGACATGGCGCTTGGCAAGCCCGATGCACCGGTCAAGATCGTTGAATATTTCTCGATGACCTGCCCGCATTGCGCCCATTTCCACGCCACGACCTTCGATACGATCAAGGAAAAATACATCGATACCGGCAAGGTCTATTTCGTCTTCCGCGAGTTTCCTTTCGACCCCGCCGCCACCGCCGCTTTCATGCTGGCGCGTTGCGCCCCGAAGGATCAATATTATCCTTTCATCACCATGTTCCTGAAGCAGCAGCGCTCCTGGGCAGCGCCTGACAATGGCGATGTGCGCGGCGCCATGCTGCAAATGTCGAAAATGGCCGGTTTCACACAGGAAAGCTTCCAGGCTTGCTTGACGAACACCAAGCTTGCCGGTGATGTAACCGCAGAGCGGGACCGCGGCGCCAAGCAATTCGGCGTCAACGCAACCCCGACCTTCCTGATCAACGGCAAAAGCTATTCTGGAGATATGTCGGTTGAATCCATGTCGGCGCTCATCGACAGCCTTCTCTGACACTGCGCATCCGATCAAGGCGGGCGGTGGCGAAAGCCATGCGCCCGTTTTTTTGTGGCCGGTGTCAGGGTTGATCTATGCAGACCGACCTGCGGCTATTGCGTTACGAAATTCATCAGTATTGGGCTTCGCCCCCCTCTTGCCTCTGCCGCCACCTTCTCCCCGCCGGGGAGAAGAGTCAGGAGCCGCAGCGTCTCGGGTCTCCTCTCCCCAGCGGGGAGAGGTCCGCCGAGCGCAGCGGAGGCGGGGTGAGGGGGAGCCACACGGTCTTCCTTTTGACTGTTCCTTTCAAAAACCTTCCCAATCTGGCAGACAATACGCTTCAGAGGCTGCTGCTCCTGAGGATCTCTTTGTTGGGATAGGCCCATGAAGTTCACCAAGCTTCGGGTTGTCGGCTTCAAATCCTTCGTCGAACCGACCGAATTCATCATCGAGCGCGGATTGACCGGGGTTGTCGGGCCGAACGGCTGCGGCAAGTCCAATCTGGTCGAGGCGCTGCGCTGGGTGATGGGGGAAAACTCCTATAAGAACATGCGCGCTTCCGGCATGGACGACGTGATCTTTTCCGGCTCCGGCAATCGCCCCGCCCGCAATTCGGCAGAGGTTGGGCTTTATCTCGACAATTCCGACCGCACCGCGCCCGCCGCTTTCAATGACAGCGACGAAATCCAGGTCAGCCGCCGTATCGAGCGGGAAAACGGTTCGGTCTATCGCATCAATGGCAAGGAAGCCCGCGCCAAGGATGTGCAATTGCTGTTTGCCGATGCCTCGACCGGGGCGCGTTCACCGTCGATGGTTGGCCAGGGGCGGATTGGCGAGCTGATCCAGGCCAAGCCGCAGGCACGCCGGCAATTGCTGGAAGAGGCCGCCGGAATTTCCGGCCTGCATTCGCGCCGCCATGAGGCGGAACTGCGGTTGCGCGCCGCCGAAACCAATCTGGAGCGGCTGGAGGATATTGTCGCCCAGCTGGAAAGCCAGATCGAGAGCCTGAAACGCCAAGCCCGTCAGGCCAATCGCTTCAAGATGCTGTCCGCCGATATCCGCGCCCGCGATGCCATGCTGCTGCACATCCGCTGGACGGAAGCGCGGCAGGCCGAGGCCGAGGCGGAAGCCTCGCTCAACGAGACGACCTCGCTGGTGGCCGAACGGGCGCAGGAGCAGATGGAGGCGGCCAAGGCGCAAGCCATTGCCAGCCTGCAATTGCCGGAATTGCGTGACGAAGAGGTCAAGGCCGCAGCCTCCCTGCAACGCTTGCAGATTGCCCGCAGCCAGCTGGAGGAAGATGCCGGACGGCTGTTCAAACGTCGTGACGAACTAACCCGGCGGCTGTTGCAGCTGGAAGAAGATATTGCCCGCGAGCAGCGGCTGGTCGATGACAATGCCGAAATTCTCGAGCGGCTCGCGGCCGAGGAAGCCGAACTGGAAGAGGTGCTGACGGAAAGCGGCCAGGAGGCCGACGATCTGCGCATCGCGCTTGAAGACGCTTCCGCCAGTCTTGCCGACAGCGAAGCCCGCTTTGCCGCTGCCACCGCCGAACGCGCCGAGGCGGCAGCCGGGCGCAACCAGTTGGAACGGGCGCTACGCGACCTCGCTGACAAGCGCTTGCGGCTGGAGCGTCAGGCCGAAGAGGCAGGCCGCGAACTGGACGCGGTGGCGCAAAAGCTCGCTGCCCTGCCGGACCCGGAGGAAAAGCGCGAGGCGTTGGAAGCCGGTGAATATGCCGTGGAAGAGGCCGAAACTACGGTGGCGCAAGCGGAAGAGGCTTTAAGCGCCGCACGCCGGGCCGAGGCGCTGGCCCGTGGCCCGGTGGAGGCTGCGCGCTCCGTATTGGCGGCGCTGGAAACCGAGGCGAAAACCATTGCCAAAATGTTGGCCGCTTCGGCCAGCGCCGGAGAATTTTCGCCGGTGGCCGACGCACTGACGGTGGAGCGCGGCTTTGAAACCGCGCTGGGTGCCGCCCTTGGCGACGATCTGGAAAGCCCGCTCGATGCGCGTGCGCCTGCCCATTGGGCCATGCCCGGGCCTGATAGTGATGACCCGGCTTTGCCCGCTGGCATCGTCGCTCTCGCCACGCATGTGTCGGCGCCGCAAGCTTTGCTGCGCAGGCTGAAACAGATCGGCATCACCGATGCGGCCACCGCCCAACGCCTGCAACCGGACCTGAAACCCGGCCAGCGGCTGGTGACGCGGGAGGGGGCCGTCTATCGTTGGGATGGCCATGTCACAGGCTCTGAAGCGCCGAGTGCGGCGGCCCTTCGCCTTGCCCAGAAGAACCGTTTGAAGGCGTTGGAAGAAGAGGTTGACGAGGCTCGTATCGGGCTGGAAGACGCTGAAGAACAATTGACGGCAGCGCGCGAGACGGTGATGTCGAGCGAAGCGCGTCTTGCGGACGTGCGTGAGCGCCAACGGTTAATTCTGCGCCAACTCTCTGAAGCCCGCGAGGCGTTGAGCGCTGCCGAGCGTGCTAGCGGCGATCTGCTGCGCCGCCGCGCCGTGGTGGAAGAGGCGGTAAACGGTCTTCGCGCCCAGATCGAAGAGGCCGAAAGCCTAGCGGAAGAAGCGCAGATTGCCCTTGCCGATCAGGCTGACCTGACGGCGCTGGACGACCAATTGCGGCAATTGCAGATGGAGGTCGCCACCGGTCGCGGTCTGGTGGCCGAAGCCCGTGCCCGCCATGAAGGGTTTGCCCGCGAAAACGACCAGCGCCAGCGCCGGATCATGGCAATCCGTCAGGAGCGGCAAAGCTGGGCGCAGCGTGCGGCAAGTGCCGCTCAGCATATCGCCACGCTGAGGGAACGCGAGGCGGAAGCCCGCGACGAAATGGCCGAGCTGGAAGCCGCCCCCGACGAATTCGATGAAAAGCGCCGGTTGCTGATGGGCGAGTTGGACAAGGCTGAAGCCGCCCGGCGCGCCGCTGCCGACCGGCTGGTGGAGGCGGAGGCCCGCCAGCGTCAGGCCGATCAGGTCGCTGCTAGCGCCTTGTCGGCGCTGGCTGAGGCGCGTGAGCGGCGGGGCCGGGCGGAAGAACGGTTGCTGTCTGGACGCGAGCGGCGCAAGGATGCCGAGGCCCGCATTCAGGAAGCGCTCAATGTCGGCCCGCATGAGGCCTTCCGCCTGACCGGGCTGAAACCCGATGACGCGATCCCTGACCTGCGCGAAGTCGAGCGCGATCTGGACCGGCTGAAAATCGAGCGCGAACGGCTGGGCGCCGTCAATCTGCGCGCCGATGAAGAACAGAAGGAATTGTCCGACAAGCTCGCAGCCCTGATCAAGGAGCGCGACGACGTGATCGACGCGATCCGCAAGCTGCGTGGGGCGATCCAGAGCCTGAACCGTGAGGGCCGGGAACGGCTGGTGGCGGCTTTCGACGTGGTCAATGCGCAGTTCCAGCGGCTGTTCACCCACTTGTTCAACGGTGGCACGGCGGAATTGCAGCTGATTGAAAGTGACGATCCGCTGGATGCCGGCCTCGAAATCCTCGCCCGCCCGCCCGGCAAGAAGCCGCAGACCATGACGCTGCTATCGGGCGGCGAACAGGCTCTAACCGCGATGGCGCTGATTTTCGCGGTCTTCCTCACCAATCCCGCGCCGATCTGCGTGCTGGACGAGGTCGATGCGCCACTCGACGACCACAATGTCGAGCGCTATTGCAACCTGATGGACGAAATGGCGGCCTCCACGCAAACCCGTTTCGTGATCATCACCCACAATCCGATCACCATGGCCCGCATGAACCGCCTGTTCGGCGTCACCATGGCCGAACAGGGCGTCTCGCAACTGGTGTCGGTGGACTTGCAGACGGCGGAGCAATTGCGCGAGGCTGTGTGACCGTCTTCGACGGCTCTTGTTTTTATATCTTTAAATATATATTTTTGGATGATTGATGATATACATCGTGCGGTTCCATTCCGACTTCATTCCTGAGTGGAAGGCACTAGGCTTCGGTTTGAAGGGCTGGGGTTTGAAGGAATTGGTTGGCGAATTGTTGGACCATCTCGAAGACGATAGCCCGTTTTTGGGTCGTCCTGAGGTGGGTACACTTTCTGGTTCGGATCATGCCAATATGAAAGAGATCAGGACCAAGCTCAATGAGCACTGATTGGAAGACGTTACGCGCTGAACTCCCCGACGATGTTCGTGTTCGGCTTGACGCAAAACGTCAAGAGCGTCGTCTGGGTAAGGCTTTGGCGGAGGTGCGCAAGGCCATGCATGCTACGCAGCAGGAGGTCGCATCAGGAGCCGCCATGACGCAGAATACCGTTTCGAAAATGGAAAATGCTGATGATGTGCTGATATCGTCGATCGTTCGCTACATGCATTCCATCGGGGGCGGTGTCGAAATCGTTTTGAAAATGCCCGATGGCAAGGCCAAACGGGTTGATTTCGACCCGGACATTTATGTGAAGCAGACTGCGTGATGGGCTGGCCTTGCCCAATTGGCGTTACCGGCGGGCGAGGCCAGATATTTGACAGGAGATTTGCATGGCCCGCTGGATACTGCTGCTGACCGCTCTTGCCTGCCTTTTTGCGATTCCGGCAGCAGCCGAAAATCTTTCCGGCAATTTCCTTGCGCAGACCGTGAAAACCTCCAAGCCGCATCGTGATGCGCTGACGGGGCTGGTGCGCGGTCGTCAGGGCATCCCGCTTTGGGTACTGAACATGGTCCGCAAGGATGATTATATCGGGCTCGCTTCCGTCGAAATGCCCGTTGACGCCAAGCCCATGCAGTTATTCTACGCCTGCCAGCCAAAACGCTGCGAGCAAAGCGCCGTTCGTGTGCTGTTTTCCGCCGATGGCAAGCATGCGGTGATGCTTATTCAGGACCAGGCGGAAGGCGAGATCTTTCTCGGCGCGCCAAGCGAGGCGGAAAAGACCGCCTTGGCGCGTGCTCCCGGTTGATGGTCTGAGAGGCTGCAATCCTTTGTATTTAAATAGAAAATAGAGGTCTCGCTTTGATCGGAGAGATTTTCGCCTCTCCAGCAAGCCACGATTGCTAAATGCCAATTCCAATAGTATGCTCAACATACTTTACGGCATCTTGCCGCGCAGATGGCGCGGTCAGGATGGCTGAGGGATTATCCAAAAGGTCTGACCGGGCGCGAGGAGGCGAGCGGTTGAACCGTTATCGGCATCAATGGGAGGCATTATGCTGTCGACAACATCGCGACCGGGCTCGTCCCGGATCATTTTTCTGGTTTTTCTGGCGGCGATGATTGAAGGTTTCGACCTTCAGGCTGCGGGCGTGGCGGCGCCGAAACTGGCGCCGGTCTTCGGGCTGACACCCGCCCAGATGGGACTATTCTTTTCCTCGGCGACATTTGGCCTGATCTTTGGCGCCGTTTCCGGCGGCATGATCTCCGACCGGTTCGGACGCCGTTTGGGTCTTAGCCTGGCGCTTTTCATCTTCGGGATCTTCTCGCTCGCTACGGCAGCAGTCACATCCGTGGAAGGGTTGATCGCCATGCGCTTTCTCACCGGCGTCGGCCTGGGCGGAGCGTTGCCGAACCTGGTGGCCATAGCTGTCGAATCGACCACGCCGGAGCGTCGCGGTCGGGCCGTGTCGATCATGTATGCCGGTATTCCGTTTGGTGGGGCGATTGCCAGCGTGGTGGCCATGGCCGGCCTGCATGATGACTGGCGCACCATTTTCATTGCCGGCGGCATCATGCCGATGCTGCTCGTGCTGCCACTGTTTATGATGCTGCCGCAGCTCAAGGTTGAAAAGTCGGAAAAGACCAGGAAGGAAGGCGCCTGGCGTCAGGTGTTCTCCGCCGATACGGCGCTGCGCAGCATCCTGCTCTGGACGGGTTTCTTCTTCGGCATCATGGTGCTCTATCTTCTGCTCAACTGGTTGCCGACGCTTCTCGTCACGCGCGGGCTGGATCGCCAGCAGGCCGGCCTTATCCAGGTGATCTTCAATATTGCCGGGGCCGTGGGCGGTTTGACGGGCGGTTGGTTCCTTGACGGGAAACGCAAGGTCCTCAACGGCTCGCTCTGCTTCCTTCTCCTGGTCGCGTCTCTCGTGCTGCTCGGATTGGCACCGGCCAATTTTGCCGCCAATGCCATCGCTGGCGCCTTGATCGGGGTGAGCGTCATGGCGGCCCAGTCGCTGCTCTACGGCATTGCGCCGCAATGCTACGCGCCTGATGTTCGCGGTACCGGCGTGGGACTTGCCGTTGCCGTCGGACGTTTCGGTTCGGTGGTCGGGCCGCTGTTTGCCGGTGGTTTGATTGCCGCTGGACGCTCGCCGACCGAGGTATTGATGGCGATCGTGCCGGTGGCTGTTATCGCCGGTATCGCAACCGTTCTGCTATTGTCGCGGCTGCGCGACCTGCCGCAGGATAGCACCGCGAAGGGTGTGCCGGGCCATGCAACGCCCTCCATGGTCAAGCCTTGACCGTCTGCGGATCTTGCTTGGGAAGCGGTCCGGCATTCTGGTTGTAAAACGTCAATTACCGATGGTTTCGCCGGGATAAACGCCCCACACCAGGCCCTGCCGGACAAAGCCGGAAGGGCCACCTCGTTCTACCGAGACTGAACACCAATGCCCGTCGCAGTCGCGGATTTTTAGCCGTACCCGTGGCTGGAGTTGGGCGGTGACGGCAGCCGTGGCAAGGGGGCGGTCGCGCAGCATGACGAGATCGCCTTTCGAGCCGCGCCAGGGGGCGACAAGACCGGTGCGCGCCCCGCTGAGCATGACAGCGGACATCCAGCCGCTGGTGCCGTCGCTATCGCGAACCTGTCGCCAATTGTCGTATTCCTCGATGATTTCCACCGGCAGGCCCCGGGCCTCGTAGATAAAGCGAACCGGGTAATCGGTAGAAGGGCCAGCCCGCATTCGCACCCTGTCGGCCTTTAGCGAAGCAAAGCGCGGCAGCGGATAGCCGGTAACGCGACCCTTCTGCCGCAGCATCGGCATGGCCGCAGCCGTGCCGGGCGCAAGCAGGCTTGCCGCCCCGATCAACGGGGTCAGCAGCAGCATGGGCAACAGGGCGCGGCGGTTCACACGGGGAGCCACCGAAAATGACGGACCGTATTCAGCTTTCGAATGACTTAAGGCATTGATGCATTTGAGATCGTCGAAATCTGTTGACGGCGAGGATGCGTCGTCATCGCGGAGCCTTTGTGTGAAACCACCTTTGGTGGTCAGGGTGCATTTTTCAGGCATTGTCGGTTTTGGACATGTCAGCGGCAGGCCTGGGCCTGTTTCAGCGCCGCCGAAACGCCCTGGAGCGAATAGGTATAGGTCGTGTGGGTGCCACGCTTCGAGGTGGTCTTCACGGTCATCCGGCGGCCTTGCTTCATGGCGGCAATCACCTTTGCGTCCTCTGCTTCCAGCCGGGTCCAGCCGACATTGGCTTTCGGCACCATCTGGAACGTCTTGTCATCGACGTTCACGTCGATGGTCGAGCCCTGAGCGACGTCGTAGCCCATCACGGCCTGGGGGTAATAATTGACGCCGCCGGTTTTTTTCGGGGCGATCAGGAAGAAATTCTTGCCATGGTCGATGCCAACAGGATCTTCCTTTGAAGGCACGGACAGCACGTAGCAAACGGTCTTGCCGCCATCCTTATAGGAAAACAGCCCCCAGTGATCGAACTGCTTGACCATCCGAGGTGCTGCCGATGCAAAGCTCGCCGAAAACCCAAGAATGGCAAGCATTAATGCAACGGTTTGTAGTGATGACATATCTGGCAATCTCCTTTGGTTGAGTGAGTAGCGGTTTGTTCTCTACCCCAATCAGCCGGCCATGAGGTTACCGAGACGTTAATTTCTCTTCACAATTGGTTGAGCCAATTTGCGACATTCCGTCGCAAATTATTGAAATATCAATGGGTTGACAAAGAAAATCGCCCCCGAAACAGGGGTTGGCCTCTTTCCGGTTCCAGCCGTTCCACAATACCGCACCGAGCCTCGCCGCGTTGATCTTTAGCGCGGGATGCCGCAATTATGCTGCAATGCGGGATACGATTGATATTATGAGATTTTCAACGGAACGCGAATGCGCTAAGTCTTTTGAGGGATACAAGCATCGGACCGAAAAGTGGGAACCGGTTTTCGGGTCATCCGATGCGGAGATACAAGCATCGGACCGAAAAGTGGGAACCGGTTTTCGGGTCATCCGATGCGAAAACAAGAACAGTCGGGCGGAGAAAGAAAACGACCATGGGGAAGTGGGTCTACAGCTTCGGCGCCGGCAAGGCTGAGGGCGGCGCTGGCGATGTTGAACATTTGGGCGGCAAAGGGGCCAATCTCGCCGAAATGGCGGGTCTTGGCCTGCCCGTGCCGCCGGGTTTGACGATTGTCACGGATGCCTGCACGCATTTCTACGCCCATGGCCGCAGTCTGGCTGATGACATGAAGGCAGAGGTGCTGGCCGGTATCGACCTGATCGAAGCCGAGACCGGACGCACGTTCGGCAATGCCAAAAATCCCCTGCTTTTGTCGGTGCGCTCCGGTGCGCGCACTTCTATGCCCGGCATGATGGATACGGTGCTCAATCTCGGCCTGAACGACGAGACGGTGGTCGGCCTTGCCCATCGCGCCGGAGACGCCCGCTTTGCCTGGGACAGTTACCGCCGCTTCATCCAGATGTATGGCGACGTCGTTCTGGGGCTGGATCATGAAGTTTTCGAGGAAATTCTTGAGCATGAGAAGGGCCGGTTTGGCCATGAACTCGATACTGAACTGAGCGCCGATGAATGGCAGCATGTGACTGACCTCTACAAGCAATTGATCGAGGATGAGCTGGGCGAACCCTTTCCGCAAGATCCTGAGGTTCAGCTCTGGGGGGCGGTGGCAGCGGTGTTTGCCAGCTGGATGAATGCCCGCGCCATTACCTATCGTCAGCTGCACAATATTCCCGGCCATTGGGGCACGGCGGTCAATATCCAGGCCATGGTGTTTGGCAATCTTGGCTCCAGTTCGGCCACCGGGGTGGCGTTTACCCGCAACCCGTCGACGGGCGAAAACCAGCTTTACGGCGAGTTTCTGGTCAATGCCCAGGGCGAGGACGTGGTGGCGGGCATCCGCACCCCGCAATCCTTGAGTGAACGGGCGCGGCTGGAAAGCGGCTCCGACAAGCCGTCGATGGAAAAGCTGATGCCCAAGGCCTTTGCCGAGTTCACGGCGGTCTGCGCGCAGCTTGAAACCCATTACCGTGACATGCAGGATGTGGAATTCACCATCGAGCGCGGCAAGTTGTGGATGTTGCAGACCCGGTCCGGCAAGCGCACCACCAAGGCGGCGATGAAGATTGCTGTCGATATGGTGGCGGAAGGGCTGATCGATGAGGACGAAGCGGTGTCGCGCATCGAGCCGGCGTCGCTGGACCAGCTTTTGCACCCCACCATCGATCCGCGGGTGGCACGTGATGTGATCGGCTCCGGCCTGCCGGCGTCGCCGGGGGCGGCAACCGGTGAAATCGTCTTTACCGCCGAAGATGCTGTCAGCGCCAAGGAAGAAGGCCGCAAGGTTATTCTGGTGCGCATGGAAACCAGCCCGGAAGACATTCACGGCATGCATGCCGCCGAAGCGATCCTGACCACCCGTGGCGGCATGACCAGCCATGCGGCGGTGGTGGCACGCGGCATGGGCATTCCCTGCGTGGCCGGTGCGGGCAGCATGCGGGTCGATATCCGCAATGGCGTGTTGCTGGGCGTCGGTGTCAAGCTGAAGAAGGGCGATATCATCACCATCGACGGTTCTTCCGGCCAGGTGCTGAAGGGAGCGGTGCCGATGCTGCAACCGGAATTGTCGGGGGATTTTGCCCAGCTGATGCAATGGGCCGACCGCACGCGCCGCATGACGGTGCGCACCAATGCCGATACGCCGGGCGATGCCCGCGCCGCCCGGTCCTTCGGAGCGGAAGGTATCGGCCTTTGCCGCACCGAACATATGTTTTTCGAAGGCGAGCGCATCCATGTGATGCGCGAAATGATCCTGGCCGAGGACGAGGCCGGACGGCGCGCCGCGCTGGACAAGCTGTTGCCGATGCAACGCTCGGATTTTACCGAGCTGTTCACCATCATGCATGGTCTGCCGGTGACGATCCGCCTGCTCGATCCGCCGCTGCATGAATTCCTGCCGAAAACCGTCAAGGAAATCGCCGAGGTGGCGGTGGCGATGGGCATGGAGCCGCGCGCACTGGCGCAGCGGGTCGAGGCTTTGCACGAGTTTAACCCCATGCTCGGCCATCGCGGCTGCCGGTTGGCGATTTCCTATCCTGAAATCGCCGAAATGCAGGCGCGGGCGATTTTCGAGGCCGCCGTTGCCGCAGGGCTGGAGACCGGCGCGCCGGTCGTGCCTGAAATCATGGTGCCGCTGGTCGGGCTGCGCTCCGAGCTGGATTATGTGAAGGGGGTGATAGACCGCATCGCCTCCGAAGTGATGCGCGAAGGCAAGCTGGAAATCTCCTATCTGGTCGGTACGATGATCGAGCTGCCGCGTGCCGCCATTCGCGCCCATGTGATTGCCGAGGCTGCCGAGTTTTTCTCCTTCGGCACCAATGACCTGACCCAGACCACATTCGGCATGTCACGTGACGACGCCGCCGCCTTCATTCCGACCTATCAGCGCAAGGGGATTATCGAGCGCGATCCATTCATCTCGCTGGATTTCGACGGGGTCGGGGAGTTGATCCGCATGGCCGCCGAGCGCGGTCGCCAGACCCGGCCCGATATGAAGCTCGGCATTTGCGGCGAACATGGCGGCGACCCGGCCTCCATCCATTTCTGCGAGGATGTCGGGCTGGATTACGTCTCCTGCTCACCCTTCCGGGTGCCGATCGCCCGGCTGTCCGCGGCCCAGGCCAGCATCAAGCAACGGCGTCTCATGGCGAAAGAAGTTTGAACCTAACGGATGATTATTCGTCGTTTCGGCACAAAATGCCCTATTGAGTTGCATTTTATCAATTAGATTTCGGCTTTCTTTCAAACGGTTTTATAAAACATCTTTCCAACAAGGATTGAAGATCGGGGCTGGTGTCCCGGCCGCTTCAGCACATGGTTGGGTAAAATGCGCCTTAGAGAGCTGCTTTTAAAATTCGCCGCCGACCGGCATGGCAATTTTGCCATCATGTCGGCCATTCTGATGATGCCGCTGCTTCTGGCGGTCGGTGCGGCGGTGGACTACAGTTCGGCGCGGGATCATCGCAACGATATTCAGGTGACCGCCGATTCGGCTATCCTGGCGGCGGCATCGAGCTATTCCTCGTCTTCCGGCGTCGATGCCCTGGCGTCGGGGATCGACAGCTATCTCGAGTCCAAATTGGCGGATCAGGGTTCCAATGATGTCGACACCGCTGCTGTCCCCAAGCGGTTGAGCGGGCCGACCCTGTCGGCGGATGGCAAGGAAATCTGCATTGTCGTCGGTGAGGGCGTGCCAACCAGTTTCATGCAGCTTGCTGGCGTCAGGACCGTAGAGGTCTCCGCCAAATCCTGCGCGGCACTGCCGGGCAATATTGATCTTGAAGTGTCCCTGGTGCTCGACGTCTCCAGCTCGATGATCGAGGAAGGCCGCTTTGTGCCAATGCAGACGGCAGTGAAGAGCTTTCTGACCTCCTTTGCCAATGACGCCACGGTCGCCAAGCGCAGCAAGATCGCCATCGCGCCGTTTTCCAGCCGCTTCAACATAGGCCTCACCCATAAGGACTGGCTGAAAGCCTATGGCGGCAATGCTGCCGTACCCAGCCGTTGGACCGATCCCAAGTCCTATTACTCGTCCTCAAGCTATAGTTTCACGCAGTGGATCGATAATGTGACGCCGCTCGCCTATACGTCGAAAAATTACTATTGGATCGGCTGCGTCGAGCCGCGCGCCGACGTGGAAATGAAAGACAATGGCGCCATCGGCACCAATGGCCTGAGCGATGTTCCACCCAGCACCGAGGCCTTCGTGGCGCAGGATTCCAACACCGGCTCTTCCACCAGTTTCTGCCCGCCGCCCATCGTTCCCCTGACATCGAGCTTCAGCACGTTGCAAAGCGCTATCGCGGACATGACGTCAGAAGGCTCCACCCGGCTCGACGCCGGAATGCTGGCCGGCTGGTACACGTTGTCGCCCAAATGGCGCTCGGCATGGGGTGGTGGGACCGCGCCCGCCGACTATTCCGAAAAGGTCAAAAAGGTCATCGTCTTCATGACCGATGGCGAGATGAATGTGAAATTTGGACCGAGTGACACCGACAAGCTGGACTGGATCTGCGATAAAAACCGCACGAAATCCTGCAACGACACCGCCACCAACGCGCTGTTGACCACGTGCGACTCGATCAAATCCAGCAATATCGAGATTTACGCGATCTCCTACAGTTCGGAGGCCGATGTCAAAAATTTGCAGACCTGCTCCAGCGGCACCAAATATTACTTCAGCGCCTCCACCACCAATATCAAGGATGTCTATACGGCGATCTCCAAGAATATCATTGGCAGTACGGTGCGGCTGACGCAGTGAACCGGACGGCTGCTGCATAATTCCTTGAATCGGAATCGATTCAAGGAATTATGCAGCAGATTTAAAGAGTTACAGCGTCTTTTGAGCGTTTTATAAAACGCACGGCGCTGTAAAGGCAGGATGAAGAGCCGCATGGGTGACAAATTGCCTTGATTGTGAGAGAAGCCGGGTCGTCACACTCGCAAAGGCCAGGCCCGATGAACGACACGCACCGGACATCCTCCACGGCTCCCACCTCCCGCAAACGCCGTCAGAAGGGCCGCGACACCACGCCGCTGCCTGGCTCACATTCCAGCAAACAGCAGCGCGAGGGGCAGAGCAAGGCCAGTCCTGCGGCTGCGACCGGCACCGATAAATGGGCGCAAGCCCGTCGCGTTATGAAGACGGATCGTTTCCGCGCCAGTGCACTTCTGGCCGGTTTCGGCCTGTTCCTGTTGGCGGTGTCGCAAAGCCTGCCGCATGATTATGGCTTTACCGAACTGGGCGCGCTGTTCACTTTCTCGGTGTATGATCTGGTTCTGGCCATGATGGGCATCGCAGTCGCCTGCGCGATGATGCCCAGCGCCCGGCAATTCGCCATCACCATCGGTGTGTTTCTCGGCGTGCTATCGGTCATGCTGCTGTTTTTCGACCCGATCTTCGTCGTCATTCGCGACAGCGCGCTGGGGCAGGTGCTTTATCTGATCGCGCCGGTGGCCGTCGCCATCACCGGCGCCAGTCTCTGGCTTTCGGGGCGCTGGCGGGATTGGGCCATGCTGGCATCCGCTGCTGTTGTTGCCTTTTCCTTCTCGTTGTTTCTCGGCCTGGACGATTTCGGCGTCGGCATTCCGTCCTTTGCGATTGCCTCTGTGCTTTCGGCCCTGTGGATTATCCTCACTCCGGCCTTTCTGCTGCGCTGCTTCAAAGGCCCCTGGTTGAACATTCCCTCGCGCATCCTCGGCAGCTGGCTGCTGGTCATTGCCATTATCGTCACCGTCTCGCTCTATGTGCCGCTACCAATCAAGACCCAGCCGCCCGTCGATCTCGGTCAGCCGGACCTGTCAATCGATGGCGAGGACCCCGGTACGGCTCCGAGCGATCCCTCTGCCTTGCAAGACCCCTCTGCCTTGCAAGATAAGGGCGCCTACGGCTCGATGAATTCCAATGGTACGCAGGTGCCCGATTTTCTGGAAGAGGAGCCAAAGCCCGACCCCAATGCGCCCTCCGTGTTCGAGGGGCTGAAAACGCCGAAAATTGGTGGGTGACAATGCCTATGGCAGATGCCGGGTTTCTGCGGTCGGACGCGCAGTGGATGCCTGCGCCAGATGGGCGCGCATGCGGCGCGACAGCCAGTCGGTGAACACCAGCCGTCTTTCGTCGGCGGCAAAATCGCTATTGGAGACGGCAAGATAATGGGTGCCATCCTCATGAAACGCACCGAGCGCGGCCAGTCGTCCGGCTGCCATATCCGTCGTCACCATATGGATCGATGCCAGTGCGACACCCTGGCCGGCCATCGCCGCCTCAAGGGCCAGATAGAAATGCTCGTAGAAAATGTCCGACTTGAACTTGCGGCCCCCTGGCTGGGTCTTGCACCAGTTCAGCCAGGCATCGGGGCGCGAGCGGGTATGCAGAGCGGGCACGCTGGGGCGAGGCGCTTTGCTGAGGTCAGCCGCCACCTGCGGCGTGCAGACCATGCCCATCGCTTCCGGCGCCAACTCCCTCACATGCAGGCGAGGGTCGATGGCAAAATCGTTGCGCCGCACGGCAAGATCGACGTGATCGCGGCGAAAGTCGATTTTTCCGCCCGCTGCGAGAACCTTGACATCCAGACCGGTCCTCTCTTTCAGATCGCCCAGGTTTGGTATGAGGAATTTCAGGCAGAGCGTCGGTTCGCAGGAGACGATCAGGGGTTGGGCATAGGCATTGCTGCGAAAATCCGTGACGACATTTTCCAGATCCTGGAACACGGAGGCAAGCCTGGCCGCCAATTGACGACCGCGCTCCGTCAGGAAGACAGCCCGGTTGCGACGCAGGAACAGCGGCTCGCCCAGACTCTCCTCCAGATTCTTGACCTGCTTGCTGATTGCCCCATGTGTAACGTGCAATTCCCGGGCCGCCAGCACGAAACTTTCATACCGCGCCGCCACCGCAAAGGCCTTCAAAGCCCCCAATTGCGGCAGGCGCGCCATCCTCGATCGGAATTCGGAACTGTCGGGCATATGTGTGAATTTACCTCACGCTTTTGCTCGAAAATATATCGGTTTTCACGAAACACAACATATGATTGATAATCGTTGTCGGCGGGTTACGCCGATGAAATCGGAGCCATTTTCAATGCAAGGCAATATTTCAGTCTTAAAGCACAGCGATCCGGCCAATGTGACCAATATCGATGTCTGCCAACAGTTGCATGACTTCGATTTTGTGTTTCTTGAAAGTAACAATTTTCTCAATGCAATTCATCAAAACCATTTTAGCAGCCAGGATATCGCCGATTTTCAGGCCTCCTGGGATGACCTTAAGCCGGATACCTATATGGCCGACGGCGGCAAATATCGCCTTCGCCGGCACGCAACCCTGACGGGCGCGCCAAAAGGCGGGCCCGTCCATCTGGAAAAGCATCAGCCTCATTTTCAGGCGACGTCCTACAATCACTTAAATGGGGGCATTGAGCGCCATTTCGAGCCTGTATTGGCATCGACCATTGAAAATCCGGTGATGCAGGCGATTTTTTCCTTCGCGTCCAATCTCTTTGGTGCCCTGTCGCCTTTCTCCACCTGGCATGTCGAATTGCACCAGTTCCGCATCGAGGCCGTGCAGAACGGTGGCAAGCCGACGCCTGAGGGCGTTCACCGCGATGGCGTGGATTTCGTGCTGATGGTTCTCATCAAGCGTCATAATATCGTCGGTGGCGAGACCTCCATCCTTGATCGGGACGGTCGTACCTTGGCGGAATTCACCCTGGTGGAACCCTTCGATGCGGCCATTGTCAATGATGAGCGCGTCGCCCATGGCGTGACCCCGATCACCCGGCTCGATCCCGACCAGCAGGGCCTGCGTGATGTTCTGGTCCTGACCTTCCGCCGCAAATAAATGCAGATGTCAGCCGCGCGGACACGCGCGGCTGTTGCCGGATCCGGAGCCCGCATACTTATGGAACAAATACTTCTGATTGCTTCGATAACCTGGCTGGCCGTTCTCAGCCCCGGCGCGGATTTCGCCATGGTGTCGCGCAACAGCTTTCTCTATGGCCGCAAATCCGGGCTTGCGGCCTCGATGGGCATCGCCATCGCCTGCTGGTTTCATGTGATCTATGCCATGTTCGGCATTGCGATCATCCAGCACATTTTCCCCAATATTCTGGATATCATCAAATTCGTCGGCGCGGCCTATCTGGTCTATGCGGGCCTGGCTACGGCCTTCAGCAAGATACGAGATGTCGAAGGCAGTCTCGTTCCCAGTGACAGATCCATGGGCCGGGAAATGATGACCGGTATTCTGACCAATGGTCTCAATCCGAAGACGTCGATTTTCGTGATCAGTCTCTATACGCAATTCATCGGCAAGGACACGCCGCTGTCCCACCAATTGCTTTGGGGCCTGTTCATCTCCCTGTCGCATTTGCTGTGGTTTGCATCCGTATCGACCTTTCTGTCCAACCCGGCCATTCGAACTGTCGTGCTGCGTCGCCAGCGCGTGTTCAATATCCTGATCGGGGTCGTGCTCGCCTCGTTGGGGGCCATTCTCTTCACCGCGGGCACTTTGGGGAGTGGCGCGCAATGACCGCATCCATCTGTTCCTTCATCGATCTCGAAGGCGTTCTCGCGCCGGAAATGTGGCCTCATCTCGCCAAGGCATTCGGTATTCCCGAACTCCAGGCGACCACGCGGGAAATTCCCGATTACCGTCAATTGCTGGACCAGCGGATCAAGCATCTGGCCGATCACCACATTACCCTGGCCGAAATATGCGCCAGTGTCGCGGAACTCGATCTGTTCAATGGGGCAGCGGATTTCCTCGCCGCGCTCAAGCTGCGCGGGCGCGTGGTGATCGTCTCGGACTCCTTCAGCCCGATGAACCGGCATTTTATCGAGCAGATCGCTGCCGATCAGGTCCTCTGTCACAGTTTTCAGACCAATGACGAGGATATCGTCACCGGCTTCAACTTCTGGAACGGGCTGGCCGGAAAACATCTCTGCTTCGATGCGGTCGATACCGAGGGATGCGCCCATTTTGCAATGGGCGATGCATTGAACGACATTTCGATGATCCGGTCGGCAACCTATGGGGTGCTGTTTCAACCCTCGATGACGACCCTGCTGGCCGCACCCGATCTGCGGGCCACGTCATCCTATCGCGAAGTTCTCGAAGCCCTCGACGAGCTGATGTATAGCGACCACACACCGCCTGCCGCGAAGGCATCGACATTCCTGCGGAGTGCTTTCGGGTGATGGTTTTGGCGATACAGCGCCATGCGCCATATATGGCGCACAAAGGTTCGCTGTAGCTCTTTATATCTGCTGCATAATTTTCTCTTGAAACCAACTCCGGTTTAAAGAATTATGCAGTAGAGTCCGTGGGTTCCGGTTGAACCAGGCAGACTCTCATTTCTCTTGCTTTCGTTTGTCCTTTACGGAAAATCGGGTTGCCTTTTTCCTAACAGTCTATCCAATAGTCGCTGCTGGCAGGCGGCCAACGGCGATTATTGTATAGACTGTAAGGCAAGCTCTGCATCACCGCTCCCGGAAGGCCTTGTTGAAATAACTGGCCAGCGGTTTGGTGAGATAGGTGAAGGGCGAGCGCTCCGTCGTCTGGATAAAGGTTTCGACCGGCATGCCGGGCAGGACCTGCACATCACCCAATCGGGCAATTTCCTGTTCATCGGGCTTGATCTTCGCCTTGTAGAAGCTGTTGCCGGTCTTTTCATCATTGAACACGTCGGCGGAGACCTCAATCACCGTGCCATGGATATCCGGCGTCTGGCGGCGGTCGAAAGCGGCAAATACCAGATCGGCCTTCTGTCCGACATGCACCTGATCGATTTCATTGGGCGGCAAATTGGTGGTGATCACCAGGCCGACATTCTGCGGGATGATATAGAGGATCGGTTCCGCCGCTTTGACCACGGTGCGCAAGGCATGCACGGTCAGGCCGAACACCACGCCGCCGGTCGGTGCTGTCACTTCGGTCCGACCGAGGGTTTCCAGCGAGGAGACCCGTTTCTGGCGCAATTCGGCAATCTGCGCTTCGGCATTGCGCAGATCTGTGATCGATTGTTCACGCAGTTCGCCACTGACGTTCAAAATAGCGATTTCAATCTCGGCGATCTTGGCACGACTTTCGGCAATGCTGGCCATGGACGAGGCGATCTCGCCATCCGCCTCGACCTCGGACCGTTGCAGCGTCATCACCTTGCTGGTCTGGGTCAGGCCGTCGCGCAGCAATTTCTGCTGCACGGCCAGTTCCTCGCTGATCAATTGCCTTTGCTGGCGCAGTGCATTGAGCTTGGCGTTCAAGCCCTCGATTTGCTGGGCGGTCTGGTGCTTGCGCTCCTGCAATTGTCCGACCTGTTTGTCGCGGTTTTCCTGTCGCGCCTGCAACAGGTTGCGCTGGCCCTCGATAATCTCGCGCACATGGCTGTCGGTCCTGGCCCTTTCGATAAGTTCGGGGTCGAAGCTGATTTCGCTCTTGCCATCCTGCTCGGCGGTCAGCCGTCCGGCATTGCCGAGCAGCGAAAACAACTGGTTTTCAATGATCGTCAGCTCGGATTGGTCGAGCTTTTCATCCATCCTGAGCAGAACCTGGCCGGGCTGGACGATATCACCCTCCTTGACCAGCAAGTCCTGAACAATGCCACCGGCCTGGTGTTGCACCACCTGGCGGTTGGTTTCCACCTCCACCGTACCATTGCCGACCACGGCGCCCCGGATGGTGGTTAGCGTGCCCCAGGCACCCAGCCCCAGCACGAGGACGGCCAGCGCGCCATAGCCGAGCGCTGTGTGACCGCGAGCCTGCCAGGCGTGGCTTTGCGGGGTGGGCGGTACCCGGTTTGCCGCAGGGGATGCGGGCATGTTGGCCGGGGAGGAAGGGACCGGCGTCGATGTCTGGGAAAACAGGCTCATCGTCGCTCTCCTATGGCTTGCGCGGGGTGCCGGGTACGAAACCGGTCATGGTGGTTTCCTGTTTGGCATAGGCCTGTTTGGTATTGCCCTGCGCGCCAACCACTTGCTGGGCATTGCGCAGATGGGCGCGTAATACCTCGTCGCGCGGGCCAAACGCGGTGCGGGCGCCATGATCCATGATCAGCACCAGATCGCATTCCTCAATCGCCGCCGGGCGATGCGCCATGATCACGGCAGCACCGCCACTGGCCTTGAGGGCGCGGATTGCCATGTTCAGCGCCACGGAGCCTTCGGCATCCAGATTGGAATTCGGTTCGTCCAGAATGAGCAGGACCGGATCGCCGTAGAGCGCGCGGGCAAGGCCGATGCGCTGCTTCTGCCCACCGGAAAGCCGCTGGCCGGTTGCGGGCAGGGGGGTGTCGTAACCCTGAGGCAGTTTCAGGATCATCTCATGGGCCGCTGCCTTGCGGGCGGCGGCAATCACCTTGTCCGGGTCTGGATCGGCGGTGAGGCGGGCGATGTTTTCGGCAATCGTGCCTTCAAACAGCACCACGTCCTGCGGCAGGTAGCCAACATGGTCGGCCAGCCCGTCCGGGCCATATTGGTCCAAAGCGGCGCCGTCCAGCCGGATCTTGCCCGCCATCGGCTGCCAGACACCGGTCAGCAGCCGGGCAAGGGTCGATTTGCCGGAGCCACTGGGGCCGATCACGCCCAGCGCATGGCCGGGGCCAAGCTCGAAACTCATCATCCGCAGTGTCGCCACGCTTTCGCCTGGTGGTACGGCGGTAACCTGCTGGACCTGCAACAGCGCGCGGGGCCGCGGCAGGGTGGTGCGGGTGTCTTCTTCGGGGATCTGCTCCAGCAGGTTTGAGAGATTGCGCCAGCCTTCCTGCGCCCGCTGCATCAATCCCCATTGAGAAATGGCCGTCTCGATCGGTGCCAGCGCCCGGCCGATCAGGATCGACCCTGCTATCATCGCGCCAGCCTTGATTTCGCCGCGCAGCACAAGCCAGGCGCCGAGCGCCAGAATGGCCGATTGCAGGAAGATCCGGAAGGTTTTGGACACGGCGGTGTAAAAGCCGTTGGCATCCGAATAGGCAATATTGGCGGCGAGCGCCGTATGGCGCGTCGCCTGCCAGCGTGCGGCAGCACTCTTGCGCATGCCCAAGGCCTTCACCGTTTCACCGTCACGGGCCAGGGCCATCGTCATCTCGTCGCTGATCCGGCTGGCATCCGCAGCTTTTGCCTGGATGCGCTTCGTCCCGCGCTGGTTCAGCAGCGTCAGGGCAATCAGGACCAGCCCGCCCGCCAGCGCCAGATAGCCCATCCATGGATGGAAAACGAAGATCACGAACAGGAAAACCGGCGTCCAGGGAATGTCGAAAACCGCGAAGATCGCCGAGGACGCCAGCATTTTTTGCAGGGCGTCCAGATCACGCATGCCGCGTGGACCGGCAACGCCCTTGGAGGCCAGCGTCGAGCGATCGAGCAGGGCGCGAAACACCCTAATGTCGAATTCGCTCTGGAGCCGTGCTCCGATCCGGGCGGCGATGCGCGAGCGGGCGTGATCGAGAATGCCCATGATCGCATAGAGCAGGATGACCAGCAGGAACAGGACCAGAAGCGTCGCCTCCGAGCGCGCCGCCAGCACCCGGTCATAGACCTGAAGCATGAACAAGGGTCCTGTCAGGATCAGGAGATTGACGAAGAAACTGAACAGCGCAATGGACAGGAAGCCCGCCTTGCTGCGCGCCAGCGCTGCCCGCAATTCCTCGACGCCGCCGCGTGCGACTTGATTCCGGCTCATGAAGGTCCGGCTCATGAATGGTTCTTGATCATTGAAAACCCCTGGATCGGAGCCCGACAGAACAGCCACCCCTGGCTGAGACCTGCCCGGCCTCTGCATCATCCCCTCGAATGGGAATGATTTTTACAAATAATGCAGAAAAAACAAATTATTATGACGACAATCAGCATGCCTTGCCGAGCCCGGCTCTGCAATTCATTCCTTCAGGCCTTTATGCCAATCTTCACGATACGGCACAATTCCTTGAAGCCTGCCGGATGTAAAAAATATCCCATGTCGCAAACTTTTCGGCCAGACTTCAACCCGCTTGAATATGGGTTCAGCTTGAAACGGCGCTCAATTGCGACGGACACGACGCTGTCATCAGACGCCAGGTCACCCAGATATTTTATGGAGAAACAGCTTTCGGGAAAAGCTTTTACCTGGTCGGAGTGGAGTGATTCGAACACTCGACCCCCACGTCCCGAACGTGGTGCGCTACCAGACTGCGCTACACTCCGTGACCAGTGGCGCTCGTATAAACCAGGGTTTCACAATAGACAAGCGGGTGACTTCAAAAAAAATCATGGCTTTTCAACAGGGGCGAGAATGCCGCACGCAGAGGGTGCCGCGTGCCTTGGATGGTTGCGGAAAAATTGAGTTAATTATCTGTATTTAATGGATAATGTCGTATTTTAGCAATTTGGATTCGCGGTATTTCATTGTTACCGTTTTGAAACAAGTTGACGTGAGCGATAAACTTGGTGATTTCCAATTTAAGGTTTTGGGGATAAAGGCGAAAGACAAAGTGGCACAGGTGTGGCCGGGGCAGGGCTCTGCCAGGCCGGGCCGCTTGAAGCGGGTTACCAAGGGACAGAATTATGAATTTTCGGATCATGCTGACGGCTGGCTTGGCGCTGGCGCTGGCTGGATGTACCACGACATCGGGTGTCATACCTGTACAGAAGAAAAACCTGGTGGAAGAGCGCTGGGTCGGCCAGCCGGCGGGCGCCTTCTTTGCCAAGTTCGGGCCGCCGATCAATGACGAACAGGCTGGCGGTGCCACCGTCTATAGCTGGCGCGGTGGCTTCAGAACCCGCTCGGTCGCTCCGACCTATGCGCAAACGCCCGATGGCAAGCGCGGCAAGATCACCAAGGCCGGGCGCACTGAATATCTGCGCTGCGAAGTGCGCGTTACGGTCTCTCCGGATTATGTCATCCGTGCGATCAAGCCCGTCATCGACAGGCCTGTCGAAAGCGGCAAGACCTGGTGCGAAGAGTTTCTGGGCGGCGCATAATGCCGAGATCCGCGTGATGAGAGGCCGTGTAACCGTCAGTTGACGGTGCACGGTTTTCGAAAACGCATAAAGCATACGAAGATCGATCAAGGCGAGGTTGTCAGGCGACCTCGCCTTTTTTGTTGTGTGCGCCGTTTTGAGATTTGCGCTTTCACGCGCAGGCCTGTTTGTCGGATATTTCCAAGGTCTGGATGCGCGCAGAGGTTTTCGGCACTGGTATGATCTTGAGCCTTCGAATTTAGCCTACCTGTTTTAGGGGAAAATTAAATTTTAATTGTGTTATATGAAATCTATCGTAAAAAACGCCCATGATGGGTGGCCTGTCGTAGCCTTGCCCGGGCAAGAAAGCAGCGTCAGGTTCGTGAGAGCTTGCCTCTCCCTCTGTTCCATTCCCCCATCAATTTTAAGAGGCGAGGCATAATGTCTTTCTTGGCCAATGCGAGCATTCGCACGAAAATTCTGTCGCTCATTGTCCCTGTCTGCATGATCGGCATCGGCGGACTGGGCATCGTCGCAAGTACTTATAAGTCGACGGATACGGAATATTCCGACTTCATCGCCACGGACGCCATCGCTGCCAGCGAAATGTCTCGCTCGGTTACGTCTCTCCTGGCAATGGGCTATGGTGCCTACCAGGTGATTTCCTATGATGTCAGCAAGCTTGACACATCAAGCGTCAAATCGGCCTACACGGATTCGATTTCGACACTTTTCAAGCGTTTGGACAAGGTCAAGTCCCTGACGCCGGAAAATGCTGCCGATGTTGACAGCTTTGTCGACCGCGCTCGCGCCATTCAGGCATTAACCGACAAAGCCGTTCAGCTGGTCGCCGGGGGACAGCATGATGAGGCGAGAGTCCTGCTGGTAAAGGCGGATCCATTGATTGCCAAATGGCGCGACGATCTTCGGGACTGGAACAATGGCAACACAGCCGCTCTCCTCAAGAGAAGCGATGTCCTGTCTGACCAGACGAATTCAACCATTCTGAGGTCATTGACGATTGTCGGCGGCTTTATGCTCCTGGCCATCGTTTTGGCCCTGTTCGTTACCTCGCGTGGCATTATCGGTCCAATCGACAAGCTCCGCAGCCGGATGATAGCTCTTGCAAACGGTGAAACGCAGCAGGACGTGCCCGGCCTGTCGCGCAAGGATGAAGTTGGCCAGATGGCCGCCGCTGTTGGCGTGTTCCGCGACAATGCCATCGAGCGCGCCCGTCTGGAGCAGGAAACCGCGGCCAATCGCAGCCTCTCGGAAAAAGAGCGTTTGGAGCGCGAGGAGCAAAAGGCCAGGGAAGCGGCGGATATCCAATTCGCGGTCGATAATCTGGCAAACGGGCTTTCGCATCTGTCCGATGGCGACGTCTCCTATCGTATCGGCCAGCCTTTCGTCGCCCATCTGGATGGGGTGCGCGGCAGCTTCAACAGCTCGGCTGAAAAATTGCAGGAAGCGCTGACCCATGTTGCTCAGAATGCCCAGGCAATCGATGCGGGCGCCAACGAAATAAAGTCGGCGGCGAATGATCTGGCCAAGCGTACCGAGCAGCAGGCAGCCTCCGTCGAGGAAACAGCCGCAGCCCTGGAACAGATCACCACCACGGTGAAGGATTCGACCCGTCGTGCCCAGGAAGCGGGAACCCTGGTTTCACGCACCAAGGCCGGAGCAGAGCAATCCGGTGAGGTGGTGCGCCGCGCTGTGGTCGCCATGGAACAGATCGAAAAGTCATCGGCTGAGATTTCCAACATCATCAGCGTCATCGATGAAATCGCCTTCCAGACCAATCTTCTGGCATTGAATGCCGGTGTTGAAGCGGCCCGCGCCGGTGAAGCAGGCAAGGGCTTTGCGGTCGTTGCCCAGGAAGTGCGCGAGCTTGCCCAGCGTTCCGCCAACGCGGCAAAGGACATCAAGGCGCTGATCACCACCTCCAACAGTCAGGTCCAGTCCGGCGTGCTTCTGGTGGGAGAAACCGGTGCTGCCCTGGAAACCATGGTGGCCGAAGTGCAGGAAATTAACCGTCACGTCAGCGCCATTGTCGAGGCGGCCCATGAGCAATCGTCCGGCCTCCAGCAGATCAACACTGCCGTCAACCAGATGGACCAGGACACCCAGAAGAACGCGGCGATGGTGGAGGAATCCACGGCTGCAAGCCACGGCCTGGCAAGAGAAGTCGCCTCGCTGAACCAGCTGCTGTCGCAATTCAAGCTTGCTGGCGGCGGGCAAAGTGGGTTCAATGCTGGATCGGCCTATGCCGCGCCGGCTCGTGCCGCCCCCGTGCGTGCCGCTCATCCGGCACAGGCGCCGGTGGCTTCGCCCGCTCGCGCGCTTGGCCGCAAGATCGCCAGTGCCTTTTCCGGCAAACCGTCAGCGACGGCTGCTGCTGCCGATCAGTCCTGGGAAGAGTTCTGAGGCTAGAGGCTGTCAGACTGATAAGAGATTGCAGCCGCAGTGGCTGCAACGCTCAAAGGGGAGATCCCCTTGTAATTAAGGATATTACGCCGGAAAGCCTTGCTTTCCGGCGTTTTCGTTTGGAATGAACCGGATGGGTAGCCACAAGAGCAGGGGGGCTGACAGGGCCGGGGCGGCAGGAATTGCGCCATATCTTTGGCTTTGAGTGATATTTGCTCCGCATTGGCGGCAGCATAAAAGGCAATTCCTGTCTTTTAGCGATAAAAACATCGATACTTGGCCAAATGACAGGCTTATGCCGGGCGCAGCCAGTATATGCCAGGCGCAGCCACTGGAAGTGGGCCTTGGTTAGGAATTGAGTAGGCCCGCTAGGAAGAACGAATGACATCGCAATCCAATCCTCAGGCCGTTGCCACCCTGGACGCGGCTCTCGCTGATCTTGATCTCACCGCCCGTCTGCGTCTTGTGCAGGAGCTTGGTGGCCGGTCCGTGTTCACCACGAGCCTTGGCCTTGAGGATCAGGTGATTACAGCGGCAATCGGTCTTGCCGGTCTCTCCATCGAAGTGGCAACCTTGCAGACTGGTCGCCTGTTCAAGGAAACCCTCGATCTGATTGCCGAGACTGAAGAGCGTTTTGGCATTTCCATCAGGCAATATGCGCCCGATCAGGACGATATCGACGCCTATGCGGCAAAATATGGCTTGAACGGCTTTTACGAAAGCGTCGAAGCACGCCATGCCTGCTGTCATGTGCGCAAGCTTGTTCCTCTGGCGCGGGCGCTGCAAGGCGCCTCTGTCTGGGTTACGGGCCTGCGCCGCAGCCAGTCCGGCAATCGCGCCACCACACCGTTCGCCGAATATGACACTGAGCGCAACCTGATCAAGATCAACCCGCTGGCCGATTGGTCGTTGGACGATATCAACGCCTATGTGGAGAGCGAGGCTGTACCGATCAATCCGCTACATGCGCGTGGCTATCCCTCGATTGGTTGTGAACCCTGCACCCGTGCGATCAAGCCGGGCGAACCTGAGCGGGCTGGCCGCTGGTGGTGGGAAAATGACGAGAAGCGCGAATGCGGCCTGCATGTGCCGGACGCTGCCATCCCATCGCTGAATTCCAGTTCCCTTTAACAGCCGTTTCTGGGCTTTTGGCGAGGTTTTTCCCGTTCAAGGCTAGCCAAGACCAGTCATCGGCAACTAGGAATATGTTTTATGTCCGTACAGAGCCTGCCCACGCAGCCGTCATCGCAGCCCGAATCTGGGCCGCACGCATCTGGAAATCAAGTCATGCATCTGCACCAGTCCGAGTTTGATCCGCATTCGAAGGAGGTCGTGGCGCGTGCGCCGCTCGATCCGCATTTGAAGGCGCTGGAAAACGAGGCGATCCATATTTTCCGCGAAGTGGCCGGCGAGTTCGACAATCCGGTGATGCTCTATTCGATCGGCAAGGATTCGTCCGTGCTGCTGCACTTGGCGCGCAAGGCCTTCTATCCGGGCCGGGTGCCGTTTCCGCTGCTGCATATCGATACCGGCTGGAAGTTCAAGGAAATGATCGCCTTCCGCGACGAGATGGCGAAGCGCTACGATCTGGATCTGGTCGTCCATACCAATCCGCGTGGCAAGACCGAAGGTGTCACACCTTTTTCTCACGGCTCGGCGCTCTATACCGACATCATGAAGACCGAGGCCCTGCGCCAGGCGCTGGACGCCGGCAAATATGACGCCGCCTTCGGTGGTGCACGTCGCGATGAGGAAGCCTCGCGCGCCAAGGAGCGGATCTACTCCTTCCGCACGCCTGACCATAAATGGGACCCGCGCAACCAGCGCCCGGAATTGTGGAATGTCTATAATGGCATGATCCGCCGGGGCGAAAGCGTACGGGCCTTCCCGCTGTCCAATTGGACGGAAGTCGATATCTGGCGCTATATTCAGGCTGAAAACATTCCGCTCGTGCCGCTCTATTTTGCCGAAAAGCGCCCTTATATCGAGCGTGATGGCATGATGATCCTGGCCGAAGACGAGCGGCTGGAACTGCTGCCGGGCGAAAAGGTTCAGCATGGATCGATCCGCTTCCGCACGCTGGGCTGTTTCCCGCTGACCGGCGCGATCCGGTCCGAAGCCCGGACCCTGGATGAAGTGATTGCCGAACTGGAAATTGCGACCGTCTCCGAGCGTCAGGGTCGCGCTATCGACCGTGACCAGTCCGGATCGATGGAAAAGAAAAAACGCGAAGGATATTTCTGAGATGACCGCAAGCGCCACCGCACTCGCCGCCAACCTGGCGTCCACATCGGATTTTTCCTCCAAAGAACCGTCGCAGGGGCTTTCCTTGGCAAATGCAGTCCCTCAAGCCGAGGCCGCCTATAACGGTCGCGATTCCCGTCCCTTGCGTCTCATCACCTGTGGTTCGGTCGATGACGGTAAATCGACGCTGATCGGCCGGTTGCTGTGGGACACCAAGGCGGTCAAGGAAGACCAGGCCGCAACGCTTCGCCGCGACAGCGGCAAGCAGAACGATCTTGGCCTGCCGGATTTCGCGCTGCTGCTTGATGGTCTTCAGGCGGAACGCGAACAGGGCATCACCATCGATGTCGCCTATCGTTATTTTGCCACCGACAAGCGCTCCTTCATCGTCGCCGACACGCCCGGCCATGAGCAATATACCCGCAACATGGCAACCGGCGCCTCGACTGCCGATCTGGCTGTGCTACTGGTCGATGCCCGCGCCGGTATTCTCGAACAGACCCGTCGGCATGCGACGATTGCCTCGCTGATGGGCATCAAGCAATTCGTGCTGGCCGTCAACAAGATCGACCTGACCAATTACGACAAGGCAGGCTTTGACGCCATCGTCCAGGAATTCAAGGACATCGCCCTGACGCTCGGTGTGCGCCAGACCACGGCGATCCCGATGTCGGCGCTGAAGGGCGAAAATGTCGTCTATTCCGGCCAGGAGCCGATGCCGTGGTACGACGGTCCGACGCTGGTGGAAGCACTGGAACGCGCCACCTCGCGCTCGGCACAATCGACGGGCTTCCGCCTGCCGGTGCAGCGTGTTTCGCGTCCGGGTGAAAGCTTTCGCGGCTACCAGGGCACAGTGGCCGGTGGTGCGGTCAAGCCTGGCGACAGCGTTGCGATCCTGCCCTCGGGCGCCATTGCCAATGTGAAGCAGATCGTCACCTTCGACCTGGTGCGCAATGCGGCTGTGGCTGGCGATGCCATTACCCTTGTGCTCGACCGGCAGGTGGATGTGTCGCGCGGCGACATGATCGTCTCGCTCGACGCCGAGCCACAGGTTGGCCTCGCCTTTGATGCGCAGCTCGTGGCTTTGCAGCCGGACGGCATTCTGCCCAACAAGCGTTACTGGTTGAAAAGCGGCTCGCGCCGCCAGCGCGTCCAGGTCAAGCCAGTCCAGCAACTGGATCTGAAAAACGGCAAATGGGGTCCGGCGGAAAGCCTGGCCATGAACGCCATCGGCAAGGTGCATCTGGCCTTCGACGAAAAGGCGGTGTTTGACCCCTACGAGCAGAACCGCTCGACCGGCGCCTTCATCCTGATCGACCCCGACACCAACAACACGGTAGCCGGCGGCATGATCACCGCCAAGCGCTCGGATGTCGATGGCCTGAACACCGGTGAAGCCCGCGTCCTTCTCTCGCTGCCCGCCGATCTCGCCGACCAGCTCATGGCCACCGAACTGCTGGCCGCCCGCCGCGACGAAGTAGAACTGCGCCGCGTGACGACCGCCAAGGCGCGGGACTTGCTGGACGGGATTGAGGGGTAATTTTCATCGGCTGTATTGGCCGGTGAACTGATGAGTTACAGCCGTCATGTGTTGGAGAAACGCATGGCGGCTTTTGTTTGCTATGAGGCCGCCTCCAAAATCTCCTTGAAGTGTATGTTTTGCGAGAGGGTTTTGCAGCGGAATTTTATTTGAAAAATCAGGGATGGTGATTTTGTCGCGGATGTTAGGAATTGCCCTACAAAGCTGGCTCGGATGCAGAAAATTCACGGCCCAACAATATCGTCCGGCTAGGTTGCATGGGCTCTATTTCCAGCTCACGGAAACCTGCTCGTTTCCAAAAGTTGACCGCTCTTTCATTGTGCCGATTGGCTCCTACATGCACCCCTGACGGGGCGTATGGAGCGATAAGATCCAGCCACGCATTGAGAAGCTGCATCCCTACACCCGCTCCCTGTGCTCGGGGTAGTAAATTCATGTGGAGATGTGCCGGGTATGAGCCCAAAATCGCTGTCGGTATCCGGGATGGATGGTGAATCATATGAAAACGACGCTGATCGTGTGTCCATTCTGACGATGGAAGATAGCTGGGGTCTGGATACTCTGCTCGGAGTCGCGGCCACCAATCCCTCTCCAGTCGATCCTCCCAAAGCGAAGTATCAGTCACCCCAAGTGCAAATCCGGCAACACCCTGATCATCCGTTACAAGGAGAATCATGGATGGTTCCAGAGTAGCATAAGGAGCTGAGTAGATCAGGCCTATTAATTTCGGATCGTCATATAGATGCGATGCATCGCCTCCGAGGTGACCAGTGGCGAGCGATATTGAAAAAAGATCATCAGCATATTTGGTATCGAAATTCTCAATTTTTATCATGCCTAGACGCCATCCTCATAGGTCGCAAAACTCCCAATTAACGCGACACCATTTTTTCGATTTTTGCAGCCATGCTGAGTAGGGCATGGGCTTTAAACGGACAGCACTTGGCGTAGCCCGTGTCAGATACTCTAGCATAGGAGGAAAATCAAAAGACCGGTCACGTGATCTCGTGGCAGCAGCGTAACGTCAATCGGCTATCCGATCTCGCCGGTCCGATCATGGCCGCCGAACTTCTAGACTGCCGCCGTGATGAGGTGGAAATGCGCCGTGTGACCACGGCTATTGCCTGTGATTTGCTGGATGGGGTTGAGGGGTATATTTGCCAGAGTGAAATGAATTGAAGCCCGGTTACGGAAACGCGCCAGGGTTTTGCTTGTCTGCTGGACACAAGTAACTTCGTCTGACAATGTTCAATAATAATTCAAATTATTGGCTTGTTTGCGAGGAAATGAATATGGGTTCTATCCATTCTTATTGGCCGGGCATCATGCTCGCTTACTCAACGTATATTATCTCGGCAATCAGCCCTGGCCCAGCAATGTTAGCAACCATGGGAACATCAATGGAATCTGGGCGAAAGGCTGGTATCGCGTTTGGGCTAGGTATCGCGGTAAGTGCGCTTGCTTGGGGCGCTCTGTCATTCCTGGGTCTATCTACTCTGCTGGCAGCTTATGCTGGTGTGCTCGATCTTATCCGTCTTTTTGGATGTTTGTATCTTTTATACCTTGCTTGGAAATCATTTCGATCTGCATTTTCGAATTATGACCTGAGTGTCAATTTGACAGGCAAGCAAGAATACAAAGCCTCACACGTCTTCTTGCGAGGATGCGCTTTGAATCTCACCAATCCAAAAGCGATCCTGACTTGGGTCGCTATCATTTCGCTTGCAATGGAGCCTGGTGCGCCCTTGTGGACAGTCTTTGCGGTTCTTGCTGGCACAATATCCTTCTCTGTCGTTTTCTATACGCTGATAGCGATTGCGTTTTCGACGCCAAAAATGGTGTCAATTTACAGCCGCGCGCGGCGGTGGATAGACGCGACATTGGGATTTGTATTCACTGTTTCAGCTTACAAATTGGCCAGAGATTGAACATCAAGGGGTTCGTGCCGCGATGGCGATCATCAGGCAGATGCCCCGCCGTCAATAATCACATCTTGACCAATAATGTAGGACGCCGAATCCGAGGCAAGCCAAAGCGCATTGGCCGCAATCTCGTCGGTGCTTGCGACCCGTTTGGATGGATTGGTGGCTGCTATCCGCTCATCGCGTGCGGCGCGATCCTCCCCTGGGCGCATGGAAAGTGGTGTATCCACTGGGCCTGGGCAAAGGCAATTAATACGAATGCCATGGGCAATGGCTTCCAGCGCAGCGGTTCGCGTCAAGCTGCTGACGGCGGCTTTGGAGGCGGCGTAAGCGCCCATTGTTGGGCGGACAATCCGCGCACCAACATTCGAGCCGATGTTGACGATCGCGCCGCCGCCCGTCATTTTCATGGCGCGGATCTCATGTTTCATTGAGAGCCAAAGCCCGGTCACATTGGAATTGAAGGTCCGGGTAAACGCCTCCGCTTCCATGTCATCGAGCAAGCCGCCAAGCACAATTCCTGCGGCGTTCACGGCAATATGCAAGGGGCCAACGCGCTCCATTAAGGCTCTCACCGATGTCTCGTCGGTCACGTCGGTTGCGACGGTGAGGGTGTCACCGCCCGCATCGCGGATCATGCGGGCGGTTTCTTCAAGGTTTGAGAGCTGTCGTCCGGCGATCACTGTCTTTGCTCCCGCCTTGGCGAAGCCCAAGGCGATGCTGCGCCCGATGCCGCTGCCTGCGCCGGTAATAACAACCGTTTTGCCTGAAAAATCGAAGTCGGACATCCATCACCTATTTGTGTGTCAATCAACACAAAATAGAATGTTGGACTCATCCTGTCGAGCGATTTATATGTTGATCGACACAGAAAGGAGAGCGCATGGCTCAGCGAGGACGCCCAAGGAGTTTTGATCGTACACAAGCGCTGGACCGGGCGTTGATGGCGTTTTGGCAAAACGGTTTCGAGGCGACGTCCATGCACAATCTTGTTGAGGCAATGCAGATCAATTCGCCAAGCATCTATGCGGCCTTTGGATCAAAGGAAGCTTTGTTTGCAGAGACGATTGATTATTATCGTGAGGTCTATGCGAGCGAATTGCTTCAAGCTTTGAATGATGCGGCTGATGCCGCAAGTGGCATAGAGGCTATGTTCGCGGCAGCCATTGAGCTGTTTACGCGCCTTGATACGCCGGGGGGATGCTTCGTGGTCAACTCGGTGGCCAGCAATGCGCCAAGCGGGCTGGAACTGGCGCAAACGATGGCACAATTGCGGTGGCAACGCTCGGAACAGATAGCCGAACGGCTGAGAGAAGATGTGCGCGCCGGCAAGCTACGCGATGACACGCCTGTTCAGGAATTGTCCGATCTTTACGCCGTGCTTATTCAAGGTCTGGCTCAGGCTGCGCGCGATGGCCTTGGCAAAACGCGTTTAATGAGGCTCTGCGAGCATTCGAGACATCTTATCTTGCCGTGGCAGATGAACTGACATTTCAAGACGTGCTCTGTACGATAGAGTTTGTCGGAGAAAAGTGGAATCCCTTTTTCCTGAAAAGACAAACGAAAACAAAAAAGTGTCTAAGGAAAATACAGTTTGGTTTCGCCACGAGAGAAACTCAAAACCAAACAGAACGGCCACGTGATCTCGTGGCAGCAGCGTGACGTCAATCGGCCGCCCGACCCCGTTCTATAGATAACGGCGGTCGCGTTCGGGGTCTGTCTACAGGTTTTGGGCTGATATTCAAGCCCCGGTTGGCGGCTGGTGGGCCGCCATATGGTTCATGGTTTGAGACGGCGGGTGGAGCCTCGGACGATCAGTTCGAAACCGAGATCCGTCGTGTGTTTCTGGCGGATCTTGTCCTGGGACCGGATGATCATGTCAGTGGCGCGGTAGCCGAGTTGATAGAGCGGGGTGCGCACCGTCGTCAGGCCAGGCACGGTGTGGGCGCAATAATCGAGGTCGGTGAAACTGCACAGCCCGAGCTGGTCGGGGATACTGATCGCGCGCCGCTGGCATTCAAACAGCAGGCCAAGCGCCAGGTCGTCGTGACAACACAAGATTGCATCGACATCGGGATCGGCGGCAAACAATGTATCGAGCGTCTTGCCCGCTGATCCGAAGCAATCGTTGGCGTCCACATTGATTTCGAGATCAGGATTGTAAAGTCCTGCTTCCTTCAGCCGGTTACGATAGCTCTCCAGCCGCATTCGGACGGGAATATCGGTACCGGTCGAGCAAAAGGCGATCCGGCGATAGCCTACATCCAGCAGATGCCGGATGGCGACATCGGCGGCGGCGGCATTGTTGATACCGATGGCCATATCGACCGGCGGATAGCTGATATCGATAAACTGCACGACAGGGCAGGGCGCCTCATGCAGCATTTCCGTCACCCGCGGATCGACCTGCACGCCACCAATGATGATGCCTGTCGGCTTCTGTGCGAAAAACTGTCTGAGTTGGTAAAGCTCTTCATCGGGATCATAGCGCGTATTGACATATTGGATGCGCAGGCCCGTGCCCCTGGCCCGATCCTCGATGCCCTTCATGACCCTGGGAAAAATATTGGTGCCGAGCAGCGAGGACAGCACGCCGATTGTATTGCTGTTTCGGCTGGCCAAGGCCCGTGCGGCGTAGTCGGGCACATAGCCAAGCTCTTCGACGATTTTCAGAATCGTTTCGCGCAGTCCCGGAGAGACTTTTTCCGGCTTGTTCAGCGCCCTTGAAATGGTAATCGGGCTAACGCCAACTTTTTCAGCAACTTCGTTCAATGTCAGGCGATTGCCCGACGTCCTGATTTTCTTCCCCACTCTTCCCCCGGTCATTTGCTTGCGCACTCATTTGCTGTCACTGCGGATAGTCACTTGGATGAACGATCCGCTTATCGGGATCGGCAAGGATCATGCATGCCGTTATCGCCGACTGTGTCCTCCGCCTTTGATTTCCTATCGGAAATCATTGAAAACGAGCCGTGATGGTTAATTTGAAGATATCTCAAGTCCTTGATAAAGCTGGACATCTATGAGCCTAAGGCTTTTATGTCGGTTCATGTCATGCACCCCTCCCAAGGCTCTCCCCCAACGGTTTTGTCCGAAATATAGTCTGAAGACAATATTGACACATTCTAATAAGCCTTAAGAGCAAGACAACCTGAACTTAAGAGCAAAGCAACTGAAAATTGTTGAATTCCTGGTCCTTTACATCAAAGGTGTGGATATGGCAGTCAGAAAAGATCGACAGGCCAGCCTGGTCTTGCCGCTTCTTCACTGCATGGTTGCTCGGTTCCAGTTGGCGCAACGGATGAAATTATACAATAGAAATAAGCTATTGTAGCGACCCTTCATGGAACATATATGCAGCAAGTCCTGGCAAGGCGCCTTGCGTTTTATCAAGTGCGGGAAGGATGTTTTGCGGCATAGTTCCTGAAATCGATTCCGACCGGGGAATTTATGCGGTATGGGGTGAGGGAGAATCCGGTTTCGGCCTGCAAGGCTGTAGATGCATTGAAAGCTGGCACCGTCCGGTTATCGAACGGGGTTTTGATGCCTTTGAGATAGTCGAAATTTTATACCTGCTGCACAATTTCAGACCTCGCCATCTGTTTCAGACATTGTTCAGCGGAAGATCTGGAGACGGCGCATTCCGCATGACCATCCGTTTCACTCGTCCCGTTTCCATCGCCGCCCGCTGGGCCTGGCGGCTGGCGTTTTTGTCCCTGCTGCTGCTGGTGGCGGCCTGGCTGGGGTTTCGTTTCGGTCCACTGTCCATGCCGAGCTTTGTGCTTGCGGTACTGGTCTGCGGCGGGCTGGCGGCGCTTTCGGTGCCATTTGCCCTCTGGGGCCTGTGGCGGCTCTGGTCGATCGGCGCCAAGGGCGGCATGGCAGCCAGCCGGGCGCTGGTGATTGCGGCTCTGCCGCTTTCGGTGCTGGGGCTGGCCGCTGAGCGCTACCAGACGCGCCCGGAGCTTTATGAAGTGGTCAGCGACCTCACCGATCCGCCCGGCTGGATCTTGCCCCCAGCGTCGAAATCCAGTTGGCTGCCGCGCCCACCGAGCGATGCCGTTGTCCAGGCCCGTCTACAGGCCGAGGCCTATCCGACCCTGACCGTGCGCCGCTATGACGGGGCGTTGGACCGGGTCTATCAGGCGGTGCGCAAAGTGGCGTCGGACCAGCGCTGGAGCGTAACGGCGACGCGCGGGGCCGCTTATGCCCGCCCGGATTTCCAGGCCCCGGCGCCAGCCTCCGGGGCACCCGCCGGGCCTGCACCCGTGCCGGTGCCAACCCCGCGTCCCCAGCCGCAAGCCCAGGATCTCATTCCCGATGACGAGCCGCCCGGGGTGATCCGCATTCAGGCCACCACCCGCAATTTCATTCTGGGCTTCCCCTTCGATATTCTCATTCGGCTGCGGGAAGAAGAGGAGACGGTGCTGGTCGATATCAGGGTTTCCAGCCGCTACGGTCCCCACGATCTCGGCTTTGCCGCCGCCATCGCCAATGGCTACCTGACGGCACTGGATGGCGAATTGCTGGGCATCGCCAGCCAGTGATAGGTCATCGGACCATAGCTGATCGGACCGGTGATATTTTCAGCTCGTATGCCGATCAAGCCGGATGAAACCGGCCGTCTGCCAAGGCTGGCCCCTCGCATTGAACGGCGCCCCTTGCCACCAGATCTTCCAGATGCGCCAAAATCGACAGGACAGCGGGCTTGTAGAGATCCGGGCTGATATTGTGGTAAATGGCAGCCAGCATCTCGTCTATTGTCCTGTCTCCGGCCTGAACACGGGCCAGAATGGTTTCTTCACGGTTCAGTCGATGGCCTTTCAGCCTGGAGACGTGGTCGAGGGGAGACAGAACCGGCCCGCCATGGCCGGGCAGATAGGCCAGGTCGTTGCGCGCCAGCAAAACATCCAGCGAGGCCATGTAATCGCGCATCGATCCGTCGGGTGGCGCAATCACCGTTGACGCCCAGGCCATGACATGATCGCCGGAAAACAGGATGCCGGTTCCATCAAGCGCGAAGGCGGCATGGTTGGCGGCATGGCCGGGGGTCAGCACGGTTTCCAGTGCCCAGCCATCCCCCTCCAGCCGCTCGGTATCGCCAAGGGTAATGTCAGGAGCGAAATCCCGGTCCCCGCTCTCGGTAAAGGCCGCCGTCTCGCCAGGGTGCAAGGGGCGCGCCAGCCGGTGCCGGCCCTCGGCCACCAGCTTCGCCCCGGTCTGCTCCTGCAACCGCAGGGCAAGGCCGGAATGGTCACGGTGGGTGTGGGTGACGATGATGTGGCTGACCTCACGACCGCGCAGCGCCAATTGCAAAGCATGGAAATGCGCAGGGTTATCGGGGCCGGGATCGATCACGCCGACCGACTTTTCGCCGATAATATAGGTGTTCGTGCCCATAAAGGTCATGGCGGAGGGATTATTGGCCGTAACCCGTTCGACGCCACCAATAATGGGCACGCGGCGTCCATGGTCGGCACGATAATCGGCGCTGATGTGTGGTTGAATTGTCATGATCTATCAGAACTCAAGGGCAAACGGCGCCAGGAACAGGAATGGTAGAGAGCAGACATGGCAGGCCGCTCATTTATATTCGATTTCAATAAAGCTCATCGGTAGCGTGCCGCCATTGATGACATTGTGCTCCACGCCCGCCTCGCGCCTATAAGCTTCGCCGGCCCGGCTGGTAACACGCCGTTCGCCTGCGGTGTCCTCGATCAGGAAGTCGCAATCTGTCATCGGCACCACGACATAGCCAAGACCATGGACATGATGGCCGGTGGCGGCACCCGGCTCGAAATCCCAGCGCGTCACCCGCACGACGGCATCATCGATCAATAGTGTGGAAATGGCAGGCGGGCGGGCGGAATATCCGGGCATGTGAAATCCTTATCCGGCAAATGGGTCTCAAAAAAAATCCTATGATAAGCAAGCCGCAGACAGAGTAAAGCTGTCGATACGCCAAAAGAAAGCACCCCGTTCCATGGGCCGCTAAAGAAGCAGGGCTCTGGAAGGGGTGCTCTTGGTATCGCAGCGAAGAAAGAGATCAGGCGGCGCGCCGCTCATGACGGCCTTCTTCGACCTCCTCGACGATTTTGGCGACGAACGCATCGAGATCGCCAGGATTTCGAGAGGTGATGATGCCCTGATCGGCAACCACCGTCTGGTCAACCCAGCGGGCCCCGGCATTTTTCACATCGGTGCGGATCGAGGCATAGGAGGTTGCCTGACGACCGCGCAACGCATCAGCCTCGACCAGCAGCCAAGGCCCGTGGCAGACGGCGGCGACAACCTTGCCGGAAGCGACGAAATCGCGCACCAACTGCACGGCCTTGGCATCGGCCCGCAGGATATCGGGGTTGATCTGGCCACCGGGAATGACCAGCGCATCATAATTATTGGCAGAGGCTTCCTCGACGGTGAGGTCGACATCGACCGTGTCACCCCAATTCTTGTCGTCCCAGCTTTTGATCGGCTGCTTTTTCAAGGAGGCAATGGTCACCGTCGCGCCCTTGGCTTTCAACTGATCCAGCGGAACCCGCAATTCCGAACGTTCATAGCCATCAGTGGCAAGAATAAGGATCTTTGCTTCATTGATCTTTGTCATCTCTAAGTCCTTTTCTGTTTCGTGGTGGTTCGTCATCACAACAGATGGGGGCGGGGATCGTTCCGTAATTTCTTAACCTTTGAATGGCGATGGTCCTCGACGCTTTCCACGGAAAATATCAAATCAGCGATTGCAGCCGGTGCGCGCTTTTGCTAATGACCGGCATGCCAAACGCGCGGCATCATTGATCCGCGCGCATTGTGATGGGGCGTAGCCAAGCGGTAAGGCAGTGGTTTTTGGTACCGCCATCCCTGGTTCGAATCCAGGCGCCCCAGCCACTCTTTCGATTCCACATCTTTGAAATCAACATCAGTTGGTTATTGGTCGAAGACGAGAGCGGATTGTTTTCGCAAACGGGCTTGCGTTTCTGGGGGAGCGCCTGAAACGGGTTTTTGAAAGCCCGCTCCCTCAAAATATAAGCTTGAGCAGCAAGACGACGACGATCAGACCGATCAGAAAAATGGCCCCGATCGTACCACCAATGAATTTCAGCATTTTTCTACTCCTTCAATTATGAGCAACCAATAGAAATGCAATCTGCGATCGCTTGCTCCAGTTCTCTCAACGATTCTGACTGATTTCAGTTCCAACTGCGCCCAGGCGTCGCATCCAGGCCATCGCCGCTTTCTGGTAAATTCAATGAGAGATCGCTGTTTCATGGTTTGCCAATGCAAACCAGATCGATTACCTATGCCGCCGAAAAGCATGCTTTGAAGGTTCCGGGCCGTGAATGTAGATTTTCAGGATATCGTCAGACATGGCATATCCTTCAAATATTCCCCGACATCGTTATCTTCCCTGACGCTGGATGAGTTGCGACATCTGATTTCCGAGCTGAATGCGCTTTCCGAACAGCTGGGCTGCGTGGTTTTCGAGGGAGATGGATCGAGCAAGACCGATCTGGTGATCTTCGGCGGAAATCTTGAGCGGTTTTCGATGCTGTCGGTGGCCCGAGGCCTTGGATCAAGGGTTTTCTATTTTCAGGATACGGTCAGCTGGTGGTATGGCGGATCGAATTTACTTCCTGATATCGACGGTATCGCGGCCTTTCTGCAGGGGCATATCGGAAACTATTACATTGGTCGCCGGCCCTGTCTGGTGTTCGGCCAGTCTTCCGGCGGTTACGCGGCGTTGGCGCTTGGTGCCATGTGTCCCCATTACGACGTGCTTGCCTGTTCGCCGCAAACCTTTCCCGACGCGGAGTTGAAGCGCCGGCTGAACATATCACCCTCGCTGGCTGTGCAGCACACGCCGGATTATCTGTTTGATATCGAAGATATGTATAGAACGTCCAGTCGGACCGGCATGGCCGCGGCAATTTTTTCGGCCTCGGAATTTACCAATCCCTATCATAATCATTTCTGGATGGACCATTTGCATATGGCCAAGATCGCGCATGTGCCATCGATCGACACATTTTTGGCGGCCTCATCCAACCATTCGATTGTCTTTCAAAGAGCGCGGTTGTTTTCTGAGTTCTTGAAAGAGCTTGCGGAGGCGGGAGCCAAGAGGGCCCGCGTCAAACGAGAGATCGTTAAAAGACTGGTACACGCCATTCAGCCGTCGGACGTGCCGGACGAGTAGGATTATACGCTATCCCTCGTCAAGGCTTGCCAGATGCTATCGAAGTTGAGCCTCAATGGCGACCTTGTCTATGACCGACCAGACATTGGCGATTTTCGATCCATTGAATTCATAGAGGACGTTTTCGGTAAAAGCCACCCGGCGCCCATGAACGGGCACTCCCAGAAACAGGCCTTTGGGAGAGCAATCAAAGCAGAGGCGCGCGGCAATCTGCGGTGGTTCGCAGACGATCCGTTGAATGTCGAACCGCAGGTCCGGTATATCGATAAAGTCTTGAACCAACATTTCGCGGTAGCCGTGAAGCTTGAGTAAGCATTCGTTGTGGCGAACCTCGGCATCGACGAAAAGGCCCAATTCGTCCCACGCCTGGCGGTTGAGGCAATCGATATAGGCGCGGTACTGGTCTACAAGCTGTTTTACCGGCATTTTGGCCCTCCTGGTTGGTGGTCATCGCAAAATGCCTGATCCAGGGGTTGGCTGCTCCGGCCTTCCTCTGAGCCCGACTGACACAATGACATAGGAACCATAGCAGCTTCAGCTATCGTTGCGGCTTTTGTTGTTGTCTTCCTGGCTAGGCGCCGATCGCGTTAGGCGCAGATGGCGCACCGCGATGCCGACGGGGATTTGACCGGCGGCATGTTTTGGCACGCCGATTCGCTGCGAAAGGTAGATGCTGGAATGGCCGCTGGTGAGATAGGCGGTGAAGCAGGCGACAGCGAGATAGACGGCATGGGTGGCACCGAACAGCTCCAGACCCATGATCATGCAGGCAAGCGGCGTATTGGTGGCCCCGGCAAACACGGCGACGAAGCCGAGACCGGCAAACAGGTCGGTCGGGGCACCGGTCAGCCCGGCCAGCGCATTGCCCAGGCCCGCCCCGATGAAGAACAGCGGCGTGACTTCACCGCCCTTGAAACCGGCGCTGAGGGTGACGACGGTAAACAGCGCCTTCCAGGCCCAGCTCCAGGCATCCACATGATCCGGGCGGAAAAAACTGAGAATGGTGACATCGCCTGGATTGGGCGACCAAACGCCCAGCCCCAGATAATCGCGAGTGCCAAGCAGCCAGACAAGGGCTAGCAGAATGGCGCTGGCCAGCACCGGGCGCAGCGGTGCGGAGGGAAGCAAGGCTTTGTAAGCAGCACCTGCCAGATGGGAAATCTCGGCAAAACCATGTGCCGCCAGCCCAAACACCGCTCCGGCAAACACCACCTTGAGCATGATCAGCGCATCGAGGTGAAACCCACCGCTATCCGGCATGTTCTTGAGATAGGCGATAACGTAATGCGTATGGCTGGCCCCCCAAGCCTGGCAGGTCCAGTCGGCCACCACGGCGGCCAGCAGAGCCGGGAGCAGGGCCTCATATTGCATTCGGCCAATGGTCAGCACTTCCAGGGCAAACACCGCGCCGGCAATCGGCGTGCCGAACACGGCGCCGAAGCCCGCGGCAATTCCGGCCATCAGCAGGATGCGGACATCGCCGGGCGCCAGCCGGAAGAGCTTTGCAAAGGCGCTGGCAAGGCTGCCGCCGAGCTGCACCGCCGTGCCTTCCCGGCCGGCAGAACCGCCGACCAGATGGGTCAGCACCGTGCTGACCAGAATGAACGGCGCCATGCGCAACGGCACGCCGCCGCCCGGCTCGTGGATCTGCTCGACAATCAGGTTGTTGCCGCCTTCTGCCGATTTGCCAAAGCGCTGATAGGCCCAGACCATGGCAAACCCGGCAATCGGCATGGCATAGATCAAATCGGGATAGGCAAACCGTAGCCGCGTTGCTTCATCCAGGCTCCAGAGAAACAGGGCGACAAGCGAGCCCACCATGACGGCCATCGGCACCGTGACGGCGATCCATTTCGCCAGGCTGCGGATCTGTTGCAAACGAAGACCAATAAACGCGGGGACCGTCCTCATTGTGACGCTCCCGAAACAGCACATTCAATTGGAAAAAACAGCCTGGAAATTTTTGACATGACTCTACTCCTTCGCCTTGGCGTGTTGAGTAGGAGTCATCGGCTTCATCAAGGAAGCGGTTCGGCGTCGTGCCCGGCAGAATCCATTGCCGTTACAATCGAATATCGATTGACACCCATGAAAGTCAATGGTGCAGAAAGGAGGACACATTTTTTTCATCGTTGATCGCCTCTTAAGAGGGCGCCGTACTGAAATGCGGGCGCCCGGTTTTCTGCGCAATGCTATCGTCGCAACGCGCGCTGCGGTGTCTGCAACGAAGGGCACCATCCAGAAAGTTAATTGCAAGCACGCGTTCTTTATCTTCCGTTCACCATCTTCCTTGGGTGGGACTTAACCTTAACGGCCCTATAAATCACCCATTCCGCTTTTGGAAAATTCGGTCTTTTGGTGACGTCTGGCGGAGGCGTCTGGTTGGGGAAATTCGAAGTTTGGAGCCGTTGAACGTGGTTGTCTGCGCATCCACGAACGGGTTCCTGTTGTCATCAGGTGACTGGATGGTTCCAGCCCTCGCGACAGCACGTGACATGCTGTCCAGTATTGCGAGCCGACCAGTATTGCGGACGGCTTGTGTTTTGCCTGTTTGTACTGAGCCTGTTTTGTATTGAGTATGTGAGTGAGCGTATGACGAGTAAAAACACCAATGTTGCGGCCTATACCGCGCTTCAAAGCCTGCGCCATACAGTGTCCAGCCGCGACGACAGCCAGGCGCGGGTCACGACCGGCTATCGGGTCGCCACTGCGGCTGACGATGCCGCCTATTGGTCGATTGCCACGACGATGCGCTCCGACAATCGCTCCTTGTCTTCGGTGCAGGATGCCTTGTCCATGGCCGCTGGCGTGCTGGACACGGCGCAAAGCGGGATGAGCACATCGACAGACCTGATGATGGATGTGAAGGCACGTCTGGTGCTGGCGCGTGAAGGCGGCACCTCACGCGACAAGATCAATACGGAACTGGACGAGATCCGTGATCAGTTCCGCTCCATTGCTGAATCCTCCTCCTTTTCCAAGGAAAACTGGCTGTTGCGCGATGCCGCCAGCGACAATGACAATCGCAACCTCGTCGGCTCCTTTGTGCGCGATGGCGCTGGCCGGATCAGCATCAATACGATCGATTACAATGTCGGCGGCGAGCCGGGCACCTCCAAGGTCAATTACCTGATCGACGATGTCGATGGGGAAGGGGGCATCCTCACGGGATCCGGTTTTGCGACCGAGCTTGGCACCGCCAAGACCTGGGTGATGTTCAACGGCACCAAGGCGTCGACGACCCATGACGAGATCAGGTTGGAAGACAGCACCACCAATGCCGATATCGATGACATGATCAAGGTCGTCGATGCCATGGCCGAACGGATGAATGGCGTGGCGAGCACGCTCGGCGCGATGAGCAATCGGGTGGACATGCAGTATGAATTTTCCAAGGACCTGCAAGGCTCAATCAGTAAGGGCGTCGGCAACATGGTCGATACCGATATGAACCTGGAATCGAGCCGGTTGAAAGCCCTCCAGGCAAGAGAACAGCTCGGCGTCAAATCCCTGTCGATCGTCAATACCAGCGTGCAATCGCTATCGCAGCTCTTGTAAGCGTCAGCTCTGACTGCGTTCTGCCGCCCGGCTGGCGCGGATGGCTTCGGCGAGGAATGGGCGCGACAGGCCGTGATAGAGTGGCTCGCGTGACAGAAGCCGCGACGTTGCATAGCCCAGCATGGCTGCGGCCATGATGGCGATGGCGCTGTCGTGGCTGGCGGTCATTTCCATAATGATCACGAAAGCTGTCATTGGCGCCTGCACGACACCGGCGAAATAGCCGGCCATGCCAAGAATGGCGCCAAGCGCAATGCTGGAGCCAGTCAGGCTGGCGGCGGTGCTGCCGAGCCCGGCTCCCACCGACAGGGAGGGTGCGAAAATCCCGCCCGGAATGCCGGAAATCATCGTCAGGAACGAGGCCGCCAGCTTTTGCGCGAAAAACAGCAGCGGCAGGGCCTGGCCTTCCACTGCGCCGCGCGCCTGTTCATAGCCGGTGCCGTAGGTGGCGCCTCCGGTCAGGATGCCGATCAGCGCCACACCCAGTCCGCAAACGGCGGCGAGCAGAACGGCACGCCGCAATGGCATTGCCGACAGCTGGGTCCAGCGGCGTATCCGGCGCATAAGGGTCAGCGCCCCCGCACTGAACAGCGCGCCGAAGGCGCCGCCACCAATGCCGCACAGGCCGACCAGCATCCAGTCGCGCAAGCCGGAGACAGTGGGATTGGCGGTGCCGAAATAGGTATAGCTGCCAACGAGACCGAGGGCTGCAAGGCCGGAAACGATCACAGCGATCAGAACCAGACTGTTGACGCGGGAGTGATAGGTCTTGCTCATTTCCTCGATGGCAAAGACTATCCCGGCCAGGGGCGTGTTGAAGGCGGCGGCAATGCCCGCCGCCGATCCGGCCAGGATCAGCCCGTCTGCCCGCGCCATTCCGCCAATGCGGGCGCAAAACAGCATGATGGAGGCCCCGACCTGCACGGTCGGTCCTTCACGGCCGATCGATCCGCCGCAGAGCAGACCGATTGCGGTCAAAAGCACTTTGCCGATAGCGATCCGCATCGACAGCAACCGGCTGCGCCCAGCCGGATCATCGATATGACGGGCGGCAATCGCCTGGGGGATGCCGGAGCCTTGCGAGGCCGGGAAAACCTTGCCCGCCAGAAGCGCGCAAAGCGCAAAGCCTGCCGGTGTCAGCAGAAGCGGAAGGAGAAAGGTCCATTGCGTGGCATGGGTGATCGTGTGAAACAGCCCTTGGGCGCGGTCCGCCAACCAGGCAAAGCCGACACTGACCACACCGATGGCACCAGCACCGGCCCAGAAGACCAGCCGCATTTTCCACATGCGCCAGGAACCGCTGAGCGCGCGTGAGCGCCGCAGCATTTTCGAGGGCGTGGAACGCGGCATGAAGGCAACTCCCAGGTGGCTATTGCATCACTCCTTAAATCGGAATCGATGAAATCCCAAGGGGTTTGGAGGTTGGGATTTAAAGATTTGGGACCAATATCGGGGACGATTGCTCAAAATCTACGCTGGACCCATAAGGGCGGCAATGGCCTTTGCGCCTGCACGGGTCTGGTATTTTACCGATTGTTCATGTATCCGCTTCACGACATGTTTACCGGGCGCTGCCATAAGCATGGCGGAGTGAACAATCGCTAATATTTCTCGGGCCAAGGACGTCGGGGCTGATGGTGAATGCATTGGAAACCGGCGCTTCAAGCAAACCCGACCGATTTGTTCTGGCCGCGGGGATAGGGCTTGGCTGGCACGCAGCCGGCAAGCTCTTGCGCCTGGTGTTGGCGCTTGGCCTTGCGGCTTTATCGCTGTTGTCGATTGAATTCCTGCTGGACCCCTTGGCGGCGCTTGGTCTCGTCTACAAATTGCATCAGGATATTGGCGGCGCCAGTCTGGCGACGCTGTCATTGCTGGGTGCCATTGCGGCGGGCCGTGTCGTCCAGCAGCAGATCCGGCCAGTCCGGGCGGGCGCATCGCCTGTTCACACCCAATTGGCTGGGCGCATCGTGCGGGAAAATTCCCGGGCGGCGGCAGGCCTGGTGGCGCTCGGCGATAAGCAGGTGCTGTTTTCCAATGCGGGTGACGCTTTCCTGATGTATGCGCGCCGCGGCCGTCGGTTCGTCGTGCTGTTCGACCCGGTCGGACCACGGGCAGCCTGGCCGCAGCTGGTGACGAAATTGCTGAAGGAGGCAAAGGCTTGCGGCTGCCGCGTCGCCTTCTACCAGGTCTCCCCGGACTTTCTGCCTGTCGCGGCGGATGCGGGCCTGCGGCTGTTCAAGCTGGGCGATCAGGCGATTGTCGATCTGCACCGCTTCGACCTGAAAGGCGGCGACTGGCTGAAACTGCGCCGCTCGATCAACCGCGCCGAACGCGACGGGTTGGAATTTTCCATCGTGCCGCCAGCCGAGGTGTCGGGGTTACTGGATGAACTGGCTTACGTGTCGGATGTCTGGCTGGCCCATCACAAGGCTGGAGAAAAGGGCTTTTCGCTTGGCACGTTTCAGCGCTGCTATCTCTGCGCTCATCCGGTTGCTGTCATTCGCCTTGAAGGCCGGATTGTCGCCTTTGCCAATATTCTGACCACCGAGACAAAACAGGATGCCTTCATCGACCTGATGCGGCATCTGCCCGGCACGCATCGCGGCATGATGGACCTGCTGTTCGTGAAGATCATGCTGCATCTGAAAGCGGAAGGTTATCGCCAGCTCGACATGGGCATGGCGCCGCTATCCGGCCTGTCGGCACGGCCCACCGCCCCGCTCTGGCACCGCCTTGGCCGTCTGGTCTATGAAAACGGCGAGCGGCTCTATAATTTCAAGGGTGTCCACGCCTTCAAGGCCAAGTTCGACCCCGACTGGCAACCCCGCTACCTCGCCGTCAGCGGCAAACGCGAAGCCTTGCCCGCCGTTGTCGATACCGCGCTGTTGATTAGCGGCGGGGTAAGGCGGCTGGTGCGGCGATAGCGGTGTCTCGCGCCGGCTTGATCATAACCATGGGTCGGTATATATCATATAGCGATATATGATAGGTGTGTGATGAGAACATTGATCGACCTTGATGACGATGCCGTTGTGGGAGCTGGACCGGATTGCCCGCCAGGAAAAAATTTCCCGGGCAGCGTTGATCCGCCAAGCCGTGGCATCTTTGCTGGAAGAACGGCAGCAGCCCGATCTGGATCACGGCTTTGGTCTCTGGAAAAACCAGCCGGATGGCCTTGCCTATCAGCAGGGCCTGCGCGACGAATGGTAAAAGCACTGTTCGATACCAATATTCTGATCGATTTCCTGAATGGCAAGGAACCGGCCAGGCAGGAGCTTTCGCTTTATGAGGAAAAGGCGATCAGCATGGTGACCTGGATGGAGGTCATGGTTGGTGCATCCGATGAGAATGGGCAGGCAACCGCTGCCTTTCTGCGCAGTTTTCGCTGCATCGCCATCGATCAGGCCGTGGCCCAGCGTGCAGTTGCTTTGAGGCGTGCGCATCGGCTGAAACTGCCTGACGCGATTGTCTGGGCAAGTGCTCTGGCCCATGACATGGTGCTGGTAACCCGCGATACCAAGGATTTGCCGGGCAACCATCCCGGCATCCGCATTCCCTATCGGCTGTGATGTCTTACCGATCACTTAACTCCCAATTCGGATTAACCCACGGTTCCTGATTGCTGCGGGGTAGGGGATCACGGCCCAGAATATGATCGGATGCCTTTTCGCCGGTCATGATCGAGGGGCCATTGAGATTGCCATAGGTGACATGCGGGAAGATCGATGAATCCGCCACCCGCAGGCCTTCGACGCCAATCACCTTGCAGGTCGGATCGACAACCGCCATCGGATCATCTATGCGCCCCATTTTGGCGGTGCCGCAGGGGTGGTAGGCCCCTTCCAGATGTTCGCGCAGGAAGGCGTCGATTTCGTCGTTGGTTTGCACTTTCGATCCCGGTGCGATTTCGGATTCCCGATAGGGATCAAAGGCTTTTTGCGCAAAAATCTCGCGGGTGATCCGCACGGCGTGGCGGAATTTCATCCAGTCGTCCGGGTCGCTCATGTAGTTGAAGCGCAATACGGGGGCGTCTTTGACATCGGGTGAGCGCAAGGTGACAGAGCCACGCGATTTCGACATGTTATAGCCGACATGGGCTTGAAAACCATGACCTTCCGCCGAGGATTTGCCATCGTAAGACACGGCAATCGGCAGGAAGTGATATTGCAGGTCTGGCCATTTCACGCCCGCGCTTGAGCGGATAAACGCTGCCGCTTCAAACTGGTTGGAGGTGCCAAGGCCTTGTTTGAAGAACAACCATTGTGCCCCCACCACGCCCTTCCAGAACCAGTTGTTTTTGGAATGCAGGGTGATCGGCAATTTCGATTTGAACTGGTGGTAATATTCCAGATGGTCTTGCAGGTTCTGGCCAACGCCGGGCCGATCCGCAACCACTTCAATGCCCATCTCGCGTAAATGCGCCGCCGGGCCAATGCCGGAGAGCAGCAGAATTTTCGGTGAGTTGAAGGCGGATGCGGCAACAATCACCTCGCGGTTGGCGCGGATTACCTCGATCTTGCCACCAATCTCGACTTCGACGCCCACGGCGCGGCGGCCTTCCAGCACGATCTTGCGGGCAAAGCAGCGTATTAGGCGACAATTGTCACGCTTCAGCGCGGGTTTCAGATAGGCATTGGCGGTGGACCAGCGGCGGCCTTGCCAGCTGGTCTGTTCCATCAGGCCAAAGCCTTCCTGTTGGCGGCCATTGTAATCCTCGGTGACGGGGAATTCGGCCTGCCGACCCGCTTCAATAAAGGCCTGATACAGCGGGTTTTTCACCTCGCCCCGGCGTACATGCAGGGGACCATCGGTGCCGCGCCAGCCCTCTTCACCGCCATGAGAATGCTCCATGCGCTTGAAGTAAGGCAGCACATCGGCATAGGACCAACCAGTAGCTCCCAACTCATCCCAGCGGTTAAAATCTTCCGCATGGCCGCGCACATAGACCATCCCGTTGATAGAGGATGAGCCACCCACCACCTTGCCGCGCGGCGCAATCATCCGGCGATTGTTCAGATGCGGCTCTGGCTCGGTCACATACCCCCAATTGTAGCGATCCATATTCATCGGAAAAGCAAGGGCGGCAGGCATTTGCACAAAGGGGCCAATGTCTGATCCGCCGAATTCCAGCACGATCACCGTATGCTTGCCATCCTCCGACAGGCGGTAAGCCATGGCCGCGCCTGCCGAGCCGGAACCGATGATGACGAAATCTGCCTGATGCATGTTGCCAGCCCTTAGATTTGGGGACTAAAGTTGTAGGTCAGAACCCGGAGCTCCCGCTCACCCTGCCTCCGCTACGCTCGGCAGACCTCTCCGCATCTTTTATAGACAATGGGGGAGAGGAGACCTGAAGCGCTGCGGTTCTTTCCCTCTTCTCCCCAGCGGGGAGAAGGTGGCGGCAGCCGGATGAGGGGGTGCGAAGCCCGAATTTAAAAGCGCCGTGATCTGCGAAAGGAGCCTTGACCCCAAAGCTCAATACGGCGCTTCACACTTCCCCATGCCCACATAAACCGTCTTCACCTCCGAATAATGCTCCAGCGCCGCCAGCGAGTTTTCGCGGCCAAAGCCTGATTGCTTGGAGCCACCAAACGGCATTTCCACCGGGCAGAGGTTATAGGTGTTGATCCACAGCGTTCCGGCTTCCAGTTGATCCACCACGCGGTGGGCGCGGGTGATGTCAGTGGTAAACACACCGCCAGCGAGGCCAAATTCCGAGGCATTGGCGCGCGCAATCACGTCAGTCTCGTCATCAAAATCCAGCACGCACATGACAGGGCCAAAAATCTCTTCGCGGGCGATGGTCATGCTATCCGTCACATCGGCAAACACCGTGGGCTGAATGAAGGCACCAGTGCCGGATGCGCTGTTGGGAATGCCGCCGCCGGTGATCAGCGTCGCGCCCTCGGCCTTGCCCTTGTCGATATAGGACAGCACTTTTTCCCGCTGCGCCATCGACACCAAAGGTCCCATCTGGGTGGCCTCATCTTGCGGATCACCAATCACAATTGCTTCCGTGCGGACTTTCAACCGCTCAAGGAAGACCTGCTTGATCGCCGTGTGAACAAACACCCGCGTGCCGTTGGAGCAGACCTGTCCCGCGGAGTAAAAATTCGCCAGCATCGCCCCGGAAATGGCGCTGTCCACATCAGCATCATCAAACACGATCAGAGGCGATTTGCCGCCCAGTTCCATGGTGACATGCTTCAAGTGGCCAGCTGCTGCTGCCGCAACTTTCCGCCCTGTTGGCACTGAGCCAGTCAACGAGACTTTTGCCACATCAGGATGGTTGACCAGCAAAGGCCCGGTGTCGCGATCCCCCTGAATGACGTTGAACACCCCCTTCGGAGCACCCGCCTCCATCAAAATCTCGGCAATCTTCAACGCCCCCAGCGGGGTCATTTCCGATGGCTTGAACACCATGGCATTGCCAGCGGCCAAGGCCGGTGCCGATTTCCAGCAGGCGATCTGCTGCGGATAGTTCCACGCACCAATACCGACACAGACGCCAAGGGGAACCCGTTTGGTATAGGCAAAATCATTGCCCAGCGGAATATGGCTGCCGTTGAGTCCTACCGCGGCGATACCACCGAAAAACTCAAAACTATCCGCGCCCGATGTTGGGTCGGCCACGATGGTTTCTTGTATAGGCTTGCCAGTGTCCAGCGTTTCCAGCTCCGACAGTTCGCGGTTGCGCTCGCGCATGATTTCGGCTGCTTTTTTCAGCACCCGGCCACGGGCAGTGGGGCTAAGGGCTGCCCATTCCTTCTGCGCCCGCTTGGCGGAAGCAATGGCCCGTTCCACAATCGCAGGTGTGGCCGCATGCAGCCTTGCAATCACCTCGCCAGTGGCGGGGTAGGTGCTGTCAATCACAGTACCGGCGGTGTCTTCAACGTATTCGCCATCAATGAAGTGAGAGGCTTTGGGTTGGGCTTTCATCATAAAACTCGCAATTCTTCGTAAGACACCATCACATGCTCGCGAAACGCGGGGCGCGTGGTCAGGTTTTGATAATAGCGGTGAAGGGCGGGGCGCTCTGGCCGGGTGATGTCGATATCGAAATAGCGAAACAGCACATGGCCGAATTGAATGTCAGCCAAGGTCAGTTCATCGCCCACCAGATAGGTGTGGTTTGCCAGCCGCTGTTCGGCAATATCCAGCTTTGCGCCCAGCACGCCCATGGCTTTTGCAATGGCGGCGGGATCATGATCTTTCGGCGCAGTGCGCACCACACGCCAGAAAATCGGCGCAGTAAACTCTTGCGCAATATTCACTTTGGACCATTCAGCCCACATATCCACACGGGTGCGACCCGCCAGATCATTTGGCCAGAATGGCGACGATGCATAGCGGCTGGCGAGGTAGCGAAGGATAGCCCCTGTCTCAAACAGAGGCTCGCCATCGCCATCTTGAAGAACTGGCACGGTGCCATTCGGGTTCATCGCCAGAAATTCGGGCGTGTCATTGCCACCATAGCGATGGCCAACATCATGGCGAACATAGTCGAGACCAAGTTCGCCAACGCACCACATCAGCGCTTGCACGTTTGAGGAGGATTTTCGGCCCCAGATGGTCAGCATTGTCACTCTCCCCTCGGATAGCGTTTGCTTTCTTCCAGCACATTCAAGTCCATATGATTGCGCATATAGCGCTCGGATGCCTTTTGCAGCGGCTGGTGATCCCATGGGTAATAGGCACCGTTGCGCAGCGCCTCATAGACCACCCAGCGACGGGCCTGGCTTTCGCGCACGCTTGCATCAAAGCGGGCCATGTCCCAGCGGGCTTTGCGCTTAGCTGTGAAATCGGCCAGAACATCGGCATAAGCGGGATCAGCGGCCAGATTGGTCAGCTCTTGCGGATCGCGCTCAAGGTCAAACAATTGGTCTGGATCGAGCACACAATGCACATATTTCCATTGGCCCTCGCGGATGCACACCATGGGCGCATAGGAGCCTTCGGCGGCATATTCCATCAGCACAGGCGCGGTGCGGGCCTCGCCACCGATCATGCCTTTCAGGCTCATGCCATCGGTCCAGGGCATGATCTCATCCATGGAAATTCCGGCTAGATCACAGAGGGTCGGCGTCACATCCAGATTGGAGGTTGGAGCCTGATGCAGACCGGGGGCAATGCCGGGACCTGCCACCATCAGCGGCACACGGGCAGAGCCTTCAAAGAAATTCATCTTGAACCACAACCCGCGCTCGCCCAGCATATCGCCGTGGTCTGAGCAGAACAGGATGGTGGTGTTGTCCAGCATCCTTGTGCGGGTCAGCGTATCCAGCAACTCGCCAACCTTATCATCGATATAGGAGATATTGGCGAAATAGGCGCGGCGCGAGCGGCGGATGTCTTCTTCCGTGACGTCGAAATTGTCATAGTCACAGGCATGGATCAGCCGCTTGGAATGCGGGTCCTGATTATCAAGCGCGCCGACTTCGGGCAGAAGATGATTGCTGCCCTCATAGAGATCCCAGTATTTTTTGCGGGCCACGTAAGGGTCATGCGGATGGGTGAAGGACACGGTGAGGGACCAAGGACGACGCTCCGCATCATCATTCTCACGGCTCAGATGATAAAGCTTCTGATTGGCCAGAAACGCCACTTCATCATCATATTCCATCTGGTTGGTAATTTCGGCCACGCCAGCGCCCGTCACCGAACCGAGGTTGTGATACCACCAGTCAATCCGCTCGCCGGGTTTGCGATAATCCGGCGTCCAGCCGAAATCGGCGGGGTAGATGTCGGTTGTCAGCCGTTCTTCAAAGCCATGCAATTGATCCGGCCCCACGAAATGCATCTTGCCCGATAGGGCGGTGTAATAGCCCGCGCGGCGCAGATGGTGGGCATAGGTGGGGATGGACGACACATATTCCGCCGCATTGTCATAGACCTGCGTACGGCTGGGCAATTGCCCCGCCATGAAGGAGGCGCGGGCCGGGGCGCAGAGTGGCGAGGATGTGTAATTGTTCTGGAAACGGGCAGAGCGGGCGGCGAGCGCTTTCAGGTGCGGCGCATGCAGCCAGTCCGCCGGGCCATTGGGAAACAGCGTGCCGTTGAGCTGATCGACCATGATGATGAGAATATTGGCTCTGGTCACGGTCTGGGCTCTCCAAGGTTGATGGCATGTAACTGGCCGCTGACATAGTCCTCCACCAGTGTGACAGAGGCATCAATAGACAGCGGTGCTGCCCGCAGACTTTGGCGAATGTAAAGCCCGTCAATCATCGCCGCCGTGCCTTCGGCAATACGCTCGGCATCAGACCGGCTGGCCAGGGTCATCAGGGCGTCGACCAGGTTGGAGCGCAGCCGCCGGGCATAGATTACCAACAGGCGGCGGGTTGCTTCCGAGCGTTGCGCTTCGGAATAGAAGGCAAGCCAGGCTGCCACGGTATCGGGTGCAAACTGGTCGGCCTGGAAACTGACACGGATCACGGCGCTGATCCGCTGGCGTGGCGTGTTTGCCGCAGTCAGCGCGCTTGCGGCATCGGCTTGCAATTGCCTTAACAGCGAGCGGATCGTTTCGATCAGCAATTGCTGCTTGGAACCGAAATAATGATGGGCCAACGCAGGAGAAACCCCGGCAGTGCGGGCAATTTCAGACATGGTGACCGCCAGCGAGCCATGCATGCCGATGGCTTTTAAGGCAGCATCGACAAGGGCTTTTCGTCTGACCGGCTCCATTCCCAGTTTCGGCATGGCCTATCCTTTCTGATGATCATCAATCTATTCTTGATTGACTGATCAATCAATAAAAATCAGCCGAGCGGGATGCCGGTCCGAGGTCCAGGCGATTGCAGAGCGTGAGCCGACCTTTGGCCCGGCCTAGCCAGTCGGGGGACCTGTCACAAAACTTTCATCCCCGGTAAAGATTTCCTTCAGGCTTTGCCGTCACCGTGCCGTAAACTTAAACAATTTGGGCGCAGGGATATTTTCAATGGTAGCGATTGCGACGGAACGCGGAGTATTGCGCCGCTATGCCAGCGATCAATTGCTGACGCTGGCGAAAGTCGTAATGGAAAATGCCATGCAGCCGATTGTCGAGGTCCAGACCGGGGCCGTCTTCGGCTATGAAACGCTGATGCGCGGTCAGGAACGGATCGGTTTCGAGACGCCGCTCGACATTCTCGATCAAGCCCATGAAACAGGGCAATTGCTGGCCCTGGAGCAGATGGTGGCCAGCAGGGCGCTGGCCAAATTTGCCAGCCTGCCACATCATGCCGCCTATACTCTGTTTCTCAATCTCGATGTGCGGTTGATTGTGCAAGGAGAGGCGATCATTGACGGGCTTTTGGCGCATCTGCGCGCCGCCGGGATTGCGCCGTCGTCTGTGTGTTTTGAATTATCGGAGCGGTTCAACAATACCGAAGTGCCGGAATTTGCCGGCCTGATGGTGCGGCTGCGCAGCGCCGGCTTCAAGATTGCCATTGACGATTTCGGTGTTGGCCATGCCGAGATGAAGCTGCTCTGCGATTTCCCGATCGACTATCTGAAAATCGACCGGCATTTCATCGCCGGTCTGGACGGTCATTCGCGCAAACGCCATCTGGTGAAGAATATCGTCCAGACAGCCCATGTGCTTGGCGTGCGTGTGATTGCCGAGGGTATCGAGACGGAAGGCGAGTTCATCGCCTGTCGCGAGCTTGGGGTGGATCTCGTGCAGGGCTGGTATATTGCGAGGCCCACCACCCATCTGGCCGAGTTGAAATCCTACTATCGGCATCTGAAGGATATCGGCCAGTCACGGCGCTCCAGCCAGTCGCTGGACGAAATCCTGATCCGCAAGCAGATCGAGCGCCTGCCGACGGTCTATGAAAACGACAGCGTCGATAGCGTGTTCGACCTGTTTCGCCGCAATCCGCGCCAGTCGTTCTTTCCGGTTCTGAACGCCAATGGCGAGCCGCGCGGCATTATCCATGAAGTGCATTTGAAGGAATATATCTATCAGCCCTTCGGCCGCGATCTTCTGAAGAACAAGGTTTATGAGCGGACGATCTCGCAATTCGTCGATCACGCGCCGGTCGTTGGCCTCGATGCCGATGCCGACCGGCTGATGGCGATCTTCTCTAATACCGAGGGCAGCGATTGTGTGCTTCTGACCGAAAACCTGCGCTATGCGGGCGTGGTTTCTGCGGCTTCGCTGGTGCGCATTATCAATGAAAAGCAGTTGAAGACCGCCCAGGAGCAAAATCCGTTGACTGGCCTGCCGGGCAATCGCGCCATTCGCGATTTCATGCAGGACAGCGGTCGCGACAGCGACGACCTTCGCCATTTCTGCTATTGCGATTTCGACAGTTTCAAACCCTTCAACGATCACTACGGTTTTCATCTGGGCGATCACGCCATTTCGCTGTTTGCCGCGCTGATGCACCGGTATTTCTTCGCCGATGGCGTGTTTCTCGGCCATGTCGGCGGCGACGATTTCTTCATCGGTCTCATCGGCTGGACCGGCGAAGAAGTGCTGGAAATCCTCAACCGGCTGCTCTCGGATTTCCACGGCGATGTCGCTGCCCTCTATTCGCCGGAAGACCGTGCCGAGGGCCGTATTCGTGGCACCGACCGTCATGGTGTCGACCGCGATTTTCCGCTGATGCGCTGCTCCATCGGCGTTCTGGAATTGCCGCAGGGGTTGGTCGTTGACGATGTCAGCCGTCTGTCGTCGGAAATCGCCAGCGTCAAGAAAAGCGCCAAGGATAGCGACAGCGGTCTGCATGTCGGCGAGCTTCGTCAACTGGCTTGAACCGCGCCCTGGATGAGCGTCCGCGTCAATGGGCCTCCTTTTCAAAAGGCGGATGGAAGCCTATCTCCGTTACCATTGAAGATAACGCGGAGATCCGGTCTTATGACGCTTCCCACTCGCATGCGCTATATCGATGTCGTATCCCCCGGCGGACCTGACGTGATGAGCATCGCAACCGGTCCGGTCCCGACCCCGAAACCGGGTGAATTGCTTTTCAAAGTCGAGGCGGCAGGGGTCAACCGGCCGGATGTGGCCCAACGCCAGGGCAGCTATCCGCCGCCGAAGGATGCAAGCCCCGTTCTCGGCCTGGAAGTGGCCGGCACGGTGGTGGCACTGGGCGAAGGGGTGAGCGATTTTGCCCTTGGCGACAAGGTCTGCGGACTGGCCAATGGCGGCGGCTATGCCGAATTCTGCATCCTGCCGGAAGGCCAGAGCCTGCCATGGCCCAAGGGATTTGACGCCGTGAAAGCGGCGGCGGTACCGGAAACCTTCTTCACCGTCTGGGCCAACCTGTTCCAGATGGCGGGATTGACCGAAGGCGAAACGGTCCTCATCCATGGCGGCTCCTCGGGTATCGGCACCACGGCCATCCAGCTTGCCCGCGCTTTCGGTGCCGACGTTCTGACCACGGTCGGCTCGGCTGAAAAGGCAGAGGCCTGCCTGAAGCTCGGTGCCCGCCGGGCCATCAATTATCGGAGTGAGGATTTCGCCGAAGTGGTGAAGTCTGAGACGGATGGTAAGGGGGTCGACATCATCCTCGACATGATCGGCGCGTCCTATTTCGAAAAGAATATTGCCTCGCTGGCCAAGGACGGTTGCCTGTCGATCATTGCATTTCTGGGCGGTGCCGTGGCCGAAAAGGTCAATCTCGGCCCGATCATGGTCAAGCGCCTGACGGTGACGGGCTCAACGATGCGCCCGCGCACTGCGGAAGAAAAACGCGCCATCCGCGACGACCTTTTGGCGAGCGCCTGGCCGCTTCTGGAGCAAGGCACCGTCGCCCCGGTCATTCATACCGTTCTGCCATTCGACAAGGTGGCGGATGCGCATCGGCTGATGGAAGACAGCACGCATATCGGCAAGATCGTGCTCACACTCGAATAATACCAAGTCTCGAAGATGCGCCAACGTTAAGTTGATCAATCACTCAGTAATGCAGCTTTTTACTTTATGTGCCTTGTCGAGCTGCGATTCGTCACCTACCTTCTTATCAACGTCAACAGAAAGAAAGGAAGGTGATCCAATGTCTAATGAGATTTCGGTCTGCGTAGAAGGCTTTGGGAAGGTGATGGTCGGAAAGGGGCAGCCCTCGATCTGATCCCATCTTCCTTCGGCGGCAGCTTTGCTGCCGGGTCTTAAGTCAGGCCAAACTCATGCAAAATTCATGGCCGCAAGGCCAGGAGGAAAGGGTCGCGAAAGCGGCCCTTTTTGCTGTTCGGTTGAGCGTTCCGCTTTATCCCCTGATGCCAGCTCCAGCCCCGCGCAAACTCTTGTTTTTATGAATGAGAGGGCCGGGCATTCTGTATCCGGCGTTGGAACCCGGTGTTGCCGTGTGAATTCGATAATTCTGGTGGCATGGGTGTTTAATGTTGGAGCATCGCGTGGCTACCCTTGAACTGGTACTTTCGGCCTATCAAAGCGGCGATCTGGCCGAGGCGCTGGCGCTGGCCGATGCAACGCAGGAAACGGACCCGGACCGGATAGCCGATCTGGATTTCCTCACCGGCGGCATCCGGCTGAAGATGGGCGACAGAGCCGGGGCGGCCAAGGCTTTTCTGAAAGTGGCGCACAGCGCATCGGCCAAGGCGAATGACTGTCTGGTGCTTGCCGTCGATCTGCTGTTTTCCCAGAGCCAGTTCGAGCCGCTTGCCGGGCTTGTCGATCTCGTAGCAAAACGGCTTGCCGATCATCAGACGGCGATCTTCAAGGTCGTGACCGCCTTGTCCACGCTTGGGCGGCTCGGCGAGGCCCATGCGATCATCGGCGGACTGGATTGTGAAAAACGCCCGCATCTCAACCTTCTCATCGCTTTTCTCGCCACATCGACGGAAAGGGACGGGTTATATCCCGTTCTGCTGGCCAATGCCGCGCGCTACCCCAATAATGCTTTCCTGCTCTCTGCTCTGTTTCTGCGCGCCCAGGAGCGTTGCGATTTCGCTGTGACGGATCATTTCACGAAACGATTGCAGGAGCCGGGTTTCGGGGAGCGTCTGGCGGCTTTCGAGTTGGGCTGGGCGAGGATCGTTCGCACCGATGATGAGGGCGAGGCAGCAAAGCCGTTTTTCGGAGCGCTTGAAGTCATGCGTCACCGCGCGCAAGTGGCAGAACCTCTATCGCGCCGGGCGATCCGCCCACAGGGCCGGATTCGTATCGCCTATTTGTCCAGCGATTTTCGTGTTCATGCGATCATGACGTTGTTTCAGGACACGCTGTTGTGGCATGACCGTTCGCGGTTCGAGATTATCCTGCTGTGTAACTCTCCTGCCGGTTCTGAGGTCTATCAATCGACGTGGCCGGACCAAGTGCGTAGCGAAGTCGTCCGGGTTCGCGACATGTCCAGCGAGGCCATTATCCAGTGGATCCGCCAGAATGAGGTGGATATATTGGTGGATCTGAATGGGCATACGGCGCAGGCAAGGCTTGATGTCGTTGACCTTTGCGATGCGCCGATCAAAGTCACCTATCTGGGATTTCCCGGCGCGGTGATGGGGGTCGATCTAGACTATGCAATCACCGATTCGATCGTCACCCCCGATAGCAGCAAGCCTTATTATCAGGAAAAGCTCTGCCGCTTGCCGGAAACCTATATGGCCAACAGCATGTCTCGCCGGACTTGGCAAAAGAGGACAAGCCGCGAGTCGGTTGGGTTGCCACAGGGCCGGTTCGTTTTCGGCTCCTTCAATGCGTCGCAGAAAATCGACCGTCAAGCGATCCGTCTCTGGTCACAGGTGCTGAAGCGCGTGCCGGGAGCTGTCCTTGCCGTAAGCTGCGCGCGGCCGGTGGTTGCCGGTAATCTGCGCATCGCCTTCGCGCAGCAGGGCATCGATGCCGGACGATTGATCTTCTTCGATAATTGCCCGCTTGCGGAGTTTCTGGCCCGGATGTCGGCAACCGATCTGGTGCTCGACACTTTCATCTACAACGGCCACACCACCACATCCGATGCGCTGTGGGCAGGCGTTCCTGTCCTGACGAAGAAAGGCAAGGCATTCGCGGGCCGTGTCTCCGAAAGCCTGCTGAAGGCTGTCGGCCTGCCGGAACTGGTGGCGCAGGATGCAGACGATTTTGTCGCCCGCGCTGTGGAGTTCGCCGAACATCCAGACCGGCTGGAGGAGCTTCGGGCTCGTCTGTGCACCCAGATTTTAACCGCACCGCTGTTTGATGCCGAGCGCTTCACGCGTCATCTGGAGCGCGGCTACGAGATGATGGCGGAGCGGGCGCGGGCGGGCCTTGCACCCGATCATATCGATGTTCCGGCCTTGCCTGCGCGCAACGAACCGTTTTTCACGCCGCAAGAGTCAGTCCATGGCGACGTTTGATGCGGCGGTAAAGGCTTATCAGGCCGGGGATTTCGACGCGGCGCTGAGTGCGGCGCGTTTTGTGATTGCCAAAAAAGCGCCCAACCATGCGATGGCGCAGGCCCTGATCGGCAATATCCTGTTGAAGCGCGGCGACAAGCCAGCTGCCGCCACCGCTTTTGTCCAGGCGGCACAGGCCAATCGCGCCGAGGCCCCTGCCTTTTTGAAGCTGGCGGCGACGCTGTTTCTCCAGGCCGGACAGGCGGATGAAGCGCGCCGGATCGGGTTGGAGGCGGGCCTTCTCAACCGCGCCGATCCGGCCTTCGTGCTGGTCATGGCGCAGACCCTGCTGGCCCCCTGGGACAATGCTGCCCGCCAGGCGGTGACGCAACTGATCCCTTTTCTCGACCGGGCGAGCGGCCCGGCGATGTTTTTTGCCGCCAGTTTCTACCGCGCCAATTGGCAATTGCCTGAGCTGAAAGCGCTGCTGGACGAGGCGCGCGACACCGTGCCTGGCGATGTCGCCATCGAAGGCCTGCGCTTTGCCAGCGCCCATGATCTGGTCGATCTCGCCACCATCGCCCGTCATCAGGCATTGATGGCAGCCCCGGACGAGCCTTACGCGCGCGCTGTCTTGCAGGTCGAGCAGGCGCTGTCCCGTGTGCTCTGGTGCGAAGACCAGAGCGTGCAGGCCAAGCCCGTGCGCGAGCATCTGGCACTGGCGAAAAGCTTTGCCGCCCGCCCGCCGCGGCGGAAAATCGGAATGGCTGAACAACCCCTGCATATCGGCTATCTCTCCAGCGATTTTCACGCCCATGCAACCATGACGCTGTTTCTCGACAGCCTGCTGGCTCATGATCGCAGCCGGTTCAGGATCACGCTGTTCTGCTATACAGCAAAGACTTACAGCGCCGATCAGCAGGCGATGCCGCAACTATTGCGCCAGGAGCTAGTCAGCCTGCGCGATCTTTCCGACGAGGCTGCTGCCGCTGAAATCGACCGTCAGCAGGTCGATATTCTTGTTGATCTGAAAGGCCATACGCCGGGTGCCCGGCTCGGCATCGTCAATCTGTCATCCGCGCCGCTCAAGGCCACCTATCTCGGCTTTCCCGGCCCGGTGTCCAGCGTCGATCTGGATTATGCCATAACCGACCCGGTGGTGACGCCTGACAGTGCCGAGGCTTTCTACCGGGAAAAATTCTGCCGCCTGCCGGATTGCTACCAGGCCAACAGCGCAGCCAGCCGTCCGCAACCAAGGCCGTCGCGGCGTGCTGATCACGGGTTGCCGGAGCATGCCTTCGTTTTCGCTTCCTTCAACGGCGTCCACAAGATCACGCCGCAGACCATGTCCCTGTGGGCTAGAGTATTGCGGTTCGCACCCGATAGCCTGTTGTGGATGCTTTGCCCGGATGCCATTGCAAGAACCAACCTGGAGGCGGGCTTTGTGGCGGAAGGCATCGATCCGGCCCGCATCCTGTTTGCCGCCAAGCAGGATTATGGCGAGCACGTCCACCGGCTGCCGCTGGCCGATCTGGCGCTCGATACCTTCCCCTGCAACGGCCATACGACGACCTCCGATATGCTTTGGGGCGGGCTGCCGGTCTTGACCAAACGTGGGCATTGTTTTGCCGGGCGGGTGTCGGAAAGCCTGTTGAAGGCTGTTGGCCTCGATCAACTGGTGGCTGATGATGAGGAGGTTTTCGTCAGTCTGGCGGCGCACCTTGCCCGGCAACCGGACAAGATCGCCGCGCTGAAAAGCCATCTTGCCGCCAGCCGCCATACCGCGCCGCTGTTTAACACGCTTCGTTTCACCCGGCATCTGGAGCGAGCCTATGAGATGATGGCGGAGCGCGCCCGTGCTGGCCTTGCGCCCACCCGGATCGACGTTCCGGCCTTGCCGGGTTAAGTGTTTAACGCTGTGTGCGGGCAAGCCTCGGGCAATGATTTTCCTCTATCCGACATAACGCGGCGGCAGGTTCCTGCCGTCGCATGGATTGAACATGCAGGTGGCTTGGCGGATCATGGCTCAGGATATGGATTTGGCGCTTAATGCCTATCGGCATGGCGCGTTTGAAAAGGCTCTGGGCCATGCGCAGGCGGCAGCCAGGCAATTGGCGCTGGCCGGAAAAGCCGGACAGGCCGAAATGCTGGCCGCCAATATCCATCTGAAGCTCGGCCAGAAGATCGAGGCGGCGCAAGCCTTTGCCCGGTCGGCAGCGGGTTTGCCGGAAAAGCGCGCCGAATTCCTGAAATTCGCCGCCAAGCTCTATCTGACCGAGCGGCGGGCCGATCTGCTGGAGAGCATTGCCGTTGCGGCAGCGCGCGCCAATGCAGACGATGCGGGTTTCGTCAGCGATATCGCCAATATGCTGCTGGGGGCAGGCATGCATCCGCCACTGGATGAACTGGTGCCGCTTCTCGATCTGACCAGTAACTGGCATTTACAGATCGTCATCAACCACTATCAATTGATCCGCAAACCGGAAAAACTGAAGCCGATCATTGAACGGCGCTATGCGGAAAATCCCGAGGACAGTTTTGTTGCGGTCAATTATTTCATGTTCTGCCGCTCCAACCTGGTCTTTCCGGTCGCAAGGCAATGGCTTGAGATGATGAAGTCACCCGAGGACCCGCTGACGGCGGAAATTCTCTATCGCGACCAGCCTCTGTCGCGCTGCTATTGGAGCGACGATCAGGCGGTGATCAACGGTCCTTGCGGCGGCACTGACCTGCTTCAGCGCAATGTGGGTACTGCGATGCCGCGGCGCGCAGTTCGTCCTTTGGGCGAAAAACTCAAGGTCGGGTATCTCTCCTCGGATCTGACCATCCATGCCACCATGTATCTCCTCTACGATGTCTTTCTGGCCCATGACCGCAGTCGTTTCGACATTACTTTCTTTTGCCATACGCCGCCTGGTCAGGCCGCCATCCAAAAGACCTGGGACCCGGTGCTGCAATCGGAAATCATCGCTGTCGGCCAGATGAACAATGACGGGATTGCCCAGGACATCAGCCGGCGCGGTATCGATATTCTCATCGACCTGAAGGGACACACGGCGGGCAACCGGCTTGCCGTCGTCGCTCTCTCGGATGCGCCGGTCAAGGCCAGCTGGATCGGCTATCCCGGCTCGGTGCGCGGTGCGGGGTTGGATTATCACATGACCGACCTCATCGTCACACCTGACGATGCCAAGCCCTGGTTTGAGGAAAAGCTCTGCCGTCTGCCGGAAACCTATCAGGGCAATTGCAGCGTGACCAAGCCGCTCCCCAAAGCCTTGAAGCGGGCCGACCACGGGCTGCCGGAAGGAGCCTTCGTCTTTGCCTCCTTCAATTCGCCCGCCAAGATCAGTCCGCTAAGTATCGATTTATGGGCCTCCATCATGAAAGCCGTGCCGGACAGCCTGTTGTGGATATTGTGCAGCGGGTCGCAATTGCAGGCGAATTTCGCTGAGGAATTCGCCCGGCTCGGCATTGGCCGCGAGCGTATCGTCTTTGCCGAGGGGGCGGATTATCCCGATCATCTGAGCCGGGTGGGCCTTGCCGATCTGGCGCTCGACACTTTCCCCTATAACGGCCATACGACGACATCGGATCTGCTCTGGGGCGGACTGCCGGTCCTGACCAAAAAAGGCCTAAGCTTTGCTTCGCGGGTATCCGAGAGCTTGCTTACGGCCATCGGACTGCCCGAACTGGTAGCGCGGGACGAGGCGGATTTCATTGAAAGAGCTGTAGAGTTCGCCGCTCACCCCGAAAAGATCGTCGCCCTGAAACAGAAGCTCGAAGCGAACCGCCGCAGCAAGCCTTTGTTCGATACCGAGCGCTTCACCCGGCACCTGGAAAGCGCTTATGAGATGATGGCGGCTCGGGCCAGGGCTGGGCTTGCGCCTGACCATATCGACGTGCCGGCCCTGCCGATCCGGGCAATGCCTTTCCTGAGTGGGCCTTTCTAGAGTCTGAAAGGTTGAGATTGAAGCAGGCAGACTTGCGGTCGCATCGTCGTACCCGGGTATTTGTACTTTTTATAAAACGCACGGCGCCGTAAAAATCTCGCCAGCTTGTTTAGGGATGCGCCCTGTCGCATTCTGCGCTAATCAAACAGGGTCCCCAAAACATCTAAGGCCTCGCCATCATGACCAATCCCATTACCGTTGAAGTCACCCGTGGAAATCGCGTCGAAAGCCGCCATCATGGCGTGGCCGTGGTGGTGGATGGCGATGGCCAGGTGGTGTTTTCCGCCGGAGATATCGAGGCGGGTGTGTTTCCGCGCTCGGCCTGCAAGGCCATGCAGGCCCTGCCCTTGGTGGAAAGTGGTGCGGCGGATGCCTATGGGTTTGGTAACAAGGAATTGGCGCTGGCCTGTTCCTCTCATTCCGGTGAGGACGAGCATGTGGTGCTGGCGGCGCTGATGCTGGCCAGGGCCGGGCTGGACGTGGATGCGCTGGAATGCGGCGCCCATTGGTCTTTCGATCAGAAAACCCTGATCCATCAGGCCCGCACATTGGAAAAGCCGCAGGCGCTGCACAATAATTGCTCCGGTAAACATGCCGGTTTCGTCTGCGCCTGCGTGCATGCTGGCTATCAGGTCGAAGGCTATGTGGAATACGATCATCCCCTGCAACGCGATATCCGTGCGACCATGGAAAGCCTGACGGGCGCCGTGCTTGACCGCGACCATTGCGGCACCGAAGGCTGCTCGATCCCCACCTATGCTGTGCCGCTGAAGGCGCTGGCCCATGGTTTTGCCAGGATGGCGACGGGGCAGGGGCTGGAGCCAGTGCGCGCCAAGGCCTCCAGACGGCTGATCGATGCCTGCATGGCAGAGCCTTATTACGTGGCGGGTACCGCACGCGCCTGCACGAAGATGATGCAGGTCGCCCCGGGGCAGATCTTCGCCAAGACCGGTGCCGAAGGGGTGTTTTGCGCCATTCTGCCGCAACAGGGCCTGTCGATTGCGGTCAAGGCGGATGACGGCACAACGCGCGCCGCCGAGGCGATGGTGACGGCGCTCCTGGCCCGCTATTTCGAAAAGGACAGTCCCGAGCGGCTGGCGCTGCTGGCCATGGCCAACAAGCCGATGCACAATTGGACAGGCCGCCATGTCGGTGATGTCAGGGTGACGGACGTGCTGTTTTCCTGATCCGACGCATCTTCATGCTCTGACGATGGGCATATCCTGACGACTGGTCACGCCTGAAAAAGCGCGATCCCGGTCGCCTGATAGGGGGTAAGCCGCGCCGCCTCCACGCTGGGTCCGACGATCAATCCCGAAAGGGCCGGCAGCGGCAGGATCTGGCAGGGCGACAGTGTATCCAGCTTTTCTGCGGTCAGGCAGAGATAGGTTTCCGCACTGACCGAGGCGATCAGCCGCTTGATCGCCGCTTCCTCGGCATCGCCGGTGGTGACGCCATGCTGTGGGTGGATGGCGGTGGCGCCCAGGAAGAACAGGTGCGGGCGCAGCCTTGCAATCGCCTCCGCCGCCACGGCACCCACCGCCACCATCGAATGCCGATAGAGCCGCCCGCCGATCAGGATAACCTCGATATCGCTGCGCCTCTCCAGCTCGACGGCAATGGTCGGGCTATGGGTAATCACCGTCAGGCCGAGATTTTGCGGTAGCAGCCGGGCAATTTCGGCATTGGTGGTGCCACCATCCAGAAAGATCATCTGCCCCGGCTGAACCAATGAGACGGCACGGGTTGCCAAAGCCTGTTTCTCGCTGCCCGCCCGGCTTTTCCGGGTCGAGAAATCCGGCAGGTCCGGCGAAAGCGGCAGCGCACCGCCATGCACGCGGGCCAGCAATCCCACTGCTGCCATGTCGCGCATGTCACGGCGAATGGTGTCCTCCGACAGGTCAAGTTCAGCGGCGAAATCCTTGGCGATCACCCGCCCGTCGCGTTGTAGCCGGGAGAGAATGAGAGCCTTGCGTTGATGAGTCAGCATTGCACGAAATTACCTGAAAATTTACATACCCATCTATATCAACGATTTTGACTCGACTCTCAAGATAAATCATGCAGATTTATGGATATTCGTGCAGTTTAATGGAGAGAAAAATGCTGATTTTGATTGCAGGCCCTTATCGCTCAGGCACGGGTGACGATCCGGTGAAAATGGCGGCCAACCTCAAGGCATTGGAGGCCCCGTCCTATGCGCTGTTTCAGGCCGGACATGTGCCGATGATCGGGGAATGGGTGGCGCTGCCGATCTGGCACGCAGCGGGCGGCACGGCTGTCGGCGACGCGCTCTATGAGGAGATTTTCCATCCGGTCGCGGGTCGGCTGCTGGCGCTTTGCGATGGTGTCTTGCGCTTGCCTGGAGCGTCCAAAGGCGCGGACAACGATGTGCGGATTGCCAATGTAGCTCGCCGCGAACTTTCGGAATTTTGACACGACGAATCGGAAAAATGAAAATTCCAGAACTTCTGTCAAAAGCGATTCACGATCCTCTTCGCCGCCGTTGGATCCATCTAACAAACATCAACCGTTGAAAACTAGCGTGATTACAAAGGAAACAGGCATCTGGTGAAGGCTGGATCCGAAGGAGACGCCTCCTCCAGCAGGCACCTTTTCACTGGACTATCTTTAATGATCAGCACCAGATCAGTAGGAAAACCCACGGCGTGCGCAGCAAGCTGGCGAGCATATTTCGTAAGGGAGATGGCCCAAGTATCCAGTGCGGCCACCGCGAAACGCCCCTGCGTTGTGAGCTGTACCTGAAGCAGTGCGGTTGCCTGAGTATGAACGCTTGGATCTGGTCCAAAAGCAAAGGCTTTGCCAGGACCTATCGCAGATCCAAAATCGCCCAACTGGAAATTAAGCCAATGAACTGAACTCAAACCGTTGGCGTTCACCCCAGCTAGGAAAAGATATAAGCCCGGATCTTTTGCTCCCACAGGAAGCAAAGCCAAACATCCCTGATAAACCTTGCTGCCGAGAGTTCGCGTGTGAGCGGCGAGCTCCTCAATACACATGTCCTCAACGCCCGGCAGGCCGGTCAAATCGTCCCAGAGACGATCTGCAGTGGGGCCATAGCCTGCCTTTGCACCCCATACTCGGTCATTGATCCTTCTAACCTTGCTGGCAAATCCAGCCGGCTGAAGGGTGAAATACTCATGGCGAAGCTGATCGCCGCCGATCACCGCACAGTCTTCGAAAGCACCCGCAAAAATGACTGTCATGAGTGATCCTCTGGCGCCGGACGCGACTTTTCAGTTCCCGACTACACCGTTATCTATGTGCCGTTGACTGAGACTGCACTAATCGATGGTATGAAGCCACATTGAATGCCCTTCAAACGAGCTGCAATTTACCTTGTCCAAACTTAAAATACCACTCAATGGCTTAGGAACCGAACCACCCGTATCGCACGCATTTGCGACTCGACTCTTATTTAACGACGTGCTGATATGAGCCCCGGGTTGGGGGGTATAAAATGCACATTAAAAACGTCCATATCTCTGGAGCCAAAGTTGGCATCAAAACAGAGGGACCGATAACTGGGAAATTCGAAAACGTTAGGTTCACCGACGTTGAACAACCCTACGATATTTCTGGCGCTTCCAAAATTGAGATGAGCGGCACACGTGTCGAAAATTCGCCACGCAGCAAAAGTGCAGGATCAACAACATCGCGGATCGGCTATACTGGCCGTAATGGCCCGCCCTTGCCTGCCCTTTGCCCGCAGTGCAAATCCATTTTTCCGTCAAAGAGCTATGACATCGGCAGTTCCGAGTTTTATGGCTTTGATAATGAAGAGATCTGCCAAAATCCCGAATGTGGTTATGAGCATGCAAAAGTAGCGACTGGCCTGTTCAACCTTGCTAAAGAAGTTATCGAAGTCCTTAAGGCCGAGCCTCTCACATATGCCATGCTTGCCGCAATCAGTTCCGCTGCCACGGATTTTTTAGAAGAGCACGCTAATGAGGTAACGACTGTTGCAAGGATTAAAGAACAAAATCCAAAGCTAGCTGACATATTTTGTAAGTTTTTAAATGCTGGGGGAGCGGCTGGAACCTTAGTAACCCTATGGTTCATGATTTTCCCCACGCATCTTACGAATGTAAAGAACTATTTAGGTTCGTCGGAGCCTAATTATCGTCGCACGTCCGAAATCGAGCGCGTTTGCCTTGAAAGTTTTGGCGAAGCTTCAACGTGCAAGTTCATTATCACCTCTGGGGGTGATAGTAATGCGGATATCAACGGGTTCCCTCGCCAAAATCAAAAAGATGAAGACAACCAAAGCGAAGCCGCAGAGAAACCCAGCGAGCGCCGAGATAACCGCCAAAACAGAGAACCAGAGCTTCCTCAAACAGGTCCAACACCGAAGCCACGGGGTAGCCCTTAGCGGTTTCTGGCCCACTACTGTAGCTTTGCACCAGCTAGTTCTCATATAAAGCTCCAATCTTGATGAAGCGGTCGGATCAAATGGTAGCCATTAGGTTTCAGCAGAGCTGCTCGATAGGCTGCGAGAATCTGATTTTCGCTCATTGACCATGGCATGGAAACATCAGTTAACGGGCCGTACCCTCCCATTCTGATAGCGACGCCCGACCGAGAGGCATCCTCTTCAGTCCAAGCCTTTAAAAATGCTTCAGCTGCTATTTTCCCGGCAGCGTAAGCGTTGATCGCTTCCACGCCGTTGCCTGTCTCGATGCCAAAAGAACTGGTAAAAATCACACGGCGATATGGTCGGTGCAGAAGCCGCATGAAAGACTGGAAATCCTCCCAGAATGGCTCCATCCGATTATGCGGTGGCGGCGAGGTCGCACACCAGATCGCAATATCATGCAGCGAGGCAGGAGCCGTCAGCTCGTTGTCGGTATCAATCGTCACTACCGACTGTCCCATTCCCTGTAAATCCGCGACAACCAGCCTGCCGATCTTGCCGAACGCCCCATGAACGGCGATCATCAGAACGACCTCCCGATTTCGCGCACGACCGACCCCTCGGCAAAGGCTCTGAATGTCATCATCCCGCCGTTGGGCATCGTCACGCTTGCCGCCCCCTTCAGAAGCAGAGTTGAACCATGTTCAATGGTGGTGTTGGCATCCTTGGCAAGGACGGTCCAGGTTTGGCCAGCAAACCAGTTGGTGAACGTCGTGATCGTCGTCGCCGCTGTATTGGCCGTGGTGAAATACCCCCAGATCGCGCTGTTGACCGACGGCGTTGCAGCGTTAGCAGCAAAGGCTTCTTCGCCGGCCGGCCGGATATTTCGAAAATCGTTAGACAGATGATTTGACTTGTCCGTGGCAAACGCAACTGCGGGATTACCGGCGTTTCGAACATCGTCGATTGTGTTGTTGTCGTTGCCGGTACCGGAAAAGACCACCATGTTGTCGATGGTGCTTGCGCCTGTGTGCCGTCGCAAGCCTCTAATTTTGTTGTGATCACTTCCCGATGCCAGTTCAACACCCCAGAACGGGCCAGACGCGCCAGTGTTGCCGAATGTGATGTCATCGATCTGCATGCCGTTGCAGTTTTCCAACCTTATCCCACGGAAATCGACAGCTGAGCCGCTGATCTTGTAGATGTCGAGGTTTTTTATAAACCCGACATGCTTTGCATAGAGATCGATGCCAGCGTTATAAGCATTGATATGACCATGTGCGATCTGGCACCCCGCCTCGGCGGCCGGTGTCCTGTATTTGATGCCCGTGTTTGACGACAGGATCGTAAAATGCGTGAAGATGATTCCTTCATCATCCCCTGCATCTTGCCCGAAATTCGCGCCAGTCTGAAAGCCGTGTAGGCCAACGTCGTAAAACTTGCTATCCGTGCAGTTCTTCGTGAGGATGCCTGCTGTTCCGATAACGGTTTCACCAGCGGTCAATGTGCGACCAAAACCGTAGAGACCACTGACGGACGAGTTCCAGCAATTTTCAAGGTCGAGCAACACGTCCCAGCAGTCGCTGAAGACATCGACCCCAACAAATTCCAGATCTCGGATCACCGGTCCGCGCCAGAGCGATGATGCCAGTACAGGCTGGCTGATCTTGACGCCTTTACCGGTGCCCTTACCTGATGTCCTCATTCGGATGCCTTGCAGATAAGCGGTCACAATCTGGTCTGTGAACGTCAAATCAAGGCCAGGACTTCCCACGGTATCGGGCCATATAAATTCAGAAATCGGCGCTCCGCCGCCTAAGATCCTTACGCTTTTGTTGCCGGATCTGGCATAGCGCGACGACATCAAAAATGACCCGTCGGGTTTTACGGGGATGTTACGAGCCTGAGAATAGGTAATCGCGTCATCGAGCGCCTGGACGGCATCCTGCGTACCGTCGTTTTTGATGTCGAGATCTGCGCATAGACGAATTTCTCGCGCGTCAGCACGGATGAATGCACCGCCGCCGATGGCCGGAGCATACAGACCACCGTCACTGGCAATAACCGGTTTTGTATTGCCGGCCGCCGCCTTTGCTTGAGCAGAAGTCGCAAAGTCGCTGGAGGACAGGATATCACGTAATTTATCGACAATCGGTCTCGCGATCTGCCCAGTGGCGCCGGCTGTGTAGATGGTGAGGCTCTCAGCTGTCTCTTTCGCCTGAACCGCCTGATCACGCGCGGTTTCCGCTTGCGTGACCAACACTGCAACGTCTTCATCCGTAATCAATCGGAACGTAGAGCCGAAGATCTTGCCAGCCATGACCATGCCAGACGCCAGCGCGCTGGCGTCTGTCCCACGATTGGTTTTGATCGTCAGTGCCGCGCCATCATTGAAGCTGATCGTGGCCGGTTCGCCCGTCGTTGCCCGAAACAATTCGACAAGAATGAACATCTCCTCAGACACCGGTATCGTCGTTGTCGCCTTGACAGCATTTGCTGTGCCGGCGCCGGCATCCTCGGCTGTCAAAAACGAGTAGGGCAATGGCAGCGCCCATTCCCAGGTCGTACCGGTCCACCGCCAGATGCCATTATTCGCAGCGGTTGCGTCTTCATAAACCCAGGCACTGATTTTGCTCGCCAAGGCAGAGGCGGCGAGATCCGCATAGGTCTTGAACAACGGAGCCTGATTACCAAGCAGATTAATCGGGCTTGTCCCGGCAAGTTGCTTGGCAAGATCGGTCACCGTTTGGAGACGTGACGAGCCTTTACGGTTGCCAATGATGGTATCCAGCAAGCCGGTAGCCGCGACATTGGGGGATCTGACGCCGAGATCGGTCATGGACGCTCCTATCGAACCGAGATGGTGAAGGGACCGGTGATCGGTCCGCTCACGCCGTTCGCGTTCCGTGGCTCAAGCCACAGGTAATTGGTGCCTTGCGGCAGACAGGTGGATGTTTCGAGATAGAGGACGAGGTTATCGACCTGACCGGAGAAGGCCTCGGTGGCAGCAAGCGCCAGAGCGGTATTGCCGCTCAATGCCTGCACGCTCTCGCGGATCGTCGCGGAGGCGGATCTGTTGCCCGCAAACACTGTCGTTCCGCCCGTCAGCTTTGGCTGGATCGAGCCGGCCGATCGGGTCAGTTCGTAGCTGAGGCGATAATTGGCACCGGCCGTCAGCGTCACGGCCTGGCTGATGGTGCCGGCCGAACCGGAACTGTGAACCGCCACGCCGGATGAAACCGTCCAACCGTCGCCAAGTGTCCAATTGCTGGAGCTGTCAAAGCTACCATTCACCAGCAGGTTGGAGCGGGTCGCGTCACCCACGGCAACGGTATAGGACCGCGACGCCTCGACCGCGATCGGCGCACCAATCGCATCCGTGGTCGTTTCCAGGTCGTTGACGGTCGAGCAATAGATCTGGACGGCAGATGTTGCTGCGTCATCCGTGGTCTGGATGACGATGGTCGCACCGCCCAGGATTGCCACGACATCGATATTGCCGGACGGCAATTGTACCGGCGTGGCCCCGTCGTCCGCGCCGATCGTCACCGTGACGGGCAATGAAAAGGCGCTGATCAAACCGGTTTCACCTATTGCTGCCACCCGCACCTGGACGACATCGCCGGTCACATAGGATGTGACCAGCACCGCACCATCGCCCACGCCAAAATCAATTGGCGTCCATGCCGTCGTGCCAGATTTGCGATGCTGGAGCCGATAGGCCACCGTCACCACATTGCCGACACCCGGGGAGGCAGACACACTCAATCCACCAGAGATCTCGGTGCCGACAACGCCGGTATCGATCGACGTGATGGCGGGCGTTGGAGGGGCGCTGCTGGATGTTTCCACATCGGCACCCGCCCGACCGGACCATGCCGGTGCCACCTCTTCGTCGGTCAGTTCGTCGATAATTGGCGCGGCGTTGACCAGGCGCAAATGGGAGGACATGTCTTCGCCGGCCTCGACCCGCGTGACGATCATCGGCAGGCTTTCGGAGGTCAGCAAGCCGACATGCACAAGCGTTCCGATCGTCGGAACGATGCTGGGGTTCTGATCGGCCATGACGACGGTCCTGCCAGTGCCCACCACCGTGAGCAACGTCACCAACACGCTGACGCCGATCGTATCGTCCTCGTCTGCAAAATGCCGAAACCGCAGGCCATAGGTCAGGCCGGAGGTCATCTCGACTTCGCTGTCCAGCTCGATGGTGCGGCCAATGACATCGAGGACGCGGGCCGCGACCTGTGTCCGTTCCAGAACGTCATAGGAGGTCATGACCAAATCGCCGCGTGTCGCCACGCTGATCGGCCCGTCCTGGACCGCCTCATAGATATCGATCCGATAGAGCGCCTCGTACATACGCCGGCGCGCCTCGATCCAGATCTCATCCGGATTGGTCTTGCCGGGCAGCTCCAAGGCTTCCGTCAGCGTGATCGGTCCCGAATGGCCGGGCCATGGCACGAGCCGTTCGTTCTGTTTGTAATCATAGGTCTGGTCGAAGAACTTGATCCGAAACCCATGCGGCGGATCAAAATACGTGCGGCTCGCCTTGAAATTCGAGGAGTTGCGCGGGTTGATATGGTCGATGACCAGATCCTGCGGCCGATCCACGATCACACTCCAGCGAACACCGTCATAGCGCGATCGTGCCCGACCAGCCCCGGCGATGTCGTCCAGGCGCTCCCGCAGCGTGCGATCATCGTCATGGACGGCGTTGTATTCGAGGCCTTTGGATGCGCAGAAGACGTGCCAATCGGCCAGCGCATCCAGATCGATCTCGCTATCGGACACCCGTTTCGGATTGGAGGCCGATTGCAGGCAGTAGCGATAGAGCGAGGCCGGGTTGTTGGTCTCGCGACCTATCCATGTGCCGGTCGCGGCATCCCAATCCAGGCAGCGGCGCGATGCAATGATGTTGAAATTATCGAGCTGGCCATTCAGCTGATAGGTCGCCTTGACCCGCATGGAAATCATCGCCAGCGGATAGGGAAAGTCGATCGGATATTCCGGTCGGATCGTCTGCAAGGCCACCCATGTCGTGCGGCTCTGGTAGTTCGACTTGGTATGCTCGTCCGTCATCCGTGTGACTTCGATGTCGTAGCGGCCGCGAGTCGCGAAAGACCAGGTGTATTGCCGATAGAAGGCTTCGAGCTTCTGGCTGGTGATCGTCATCGTGGTGACCACGACATATTGATCGTCGGCGGCATTGGCGGGTTTTTGCCGGATCCGGATCTGCACCGACAGGTTCTTCTTATCGCCCTCGTCATCGACACGGCCGAGGCCAGCCGGAAAGCCGATGATCACCGAACCTGCAGAGGCATCGGCACCCGTGGTGCGGACGACGGGATCTTCCTTGGCAGCGCCGCTGATCACCTTTCCCTGGTCGTTGCGGGGCCTTTCACGTGTCAGCTCGACGCCGAGGGACAGTTCATAGACCTGCCGATAATAGAGCGTGAAGGTGCCATCGCTGGCGAGACCTTCGTGGGTCTCGATCGTCAGCTCGTCATATTCATCAATGCTGGTGTCGCCGATCCAGAACTCAGACAGCGCCACGCCATAGTCGCCGCCATAGCCAACCAGAAAGATCGAGCGCAGATATTGGATATTGCCGACGATTTCAGTGTAGCTGGTGGCGGCGAACGGCGGCGCGAACCGGATCTTGCCGTAGACTTCGGGAATGACGCCGTCCGGATCGAGATTGTTGCGCCAGCCGTTGATGTAATAGGTGGTCTTGTCCTTCTTGTTGCTGGCGGGCGGAATGAGCGCGTTGATCAGCAGATTGCCAAGCACGGTCAGACCAAGCGTGATGCCGCCAGCGACGACTGTCGCCGTCGTGCCAGTAAGAGCCATGGCGGTTGCCCAGTATTGCCCGATGGCAGCGGCGGCGATGGCCACGACGATAGTCAGAACCGACCGGAGGGCGCTCTTGCCCGGCACAAGCCGGATGACGACACGCACACCGACATAGGGCCTGACCCGGTGCCAGTAGCGCTGTTCGATCACCGCAGAGCCACGCTCACTGACCAGCACCACGCGCAACAATGCCAAATCATGATCGGACAGGCCCGGCATGGTCACGCCGATGATCTCGGCAATGGTCAGGCCTTCGGGCAGTTCTTTGGAAATGCGGCCGACTGAAGGATCGAGAAACGGCACGGCCAAAACAGGAATGGTCATGCCGCCACCTGAAGCCGTTCGAGGTGCCTTAAAAACCGCTTCAAACGCGGTTTCCAGACCCCATTGTCGTAACGCTCAAGCTTGGCCTGGTCCTCACCAACGACATGCAACATCAGTCCCGGCCGCACCACGACACCGACATGCGTATCGAACCGGCCTCGCCGAAAGATTGCGAGATCGAACTCGGCTGGCGCTGCCACTTCATTCCAATGCGCTGCACCCTGTTCGCGCGCAAACAGCGCCTCAATCTCCGCAGCCTCATCGATCGAGACGAAGTCTCCGACATAGGCGGGCAGTTGGATGGCGAGCTGCTCGCCATAGACCAGGACAGCCAGCGTCCAGCAGTTCACGCCCTCACGGGTTTTGCCGTGTGGGGCATGCGGGATGCCGATATAATCTTGGGACCAGTGCGCCATTGCCAACCATGAAAAAGGCCGAGAAGTGACCCGGCTGGATTGGAGGCATCATCGCGCGAGACGGGCATGGCAAAACAGCCGGTAGGGTGACCGGGTTACTTCTGGCTGGATTTGGGGAGACGGAAAAGCCCTACACTATTTCGTGCGGGCTTGCCAGCATCAGGAGAACAGGCCGGGAAACTGGCTGCGGGTCATTCGTCCGCCCGGCGACTTCTCTTCTTCGATGTCCTGCCGGCTGAAACTCAGCGTCACCTCGCCTGCGGTCAGGTCGGCGCTGACGATTTGCATGTTGCGATACTCGATTTCCACATAGTCGGGTGACGATGCCAACACCACTGCCATGTGAATGGTGGCAAGCGTCGTGAAAGACCGCAGCACCTTGGCAATATCATTGTCGACATTTTCCAGCACCAGATTGCCGGAGGTCGGGGCGTCATCGAGATCCGATGGCAGGATGGTCGAGGCCAGCACGAAGTAAAACGGCTCGCTACTGGTGTCGCTGTCCATCCAGGACGAGCGGGTGCCATACATCAACGGCTCGTCGGACAGCCGCTCTGTATTGTCGGTTGAAAGCCGAACAGGTTCATCGAGATCGGGATGGGTGATGTAGAAGAGCGCGACATAGACCTCGTCCGTCATGCCCATTTCCATCGCCAGCCGGGCATTCAGGGAAACACGTCTCATGGCATCACCGTCACGCTGAAGGAAATTCGAAACTGGACGCCGACAACCGCGTCGCTGGGTGGCTGGTCGCCGAAGACCACCAACCATTGTTCCGCCAGCAGGATTGGCTGGCCAGTATCGGTCAGGAGCGGATTACCGCTGTCGTCGAGCAGCGGCCAGCTGTCGGTGGTCGGGTCAGGCATGTAGAAAGGCGTCGCGCCATAGCCAGTCAGTTCCTCGTAGAACTGATCGAATACGGCCTTGTCGGCGCGGCTGACCAGAATGGACAGAGTGACCGATCTGGCCACAGCGGAAAAGCGACGGCGATAACTTGGCACCGCGCCGTCGTTTTGCCGCTTCAGGCGAGGATCGGTCGTTGTCCGCTGCCAGGTCTCACGCTCCGGACGCGGCAGGACATCGGGCCAGATGGGAACCGTCATCGGGCGATCCCCTTCTTTTTGAGGCCGTATTGCTGCTCAATCGTCTTTGAGGCTTTGCCACCTTTGGTGCCGATCGCATCCCCTGTCATGTCCGCAATCACGAACTTGGTCTGGCGGCGGCCACTCGCATCCGTGGTCTGTTCAGACTGGACGTTGGCTTTGGAATAATTGTGAACGGTAATGTTACCGCCGCCATTGTCGTTCGACGACTGAGAAGCGCCACCCGATCCACCAACCACGCCACCCTTGTCATAGCCACGATAGCCCAGCCGCATGGCATCGACCGTGGCCGCACCGCCCGCCCGCGCCACATCGTCCTGACTCCAGACAACCTCGCCCTTATGCACAACGCCAGCAGGCTCCTTGCGACCGCCTGCCCCGGTGTAACCGCCACTATCAAACCCCAGAAATGAGCTGAACGTGGTGTTCGGGCGCCAGAAAATGGATGTCGGATCGACAGAGCCACCGAACAGCGACGACATAAGATTGGTCGTTCCCTTGGAAAAGGACGATGCGAGACCACCAAAAATGTTCTGGCTACCGCCGCCAGCAGCACCGGCATTTCCACCGCCTGAGATCAAATTGGTGAGACCGTTGCCGAGCTGGCCAAGGCCATTGCCAAAGGTTCCAAGGTTCTGGTTGGCGGCAGCCGTGCCCGTCGAGAACCGATTAAGGGCATCGGCAGCCTTGGTGCTGGACGATTGAATGCCCGGCCATAGAGATGACTGTGCCGAGGTCAAGCCCTTGTCCCAGGAGCCGCCGCCCATGCCGGCCTTGTCACCGCCGAGGTCGAAATGCATGGTGTCGAGCGCGCCGTATTTTCCCTTGCCGCCACCAAAATAACCGCCCCAGCGGAACTGGTTGGCCAACTCAGGATATTTCTCCATCTGGACGGAACGTGCCGTCTGGGCAAATTTCTCGTAAGAGCCAAAGCTGCCAGCGTCCTGATAATTGCCGAGCTGCTTGCCGCTGGCGAGGTCGGTCAACTGAACGTCGGTTGCCAGCCCCTTGCCATGGAAACGCGGATCGCCAGCCCGAAAGCCGGAAATCGCATCGACCTTATATCCCGGCGTGCGCTGGGCAGCGGTATTCAGAATATCGGTCAAACGCGGATCGACGCCACCGCCCTTATAGTTGCCGGCGCTGGACATGGACTGGCCGAGGCCAGTCAGTGCATTGGCTGAAGAACTACCCGCTGTGTTGCTGTTGGCGGCTTGCAGCCCAGCCGCCCCAACACCGGTCCCTGCCACGCCACCATTGATCATGACAGTGCCGGCCGTCACAGCCATGGAGCCGACGGATTTGCTATCGCCCAGCAGGTTGCTGGCAACACCTTTGACGCCACCTACATCGGCCAGCGTGCCGTAGTTCGAACCGGTCAGCGCGTTCTTGAGCGGGTTCTTCACGGCGAGATCAAGGACGGTCTTTTGAATGTCCTTCGAAATCCCTTCAAGCGCCCCAGAAATGTCTCCCGACGACAGGCCGTCGACGATCCCATCGATGGCGCTTTCGGATGATTTACGAATGCTGCTCCAGGCTTCACTGGTTCTGGAAAGCTCGGCATTCATCTGCGCCTGGGCGCTCGCACCGCGCCGGATCTGGCTAGCCTGGGCACTGGAAGCTTCCAAGCCAAGCTCGCGGATCTTCAGCTCGGCATTGTATTGCGCCAGCAAGCCCGTCTGTTCAGTCTGACTCTTGCCAGCAATGCCGATCTGAAAACCAAGCCGGTCATTACCCGTCTTCTGGTCACGCAGATAGGAGGCGACATTTGCCTCTCGCTGGGCAGCGGCAAGACCGGAATAGCCGGATCGAAGCTGCTCGATCACGGCCAGCAACTGTTCCTTCTCCTTGCCCTCCGCCTTGGCCGCAGCTGCGATCAGCGGGCGCAACTGGATTTCCGATTCCATCTGCGTTTGGGCTTGAGACGCGGTCAATGTCCCGGCTGCCACCTGGGCAGCCAGGCGCGCCCGAACGGCGACCTCAGAAGCCATATCGGCGGCTTGTGTCTGAGACGATGCAATCGTTTCCTGAATGACACGGTTGCGGGCTTGAGCTGCGGCGGCCGACACCTGGTCGGCGCTCATCTGCTGGTCGGCAAGCTGCAACCGGGTTCGCTGAGCCGTCAGATCAGCCCGCACAAGTGGATTGCGTTCGTTCTGGATCTGGATGTCGAGGCGGTCCAGTTCGATCGCGCGGCTCTGGCGATTGTTGAGCGCATCGAGCGCCCGCGTCTGCGCCTCGATGCCAACCGTAAGCTTGGTGCGATCCTCTGGGCTAAGGGACTGGATGGTCAGGCCGGATTGCATGGCCGCAATGCTATTGGTCAGGCTCTGGCGCTGAGCGGTGTCGGCATTGGCGGGCACCGCATCGGCTGCACCCAAGGCGGCTTGGCTCTTCCGGATTTCGGCGGCCTTGCGCTGGCGCTCAGCCTCGGCAGCCTGTTCGCTGGCCTGCTGCGCCAACAAGGCGTCGAGTTCAGCCTGAATTTTATCAGCCCCTCTCGCGCCGCGCCCTGTGGGTCCACCGACAGAAAGCTGGTTTCGAAGACTGGCAATCCGTTCTGCCAGGGTCTTGATGCCAGCTGCCTTATCAATTGTTTTTCCCATCCAATCGAAGGCATTGCTGGAAGCCGTGCTAACCCCGTTCCAAGCCCGACCTAGCGCGGTCGTCGCTTCCGCAGCCGACGCCAGTTGCGGGGGCAACGCCTTGAGCAACACGGCTTGCGCTTCGGATTGCCGGTTCTGCGCTGCCAGATTGGTTGCCTGCTTGGCAGTGGCCGCATCGATCAACCCATATTGCTGATAGAGCGTCTGGGCCGCTTTTGCCGGATCGGCAAACAGATCGGCCAGCGCCTGCCCGGCCGAGGCGGCATCCGTGCCGATCGTCGCGGCAAAATCCTTGCTGATCGAAATCAGGCCTTCGTAATTCTCATTGCCGATCCGACCGGTGCGCAAGAAGGCCGCTTCCATAGAGCGGGCAGCCTTGATCGAGATGCCGGCGCTGGATGCGCCCGCTTGCGCCGCCGCTTCCATGCTGGCAGCAGATCCGGCAACAGCACGGCCGAGACCATTTGCCGCCGTCCCGACCTCCTTGATCGAGGACAGATAGCCGCTCCAGGCAGCAGCCCCAACCGCAGCAACCGTGGCCAGTCCGCCAATACTGACAGAGAGCGGCGTGATCAACCGGCCTGCATTGGCAGCAATAGTGCCGAGATCCTTCAGCGCAGCATTCACTCCGCCCTGGCCGGCATACATCTGGATAACCTGCGGCCCCTGTTGCATTGCCACCATGGCAAGCGGCATGCCGAGTGCCGCCGATTGTCCAGTGTCGAATACTTGATACATGAGGTTCTGGCGGCGGAATTGGCCCTCCCTGTCGCCATTCATTGCAGAGTTTCGGCCCTTGATCGCCTCGATCGAGGCAAGCGTTGCCTGCCGATTGCGCGAGATCGCCGCCGTCATTTCGTCGGTCGAGATCGCGCCGGCCTTATGGGCTTCACGGATCTCCGAGACGGCGGTCTTGTAGTTCGCCGTGACGGCATAGAGTGGATTGTACCTCGCGCGCAGCCGGTCCAGCTCTTGCCCATAGGCGGCAATATCCGCGCCCCGATCGGGAGTAACCGTGACCTTGGCAACCGCCGCCTCGGCATACCGCTTGTTGGCGGCAGCGGCATTGGCGGCGGCAGAAGCCAGCGCATTATAGGCGTTGGTTTCCTTCAGCTTCAGGTCAATCGCCTGGGAGGCTGAAATTGCTCCGACCTGCTGCGCCTGGTTGATTTGCTGAAGTGCGCTTTCATAGCGCTTCTGTGCGGCAAACAGTGGATCGAACTTGGCCTGGAGCCGGTCTAGCTCGGCACCATAGGCCGCAATGTCGGCTCCCCGATCGGGCGTGATCGTCACTTTGGCAACCGCCGCCTCGGCATACCGCTTGTTGGCGGCAGCGGCATTGGCGGCGGCAGAAGCCAGCGCATTATAGGCGTTGGTTTCCTTCAGCTTCAGGTCAATCGCCTGGGAGGCTGAAATTGCTCCGACCTGCTGCGCCTGGTTGATTTGCTGAAGTGCGCGTTCATAGCGCTTCTGTGCGGCAAACAGTGGATCGAATTTGGCCTGGAGCCGGTCTAATTCCTTGCCAAATTCAGCGATTTCTGCGCCGCGTTTATTGGTGTTGGCGGCGGGTCTTGCAAAATTGAGCTGTGCTTCGACCAGCTTTTGCAGTTTGGTGGCGCTGGCCGTGGCTTCCGTGCCGATGCCAGCAATCGCCTGTTTCGCGGCCTGTGCGCCGGCAGGCACCTGGCTGGCATCGAGCGTGACGGTCGCGGCAAGTTTCAAAGGGGTGGCCATCATTCGTCTCCACTGTTGAGGACGGGCAGCGCCGCTTCCTCCATCACCCGCAAATCATCCCAGACCGGATCGGTATATTTGCCCCTGCGAAACACGACATCGCAGGCGGAATAGTCGAGGCCGATCCAGATCATGCCGCCAAGCCCGACACCGACGACACGCCACTGCGTATCGCAGGCCAAAAAAGCCATCAGGCTTTCCCAATTGCAGGCCGCGACCGGATCGAAGTCTTCATCGACATCATCATCCGTAACCGTGACAGCTGCACCGAAGGCGGCAAACTCAGCCCTGACATCCGTTGTCATCGACTGTGGCTTGGTTCGGTCGATCTTGCCGGTCCGATGACATGCCCAACTCAGTGCAAGGCTTTGGAGTTTCCCAGGCGGGCCTTGTCGTTGGAGACGGCTTCCTCATAGGCGCGGTTGAGGCCGACGCGGATGCGGTCAAAGCCGAGTGCCATATTCAGATTGTCGGCACTGAAGGACAGCGCCTGGTCGTCGGCATCGAAGACACCGCGCCAGTTGGCAATCATCAGATGAAACATGTTGCGGTCATGCTCTTCGATCAGAAGCTTGGTTGCTTCAGCCTTTTCGGAGGCGGCCTGATAATTGGTCGCGAACTCCTCTGCGGTCGGCAGTTGCTTCAACAGCTCGGCCCGCTTGTCGTCATGGGGCTTCATCTGTTCCTTGCCCCGAATGACGAATTCAGCCTCGAAGGTGAATTCCTTCAACTTGCCCGGATTGTCGTTGTCCGGCTCCAACACGGAAACAGGCCACCAAGCGGTCAGGGTTGGAACGATCTTGAACATGCTTCAAAGCCTCTTTGAGACGCCCTTAGGGCTTACTTGACGGTGATGGTGAATTCGTCGTTGCCGACAGTCGGCAGCAACATCAGCGGCATCTTATTGTTGAGGATCTTCTGGTTTTCCTCGTAGGTCGTGCGGCCGATCTGCACACGGGCAGCATCGAACTGGACGATATTGCCGGCGACCGTGCCGTGCTGGGCGGCCATAACGCCCGTTTCATGCGCCTGGGCTTTTGCAAACCAATCCACCTCTGCCAGCGTTGTGGCTGACATGGTGGCTTCGCCCGTCATCTGCCGATCGGTAAATTCGATGCTCTCATGGTTGATCAGCAGACGCGGCTGGATGTCACCGGCCAGATCAAACGAAAACGCTTCGCAAGCCCCGGCATAGCCGAGCAGCGAGAAGGTCGTATTCGCCTTGGAAACCGGAACCGGCTTGATGAACTTGGTCAGGTCAATGGTCGGATTGGCGGCATCGGTGATCGTGCCAAGCAGGCCGGTCAGCGTGAAACTGAAGCGAGCAATCTGGTTCGGCTGCATGGACAGCTTCCAGGTGCCACGCGCGCCGAGCAATACGTGCTTGATGCCATCATTGACAAAGTAGATCGAGACCGCCTCAAACCCACCGGAGATCGGCGTGTATTTGACGTCGGTCGCCGCCGTGATCACTTCCGCCATGCCACAGGCGCGCAACGGCGCCCCCCAGGCTGGTGCAGTCCCGGCCGCACCGGAACCGGCGACTTCGACATCGAAGCCGACCCGCGCATAGTTGCCGGAAAGGATCACGCCCTGGTGACCCATATAGGGCAAGATCAGATCGCGGCTGACATCGGTGCCCAACAGTGGCTCGAAATTGAAATTGCTGGCCTGGATAGCATTGGCGGCGCCTGTGGGAACGACATCAGTCCCATAGACCGTTTCAGGCTTGACCAGCAGGGCCTTGTTGCGTGCGTATTTGGTCATGGCTCAGGCCTTCCCCTTCTTGGCGCTGGTCTCATCACCCGCGTCCGACGTTTCGGTTGTTGGTTCGGTGGCTGGCGTTTCCACTTCGACAGCGGCAGGCGCATCGATGTCGATCCGGGTCAGGCTGCCATCCGCGTTGCGGCGGTAGCTACCGCCCGTCTGTGGGTTCGTCATGACTGCTCCTCCTGGTAAAACGCCGTGCCGAACACGTCCTCAAACCAGACCATGCCGTCCTTGGCCTGCTGCAATTTGCCGGTGATGTGTTCGAGCGGATCGGCTGGCGTAAAGCCGAGTAGCTTGCCGCGAACCCACGCCTTCAATGTTTCGATGTCGCGGGCTGCACTTTCGGCTCCAGCCGCATTCTCGGTGATGATGACAACGGAAATATCCATCGACATCCGCTGGAGCACCGGCCCCGTGATGCGCTGGTTTTCGCCGGAGGTTTCACCGCTGACGAAAACATAAGCCACGGGCGTATTCGTTGGTCGGTCGGTGACCTGTGCCAGCTCGTTGGCACCCTCGACCAGGATGAAGGGCGTTCCGGTCTGTTTCAGCCGGTCCATGACTTCAAAAACGATCATTCAATTGCCCTTCCAAAGTCAGTCATGATGATGGTGCCGATTTCCTCGCGGTCGGCATCGTTGATGCCGAGATATGGTCGAGCGGGCATGCTGATTTCCCGTGCGCCGATCGTTGCCTCGCGCTCGGTCGCGCCCTTGGTCCCAGCCTTGACGAACCGGACCTTCTTCGATCCGCGTATCCGCTTCAGGCTGAGTTTCTGGGTGCGCTCGCCCTGCTTGATCACACCGCCGAACTGATGGATGGCGGCATACTCGACATTGGTGCCAACGGTGGCGCTGGTGGCAGCGGCACTGGTAGTCAACGAATTATACAAGCGTCCGGTATCGCGCAGTATATGGTCGCTTCCACGCAACTTGCGTCCGCGACCCGCTCTGGCGCTGGCCGTGCGTCCCTTGAGCGGCTGCCATTTCTGGCCGTCCGGCCCGATCTCGCGCTCAAACCGCTGTTGGGTCGAGGTCAGCAGGTAAGCCGCCACATCACCCATGACCTCGGCCGGATCTTCCGAGATGCTCACAAGCCGGTTGAGCGTGGGCGACAGGCCGTCACGGATCTCGATCGAGGTTCCGGACATGTCAGTAGCCTCTCAGCGACTGGCGCGAAAACACCTTGGCCGGGGCGACCACCTGGACCTGACCACCGCCCGGCGCTGGCGGCACTTCGCCCGTGTCGGTTTCGATCAGCTGGACGACACCCTTGGCGACATCGCGGAAATAGGACAGCGCCTGGTCATAGGCCCGCTGGATCGGGCTGTCCTTCTCGACGCCCTTGAAATGCAGATAGTAGCGGGCGACATCGCAGGTCACCTTGGTCAACACCTCGGGGACGGTCACCAGCGGCAACTTGTAGGCTTTGCCGATATAACCGTCCGCAAATGCCGTGGCATCCGCAATGGCGCGGGCAACCACGGTGTCGTCGATTGCCAAAGCAGGCGGCGTGGTGCGGTCGGTCAGCTGAAGCAGCTCCCGTTCGCCAAACCGGTCAATCAGATCCTGCTTTGTGCAATAGGTCATGGCAATGCCCCTCAGGCTTGCGAGGTCTGGGTGTCGACATCAGCTTCCGGCTCGGCAGGCTTTTCCACCAGCTCGACCGTCAAGGCAGGCTCGGCCAGGATCTGCTCGATCTTTTCCAGATGGAGACCTTTCAGGTCATAAAGAGTGGGTTCAGTCGTGTGGATAAGCCCTCCACGGCGGAAACCTGCGACGGTGGAGATAACCCGCAAAACGGGTTCAACGGCCTTGTCCCAGGAACGCCACAGGGCATGGGTCAGCGGATAGAGCTTTTTGAACTCCTCCTCGGTCATCTCCTGGAACTGCTCAAGCCAGCCCTCTTCGGTGCTGCCAGCGGTATCGTCTTTCTTCGAAGCCATGATGTGATCCTTTTCGGTTCCTGGTGAAAAAGCCGAAATCCGGCCCTTGCATCAGGAACCGCCAGCCGAAGCTGACGGCCCTTGCCCTGGGAGGCGATGATTGCGATCAGGCGAGATACGGGCAGACCAGTACCTCGGCCGTGCCGTACCATTGGTTGGTGCCGCCATTGTCGGTCAGCTGGTTGCCGACGATCTTGCGGGCCGCCCCTTCCAGAGACGGCGGCACGATGAGCAGGCGCGGATTGATGGCCAGCGGCTTGCCATAGTCAGCCTTCAGGCTGCCGAGGCCGACGCGCCCCACTTCGTAGTTCGCAGCGTTGAGCGTCTGCTTCGAACCCCAGGCCTGTTGCCAGAAGCCGAAACCAACCTGGCAGCGGCCATCCAGGCCGTAGACGTATTCCTTCTTGAAAAAGACGTTGTCGTCATTTTCCTGGTCCTTGCGGATCAGATTGCTGAAGGGCTTGCGTTGCTGGTAAATCAACGGCTTCAAGGCACGGCTATTGTCGACCAGGAACCAGGCAGTACCCGTTCCGCCGTCCGTGTTGGCGACAGAAGTCGTATTCCCATCTTTGTCGAGGACGGGGTGGTCGGTGTCGAAGAAATACTGGCCATCGTAGCACTTGGTGGCAAAGCCGTTCTTGATAAGACCCCACACCAGTTCGTCGGGGAACATCGTGGCATTCTGGCCGAGCTGCTGGAACATCGGACCGTAAATGCCAAGATTGTCGTCTTCGAAGTCATCACGATCTACGCCGATCGTCGTCTCGTAGGACTTATTGGTCAGCGCATAGCCGTGACGTGCCAGACCATTAACGACGCGGTCGCCGATCCACTCGCGCATGCCAGGAAACTGACCGAGCCAGCCGTATTCCTGGGTCTTGGTGGTCGATGGTACCAAGGTCGCAACCTGAGACCATTGCGCCGTTGACATCGCGAGACCGGCCTGGAAGGCGGTATTAAAGCCGACGAAAGCCGACTGGAGAGATTGACGAGTGATCAGCATGGACGGGCCTCTTTAAGAGAACTTGACCCACACGCCCTGGTCATCGACATCGAAGATCGTGCCGGCAACAGGACGCGCGGAGGAATTGGAGGTTTTGGCGACCGTCTGATCGTCGGCCGCATAGCAGCTCGATCCGATGTCAGCCAAGGTGATGGCGTCCGTCGATGCCGAATTGGCAAATCGGAAGATGCCGGTTTTGACATCGGCGCGGACACTGCCGTCAGCGCCAGCATTGACGATCTGGCGCTCGTTGCGGCCGACGACCTTCAGGGTTGCCGTTGCGCCGGCCGGGACCAGCATGCCTGTCGCATCGATCGCCACCATGGCACCGGCAAAGAGGGTAGCCGATGCCTTGACCGGGAAATTGCGGTTATCGCCGCTCCGCTGGGCGGTGTTGCGGTCTGCGGTCAGAGCCGTCATGCGTCACCGCCTTTCTTGGCCTTGAGGAAGTCGGCCTTGCTGAGACCCATCTGGCTCATGACCGCCAGATCCTCCGTCGTCAGATCCGTGTCGGTGCCATTGCCGGGCGGTGTGACGCCGGCGCGCTGGGTTGCCGTCAGAACCGGAGAAGCGTCGGCAAACGCCTTGAAGGCTGCGGCGTCTTTCTTGTGCAGATCAAGGCCCCAGGCCTTCAGTGCCGGCGTAAGCCTGCCTTCGGTGATCGCCCGGTTAACGGCGGTCTCGGCCTCCTCGCCTTCCATTTTGGTTTGAAGGGCCTTCAAACCAGTCTGGAGCGCCGCGACCTGCTCGATCGGTACGAACTTGGTGGGATCGACATCGGCGCGTGCGGAATTGATCGCGGTGACGATCTCGGCCGGCTTGGCGGTAGCCGACAGACCAGCCGCAGCGGCGATCGCCGCATTGCCGGTCAGCACGCTGTTGATCGCGATGAGAATAGCATTCTCATCCGCGTCCTCGGAAAGCCCCAAGGCGGCGGCAATTCTTTTCATATCGTTTTCCTGGTTGGGTTGAGCGCAATTTTGCTGGGCACTGGCGGCCACGGCCGCAAGTTCGAGATTGGGCACATTGGTCAATCCGGCCGAAATCAGCCGCAGCACCTGGCCGGCCTTATCGTGCTGGTAGACGGGGGAAATGTAGCGATACTCGCCAGCCCGGATGGCCTGGGCTGCCTTGTCCGTCCATTCGACCAAGCCATAGAGGCCATCGGGACGGGCATCGAGCTGCTTGATCCAGCCGGCAGCCGGCGCTTGGCCACCCACACCGGGCACAGCCGAGAACTGCGTCTGGTGATCGTAATCGACCACGAGGTCGGTACTGCCGGCGCGCTGTTCGGTGGAAGCAATCACGGCCCGCATGCCTTCAAGACCATTGGTCGAATAGGGACCGCGACCGTCGCGACCGGAAAACGATCCGATCGGCAGCAGCATGATCCAGTGCCCGGACGAGCCTTCGGAAGGCAAAGCGGCATCCGCCCCACCCAGCATTACGGCATGGGCGGCAACAAGGCCGGAAAAGAGGTGTTGGGTACGTTTCGTCATGGGGCGAGATTGCCCCGGCCCGATAAAGTAAAACAGCCGGTAGGGTTACCGGGTGAGTTGCTTGCCGTGACGATGCGGCCAACCAACTCATATCACGACGGGGGAGAGAGGCAAGGCTTCGAATTTGAAGCCGGTTTGAAGCCCTTGGGCGCGTTTGAGGGCTTTGCCCTGCGTCACTGGCCGTTCAACAGCCTTGCGCGCGTCTATGGCGCTTAAAATCGATCATGTTGAAATCTATTGCCGAGGGGCGTATCATGATGTTGATGATCGCCGTGACAACCGGGAAATCGCACGTCCGGTTTGGTGATCCCGTCCTGGCAACGGTGACACTGCTACGGGGAAAGTGGCGTACCCCCTCGGCGATCATCAAACCTTCCCAAACAGAGTTTCATATGTGGCTGGATCAGATAGCGTGGCCTGATCCACAAGCCCCGCCGTTCGGATCGAGTTGGTGACGATCGTCTGGGCTTTGCCTCCTGGCGGTCGCGCCTTGTCTGCAAAATCGACCTTCACGACGATCTTGGCCAGACGCGGGTCTTGGCCGCTGTCGAACACATAGAGAAGCGCACCGTCGCGCTTATCCCGCAGTACCGCCCTCGGCCGACTGAGATTGGCAGGCAGTTGTCGGAGCGCCGCCATATCGACGGTCTTTCCTACCCCGGCCTTGGCATCGCGGATCATATGCAGAGCCGCTTGCTGGGTCAGGGTGATGGCACCTGACTGCGGCGCAATCCCGCCCTGGGCAAGAGATACCAGGACGTCCTCGGACAAAGCGCCAACCACGACGATCGAGCGATCAACACGCCCGCCAGCCGTCGCTGCGTCAAACCACCTCGCAAAGTCATCGCCGAGCGGCCTGACCAGCCAGTCCGGATCTTTGTTGACCTGGGCGGCCATGATCGGCGGTGCATTGATCAGCTTTTCCGCCGCATCGAATGCCCGGTATCCGGCCTTGCCGGGATTATGATCCCAGCCAGGATCGATGCCCCGCGGAATCATCCGGACTTCGCCCGTGCGCTTGTTGGTGAAGGCAACGAAGTCATCTTCGGGCGGCGTGAACTTCAACTCACCCCGCATGCGCTCGACATCGCGATCCGACAGGCTTTGCAAGGTGCAGCGGCAATTCCAACCGCACGGCGGTGCCCAGGTGTCCCAATAAGGGTGATCGACAGGCAGGCAAAGATTGTGGCGCTTGCGATGTTCCGGCCGGGTGTGGTCGTCCAGAATGCAGACATAGCGCAGCCAAGGCCGGCGCGCCTTGTTGCGCTCAAACGCCGCCCAATGGCCTGCTGCGTAAGACACCCGCAGGTTCACGTCGAAGATCAATTGCAGGCGACGTGTCGAACCGAGCTGCGCTTTGCGAAGCTCTCCCGTCAGGGGATCGGTCACATCCTGGACGCCCCACCAGCCCTTAGCCTGGAGGACCGGCGTCACCTGGCTGGCGAAATCCCGAAACGTCTTGCCCTCTTCAAGGCTGGTTTGAAGGCCGTCGAAAAGGTCCGTGAGGATATCGAACCCGGCCGACTTGGCGACCGTGAACTGTTTGGCATGCTCCTCGGCATAGACGTCCTGCCAGGAGAAGGACGGTGCGAGCTGTTCGCCGCGCGCCTTCAGGGCCTTGATGGCGTCTTCCGGCTTCAGCGCCGCAATCGTCGCCGTCATGAAAGCGGCTCATCGGCTTCACCGGATATCCGGGCTGAGAACGCCGCACGGGCGAGCTGCTCGACAAAGGCATTGACGCCCATGGCGCTGACTTGAGCCGCAAGGATCGCCTGTGCCTCCGCGATCGAGGTTGCCTTGCTCAGTGCCTCGGCCAAACCATCGACCACAGGCGGCGTCATCTCCTGCCAGTCATCAGCCGAGATCTGGGCGGCTGCCGCATCGATAGCATCGCGATCGGCGCGGGCCATCTGGCTTTGGGTGGCAATCGCAGGCGGTCCGCTGTCCGTCTGATCGGCAGGCGGCTGCGCTGCCGCTGCGGCCGGCATCAGGATTTCTTCGTCCTTGCCAGGATCAGGCAGGCCGATCTTGTCGCGCATGGTGGACATGCCGACCTTCAGGCCGAGCGGGACCAGCTTGACGACATTAGCAACCAGAGTGTTGACATCGATATCGTCGGGGCGTCCGATACAGATTTTCGGGTATTTTTTTCGGGGGCCACGATTGAACGATACCAGTGGCACGACAACATCGCGGTTCAGGGTCGCGGCAAGCTGGCGTGCATCCGCCCGCTCGATATCCTCACGCACACCGTCATGCACCTTGCCGACCGCATAGCCGCCAGCCTGTGCATCTGTCGTTGCCGTCTGTCCCAGCACGAGCTTGGATATCTGCCGGTCCAGCCAATCGGCACGCCGTTCATAGAGATCAAGGCTACCGGACAGTTGCGCCTGGATAAACTCAATCGCCATGCTTTCTGGCACGATGGCGGCATAATCGGCCGCAATGCTGGAGACAGCCCGCAGCAGCTTTTCTTTGTCGGGCTCGCTTGCGCCAGCGCCATATTTGCCCAGCCGCAACGGCTGGCCATAAGCCTCGCAGAAGATGGCCCAATCCGAAGTCGTGAAGGTCTTGAACAAATAGGTCCAAGCCGCTGATCGGGCCAAGCCACCACGAATGGTCAGGCCCGATTTGACCTTGGCGCGATGCACGATCCATTTCGCTGGCCAGAGATCTTCGTCACCGGCCGGACCACGCAGTCTCAATGTCTCCCCATCATTGCGATCGAATCGGAACCATCGTGGATCATTCCATTTGAGCGCCTTGATTGACCATTGGCCTTCTGATGTGTCCCAGATGATTTCGGTGGCGCTGAAGCTCTTCCCCACGGCATCGAGAATATCGAACAGTTCGTCCTCAAAGGTATCGCGAGATATAAAGTCGCGCACGAGGTCGGCATCGCGGACATCGTCTGCACTATCGCTGGCAGCCTCAACCGTGATGTCCAGTCCGGCGACCTGACGTTTGCGCACACCCAGAACACCAGCATAATGCTCGTTGCGCTCCTCCATGTCTTCGGCAAGCTCAAGGTAGCGCTCCGGATCGCCATCAATGGCCTCGCGCAAAATGCGGGCAAGCTTCTGGGGTGTCAGGCCGGGTGCCTGGTGATTGCCAGCCGCTTGGCGAACGCCAGTCGTTGTCGGCCCACCTTGCTCCTGCTTCATCGCGGCCTTGACGATCGGGTTGCCGTATTGGTCGAGGATCTGGGCCATCAATAGCCTCCGCGTCTGTTGCGCATCGATGCCATGCGATAGGCCTGTTCATCATCGCCCTGGCTCTCTGCAAGTTTGGATTTGGGCGGGAGGGCAGGCTCGTAGCCGTATTCACCAACAACGCCATCAGCGGCAAGGATGCCCAGGAAGGCCGCCCAGGTGCGGTCGGCATGGTCTTCATCGCGTTCAGCCACAAAGCGAGGCGCACCGGTGGCAGAAGCCACCTTGCGCAATTTGTGAAGATCGGCGCGCAGCTTCTGATCGCCCTGACTGATGCGCACGGAGCGATCCTCGAACCGCTCCTTGCCGCGCGTCGCCATGACAAGCTTATTCGGCCCGGTAAACAACACGCCTTCAACCCGGCTGCCATAACGGATCTGGGCGTCTTCCGTGACTTTCTCGCCCATGCCCGTCTGGTCGATACATACCCGGCCGACGCGGTAGCGGGTCATAACGTCGTCGAAGGCTTCGTCCATCTGCGCAAAGGTGGCGCGCTTTTGCTCAATCCGCTCACGCTCCCAAAGCACATCACCGATCAGTTCCCAGACCCAGATGACGTGCAGGTCCTCTCGCCGGCCGATATCGCGCCCCACGAAGCAGACATTGCCCTGGTAGCCTTCAGGGTCTCCGGCACGCTCATCCTCGCAGGACGAAATCAGATCGTAGGACAACCAGGCACTCGCCTCGTCCAGCCACTTCAGTTCAAACTCCTGCGCCCAGCTATCTTCATCTGCCAGACCGGCGCGCAGTTCCTCGATGTCGCGGGGCAAGCCATCCCGCACCGCCTGATAAATATCGACGACGTGGCGGCTCCAGACGTCATCGGCCGGCCCGGTGGCCAGTTCGTAGAATTTATTGCTCTTGCCGTTTGGGGTGGACGTGACCCTGATATTCCAGCCCTTGGAAATGACCGGAAAGAGCGCCCGCCAGATCTGCTGGCTATCCTTGTGGAAGGCAAATTCGTCCAGAAAGACATTGGCGGAAAAGCCGCGTGCCGTGTCCGGATTGGCTGGCAGCGCCGTGATCTTCGATCCATGCGGCAGGGTCACTTCCAAGGCTTTATGCGTGCCGCTCTCGCCTTCCCAATCGAACTCCGCTTCCTGAAAGGCAAGATCATAGGCCTTGCAATGGACCTTGATCCCTTCGTTCATGGCTTCGCGCGCCTGGCGCTCCCCGCGTGACAGGATCACCCAGCGCTCACGCTTACCCTTCACGGCCGCTTCAAAGCAGGTGTCGACGGTCTCCAGCGTGGTCGTGAAGGTCTTGCCCGTCTGGCGGGCAAACATACCCAGCTTGAAGCGCGAGCGATCAAGCAGCCAGCGCTGCTGGTAGCCATAGAGAGGGACGGCTGGTGACTTCATTTCTCAAAGATCCCGTAGATGTCTTCGCGGATCTTGCGCAGCACTTCTTTGCCGTCGGGCTTGCCATCGGCATCCATCTGGCCCGAGACCGTCGCGAACACCTTCTCGGCCTTCTGTTTGAAGTCGGTCTCAACCTTGCGCCGGCGGTCCGAGGATACCGATTGAGCTTGGGATGCTTTGTGAAGAGCGGCAGCCAGGGAGGCGATGCCCTTCGGGTCAATCGTGTCTCTCTTGGTTCGGGTGCTGGCCAACACGAGAGCCTTGATGGCCTCGGTTGCCACAAGCGTAAGATCGTCGCTTTCCTCGGCATCGAAGGTTGATGCGACCGCCGACGCCATCTCTCTCGCTTCGTTGATCTGACGTGTCAGTTCGTCCAGATTGATCGAATATCTGTTGAACGAGCTGAAGCTCGGGATCTTGAAGTCCAGTTCGCCACGAGACTCCTTTTGCACCTGTTCCAGCTTGGTGACGAACTCCTTGTAGATATCGATCTGCGAGGTGCTCGTATCCTGAAGCTGCTCTGCCGCCCACTGGACCACATGGTTGCATTCCCTCGGCAGCAGTTGGAGCGAACTCAGCCGGCCGCGCCCTTTTGTCATGATCAGATCCCCGGCCGGCGCGGACGCTGGACGCCCTGAATGGTGATTTCCCGGTCAAGGTGACGTTTTCCATGATCCGTCAGGGTGGCGATTTTCACGTCCTCATCAACATCGAGAACCTTCACCGCACTCAAATTGCGCAGATATTCGATCTGCTGATTGACCCATGGCAGATCCTGATAGATGGCACTCAGACGAAGCGCCCCGTCGAAAAACGGGGACGACAGACTTTCGTTGGTCTGCTTTGCCAGCTCCTGAAGAATGACCAGACGGGCTTTCTCCCTGGTCAGTTTTTCATAATCAACCGCGATGCTGTTCATGCTTTGCTTGCTCCAAAAGGACTTCGTTCAGCCGTTCGCCCATGGCTTGGATGGGGGCTAGTTTTTGCTCCATGGCCGAAAATCGGCCTGCTTGTGCAACTTCGATCGTGTTGAGACGCCCGGCGATTTCCGCCATTGACAGTTCAAGGCGGTGGGTCGTTCCGCGATCAGGCAGATGCTTTAGCTCGCTCTCGATCGCCTGGATGCGCCGGTCGTATTCGACCAGCTTCGATTCCGCTTTGACCATCCGCTCTTCGAGCTTCTTTTCACCCGTCGACATCATCGTGCGGAACTGCGTGAGCAGGTTGATACTGTTGAGCGCCAGCGAGATCAGAACGCCGATGGCTGTCATATCGAGGATCATCGGCAATAAACCTCACGCTCGATCGACGTCTGACAGTCGATGCAACGGGCGGCAGCCGGATAAGCCAGTCGGCGCGCCTGTGGGATGGTTTGCCCGCAATCGACGCACTCGTCTGCGCCGGCCTTGTTGATGTCGGCACGTGCTGCCGCGACCTTGGCCGCCCGCTCTTGCTCCACCCGCTCTTCGGCAAGCTCGAAATGGATATTACTGAGCATGGTTGCCCCCCGACACAGCAGCGGCCCGGCGCGTTTCACAGGTCCGAAGCGCGGTCCGATCCTTGCCCCAAAAGGAAGTGGCTTCCTGCTCGTTCAGCCGCCGATCGGGTAGTAGAGCAGGAGCATCGCAAGCTACCTTCGATGCGGCCGGGACCTCCCGCTCGACATAGACTGTCTTGACCACCGGCGGGGTCTCAGCGCTGATTGAGCAAGCGGACGCGATCGCGGCCAATGCCATCAGTGTCGCCAACGGGCAAAGACGCATTCTGTTTCTCCAAGGTGCCTGCACGCTGATTGGCGGCTTCGATCTGATCGCGGGCCGCGTCCTGCGCGGCCATGGTTTGCTTGAGGGTCTCGGCAATCTTTGCCTGGGCGGCGGCATTCGATTTCTCGATTTCCGCGCGCCAATAGTTATCTCGTTCGCTGCGGGCGGTTTTGGCGGCTGTGTCCACCATGGTCTTGATCTTGTCGATCGCAGCCACTCCGCCCCAGATGATGGCGGCAAGAACCGCAAGAGCCGCCAGACCGGCGATAAGGGTGCGGCTCATGACTGACCTCCGGCGGGAGGTTCAAGACAAGGCGGATCAGGCTTTGGTCCCCGCGTCATTGCCCGCATATCGAGAGAGCCGAAGGCGCGATGCACACCCAGCAGCGCAACGATCAGGCCGACCATGCTCGGAACAGCAATGGTGCCGAACGCCACGGCCTGGTCAGAGCCAAGGCAAGCCGCGATGGTCAAAGCCAGGATGACAGTCCAGGCCAAGGCACCGGAACACCAGAGCCATTGCTTGGACGTGGTGTAGGACGGCTTTTCCATCAGTCATCACTCCATGTCTGGGTGATCATCCAGGCGAAGGGAATGGCGAGCAGCGCGCATGCAAGCAGATGCAAAATGCTAACACCGATAATCCAACTGGAGGCGACGCAGACGGTGACGTAGATAACGGCAAAAGCCGCCGTCATGCCGATCTTGCGTTTGAGGCTGATCTTCATACGATCGCCGCCTGAAAATGCATGCCATCCCGGCTCTGTGGCGACCAACGGCCACCCCACACCCATCCTTCAACCTCGAAGGCTTCAACAACACGCTGGTCCATTTCAGGCGTCGGATCGCCAAGGCCATTGCGAGCAGGATCGAAGTCTACAGCGCAGCCTAAAGCGTGCATGGACAGCCGCGCCTTGCCGCGCATTTGCCGCCAGTTATAGCCGCCCCCGATCAGGTGCATGCCTGCGGCTTCAATAGCTTTCTGGCTGCGGCCGAACGCTTCCCAGATTCTATTCAGCACACGGGTCAGGCTTTCCGCAACCAGCCGATGGACTCGCAAGGATTTGATGCTGATAGTTCTATCCCACGAGGCAACCGCCTTCCATGGCAGGGCCACCGTGACAAGGTTGGCCTTCTCCCAAACAGGATCTGGCCCGGCGACGCCCTTGGTGATCTTGAGGTTTGCGCCGTAGAAATCGGCAGCGGCAGACTGTTGAGGCCAATTGGTCATGATCGTTCCCAGCTAAAGAAAAAAGCCGGGCAAGACCGGCTTTGCTGAGGACGAGTTTTGCTCGTTATGGGCGCATCAAAACAGCCGGTAGGGTAACCGGGTCAAAATTCGAAAAGATCGAGTTGATTGGTTTCACCGGAACGCAGCCATTTGCTCACTGTCTTATGTGTCGTGTGCAGTTGGCGGGCAATGTCGTTCGTGTTCAGCCCCTTATTATACTTTAAATGGCTGGCGATAAAGGGCTTTGCTGTGGGCACATATAATGGACCAGAGCCGACCTTGGCTGCCAGACTGATAGCAGCGTCCTTGCCGAGTTCTTCGGCCACTGCGGACTCTGTCTGAGGACTTTCCGAGAGGTAGACATACGACCCTCCGAAGGCCAGGAGGAACTGGATAGCCTTCTCGATGCCGACCGCCGTCACATACGGCTGGACATGGGCGGGAACGCGGATCTCAGCCACGGCACACCTCCAGCTGCTGTTCGAGGATCAGGATTTCGCGGGTCACGGCTTTCAACTCTCCAAGCTTTTCGAATTTGCCGCGTTCGTGCGGCCTCATGGTTTCAATGCGCTTCACAAGCGCTTCACGGCGGTCCTGAAGCCTCTTCAAATCACCCTTGAGAAAGAGAGGCAGGACCGGCGTCATCGTCAGATCCTTTTGCCCGGCTGGACGCGAAAGCAGGTCACGACGCCTTCGTCCTGGATGACGAATTTCATCCCGTCAGCAATCACCTTGGCTGCACCGAAGCGCACGCCGGTGCTGCAAATGGCGCGGATCTCGGTGCGGACCGCCTCGACATCGATGCCGTGCCGACGCTCCAGAAAGCGAAGGACAGCGTGGTCGGTGACGACGGCAATGGTGAAGCCGGTCTCCGGCATGGGTTTGGCTGGAGGCTTTTGGCTCATGCGCGCGGCTCCCACTTGATCAGGACGCCCTGGAAGACGTTCTTGTCATAGCTGTCGCGCCAAAACCGGCCCATGGTTTCCCGTGCCGTCGCGCCGATCAACTTTGCCGGTGCGATACCTTTCAGCCGGATCGGATCGAAACCGTCCGAGGCCGCGAATGGCTCGATCTCATCGCGGTGCAGCGGTTGGCCGTTGATGGCGATGTAAACAATGCCAGCGTCGATCAGGTCGCTGGACATGATGACGATCGGCAACACCGCAACGCAGATCGGATCGTCGATGATCTTCCGGCAATGCTGGGTCCGCAGCCCCTGGAAGAGCTGGACAGGTTCGCCGACATGGGCATGACGGCGGCGATGTCCCCGAATGGTGTGCGTTTTGGTGCCATCTTCGATCTGTGGCGCGAAGAATTTCTTGAAGCCGTAGGCGACCATCAAGCACCTGCCTTTTCATTGCATATTGAGCAAGGAAGGCCGCGCCTGATCTCTGTCATGCTGAGGTCGAAACACCAACCATCATCATGACCACAATGAGTGCATTTGAAATGAGCACCTTGAGGAGTCCTCCATCCCGGCATCATTCCAGGAGCGCAACCAACATCAACGGCATGCATCATAATGCGTTTGGGCTGACGCGGTTTACCTTCAAATCCGAACAGGTCCGCCATCACGCACCTCCCTTTTGAGCGCGCACCCGTTCGCCCAGGGCGTTCATGACGGTGCGCCACTGGCTTGGGTTCAAGTCACCCAGCCAGATCGCACCAAAATGCAGCAGAGAAGCCACCTCGTTGTCGAAGCCCTTGCGCACGATTAGGTCAGCGCCGGGTTTCAATATCTTCCATTGCGCCCAGGCGATCTTTGCCCCGTCACTTGCAAGCCACTCCTGGCCGTTGGTGCTTCCGAAGCCGACACCTGCCTCACGGGCCAGCCACTTTTTCAGTCCCTCGATGGCGGCTCTCGCGTCGTCGGCATGATGAAGAAACCGAACATGATCCAACCCGGTCTGGCGCGTGACAAAGGCCAGCAGCGCAGCATCGTCGCGGTTTTCGACAATGCCGAGATTATAACCGGCAATCCAAAGCGCCTGCATTTTTTTGGCAAACTTGCCCTCCAAGGGCTTGCGCTTGCCCTTGGCGGCGGATGCTGGCGCGAACCCTTCATTGCGAAAGACGGTGAGCACCTTCTGGCGCTCATCCTCGTCCATGGCCTTGACCGAAGCCTTGCCGGTAATGTTCGTCAGCTTGGCCCGGTAGGTATCATCATCCAGGCCGAGCTGCTTCTTAGCAACGTGGATTGCTGCGATGGAGGAAGTCATTTGCCCGCTCCATTATTAATCTGCGGTCGCTCATCATGCTCCTCGCAAACAAACATCCAGTCGCGCAACGGCACCCCTATTCCGCCTTCTTCCATTTTAGCGATGATTTCCGGCTGCGCTTGAGCTTGTGCGATTATCCGGTTTCCATCTTCTGCACGACGCTGGAATTCCGCCATATCGTAAGGTAGCGGCCCCCATGTGCCGCCGATTTGAGATCCAGCGTAAAGCACCATCCAGAGGCGCGGCGCTTCTGAAAGATAGATCATGCTCATGGCAGTTCAGCCTCCGCATCCATGGCCGCGTCAACGACTTGGTCCAGGAGGTCGCCGGACAGGATCTCGATCTCCGGCGACATGATGGCAACCGGGCCACGCGGCTCGATACTTTCGAGAGTGCGCGCCCGCAGCCAGCGATACCGCATTGCGTCGAGGTAGAGATCTGGAAAGCCCGCGGCGGATAGCACGGCCATGGCAATAGCCTCAGACGAGCCGTTGCTATGGGCATAGCGGCGGCAGGCTGCCTGGAAGACCTGGTTGTCGATGACGGTGTCGCGGAAGGCAGCGAAGGACGTTGAGTGTGTCATGCCGCACCTGCCAGTTTCACTTCTGCCATCAGATGCTCCGCCGCAACATGGGAAGGCCTCGGGCACGGCTCATTGACGTTGATGACATTCAGGATGCCGCTCACCCCAAAAACCGCGCTGCACTCGAAGCGCACCAACAGCATTCGCTCCTGCTGTTCTTTGACGGGCGTGGCGTCCGCGCCGCAAACAGGGCAGGTCTTTTCAGCTTTCAGCTTTGCGTAAAGGTGGTTCATGCTGCACCTACCTTTTCAGCCCTAGAGGCGTGAAACGCGCAAGCCTTCCTCAAAAGCTCTTGTTCGATCTGATCAACGTTTTCGCAGAAGAACCAAAGCAGTTGAGTGTGGCCCCATCCGCTGAAAAAGGCATCTGAGCTGGTATATCGGCGGACACACACCGATGCGTGGACCATGAAACCACGGCGACCACTCAAAACGAGCCTTTCGGCGATTGCTTCAGCCAGCTCTTTCGAGCTGTCGAACTGATCGAGGTCGGACAACAAGCGAGCCAACTCCGGGAGCTTTTCCAGCTCCTTCATGTGGGCTGGAATGTCTATGAATTCGCAAAGCTCTTCCAACCATTCAGGCGGGCTTTCCGGGTCTCCAAGCATGTGGATCGGGTAAATCCCATTCACGCGGGCTTCAGCGTCATAAAGGTTGTTGTGCATGACTTTCCTCCTCACGCCTTGGCGATATCGACAGTGACAGCGGTCCATTCGTCCTGGACGGACTTGCGGACGTGAAACCGGATGTACTGTTTGGAATAGGCGACGTTGATCGCATCGTTGATGGCGCGCACTGCCTGCACCCACCGCTCGTCCTCAATGGCAAGCTTCGTGAGCTTCTTGATTTCCTTGAGGTTGACCTTGCCCTCTTTGTCCGTGTCGAAGGCACGGGTGATCAGGGCGCGGATCTCGACGCGGGCGTCGGATGTCCATTCGTTGAGGCATTCGTCAATGAGGCTCTTTGCCACCTGAAGCTCTGGGCCAGCCGTCTCGAAATCGTTGATCGCAACCGACACTCGCATCAGTCCGTCAATGGTCTGATAGGTACGGTTGCCCTTTATCCCGCCTGACTTCGCACCGTATTCCTGCTCCAGCATAGCGTCCAAAGCGTCGAGATCATCCATGCAGTGGGCACGAAACCGGGCGATCCGAGCCGAGATATCGACAGCATAGGCCATGACCTTGCGGACCGATTCGTCGCGCAGCTTCTCCTGCGGTTTCACAAGCTCCAGCGGCACCAATGCGCCCTTGGCATTGGCCATGTACTCTTTGCCGTTGACGAACGTCACCCCGTTGGCAGGCTTCTCTTCGAGAATAATCGCTTCCATTGTCTCAATCCTTTTTGTGCAGGTTTTTGGCGGCGCTTCGAACGCCCTGTGAGGCGGCAAGAAGGGCGTTTAGCGCCCTCGGTTCATCGCGTGTCCCTTTGCTGGCCTCGTACCGGTCAAGGGCTTTCCAGTGCAGCATGGCGGCATTGACGAGGGTTTCGTCGCACGGGCGACGGTTCAGCGCCGCCCGTTCTTCCTTCTCGGCTGCCCTGATCGTCCGCAGCAGCTTGGGGCCAACCACTTCAAGCAGTTGGTCAATCGGAATTTCGAGTGGGACGATGAGCGCTTTCATGCGGCGTCACCTCCGTCCGGCGAAGATGGCAGTCGTGATTTGCGACGCGGCCGGAACAACAGGACCTTGTCGTCGAGTGCTGCAAGCAACACATTTTCCAGCGACGGTTTCCGGCTGGCCTTCTCAGCGAGCATCTCGATCTCACGAGACATTTCGCTGACCTGCCTCAAGAACTCGATGATCGAGGCAACGGCCTCTCCACGCATGGGGATGCCGGTTTTCACAAAGGGTTCAAGCCTAGTATTGAGGCTCAGCAACAGTTCCGAGGGTTTGCTTGATACCGTCATGACCGCCCCCCGAAATCAGGGCGGATGACCTTGCTATCGGCATCCTTCACCAGCCCGGCGAATTGCTCGGTTGCCAGCCGATCAACGATGGCACGGCCTGCCTTCCCGGCTTCGGCAAGCCGATGCACGGCAACCTCGTCTTCAAGGTTCTTGGCGAGATCGGCCAGATGACCCAGCAACATCGAAAACTGTTCGAGGTCCCGCAGCGAGACGAGTGTTCGACCACACATGGCATGGATCGATGCGCTTACATTTCGGAGTTCCGTAGAGAGGATCATGCCATGTCCTCCACGTCGCGGTTCTTCCAGGCGGCCTGAATGTCCTTCAAGCCAACCTCGGTCCCTGCCCCAAGCGCCACCATCAACGCCATGCGCATGGTCCTTTCGATCTGCCGGAAGGCACCGCCCTTCAGGCCGATACCCATCAGAAACTTGATGCAGGCCGGATCGGTTACATTCCAGGCGGCAATGTAGGTTTGCAAATCATCCGAATAGGGCTGCACCCGTTGCAGGCGCTTGCCGATCCTGCTTTTCAGCTGGGCATAACTCGGCCCCTTTTTGTTGCTGGCAAACCGGCTATAGACCTCCGAGTTGCCAACGACGGCCACACCGCATTTGTACACATCGACGAAATGACGAAGCTGGTTGAGCGCCTCGTCATTCAGGTGCTGGCCCTCGTCAACGATCAGCAACGTCCCGTCCCCGGTCCGCTTCAACTTGGTCCCGATAGCCCGCGCCAGACGCGCCGGGTTGTTCTCCTGGACCGCGAGCTGTTCGGCCAGCTCCGTCAACATTCCATGAACCGTCTTGGTGCTTTCAGAAACGGTGGCGTGGTAGACATGCGGGCGGGTGTTGGTGAAATACTCGCATGTCGCGGTCTTGCCCATGCCAGCGCCCAGCGTGATCATCACCAGATCGGGGCAAATCTGCGCCCACGTCAGGGTTTCCAGCACCTCCGCCGAACCGCGAAGCTTCATGAAGGGCGGCGATTGCGGAATCATCGCCGCAATGCTGGCACTGGCTTCCAAGGCATCCAGCCATTGTTCAATCATGGTGTTGTGACCATCCAGCCGCCCTTCGTAGCGGCCGGAAAACCACTGGCTGAACGTGCCTTCCTTCATGCCCGAACGCCGCGTGACCTCCGCCTTCGTCCACCGGAACTGCCGGGCAACGGCAATCACGCGGTCAATCAGCTCCCACCACTTTTCGATATCGGCATCACTCTTGTTTGCCGAAACCTCAGGTGCCTGGACGGGGCGCTCCCAGGAAGCGCCGTTAAACTGACTTGTGTTGATGTGCTTGTTCATTTACAGATAGCTCCGTTGAATAGCCCATTCGGGCCAGTTATCGGGCAGTCTTCGGACTGCCCTTCTTTTTCCGGAACCGTACGCAGTACTCTTCGGCTCGTTCTTCCCGGCGTCCGAAACACGCGACACCGGGCTATTCCCTTTCGGGAATTCAATGACCCCACCGCCCTGAACCAGGCCCAGCGCGCGGGAAAAACTGTCTTCAAAATGCTGATCGGAAATCGCATCCACAGGCGCTTCCACCTGCTGACTGCGCGTGATCAAACGGGTGACGGTCGGCCGGATCTTCTCCGGTGCCTCCGCAGGCTGCGGTTTGCTGCCCTTGTAGTAGATCTCACCAAGCTGGCGGGCCGACAGAGCGGCTTCGGCCTCGGCCTTGGCGACAACAGCCTTCTGGTGTGTCTTCAAAGCGCGGGCATGCAGGCGGGCATCGTCGATGTTGTCGAAGCCGACATCGGCAACGCAATCTGCCTCACAAATCATCCGGTTTTTCAGGTCATATACCTTCACCGGCTTGTGAAGCGCGTCCGGATCGAAGCGGATGATGACCTGCTTTCCGGCCCATTCGTTCAATGCGCGGTTCCAATAGCGGTTACCCTGGAAATGCACTTCGCCGCTGCCCTTGCGCGTCTTGATCGCCTCGGATGCCAACAGCCAGAGGGCTGCCTGCGCCTGCGATGGGACGCGGACAATGGTGGACGGCGCAGCCATGGAAGCCGCGAAGGTTTCATCGAAGCTGCGACCCTTGCAATTCTCAGCGCGCCGCCCGGCCTGGGCATTATGCTCGATGATCTGGGCGGCCACGTGCGCCCGAAAATCTTCGAGCGGAATGGCCCGCTCCATATAGTTTTCCGGCTTTGCGTCTGGTTTGTTGCCTGTATAAGCGCCGGAGCAAAACGGATGCTTGGAGATGTTTTCGGCCAGATCACCCCATGCACGTTCGATCGGTTTGGATTGACCGGCATAAGGCCGGGTCCAATGCACGGTGACCCCCAAAGTTGTCAGCAAACCTCTGGGATCTTCGGGTTTTACCTTAAACCGGAAACGATTGACCGTGCCGCCCGTGATCCACTTGCTGGCAAACGCCTTGCCGTTGTCGAGGTAGATGTCTTCGGGAATCCCGAAGGCTTCCACCATGTCACCGATGACCAGGCGCACGGCCTCCCACGTTTCCGCCTCGGCCAGTCGCCAGGACAAAACCTTGCCAGAATACAGATCTTGAATACCGATGATAAAGAACCGGACCGGAAGCTTTGACCAAGGCACGGACACGAACACATCGACTTTATGGCCGTCCATGTTGACCATCTGCATTGCATGCAAATGCGACCGGGACCGGCGCTGGGCTGGATAGAGCGCCCTGGCCTTGTCCTTGCCGCTCCGTTTCAACAAGGTCACAGCCTTGCCGACCTCGCGGTCAAATCGGCGACGTAGCGAACGCTCAGACGGGATCGGTGCCCATTTCTCACGCTTCGCCACCGTCATCATACGGCGATAGCAGGCGGAAAATGCGGGCTTCTCCGGTCTCAAATAATCGGACTTGAGGAACGACCATGCATCAGGATGGCAATCGGCCACATCAGCAACAACACCATCGACCGCAGGCGAAAACGAGGGAGCCAAGGCAGCAAGCCAGTCGTCGCGATCAAGCCCTTCCGTCAGTCCCTTCCATTCATAGTAAGTAGACTTCTGGACCTCCGCCTCGGACGTGGCGATAGCAATGGCTGCTGCCCTGCTGACACCCTTCTGCGCCGCCAATGTCTCAACCCGGCAAATCACGCTCAAACGGGCTTTGCAAATATCTCGATGCTCATTTGAAAGCCGTTCAAACCGCGCCCAAAGTTGATTTTTGCGGGTACGGATCGCGTCCCATTCTTCCGGAGCAACAGCCGACGCCGCCATTTCGATCCGCGTCCGTGCCGGAGCTGGCAACAGCGCGATATGATACAGCCAAACCGGCTTGGTCGGGCCTTTGACTTTTCGCGCATGAGTAGGATGTTCGCGCCAGTTTGCCTCCGTGGCGACCCTATGCAGACCAGCCATGTTATGTGGCAAATCGGGCAACTGCATTTGCGCCAGCTCAGCGAGAGAGAACCATTCCTTCATCGCTGTGCTCCTTTGCGGCTTTCCACAAAGGCGCGAACGGCAGGCTCGTTGGTCTGTAACCACCTGAGGGTCTCGATGACCGCGCCGAGTTGTTCTTTGATCAACTGGCGTTGCGACGCGCTACTTGCGACAATCGGGAACTGTCCGGAAACAACCGCGTCCACCGCTGCAATCTGGCTCTTGAGTGATACTTTGGCCATTACCGCCCCCTTGAAGCGAGCGTGACAGGGCGCGCGCTCTGGCGGCGGATCTCCGCCTCAATGCGCTTGCGCTCCTGGCGAAGGCGGGAAAGCTCGGCAAGCCGGGCTTCGTCGCCGATCAGCACGGTAACACCCTGGACAGAAGCAACCTCGTCCCAAAGCCAAAGTGCATCGGTGGCATGCACAAAGGCTGTGAACCGGATCAGCGTCACGTCGTGACTGTTGCGGCTTTCCGCCGTGTAGGCATCCAGCGTCGCCTTGCTGATATTCGGCAGACCCAAATATTGCGCCATGCGGGCTGCAATCGTTGGGCGGTCATAAGCACACTCGCGTATGGCGCGGGCCATCGCCCGCTTGATCTTCACGCGGTAACGATCGATATCGACATGCTGAGCGCCATCGCGGACAGGGAAAACCGGCTGGGCAAAAAAGTCGAGCTGGGAAGGGTCTGGCTTGGTCATTCGGCAGCCTCCCGAAGATCATCCATCATGCCGATGGAGATCAGGAAGCGTGACCGGGTGGCATCATCCGCATCCTTCCACGCTTTTTGCAGTGTGGTGAGAATGGCAGCCTGCTTGGTCGCCGGATCGGCCTGCACCTTGGGTTCTGCCATGTATGACAAAACCTTTTTGACGTCCGGTTCCGTCTCAAGTGCCTTGGCTATCGCAGCCTGTTCAGTCGGACCCTTCTTGGCAAGCTTCAAAAGCAAAGATTGGTCATCTGCAAAAGGCGTCCCACGGAGTGCCGCCCGCAATGGCGGATAGAGGTTCTGGCCAATGGCAGTCACATATTTATATGTCCGCTCACGAAAGCCGAGGCGTTCCTGCACCTGCTCTGAAAGCTCTTTGCCGGGAGCAAAAATCAAAGGGCAATCATTGCCCTTTGATTTTTTGTCACCACCACGCTGGATTTTGCCGTTTTTCTCTTCCCACAATTCGCGGAATGTCAGCACGAACACAGCGCGATCCAGCTTGGAAAGCTCGTTGCGGTAAAGGTTTTCAGACAGCTCAATCAACTGCCCTTCCACCGCATCGGCGGCAACGGCAATCGCGTCAATCTCGCTCCATTGGTTAAGCTCTGCTGCCCGCAAACGGTGCCCACCGGCAACCAATGTGTAGGGTGTTGCGCCCTTGTTGGCCGCAGGCGTCTTGCGCACGGTAATCGGGTTGATCAGCCCGCGCTCGGCCATGGATGCTGCGATAGCGAGGGCATGGTCTTCATCCACCGGGCGGGCACGAGTGCCAATGTGAATGCTGGATAGAGGAATACGGGCAAATTCAGCCATTCTTTTTGTCCTGCAAAAGCCTCGCCAGGGTGACGATGGTCCGCACGTCAGCAATCATCGCTGCCGTCACACGGCGGCCATAACCTTCAGTCAATCGCGACACCGCCTCAGAAAGCGCCTCTTGATCTTCTGTCCAGTGTTCGAAGGGATGCACCGCGTTTGGCATCAAATCGCCAAGCGCCTTCCGCAGATCCGCCGCCGCAGCTTCCCGATCTGTGGGCAGACCGTCCGGGCCAAGATAAGTGCCATTACACATCATCAGGCAGCGTCCTCCATGCGGGCATGCAATGAGGCGCGGGCAGCCGCCGCCATCTTGCAGTAGTGCTGTTCAAAACGTGGGGATTGCAGGCGCGTGTCGATGGTTCTCAGCGCCCGATTGACGGCTTCGCGGGACCGCTCCTGGTGTTCAACCACCCGACGCTTCGGGATCAGGAACACACGAACCATCAGGTGAATGACCACTTGACGGGCAAGCGCCGCGTCGAACCATTCGTGCGGCGGGTCGATAATCGATTGGACGGACAGATGCGGAAAACCATCCCGCACCGCCAGAATGCAGGCGTGATAGGCGCCATCATGCAGCGATGCTTGCGAATGCAGGTTCAGCATGGCCGCATCTCTCTTTCGAGGCAACGTTCAGCATAAACGTCACGGAAATGCTTGCTGAGCGGATTTTGCCGCCTACGCATTTGCTCAATCACTTCAACCGTTGTCGGGCTGCGGCTTTCACGCTCACCGGCAACGCCTAAAATAATCCATTCGAGAGATGCCGCGTCGTTGTTGATTGCAAAATCAACCACAAGGTCGAGCGGAATGGTTTTTGTCCCACGCCATATCGCAACAACGGTCTCTGGAAGTCCCAGAATTCGGCTGAGTTGCTCATCATCCATCAAACCACTCCACGTGGTCATCCGATTGAGAATTCCGGGGACATCAAGCATGACAGCACCGCCCTCATCAAAAACGCAGCAAATGCGATCCGATGACGGCACGAAAGGAGATTTGGTGACAATTTCGGTCTGACGTTTTGTCATTGTGGGGCTCGGAAATTTCGGGGATTGTTGGTGTGTGGCGCGGACAGCTGGACTGGACAGCCGGAACGAGAGCGCTTCTGAAAACGGGGAGCTTTCTGTTCTGCCGGTGAGAACCCGGATGCTAAAGGCTAGAACAGCGTGCCGTCCGCGCCACATCTCAGGCAGCCATCGAGTCGCTACGACGCGAATGGCGGTAATTCTCAGCAGGTTGAGGGCTCAAGCGCCGCCCATCTGCGAAATAGCGCGAGGGCCAGAGCATATGAGGACGTGTCTTGAGGGCGGCGGCAATGGCGCGCTCACCCGCCAGATGTGGTTCGTGAACGGCGTTTCCAGCCGTACCGCTGGGGAGATTGTAATTCTCATCGATCTTGGCGAGCGTCAGCTTGGCGACGATCAACTTGCTTTTAATACGGCCGATCTCTTCCAGGCGTTTGCGCTCGGCACGGCTGGTCTTGCCGGTGATAGGATCACGATGCATAAGTAATTCCTTGATCCAGATGAGGAGGCCCTGGCAGGCCTCCTTTTTTGGGGTGGCGTAATCTGTGAACACAGAAAGGTATAGCCAGAAATGGCCATTATATCAAATGCAAAATGGCCACTTTTGGCCATGTCCACGTAAATGACTGAATTATCAGATAGAATTCGCTTGGCCGCTGAAAAGCTTGGAGGGTTAAACAAGCTTGCTCAGGAAATTGGTGTGCCACGACGTACGCTCGGGAACTGGTTGAAGGGTACCAATCCAAAGCCAAGCAACCTCAAACAGATTGCGGATGTGGCAAACATCAGTCTTGAGTGGCTAATCAGTGGGACTGGCTCCCCTGAGCAAGATGGCCTATCGACGGCGTTGAACCGGCTCGTGGACGCAACCGGAAACCCTCATGGAATGTCAAATGATGAGTGGAATCAGCAGGCAAACGAGTGGTTTTCTGCTGGAATGGCTAACCTCGAACGCCAACCGAAGCCGCACACTTCAGATCCTGCACCATTTCTAGATACTGACCTGATGGAGAGACTCGCTAGGGTAGTTACATCAACTCATCGAGACTTGGGTATATCAATAGCGCCAGAAAAAGTTGTCGTTGAAGTTGCTATTTTAATGAATGACTTAGCCCGTACGGTGAGGATAAACGACCCGGATGCTATAACTCTGGCTCTTCCTGTTATCGAATACCGATTGCGCGAGCGTTTACAGGAGGCAAAGCGGGAACCAGGAACCGGCAAACGTTTGGCTTAATGGTTGTAAGGTGCGCCAACATCGCAACTATCGTCTTGAGTGTATTTACTCCACAGATCAATGGTTGCCGCTTTAAGTATGATGCATTTATTAATTGATTACGGTTTTTCAAATATAGGTATAGGGCAGTTTTATATTAGGGGGCATTGTAATGCAAAATTTGATAATTTTCGTGCTACTAGGCGTTCTGGCTGGATGTCAGAATGTTGACTCTTCATCTACAGCGTACGTAGCCAATTATCCGATCCGGCCTTACGCTATCGACAAAGAAGATGCCGCTGCCATCGAAATTGCTGTAAGGAACGAACTAAAAGACCCGTTAAGTGCCATACTGGGAGAGGCACGCGCAACCATTGACGGGAAAAATGTGGTCCATGTTTGCGGGATGGTAAATGCACGAAATAGCTTTGGTGGATACACTGGATTTGTACTTTATCAGGGCATATTAGCCACTAATGTGTACAACAAGAGAGTTTTCGCTGTGATCGGCATGGGTGGTTCGCCAGGAGATATTCCTAGCCAAAGCATAGCGATTATGTGCAAAAGGAATGGTATAAACTGACGTCGCCTTACTCTCTCTACGATACGAGGATGAGAAGTATGGAAATCGATTGGAAACAGGCGCCAAAGGCTGCTCGATGGTGGGCTGTAGACGCAAACGGAGATGCACACTGGTTCTGTGCGCCAAATGTAGCCGCCTTCACTGACTTCTGGTTTTCAGAGCCGGTCAAAGCCCCACTATTTGGCTTTACCGGCGACTGGAGGAAAAGCCTCATTGAGCGGCCACCATTGAAATTATCTAAGACCTCATAAAAATCGGCAGAAAAGTATATTTTTCAATATCTTATCATAAATACCAGAGATAATTTCAGCGTGAAATTATCTAAATTGGATTTTTGCCTACAATCTGTCGAATACAGGCAGCGCACCGGCAAACCGTGACAATCCCTCCAGCCTTGAGATTTCAATGATTTGAAGGCGCTCAAACCGCTTTTGAGGACACTTTGAGGGCCGACTTGAGGCCATACCTGTTTTTGGTCTAAATGGCTGCCGAACGGGCATCATGATCGTGCCACGCTGTCAAAATAGTGCCAACCGTCTCGCCGCACGATCCGCACCAACCGCCTGAAAAATAAGGCGTTCCCGTGCATTCCCACATAATCCCGGATATTCCCGCATTTTCCAGATACAGGTGTCAGACAACAGCCAACGAACGCGGCATTCCCGTGTGGACCCGGCTGGAGGATGTGCCTGATGTGGGCGTGTAATATGAGGATGCGCTACGGCGAACCTTCGTAGAGCAGACGAGCCGAAGCCGGGCATTTGCCCGGTTTTGGCCGGAGATCATAAAGGAGGCGCGGTTGTAAATCCAATAGAACACATGAGCTAATGGATTCCCTCTATCTCCCATGCCACTGGATGATCCGGCATCACCTTGCAGGGGTGCAGCGGTGACCGGCAGCAGCGATCAAATCGCAGTTTCTGCCAGGATTGTGGCCAGAATTGTGGAGAGAGTAGGGGACAGATGTTGATGAGAAGAGTTGTGCACGGGCTTTTTAGTCTGGTGATTTTGTCAGGTCTGGTTTCATGCCAGACGCCTCAGGAATCTGCCAATAGCGCGGAAATGACCTGTAGCGCGCAAGGCTTGAAGCCGGGGACTGCGCGCTATCGGAAATGCGTTGGCGCGACCTATCAAAGCAATCGCATGCAGGCCAAGCAGGCTGAAAGCAATGTGGCCGCCGGTGCGGCAATTGGCGTACTCGGAGGCGCGGTTATTGGTGCGAGCCTCGACCGGCACCGTTACTACCATCGCTGCGGGCCTTGGGGCTGCTATTAAGCATAGGAGCCTGACCGTATACGAAGGCTTGAGATGCAGACCGCATCCCTGCGTTCTGACAGTTTCGAATATCTCAAACCTTTGGTGGATTTGAGATATTCGAAGACAGAATACCACTGATGATCCTCAAGGGCTCATCATATTACATCGGCGGCACGACACCCTTGGTGCCGACCACGACGCGGCTTGAGGCGATTGTGCCGTCCTCGGCTTTTTCGGCATTCACGAACACCGTGGCGCCGCTCTTCAGGTCGGCTTCGACGGCGGGGGCGAAGGTGACGATGGGCGTGCCCTCGGGAATGGAAACGGTCTTTTCGCCGCCCTTATAGGTCAGGGTCAGGGTTGGACCATCGACGGCTTTGACGGCGTTTGCCACGGTGGCATTGGTCATCGTGCTGCCGGGCTGAAGATCCCAAGGGCGGCTGCCTTCGCCGGTGCCCTTCATGGCTGCGGGAAAGATCACCACTTCCAGCGCATTGTTGCCGCCATCCGATTTGGGAGCCGAGGCAATACCGACAAAATCGCCGGGCTTGATCGCATCGGCGGAAGCCTTGGCGACGCTGGAGATTTTCCAGCCCTCCTTCAGGGCAATCTTCGCGGTCTCGCCCTCGCGTGTTTTGACCGTCAGCACCTTGCCCTCAAAGCTTTCGACCGTGCCGCGAATGCGCAGCGCTTCCGCCGCCTCTGCACTCATGCCAATACCCAGCGCCAGCAGCCCGCCTGCGAGAAGAGAAAGGGTGGTTTTCGATCGTGCCATTGTCATGCATAGCATGGTGCTGCTCTTTCTGTTAAACCTGTCGCCATATCCTAACAGTCCGTCCAATAATCGCCGCTGGCCGTCTGCAAATGGCAATTTCTGCGCTTCCGGTACTCACGTACGGAACCTGTCGCCATATCCTAACAGATCTGACCGCTGCCGCTGCTCTTTCAAGGAGCGGACACGAATAGTTGAGAGCACAGACTTTGGTGTCGGTTACCTGACCGGCTCAGCCGCGGCCACCGTTCCCGGTGCGCGCCGGCAGCCGGAAAACACGTCGAGCGCGGGATTATAGACTTTGGTCGCCACATCCATCAGGCCAAGCACGCTGTGGAACAGATTGTCGTGGGAGCGCGGTTCGGCTGTGGTCTTTGCCAGACAGGCCCGGTCATAGCCACCATCCTGGGCGAGATCGTCGGCCAGCCAGAACAGCAGCGGCACATGGGTCTGTTCGGTTGGCGCCACCATATAGGGCATGCCGTGCAGGTAGATGCCATTTTCGCCGAGCGACTCACCATGGTCGGACAGATAGACGACGGCGCCTGCCAGCGTGGCGGACCGCTGTTTCAGCGCGTCGATTACCTCGGCAACGATATGGTCGGTGTAGAGAATGCTGTTGTCATAGGCATTGCGGATTTCCTGCGGGCTGCATTTGCCAAAATCATTGGCGCGGCAATCCGGCTGGAACCTGCGAAATTCCTCGGGATAGCGGGCGTAATAGGCAGGCCCGTGGCTGCCCAGCTGATGCAGCACCAGCACGCTGTCGCCCTTGATCCCGTCCAGCCAGCCGTTCAGCTTGTCAGTCAGGATACCATCCAGACATTCGCCATCCTTGCAAAAGCGCGGATCGGCGGACGGCGGCAGAAACGTATAGGGCACCCGGTCGGCGACATTGTAATGGCCGGTGTCATTGTCCAGCCAGGTCACGGCGACCTTGGCATAGCCCAATACATCCAGCAGGTTTTGCCGCTCGGCGGCCTTGCGGTGGCTATAGCTCGCCCGAGTCAGGTCGGAGAACATGCAGGGGATGGAGACGGCGGTTGCCGTGCCGCAACTGGTGGTGTTGCTGAAATAGGTAACGCCCCGGGCTTTCAGTTGCGGATTGGTATCGCGCGGATAGCCGCCCAGCGAGAAATTCGCCGCCCGGGCGGTTTCCCCGGCAACGATAACCGTGACGCGCGGCTTGGTGATGGCGGCGGTATTGATCCGGTGGGCGTCGGTGCCGATTGGCGCTGCCACGATATTCCGGTCCCGGTTGGCGTCGATGGTATAGCGCACCGCATTGGCAATCGGCAGGAACGGGTTCAGCCGGTCGAGAATATCGTTATGGGCGCGCCCGACGCCTGCAAAGGTTCGGTAATCGCTGAAGGCGGCGGCGGCAAACAGCGCGACACAGGCGATAATGACGCCAGCATTGTGGGCAACTTTGCTGAGAAAAGGCCGGTGGCGGACCCGCAGCCAGACGATCAGTAACGAGGGCAAAACACCGGTCAGAACCACATGCATCAGAAAACGGGGCGTGAGCAGATGGGCGGTCTCCGCCCCGGTCGAAACCGCCGCATTGCGGATCATTTCACGATCGATGATCGTGCCGAACTGGTCGGTAAACCAGGACGATAGCGAGGCGGTGATCACCAGGAAAATCAGCACCGGCTTTACCAGGTATTTTGCCGAGAACAGCGTGAGGATCGCCAGGCACATGGCGGAAATGCCGAGCGCAAACAGGCCGAAGGCCAGTGGCGAGGTATCGGCCAGATAGCCATGCGCCTTGATCCAGAATGTGGTGTTGGTCACCGCCAGCAGATAGGCCGTGGTCAGGATGCACAGCGTCACGCTGCCAATCTGCGGTCTGAACCTGAAGATGCTGGTTTTTCCGGCACGATAATTCAAGCAACGTCCTCCACATGACCGTTTTATGTCGGTCGCATGGCACGTAGTCCTGACAGCAAGCTGAATATCGGAATATGCTAAAAGACAAATTCAGGCGCGAAAAACAGACCTTTCCACAGAATGTATTGGCGATAAAAGCAATTTCAGATTGTTTTTAGGGCTGTAGGATACTCTACCTGCTGGAGAGCGTTATCGGACCGATCAGAGCTCCAGCCGCATCAGGATCTGCGGCCCGGCCTTGCCGCCGAGATAGGTTTGGCCGGATAATGGCGGGCGAGATAGGCGGGCAGGGCGGCCATGGCTGCCGTGCCATAGCCTGTCCCCTGAAATTGGCTGCCGACGATCAGCGCCCGCAGGCCGAGATCGCCGGGCTGAAAACCGTGTTCCGCCAAATCAACACCGGAGAGGCGGGCATTATAGTCCCGGTCGATCTTGAAGAAGCAGACAGGTTCATCACTGACACTGCCGATGTGAAAATCCACCGTTTGATCGTTATCGTCGACAACTTTTTCGATGGAGCCGGCAAAGATCTGCTGATCCGGCGGCAAGGATAGATGCAGGACGCGGGCGCGGTCTTCGCGCGCCAGCGGTGCCAGGCTCAGCGTCAGAGCTGGGTGCATCGGTTATTCTGCTGCCCGTCTTTCCCACATAGCCTTGAAGGCGGGACGGCTCTGGCAGCGGCCAAGCCAGGCACTGACACTTGGATAGGCGTCCATCACCGGCGTGTAAGGCTGGGCGTAGCGAACGATTTCGGCAAGATTGATGTCAGCCACCGTGAAACGGTCGGAAACGGCGAATTCCTTGGCCGAGAAATGCTTTTCCAGCACGGCCATCGGCCGTTTCAACAACCGGGCGGCGGCTGCGGCTTCCGATTGACCGGCCTCGCTCTCCAACCGGCCATCCATGGAGATCCGGGAGATTTTCAGCGCATTGCCTTCGATCTCGGTGGCAGCAAATAGCGACCACTGCATCATCAGCGCATCTTCCTCCAGATCCCTCGGACCGATCTCGCCGCCATATTGCTTGGCAAGATAAAGGGTGATGGCGAGCGATTCGAACAGAACCAACCCGTCATCCTCGATTGCCGGGATCGCACCGAACGGATTGATGGCCAGGAAGGCTGGCGACTGCGTATTGATCGGCGCATCCGGCGCCAACGGATTATCCAGCTTCACCGCCTGTAAGACCGGGATATGATCGAAGGCCAGTTCCAACTCTTCCGCAAGCCATATGACGCGCGTGGCACGGGATTTATAGCAGCCATAGACTTTCAACATCGGTGTCTCCCAAGGGTGATTTGGAGGTGAGGCTATCCTTGAAATGCAGCCTTGGGAAGCACGGGATTGACACTGAAAACAATTTGCTTCTATCACTCTTAACAGGGTCCGCAGTTCACCCAGACGCTACCGCTCCTGGAAAGGAGAGCTAAACCTGCATCATACCTACTGCGAACCTTTGTGCGCCATATATGGCGCACGGCGCTGTAGATCCACGGCACGCTTTATTGCGCCCGCTGGCAGGACGGTGGCTACCGGCATGGTATGGGCGCATCTATCGAAGGATAAAGCGATGTCGCGTCTGACTTACTCTTATGAAATCGCAGATATTTCCGATCTCGCCCGCCGTCTTGGCCGCGAACTTCAAAAGCATGAGGGCGCACCCGGCCATGTCGAGCTTCTCAATATGCTCGCCCGTGCTTCAGGCCACGCCAATTTCCAGCACTGGAAAGCTTCGCGTGCGGCCCAGGCAAGACTGGCTTTGCCAAAGGCCGCCGATCCGCCGGTTGATTACCGGCTTGTCGAGGCCGTCGCGCGCTGCTTCGATAGCAAAGGCGTGCTGATCCGCTGGCCATCCAAAACCAGCCATCAGCGGCTGAGCCTGTGGAAGCTCTGGGCGGCCTTTCCCGCCGATAGGGACATGCCGGAAACGCAGGTCAATGCGTTGCTCAAAAGCCTGAACGGCTTTGGCGATCATGTCCTGCTGCGCCGGGAAATGGTCAACAACAGGTTGTTGTCGCGTACGGTGGATTGCCGCCTCTACCGGCGGGTGGAAAGCCGCCCGCCGCCGAATGCTCTGGCCTTGATCGAACTGTGACGGCGGCCCAGGCCACCGTCTTCGTCGGCAAGCCCCGTCAATAACCCTTGGCGGAACCGGCGACAGCTCGGCTGTCGATGGCGCCGAAATAGCCGGATGCCTTGTCTGCGGCCTTGGCAATGTCAGAGACGCTCTTGCCTCCAACCAGAATGCCGGCGGCCTGGCCCCAGACCGGGCCGTCATTGCCGCCATCGAGCGTATAGCCCATGTCCTTGAGCTTTTGCAGCGTATCGGGCGATAGTGCGTAGGGCTCGTAATAGATCTTGTCCGGCTGCCATTGATGGTGAATGCGCGGTGCGTTGACGGCGGCGGAAATGTCCATGCCGAAATCCACCACATTGAGGATCGCTTCCAGCGTGATGGTGATGATGCGCGAGCCGCCGGGGCTGCCGATCACCATGAACGGCTTGCCATCCTTGGTAACGATGGTTGGGCTCATGGAGGAGAGCGGCGTTTTCTTCGGGGCAATCGCATTGGCCTCGCCCTGCACCAGTCCGTAGAGATTGGCGACCCCCGGCTTGGAGGTGAAATCGTCCATCTCGTTGTTGAGGAGAATACCGGTGCCGGGCGCGACCACGCCCGCGCCGAACGAGCCGTTCAGCGTATAGGTGACGGAGACCGCGTTGCCGTCACCGTCGATGATTGAATATTGCGTGGTCTCGGTGCTTTCCTTGCCCCCGAACGGTTTCAGATTGGCGGATTGACCGGCTTTATCAGGAGTGATCTTGGCGCGGATCTCGGCGGCATAGGCCTTGTCCAGCATTTTCGGTAGCGGATTGTTGACGAAATCAGGATCGCCCAGCGCCGCATTGCGGTCGACATAGGCATAACGCATCGCCTCAACCATCTGATGCACGGTGGTGGCTGCGCCATAGCCCTGCTCGGCCAGTGGATAGGCCTCCAGAATGTTGAGGATTTCGCAGATGATCACCCCGCCCGATGATGGCGGCGGAGAGGAGATGATATGGTAGCCGCGATAATCGCATTCGACCGGCTTTAGCTCGCGCACCGCGTAGGTCTCGAAATCCGCAGCGGTCAAGATGCCCTTGCCAGCGGCGCTGGCCTTGGCAATCGCTTGGGCGGGCATGCCCTTATAGAAGGCGTCAGGGCCTTTTTCGGCAATGCTGGCCAGCACATTGGCCAGATCCGGCTGTTTCAGTACCTCGCCCGCAGCATAGGGCGCGCCATCGGCTTTCAGGAAGATTTTTGCCGCTGCCGGGTCTTTTGCCAGCCGCTTGGCGCCACCGGCCAGAATGGCGGCATCGCCCTGGTTGAGCGTGAACCCGTCTCGGGCCAGCGCAATCGCCGGGGCAAGCAGGTCGGCGCGGTCCTTGGCGCCGTATTTTTCCCGCGCCAGTTCCAGTCCCTTGACGGTGCCGGGCACGCCGACAGCCAGATAGCCATCCAGGCTGGCGCGCGGCACGATCTCGCCCTTGTCGTCGAGATACATGTCTTTTTTGGCGGCCAGCGGTGCTTTTTCACGGAAATCGATGAAATCGGTGCGGCCATCTTTGAGGCGAATGGTCATGAAACCACCACCGCCGATATTGCCGGCGGTCGGATAGGTCACTGCCAGCGCGTATCCTACGGCCACGGCGGCATCGACGGCATTGCCGCCGGATTTCAGCACCGTAACGCCGATATCGGTGGCCAGATGCTGGGCCGTGACCACCATGCCATTGCGGCCTTCGACCGGAGCAGGCGAGGCGGCATGAAGCGATGTCATCGGCGCAAGCACCATTGCCAGCGCTGTCAACAGGCTCGATGATGGGAACAACAAGGATCTGGAGCGGAACATAATCATGAAAACGACCTCTGGAGCACAACAGGTTTTCGTTTGTCTTTTCGGAAAAATCGGATTTCCCTTTTCCGGGACAATCATTGGCCGAAAGAGAATACGGTCATCCGGCGAGGTCGAAAGGTATCACCCATAACGGATCTTGCAACCACGGCAGCGGCAAGATCAAACCGATTTTCCGCTCCATCGTTTCATGCGCACCCGATGTCGTGCAAAACCGGCGGCAATCTGAGGTGTGACTGGAAAGCGCCCCTTCGTATTAAACCTTATCTCCACCTTCTCGGTCTGCGGCCTCTTTGGCCAGCATCGTTCCCCGGCATTCCAGCCCACAGATGAAGCGGTCGAACAGGGTTTCGAATGTGACGATGTCGTCGGCGCTCCAGTCTTCCACCGTCTGGCCGATCACCTCGCGGCGCACGGCCTCAAAATGATGCAGCAATTCTTCTCCGGTCGGCGTCAGGGTTACGATGGTGCGCCGCGCATCGGCCTGTGAGGCCTCGCGCCGTAGGGCGCCGCGCCGGACGAGATCGGCCACGACACGGCTTGCCCGCGATGGATCGATGCGCATCTGCTCGGCAATCACCCCGACGGTTACTTCCTGACCACGCGCGGCATGGGAAACGACTTTCACCACATCGAAATGGGAAAGCTCCATGCCGTGGCCCTCGCTCATCCGGCTGAGCGCAATGCGCGACATGAAGCGGCGCCCCATCATCATGCGCAACCGGGCCATGGTCTGCGAAATGCCGTCCAGCGCCGTTTCGACGCCCGCAGTTGTGTGTAGATCGGCGAGATCTGCGCCCGGGGCGGATAGATGTTCGGCGCGGTTTTGAGGTGTGGTCATGCGCAAGCCAGTGCAGCTGGGAGTTCACGAAAATATGTGCTTTTGTCATATATGTGCAGATTGACAATAAAATGCAATATATGCTTTTATCATATATATGACAAGGGCAGTGAACGTCGTGTCCTTCGCTCATCCAGACTATCAAGCGCTAGCCCACAGAGCTCTCCCAGCTCCTCCAGCCTTGTAAACAAAGAGATTTCTGCATGGATACTGCCCTGTCCGATCCGGCCGCCGCTCCCAAGACGGTGGCGCCGCCGCCGTTTCAGTCGCTGGTGCCGGACCCGCGCCTGCGGATGATGCTGTTTCTGTTCCTGATGACGGCGCTGTTCATGGCGACGCTGGACAATCAGATCGTGTCCACGGCATTGCCAACGATCGTCGGCGAGTTCGGCCAGCTGGAGCGGTTTGGCTGGGTGGGGTCCGCCTATCTTCTGGCCACCAGCGCGGTCATGCCGCTCTATGGCAAGCTGGGGGATCTGTTCGGCCGCAAATATGTAATGATGACGGCCATCGCGATTTTCACCGTCGGCTCGCTGATCTGCGGCTCGGCGGTATCGATGAACACGCTGATTGCGGCGCGGGTGCTGCAAGGGCTTGGCGGCGGCGGCATCATGGTGTCGATCTTTTCCATCAATGCCGACCTGTTCGAGCCGCGGGTGCGGGCCCGTTACCAGAGCTATTCCAGCCTGGTGCTGATGGCCTCTGGCGCTATTGGCCCCACCCTGGGCGGCACGATGAGCGACCTGTTCGGCTGGCGGTCGATCTTTCTCGTCAACCTGCCCATCGGCATTCTGGTGCTGATCGGTCTTGGCCTCTATCTGCCCTATCGCAAGCCACATCGCCGTCCGAAAATCGATTATGCCGGTGCGCTGCTGCTGGCCTGTGCTGTGACCAGCGTGGTGTTCTGGGCCGATAGCGGCCAGATTTTCGGTTCACTGGTGGCACCGGGAAGCCTCGGCGTCGTTGCCTTCGGCCTGGTCTGCGCCGTGCTGTTCGTGCAGGTGGAAAAGCGGGCCGCGGAACCGATGGTGCCGCCGAGCCTGATGCGCAATCCCACCGCCCGGCTGCTATGGATCATATCGCTGGCCAGCGGTGCCGTCGGTATCGGCTCGGTCAACTATGTCGCGCTCTACCTGCAAACCACCACCGGGCTGTCGCCGACGCTGGCCGGTCTGCTGTTCATCGCGGTCACCGGCGGCATCGCCATCGGTTCGCTCAGCAGCGGACGGCTGATTTCCTCGACAGGCCGCTACAAGATCTTCGGGGTGATTGGCGGCGCGGGCAGCTGCATTGCCTTTACCCTGTTCAGCCAATTGCCGGTTGGCACGCCGATTGCGGTGATCGGTGCCCTGATGTTGATGCATGGTATCAGCGTCGGTATCGGCCAGCAGATCCCGGTGATTGGCGTGCAGAATGCCGTGGCCCAAAAGGATGTCGGGGCTGCTACCGGCACGGTGACGCTGACCCGCATGGGCGGCGCCTCCATCGCCATTTCCATCTATGGCGCGGTGCTGTCCGCCTTCATGACCGGCGGCGCAGAAATCCCCGGCGTCGGCAATATCGAAAGCCTGACACCGGCGGCCATGGCGGCGCTGGACCCGGCAGCCCGCGCTGCCGTCTCCGCCACCTATGCCCATGCGTTCGGACCGGTATTCATCAGCATGGCGCTGATTATCGGCTGCGGCTTCATCGCGTCCTGCTGCCTGAAGAATGTGCGGCTGCCGACCGGCGGAGCCCCGAAACCGGTGGAGGCCGTGGCGGAGTGATTTGCCCGGTATAAGGGTGCTATGCTACTAGAGAGCAAAGCACTCTTTGGTAGCATAGCGAGCATGGTCCCGGTACACCGCATAATTTTCGCCCTTGCGGCTGCTGCCTTGTCTGGCCTGTTTGCTGCCTCCACCATGGCGGAAGAGCCTTTCACCGCCCGCGATCCCGGCTTTCTGGACGACCGGGATGCTGCACGGATCGTCGAGAAGGTCGGCGATCTGGAAAAGGCGTTGGGAGATGAAGCGGTTTTGGCCGGGCATTTCGCCGGTCTGGTCTCCCCGCCGGAAGAAACCGCCATCCTGCACCAGTTGACCGGCAATGTGCCGGGCCTGGGTTATGTCCTGCCAGTCGTTCATGACGAGGTGCGCGGCACGCTGATCGACATGCGCTTTACCGGCAAGGCGGCAGTGGATGGTTTTCGCCAGAAGCTCGATCAAACCTTCGGCCCATCCGATCCCGCCTGTAGCGATGACATTCAAGCCTATTGGGCGGTTCATAAGGACCGTTCGCTGGCCTTGCGGGTCGATGTCTACGATACGGAAGCCACCGCGCAACTGACATTGTTTGCGTCCGCCCCTCCGGATGCCAATTGCAAGATCAATTCCGCGCCGCCCAATGCGCTGTTGGACAAGGTGGCATTGACGGCATTGCTCGCCCGGCTGAAGATCGAACCGCCGCCATGGAGTGATGCGGATGCCATGGAGGTCTGGCTGAAGCCTTATGGCGAAGTCGCCGTTGAAAGGCCAGACAATTGCTCGGCGCAACTGGATATCGCCAAACCGCAGCAGCAGCTTGGCGGCATCGGCACGTTTTCTGCCAGCCTGCGCCTTTGCATCGTTTCCAGGTTTGGCAAGCCGTCCAGCCTGTTTCTTTACGCCGGTGAAAACGATCTGTTCGGTTTTCGCAAGACGGAACAATCGCTGGAAGCCGCCCTTGGCCCCCGCCATGCGCAATGCAGTGGCGAGGGCCGGGAGGTCTGGGTGGTCAGTCCCGAAATGACGGCGGTTCTCAGCCGGCTCTATCCCTCGTTCGGGGTGCTGATCGTCAATGCGCCGGTGACGGCGCTGGCCGATTGCCGGGACTGATGAAGAGCAAAGTTCTCACTTCACCTCGATGACAAAATCCTCGCGGGCGCGGCGGACTTTCTTCAGGTTGACCAGCCAGTCGCCGTCCGGCTGACGATAGCCCAGCGGCAGGATGGCGACGGAGCGCAGGCCCTTGGCGCGCAGATCGAGGATTTCGTCCAGCGCTGCCGGGTCGAAACCTTCCATCGGCGTTGAATCAACCTCTTCGAAGGCGGCAGCCGTCAGGGCCAGCCCCAGCGCGATATAGGCCTGGCGGGCGGCATGTTCGAAATTCACATGGGGATCGCGCGGCGGATAGGTGCCCAGCAACATCTTGCGATAGTTTTCCCAGCCTTCATTGGTGAAATTGCGCTCGGCATTGGTGAGATCGAACATGGTGTTAATCCGCTCTGCCGTGTAATTGTCCCAGGCGGCAAACACCAGCAGATGCGAGCAATCGGTGATCTGGCCCTGGTTCCAGGCGATCGGCTTGATCCGCTCGCGGATTTCCTTGTTGGTTACGATAAGCACGGAAAACGGCTGCAAGCCGCTGGAGGTCGGCGCCAGCCGGGCCGCCTCGACAATACGCTCGACCTTGTCTTCGGCAACAGTTTTCGACGGGTCCATTTTCTTGGCGGCATAACGCCAGTTCAATTTATCAAGCAGCACGATACTATCCTTATGGGAGGAGAATTGCCTGCCCGATGTAGGCGGGCAAGCGGCCATCCGCAACCGGCGGGATGATGAATACAGCGTTCACCCTCTACAGCGCCATGCGCCATATATGGCGCACAAAGGTTCGCTGTAGCTCTTATATCTGCTGCATAATTTTCTCTTTAAACCGATTCCGGTTTAAAGAATTATGCAGTAGGGATTACCGGGCATTTTCCATGGTGTAGCGAAGCTACTTTTCGACGAACACCGCCTGTGTCAGGTCGGCATCGAAACGGTAGCGATCGTTTTCCCGGCGCAGCAATTGCGAGAGCGGCACTTCCGTTCGGTTATCGATAATCACCTTGTCGTTTTCGCTTGTCGTCTTCGCCAGCCACTCGACCAGATCGGTCTCACCGGATTTGAGAAAATCGCAACCACGGCGGAAGAGTTTCGGAAAGATCAGTTGGGCCTTGCCGGTGCCGTCTTCCTCTTCCTCGCCCGGTTTGCTGCCGCTCGCCCAGCCAAGATCGGTGAGGTCGGTGAGGGCAAACCGTTCCGTCTTGTCCACCGCCCAGACGCCGAGGCCCGCATCCCGCGCCTGCCTTGCGGCCTGTGCAATGGTCTCGCGTTGGTCCACCGGCGCGGAACTATAGAGCATGGGATAGGCCATGCCGCTGGAAATCAACCGGAAATTGGCGCTGGCCTCCAGGGTCTTGGTTGAAATCGCGCCGGTATCGCCGGAGGAAAACGGATTGCCGTCAAACGTCAGATAGCAGATCGGCCGCCCATGAACATCGGCGGAGGCCGTCAGAATGCCGGCCTGGATGGTTTGCGGCTCGGCGGCGGTGACGGTTTCTTTCGACAGCGAAAAGGAGGAAAAGGCGATCAGATCGCGCAACAGATAATCCCGCGCCACCCCGCCGCGCGGCTGTGCCTTGCTCTCGTAATGGGTTTCGGGCGTATCGATCCCTTCCAGCCGCAGTTGATGGCTGCCATCCTTGGCGGGTCGCAGCAGATGGGCGCGGTAGATATCGGCAAGCAGGCTTTCATCATCCGGGCGAAACCGCACGGAATCGCCATCCGGCTGCTTGCCGATGATGATGATCGTGCCGGGAACGTAGCGATAATTCTGCAAGGCCATGGGCGGTCCTCCGTTGCCATCAATGGTTGGGGAGCAGCAAACCGCAGATCTGTGTCATGGGTGAGACAGAGGAGGCCGATCAGACGGCTGCGGCTAGCCCCTGCACCGCCAATAATTCGCTGGCCGCCGCCGCGGTGGTGGCCGGAGACGATGCGGTATCCGAGCCTTGATCCGTGGCCGTATCTTCATCCGTCTCGGCCAAATCGTCCTGAATATTCTCGCCGGTATCGGTCAGGAACATCCTGTTGACCAAGGCATCACTGCTGAACATCCTGCTCATCAGCTCGGTCTTAAGGCTCTTTTCACCGCTTTCGAAATCGTCTGCGGTGAGCTTGCCGCTATATTCCGCTATAATGGCAGCGGTGCGTTCTTCCGGCGTGTCGAGATTGTCCCAGTCGATACTGTTTCTAAACTGTTCCATGACATCGGCACTTCCTTCTCCTTGTTTATAAGGAGTAAACATCCAGGCGCCCTCATTGTAGATGGTAACCGTTCCGATGCTGATTTCCATCTTTGAATAGATTGTTGCAGGCTTGCTCTCGGCTTCAATCTTGGACTGCTCCGCCGCAGCCTCCGCCCACACCTGTTCCATTTCCACCTGCAAGGCGGTCTTGGGCTGGCTATCGTCAGGCAAACTCGCCATAAACTCGGTATCGGCCTCCGCAGCCTTGGTGGAGGAATAGCCGTAGGCATACGCTATGCCGGGTGTAATTGTAGTGCTCAAGTGACCCCTCCTATGAGCATGGAAATGAAAAACCCCGGTGCCGCAATGCGGCGCTCGATCAGGCGGCTGTGGATTGCGCTTGCGGTGTGCTGGTGGCTGAGGAGGCCGAGGCACTCGCTTGCGCCCCATTCGCCTCTTCGTCTGAGGGCAGCAAGCCCTCTTCCAGGCTTTCGCCGGAACTGGTCATCAACATCCGATCCACCAGCGCATCGTTGCTGAACATCTTGCTCATCAGTTCGCTGGTCAGGCTCTTGTCGCCGCTTTCGACAGAGCTTGCTGTGAGTTTGCCGCCGTATTTGGACATGATGGCGTCGGCAATTTCTTCAGGAGTGTCAAGATTGTCCCAGTCGAGATCGAAGCCTTTGCCTTCTCCGAGAAAGTCTTCGGCTTCCGGATTGACCGAGTATGCAACCCCACCGGATGCGCCGATTCTCACCGTTTGGCCGCCAATATGTAATACCCCCCAGAGGTTAGCATCGAAGTCCTCCGATGTTTCAGTCTCCGTGCTTGCTTCTGCGGGAAGATCTTCCAGCGTTGTGTATTCGGTTTCGTAAAAATCGTCTGGCAGCTTCGGCGTCTGCTTCGTTTGATAAACGGTGCTGGACGATGTCGTGGTGGTGGATGGAATCGTTGTGCTCAACTCGACCTCCGGCTTTAATTTTTAATCGAATTATCAATCAAAACTTGCGTGTAACGTTCTATCTTTGATTGCATATTGATGTTTCTCCATGGTGATTGGGGCGGCGGCCTCATCATTTTCGATTTGCTCAAAGCTCACCCCTTCACCAGCTTCGCGCCAGCCGCGTCTGTCACTCTTGTGGCAATCTCGAACCAGGCCAGGTTGCGCAATGTCGTCTACTGTTTTTGTCCGCCCGTTTTCCCGTGTCGCTCGCGCCCTGTTGGCAGGGCTTGGCTGCCTGTCGCTGTCTGTGCTTGGCGGCTGCTATTTCGTGACGGATACGCAGCGGATGAATACGGAAGTGTTTGCGGCCCAGACCGCGCCGACCTGGAACCAGCCGATGGCCGCGCCGCCGACGGAAAAGCCCAATAAATTCCTCGGCCTGTTCAAGACGCCTTTCCACCAGACCTACGGGATGCCAGCAGCCGAGCCCTATGTTTCGCCGTTTGCGACGCCGATGCAGAAGGCAATTTATGGGCAGATGAGCGATGACGGCCATACGCTGACTGCCATTCCGCTCGACCGGGTGGACAAGCGCTTCCTGCGGCAGGAGGTTGATTATCCGACCACGGAACGGCCCGGCACCATCGTGGTCGATACCAAGGCGCATTATCTCTATCTGGTTGAGGCCAATGGCCGGGCGATGCGCTATGGCGTTGGCCTTGGCAAGCAGGGTTTTGCCTGGCAGGGTAGGGGCGTTATCCAGTTCAAGAAGACATGGCCGCGCTGGACCCCGAGCGACGACATGGTCGAGCGCCAGCCCGACATGCGCCAGTTTGCCGCCGCGCAAGGCGGGCTGGAGCCGGGCCTGCGCAATCCGCTCGGCGCGCGCGCGCTGTATATCTTCCAGAATGGCCGCGACACGCTCTACCGCATCCATGGCACGCCCGATTGGCAATCCGTCGGCAAGGCCGTGTCGTCCGGTTGCGTGCGCATGTTCAATCAGGATGTGATTGACCTTTATTCCCGCGTGCGGGACAAGGCAGAGATCGTCGTTATGTAAGGCTTTGGGCCGCCACGGTCGTGGGTCAGCCTATCGGCCTGTTGCCTGAACGACACGCAATGGCGCAAATGTGAACATGCGTGTGCGCTATTGGCGGTGAAATTCGGGTAAATCGCTGTAGATAGGATCTTGCGGAACAAAACCGTACAGCGTGCGTTTGTGCGCTGCTGACCAGCAGGATGTACCACCGTATATGACAAGCCCCGATTTTTCCCGCCGTGCCTTTCTCTCTTTTTCCGGCCTTGGAGCGGCAGCGCTTCTGTCCAGTTGCGCCTCTTCCTATCGCCCTCCGGTCTATGAACAGGGATCGCTGGGCGGAATGGTGCAGCCTACTGGACCCATGGCCCCATCCACGCCGGAACTGGACGCCATGTATGGCGAAGTGGTCGATGGCGGCTTCGTCATTCCGGCCATTCCCTATCAGCAGATTCCGCCGCGCTATTATCGCCAGCGGGTCAGCGATCCGACCGGCTATCCGGCGGGCTCCATCGTGGTCGATACGCCCAACCGCTTCCTCTATCTGGTGGAACAGGGCGGCACCGCCATGCGCTACGGCGTCGGCATCGGCCGCGAGGGCTTTGCCTGGCAGGGCGAAGGCGTGATCCAATGGCGTCAGAAATGGCCAAAATGGACGCCGCCGGATGAAATGGTTGCCCGTCAGCCGCAGCTAGCCAAATATTCCTCCGCCAATGGCGGCATGGCGCCGGGCCTGATGAACCCGCTGGGCGCGCGCGCTCTATATATCTTCCAGAACGGTCAGGACACGCTCTACCGCCTGCATGGTTCGCCGGAATGGAACTCCATCGGCAAGGCGATGTCGTCGGGCTGTGTGCGGTTGATGAACCAGGATATTATCGACCTTTATGATCGCGTGCCGAACAAGGCGCGGATCATCGTTCTGCAATAGGGATCAACAGAGTCTGTCAGAGTCTGTCTGGTTGCGATTGAACCAGACAGGACACGACGTAAACATCTCTCGGCTTTGCCGCCCCCTCTTGCCTCTGCCACCACCTTCTCCCCGATGGGGAGAAGAGGCCTGCGGCAACCTCTTGCGCCTCATACCAAGAGTCATTGAAAATGACCGTTGGTATGCCTTTTTCGAATATCTCAAGCCTTTGATGCATTTGAGATATTCGAAAGTCTTGTCAGGTGAGGATGCGTGATCATGTCAGAGCTTTGGTATGATATGCGCAGCAAAAGCCGCTAAACTCCTTTGCCCGCAGCCTCAGGCTCAGTGCTGTCGAGTTGACCTCTTCTCCCCAGCGGGGAGAAGTCCCCGGCAGGGGGATGAGGGGGGGCGAAGCCAATTCATCAAGTTGCGTCGTATACTCTGATATTGAACCAGCCCGACTCTATTTTTACTTGTTTTCGTTTGTTTCTTCGGGAGAGCCGGGTTCCGCTTTTCCCTGTCCACCTCCCGCATTCAGCTTGCCGCGCAAATCCTGCAATTGATCACGCAGCGTAGCGATTTCTTCCAGGCTACAGCCGGTGGCAGAGCCGATGGCCGCCATCACGTCCAGGGCCTTTTCCTGGAGGGCCGCGCCTGTGGGGGTGAGTGAGACGGTCACCTGCCGCTCATCCTGGCTTTCCCGTTGGCGGGTGACGTAGCCAGTCTGTTCCAGCCGCTTCAAAAGCGGCGATAGCGTGCCGCTGTCCAGCCCCAGCCGCTCACCCAGCGCCTTGACCCCCAGATGGTCGGTTTCCCACAGCACCATCATCACAAGATATTGGGGATAGGTCAGGCCCAGTGGCTCCAGCAGCGGCTTGTAAGTGCGCGTCAGCGCCAGCGATGCGCCGTAAAGCGCAAAGCAAAGCTGCTTATCCAGCACCAGATCCGTCTTGTCCATGTCACGTGTCCTTTGGAGTTCCTGACCTTCTAGGGCCGGACGTGCTCATTCTCCCAGCCTTGTCATAAAAATGCAATGCGCAAAAAACAATTGTGTACAATTGAATTGCGTGATACTGACAATGCAGACGCAGCGGCTGGCACAGATATTCCGGCCTTCAACCAACCAAAACGCCCAGCTTTCAAAAAGGAGAGACTCTCATGGCTATTCTCTACACAACCAAGGCATCTGCAACCGGTGGTCGCGAAGGCCGCGCCGTCAGCGAAAACGGCGTTCTGGATGTAACGCTGACGACGCCGAAGGAACTGGGCGGCAATGGCGCCACTGGCACCAATCCCGAACAGCTGTTTGCTGCCGGATATTCCGCCTGCTTCCTCGGCGCGCTGAAGTTTGCCGCTGGCCAGCAGAAGGTGAAGGTGCCTGAAGACGCCAAGGTCACCGCCATGGTTGGCATCGGCCCTCGCGAAGACGGCACCGGCTTCGGCATCGAAGTTTCCATCAGCGTCGACCTGCCAGGCATCGACCGCGAAACCGGCGAAAAACTCGTCGCCGCCGCCCACATCGTCTGCCCCTACAGCCACGCCATGCGCACAGCAACGGAAGTATCCGCTACGCTGGCCTGAGGCCGGGGTTAAGGATAGGCGAAAGGCCGGTCTGGCGGGACCGGCCTTTTGTCGTTTTTTGAGGGGTGTGTTCCTTGATGTCAACTTTACGCCAGAAGCGGGCCTCGAAGGTGCGTGCTTAGTCCTCACGGTTCAGCAAAAGCAAGTGTCTTTCGAAGTTGACGGGAGGGTTGAAAACACTGGACAACTACGGCAGGGACATTATCCCTTGCTTAAAAGGTCGGCGTGTGCAGGCGAATTAAGGGGTGGAGACGGCATGTTTCGTTTTAAGTGTCCAGCTTGTGACGAATGGCATGAAGGCATGCCGAGCTTTTCCGTCGACGCGCCATGTTATTACCTTGGAATGCCTGAAGAGCAACGCAGTGCGCGGTGTGAGTTGACCACCGATCTGTGCGTCATAGATGGCGAATATTTCTTCGCACGTGGACTTATCGAGATACCTGTACAGGGGAGTTCGGAACCCTTTGCCTGGGGCGTTTGGGTGTCGCTGAGCAACAAGAGTTTCGCCGAGTTTTCGGATCTCTACGAAACGTCAGCGCGCGATATATATGGTCCCTACTTCGGTTGGCTATCGTCGCAGCTCTCGATTTACCCGGACACGATAAACTTGGCGGTAGAAGTTCATCTCAGGAATAATAGCGTCAGGCCCAGTATTGTGCTGGAACCAAGCAATCATCCCCTTGCTGTTGAGCAGCGGAACGGAATGAGCATCGAGCGTGTCGCTGAGATCTATGCTGCCTACATGCACAAATGAAAAATGGTAGTCAAAGTAAGGAATAGTCAGCAGGGAAGTAGGGCGGTAATTGCTTTGGGCCACAGGCAGGCCGGCTGCTTCACAAGCTCTGCCAAGTCCGGGTACTGATAAATTGGCTACAGCCATTGTAGACTTGGGTTAGGTTCGCCAGGAGAAACAGCGTGCAGATCATCTGGTCCGATAAAGCAGATCGAATACTGGCGGTTGGGGTCTGGCTGGGACCGGAACGTCGTAACTGGGCTCTCACCAAAGAGCAGGTTCTCAATGCGATTGGCGAGCTGCGGGACGCCGACATTGTCATTCTGGGCGGAGACGTTCTGAGCGGACCCGACAAGAGCTTTTGTGACACTTATGCAAACTGGTTCTTCGAACCTTCAACCCCGTGTATCGACAGTGACGCGGTATCAGCCAGCGCTTTGAAAGCAAGCAGCTATGTGAGGGCTTATCCTGACAATGATGCCTACTTCGTGATTGTAACCAGTGATGCATGTCCGCAACAGGCCAATGCCTGACACACGGCCACACCATGCCTCGAGCAGCGTGGCTCCTATCAAAGGACCAGCCGATGTTGCATAGCTGAAAGGCGCGCTTGGCCCGGGCGCTTTGACAGTGTTGCGCTCAAGTTGGGCGATTTGATGCAACAACCACGCGTCTGGCGTGTTATAGTGACACTGTTGGAATTGATCTCATCGATTCCGACGCTCCCTGCCGAGTCATGGCTTGCTCCGCAAGTCTTCGGCCATAGAGGGCCTGTTTTATGCCACAAATACCGACAGTCCGTTTCGAAGCGGCAAGCACGCTTGCCGTGGTGATGTCTTCCCACGAACCGCTACTGTTCTTGTCTAATGACCTCAGTCTAATTGCAGCAAGCACATCGTTCTGCCGAGCCTTTGAGATCGATCCCGCATCCGTCCCTGGCAAGCGCCTTCGCGAGCTTGGAAACGGGGAATGGGCGATGCCCGGGCTTCAGTCATTGTTGACGGCGACCGCCACCGGCAGTGCAAACGTTGATGCCTACGAAATCGATCTGAAGCGCCCAAACCAGAAAACGCGGCGGTTGGTTGTCAATGCACAAACGCTCGACGACGGCGATCTCGACCATATTCGCCTGCTTCTGGCCATAACCGATGTGACCGACATGCGCGCCGAAGCGCGCCTGAAAGACGATCTGGTTCGCGACAAGGCCATCCTGTTGCAGGAGGTCCAGCATAGGGTGGCCAACAGTTTGCAAATCATCGCCAGCGTCCTGATGCAGAGCGCACGTCGCGTTCAGTCGGAGGAGGCACGCGGACATCTTCACGATGCCCGTCACCGCATCATGTCTATCGCGGCCCTGCAACGACAGCTTTCCGCATCCCCTGGCGGCAACGTTGAACTGCATGCCTACTTCACGCATCTTTGCCAAAGCCTCGGCGCATCGATGATCGCCGATCCCGAGAGGCTATCGATCCAGGTGACGGTCGATAGTAGCACCGTGGATGCGGACGTATCGATAAGTCTGGGGCTCGTCGTAACCGAACTTGTGATCAATGCCCTCAAGCATGCCTTTAACGATGGGCGAGCCGGGACGATTTCCATCGACTATCGGTCGTCGGGCAAGGACTGGGCGCTTACCATTACCGACGACGGAATCGGGATGTCCGTAGGGAACGATGCACCCAAAGCGGGATTAGGGACTGGTATCGTAGAGGCGCTGGTGAAGAACCTGAACGCTGAGATTACGGTGAGCAGTGCGGAGCCAGGGACGGTTGTCGCAATCAATCATCAGGAAACCTCGGCCCCCCGGGCCGGCGTTTCGTCAGCCGCATAGCAACAAACTGCTCTCCCCGAATGCTAAAAGGCCGCAGCGTCGTGGCTACTGCATAATTCCTGAAATCGGCGTGGATTTAAGGAGAAAATTATGCAGCAGATTTAAGGTGTTACAGCGTCCTTTGTGCGTTTTATAAAACGCGCGGCGCTATTGAGTTTGCCAGGGAAAAGGGGAAACCGGTTTTCCCGAATGACAAACGAAAACAAAGAAAAGCGAGCGTCTGTGTGGTTCAATCTGAACCTGACGGACTTCAGCCTCATAGATCGAGTGAACAATGAAGAACAGCAGACCGGTTGTCCTGGTCGTGGAAGACAGTCCGATGATCCGAATGGGTGCCATCGATCTTGTCCTGTCGGCAGGCTACGAAGCGCTGGAGGCTGGCGACGCCGACGAGGCAATCCGCGTCCTCGAATCACGGGACGGCATCAGTCTCGTGTTCACCGATGTTCAGATGCCGGGGACGATGGACGGTATCAAATTGTCCCACTACATCCGAGCTCGGTGGCCATTGGTGAAGCTGATCGTTGCATCCGGTGCCGCCATTCTCGAGAAGAGCATACTGCCTGCCGGAAGCCGCTTCTTCTCAAAGCCCTATGACGAATTCACCATTACCGAGGCAATGGCACAGCTGCTTTTGAGCGAGGAACCACACGCCCGTACCACCTGAAGCTTTTCTCCAGAGTCTGTCTTTTCTGGAAAACCGGATTCCCCTTTTCCCTGACAGATTCTAGCTGTTTAGCCCCAGCAAAATCGCCTCAACGACCGCCTCGACCGGCACCGTCGCATCAATAATCGTTGCATTCGCGGGAATATCTTCCCTCGTCGCATGCAGCCGGATAATCAGATCCCGTTCGGCTGGTTTTCCGCCGAACTCGTCCTCGGGTCTGCTGGCCAGCCGGTTTTTCAGGGTGTGTTGATCGACCTCGAGAACGAACACCCCGTCAAAAAGCGCAATAAACCGGGGAAAATTGCGGGAGCCGCCGCAGAAGAAAGAGATCGGTTGGCTGTGGTCGGCGATCAGCGCTTTGACCTTGTTAACATCCCAAATATGGTGCCTGTGCCCGAAGGCTACATCCGCAAGACCCTGCGCCAGTGTGGACGCATCCAGCGGTTCGCCCGTTTCCGGGTCGCCCTGGTAGGCAAGCTCACGATCACCATGGATGACATGGTAGCCGCGCCGCTGCAATTCGGTAGCAACGGAGGTCTTGCCGGTTCCGGACACGCCTTCGATCAGAATATTGCGCAGGCCCATGTTTGCATCCCTTCGTTCATCCGTGCGGCGCGATGGTGGTGATTGTTTTGAAACATCGCCCGGCCGCCGCCTGGGTTCAGTTTCATACAAGCCAGGGCTGGCACATCAGGTTGTGCAATTTATACCAAGTCTCTGACATGCTCACGCATCCTAGACTTGAAAAATCGAAAACATCTCAAATGCGTCATAGGCTTGAGATGTTTTCAAAGGGAATACGAAGTGTCATTTTCAATGATTCTTCGAATGAGTGGCTCCTCCATGACTGCATTGCAGAGAGGGGGCAGTTTTGGCCTGGATCGGGCCATCTCCAGGCGAGGAAATTGAAAACATGTTCAGACGCAATCATCAAGGCCCTGCTTACCGCGACTTCATTGCCGCGATTGCTGGCAAGAAACAGGCGCGCGGCTATCTCGAAGTCGGGGTCCGCGATGGTGGCACGCTGTCAGGGGTCGGATGCGAGGCCATCGGTGTCGATCCGGAGTTCAAGATCCGCTAAGACATACTTGCCAACAAGAATGCGCTGCATCTCTACAGCATGACCAGCGACGCATTTTTCCGCGATCACGATCCGCGCGTGATCCTGGGCCGGTCGCCGGACGTGGTTTTCCTCGATGGCCTGCACCAGTTTGAATATCTGCTGCGCGATTTCATCAACAGCGAGCGGATCGCCCACCGTGACACGGTGATCCTGCTGGACGATTGCCTGCCGATCAACGCGGAAATGACCGAACGGGTCTTTAATATGGCTGGCAGGCGTGACCGCGACAATGCCCCGTCCTAGACCGGCGATGTCTGGAAAATCGTCCCGATCCTCAAGACCTATCGGCCAGACCTGCACATCACCCTCGTCGATACCCAGCCGACCGGCACCGTCTGCGTCACCAATCTCGATCCGGATTCGACCGTGCTGCGGGACCACTACTACCAGATCATCCAGGAATATATTCTAGTGATGATGGACGATGCGGCAATCGAGCGGTTTTACGACAGCAACCCGGTGGCCTCTGGCGAGGTGGTCTTGAGCGATTTCACGCCTCGATCTTCGTCGGCCCTTGAGCCCTTTGTCACTTGAATATTGTGTGCGAGGCAGGGCAGGGGGCAGCGCAGCCGCCCCCTTATGTCATTCCTCAACTTAGGACGCCATGGCATACCGCTGCTGTTGGCCATAGCCTCCGGCATTGGTGCGGAAGCGCTGGACCATCTGGGCGAGGTGTTCGGTTTCCTGGGTCAGGCTCTGGGCCGCTGCGGTGGTTTGTTCCACCATGGCGGCGTTCTGCTGGGTGACCTTGTCCATCTGGTCGCCAGCGGCGGTGACTTCGCGCAGCGAGGTCGCCTGTTCGCGGGCGGCGTTGGCGATGTCGGTAATGGTAGTGCTCATCTCGACCACCTGCTCGACGATTTCCTTCAGCGAGGCGCCGGATGCGGTGACGAGGCCGACGCCGGTCTCGACTTGCGCACTGGAGGTGGAAATCAGTGCCTTGATTTCCTTGGCGGCATTCGCGGACCGCTGGGCGAGTTCGCGCACTTCCTGGGCAACCACCGCAAAACCCTTACCGGCTTCACCAGCGCGGGCGGCTTCCACACCGGCATTCAGGGCCAGAAGATTGGTCTGGAACGCGATCTCATCGATGACGCCGATGATGTTGCCGATCTTTTCCGATGAGCCCTGGATGGCGGTCATCGCTTCCACGGCCCGGGCAACGATGTCGCCACCCTTGGCGGCATTGTCACGGGCGGCGGTGACGGCATGTTGGGCGCGGCCCGCGCCTTCGGCGGTGCCGTTGACGCCACGCGACACATCGCCCAGTGCGGCGATGGTTTCTTCCAGCGAGGCGGCCTGCTGTTCTGTGCGGCGTGCCAGATCGTTGGAGGCGGCGGAGATTTCGCCAAGGCCGGAGCGGATCGTGCCGACGGTGGTAACCACCGAGCCCATCGCTTCCTCAAGCGCTGCGACCGAGGTGTTGAAATTCTGGCGGATCGCCTCGAATTCGGGTGCGACATGGGTGTTCATCCGTACGGTCAGGTCGCCTGCGGCCAGCGCATCGAAGCCTGCCTGCACCTGCTGAACGAAATGGCGCAGATCTTCGGCCTTGGCCAGTTCCAGCGCGGTCTGGCGTTCGCGGTCGCTCTCGACGCTGGCCCTGAGCTTTTCCTGTTCCGCCTGCACGGACCGGCCATTGGCGAGATCAAGGCGGAAACTGTCGAGGGCCGAGGCCAGCATGCCGAATTCGTCGCTGCGGGTCTTGCCGGTCACGTCCGTCTGGTAATCGCCACCGCCCATGCGGCGCACGGCGTCCACCACGTCACCCAGCGGGCGGCGCACGATAAGGATGGAAACGCCGTAGATCATCACCAGGGCAATGACCAGCAGGATCAACCCGCTGATGGCAGTAGATGTCACCTGCGCGACAACCGGTTCGGAAAAGGTTTTGGCGGGAACATCGAGAACGGCGGCCCAGGTCTTGTTCATGCCCGGCGCCGTGAAAGGAAAGACCAGCCGCGTCGCACCATCAGGCAGGCCGTGAAGGATGCGCATCCTGCCATCGGCAAGGGCGGCTTTGACATCGGCGGCACCCGTGTCGCCATAGGGCTTCATCAGCGTGTCCTTGTCAGGATGCACCAGCCAGTTGCCGTTATCCGCCACCAGCATCACCCGGCCGCCGTCAAATGGGGTCATGGCGCTGATCGAAGCGGAAAGATCGCCCAGCTGCACATCTACACCGGCAAGACCGATGATCTTGCCCTTGACGACGACGGGGGTTGAAACCGAGGTCAACAGCTTGCCCGTGGTGGAAATATACGGCTGGGTGATCAACCCCTTGCCGGTTGACAAGGGTTCCGCATACCATTGGTCGGCGGTCTTGGTGACCCAGGTGGAAAATTCCAGGTTACCGCTATCATCCTTGGTCCAGTAAGCGGCGAAAATCCCGACCTTGTTGCTGCCCTCGGTACCTTGCAGTTTCAGCTCCTGCGGGGCTTCGGGCACTTCGGTCATCCAGGCGCCGAACATGGTTTTGTAATGGGTGGGAACGCCCTTCAACAGCGCAATCACATCGGTGCGGTTGCGTGAGCCGTTTTCAATCAGGCCGGACAGGCTGCCAGCCACACTGGTTCCGGCGGACACGACATCGGTGATCTGTACCGCCACCTGATTGGCGACCGATGCCGCTTTTTCGGAGGCGAGCGCCACCACCTGGTCATTGACGCGCTTGCTGGTTTCCCAGCCGCTGAATGCCGTATAGGAGGCAATCAGCGCCGCCATCGCGGCGCCTGCCGCCAGCATAAGTTTTCCTGAAACAGTCCTTACCTGCATACTCATTGCAACCAGCCCCTCGGTTTGCCGAATTTTAGCTAAGGTTGCATAGAGATTCTAACGAAAGTCTAAGGCCGGACCTGCATTGCTGCGCCGCACTCATCTTTTTCGTGAAAAAATTATTCCACTACAGCGCCGTGCGTTTTATAAAACGCGCAAAGGACGCTGTCGCAACTTAAATCCGCTGCATAATTCCTTAAATCGATTTCGATTTAAGGAATTATGCAGCAGCGAAATCGCGAAAGCAAAATGCCGCTGGAATAACCCGGCGGCATTTATCTGCGTAGCTATGGGATCTATGCTCGGATGCCGATCTCACGACGCCTTGGCGTAGCGTTGGGGCTGGCCGGAATTGGTGGAATTGGTCCGGAAACGCCGGACCATATGGGCGAGGTTTTCGGTTTCCTGGGCAAGGTTCTGAGCTGCGGCGGTGGTTTCTTCCACCATGGCGGCATTCTGCTGGGTGACCTTGTCCATCACATCGCCCGCATTCGTCACTTCGCGCAGCGACGTGGCCTGTTCGCGGGCCGAATTGGCTATGTCTGTTATTGTCGAACTCATATTGGCGACCTGGTCGACAATCTGTTGCAGCGAGGTCCCCGAGGCGCTGACGAGATGGACCCCCGTTTCCACCTGGGCGCTGGAGGTGGAGATCAGCGCCTTGATTTCGCGGGCCGCATTGGCGGAGCGCTGGGCCAGTTCGCGCACTTCCTGCGCCACCACGGCAAAACCCTTGCCGGATTCCCCGGCGCGGGCCGCTTCAACCCCGGCATTCAGCGCCAGGAGATTGGTCTGGAAGGCGATCTCGTCGATCACGCCGATGATATTGCCGATCTTTTCCGATGAGCCCTGGATGGCCGTCATCGCCTCGATGGCCCGGGAGACGATATCTCCGCCCTTGGCGGCATTATCGCGGGTGGCGGTAACGACCGACTGCGCCCGGCCAGCCCCGTCGGCCGTGCCGTCGATGGCGCGTGACACATCGCCGAGTGCTGCAATGGTTTCTTCCAGCGATGCGGCCTGCTGTTCGGTGCGCCGCGCCAGATCGTTGGAGGCGGCGGAGATTTCGCCAAGACCGGAGCGGATCGTGCCGATTGCGTGGACAACGGCGCCGATGGCCTCTTCAAGGCTTGCCACCGAGGTGTTGAAATTCTGGCGGATCGTTTCAAATTCCGGTGCGACATTGTCCTGCATGCGCACGGTCAGATCGCCTGCGGCCAGCGCATCGAAGCCAGCCTGAACCTGCTGGACAAATTTCAGCAGATCTTCAGCCTTGGCCTTTTCCAGCATGCTCTGGCGTTCCCGGTCCTGTTCCACGCTTTTGCGCAGGGAATCCTGTTCCTGCTGCACGCGCAGGCCATTGGCGAGTTCGCGGCGGAAATGGTCGAGCGCGGTCGCCAAGGTGCCAAATTCGTCGTGACGCTCTGTCCCTGCAATCGGTTTATCGTAGTCGCCACCTGCCATCACACGCACGCCTGCCACCACATTTGCCAAGGGCCGGCGCACGATCAGCGTCGAGACAAAGTAAATCAGGCAAAGACCGAGCGTCAGCATGGTCAGGCAACTGGTGAATATGGCGATGACCTGTTCCTTGATCGGACCTGTGAAGGTCTTTTCCGGAATATCCAGAACCGTGGCCCAGGTCTTGTTCATGCCGGGGCTGGTGAAGGGAAAGACAACACGTGTCGCGCCATCTGGCAGGCCGTGGATGATGCGCGTCTTGCCATCGGCAAGCGCTGCCTTGATCTCGGCGGCCCCGGTATCGGCATAGTCCTTCATCACCAGGGACTTGTCGGTATTCACGAGCCACTTGCCGTTATCGGCCAGCAGCATGATGCGGCCATCTTCGAAGGGCCGCAAAGCGCTGATTGTCGCGGCGAGATCGTCCAGCTTGACGTCGACGCCCGCCAGCCCGACAGTTTTGCCATTCACCTTCACCGGCAAGGAGATCGAGGTCAGCAACTGACCGGTGGTCGAGATATAGGGCTGGGTAATCAGGCTTTTGCCGGTTGCCAGAGGTTCGGCATACCATTGCTCGGTGGTTTTGATTTCCCAGGTGGAAAATCCCAGCTTGCCGCTGTCATCCTTGGTCCAATAGGCCGTGAACCGACCCTGCTTATTGGTGCCTTCAGTGCCTTGCAGTTTGAGGTCCGCCGGGACATCAGGCAATTCGGTCATCCATGCGCCGAACATGCTTGGATATTGGGGCGGAATGTTTTTCAGCGAGGCAATGACATCGGCGCGGCTGCCCGCGCCGTTTTCAATCAGTCCCGACAGGCTGGCCGCAACGCTGGCGCCGGAAGAAACCACATTGGTAATATCCGCCGACACCTGTCTGGAGGCCAGCTCTGCCTTTTGTGTCGCCGCAGCCACGATATTGTCGCTCAATTGCGCTTTCGTAACAAATATGCCGACAATTGAGAAGCCACCCAGAGAGATCGTTATCACGACCCCCGCCGCCAGCAGGAGCTTTGCTGAAACCGATTGCACTGGCATTTTCATCAAAAGACTCCGAGTGGTTGTAAAGACCACTGAACCATATCTCTGATTTTCTAAATAAATGCTAATGTTCGGTGTTCAAATCCAAATATCCTGCCGAAATAACGCCAGGATGGCACAGATGCGCCTGCGTTCAGCCTTGGAAAGAATTGCAAATATCTCAAATGCATCAAGTGCTTGAGATATTTGCAAGGATTAGGCGTTTTGCAGGAAGAATGTGACCGGCCCGTCTTAGACGAACTGGCTGAGCCCGGGCACGGATGCCACGACCTTGTCCACCACTTCATCCCCGGCATGTTCGCGGGCAATCGCCATGGTTTCCTTGGCAAGGGCCGAAATTTCTCCCATGCCAAGCCCAAGGCTCATCAATTGCTGACCGAGACCCATGATGCCGCCGCCGCCGATGGCGCTCATCAGGCCGCCCAGCAGGCCGCCGCTTTTGCCTTCGCCATTGTGCTGGGCCACCAATTCAGGCGCGCCGGGCATGGCTTCGATCATCCGGGCAACCGCGCCGTCATCGGCTTCGCGCTGCAAAAAGCCCAGCATCATGCCAAGCGCCTTTTCCGCCGTGTCCGGGGCGATGCCGACATTGTCGGAAATGCGGGTGACCAGTTCGCTCATGGGATGCTCCTCAAAGGTTTTTTGACGTTCACGTCAACGTAATTTACTCAGGCCGCAAACTCAAGCGGCAAGCGCGTTCAATCTGCTCAAAGCCGTGTGAAGACGATGACGGAGTTGAGGATGTTCCATATTCTGTTAAGAACAACAAGTGCATGACCGAAGGGGCATTCGGCGATTGTACACGTCCTTCAGTCGAAACCGATTGAAGGACAAGACCATGCAGCGCTTATGTGTTTGATAACACGCGCGGGATGGCTTTGTGGGAGCGTGTCGAGGGGATGTGACGATGCTTGAAGATGGAAAACTGTTTCTCGGCGCCAGCCGCAAGCCGGATGATGCTTTCAACGCAGCTGAATATCTGGATCTGAAACTGGCCAACCGGCATGGTCTGATCACTGGCGCCACCGGCACCGGCAAGACCGTGACGCTGCAAATCCTGGCCGAAGGGTTCGCCAATGCGGGCGTGCCGGTGTTCTGCGCCGACATCAAGGGTGATCTGTCGGGCATCGCCGCGCCGGGGGAGGCCAAGGATTTTCTGATCAAGCGCGCTGAGGAGATCGGGCTTTCGCCCTATCCCTTCGCGGAATTTCCGGTCACCTTCTGGGATCTCTATGGCGAAAAGGGACATAGGGTCCGCACCACCATCGCCGAAATGGGGCCGCTTCTGCTGGCCCGGCTGATGGAGGCCTCGGAAGCCCAGGAAGGCGTGCTGAACATTGCCTTCAAAATCGCCGATAAGGGTGGGCTGGCGCTTCTGGATCTCAAGGATTTGCAGGCGCTGCTGACCTATATGGCGGAAAATTCCAGCACGCTGTCGGGCCAGTTCGGGCTGGTGTCCAAGTCCTCGGTCGGCTCGCTGCAACGGGCGCTGCTGCTGCTGGAAAGCCAGGGCGCCGACCAGTTCTTTGGCGAACCGGCGCTGTCTATCCAGGATATCATGCGGGTTGCGCCGGATGGGCGAGGGACGATTTCGGTGCTGGCCGCCGACCGGCTGATGATGAACCCACGGCTTTATGCCACATTCCTGCTCTGGCTGCTTTCGGAACTGTTCGAGGAACTGCCTGAGGTTGGCGATCTGGCGCAGCCCAAACTGGTGTTCTTCTTTGATGAGGCGCATCTGCTGTTTCGCGATGCGCCAAGCGTTCTCGTCGAACGGGTGGAGCAGGTGGTGCGGTTGATCCGCTCCAAAGGCGTCGGCGTTTATTTCGTCACGCAAAATCCGCTGGATGTGCCGGAAACCATTTTGGCGCAGCTGGGCAACCGGGTGCAGCACGCCCTGCGCGCCTATACGCCCCGCGAACAGAAGGCGGTGAAGACCGCCGCCGAAACCTTCCGGCCCAATCCGGCCTTTTCCTGCGAAGAGGCGATTACTGCACTTGGCACCGGGGAGGCCCTGGTCTCGACCCTGCAAGGCAAGGGCGTGCCCTCCATGGTCGAGCGTACCCTGATCCGCCCGCCCTCCGCCCGCATCGGCCCGCTGACCGACAGCGAACGGGCGACAATCATCGGTGCCAGCCCCATGGCGAACCTCTATGATCGCACCATCGACCGGCACTCGGCCTTCGAAATCCTGGCGGAACGGGCTGAAAAAGCCACGGGACGCAGCGGGGCCGACGATAGAGCCGATGACGGCACCGAGGACAGCAGCGCCGCCAGCCGCTGGAAACTGCCGGGCTTTGGCGATGAAGCACCAGACCAAAAAACCACCACCACCCGCCAAGCGCCTGACCGCACCGCACCCCCCGGCCGCCAACGCCAAACGGTGATCGAAGCCGCGATGAAAAGCGCCGCCCGCTCGCTGGCCAGCCAAGTCGCCAACCAGCTCGGCCGGGCGCTGGTGCGGGGGATTTTGGGGAGTTTGAAGCGGTAGGGGGGGCTTGGTGGGAGCTGTTGGGCCGCGATGTGGAAAGGTTTGATCACCGGACGACAATTTTGCGCCCTCATTGCGGCCGATTAAAACAACTTTGCCAGTTCCCAAAAGCAGCCTCTCCGGCCAATGCGCCTTCATCGCCGATGTTCAGAAGGCGTGGTGATTCTCCCGAAACTAGCAGTTACTGGGACCTTTGTAGGGTAATAAACGGGAAGTTGTTCCTGCCCGGTTGAGTGGTGAGAACTTGCAATTTTTGATATTCATTGTCATTGTCCCTTCTCCACAGTACAGGGGCGGGAATCTAGGTAGGATGGAAGCGAAAACTAAGGGCGCGTGGCTACTCGCCCAATCAAAGAGCCTTGACGCATTCTCTGGCGCCGGGACGGCGCGGCTTGAGAATATTTCTTATTCGGGGAAGGTCGGACGTCTCTACAATCTGCTTCGTCGTCAATCAGATGAGGCGAACACCTTCACCATCTCCAGCCAGATCGTGAACTACGTGTGTCAATTGAACGGCATAGACAAGCCGGCCCGGCAGATGGGGCTGCAAATCCTGAAGGACGCTGGTCGGATTGACTTAACGAAGAATGGCGCGGTGGCGGTCCTGGGCGCCACCACTCAAGCCGTGTTGGAAGCAACGGTCGAAATTTTTGATGAGCAAGGACCCAGTTCCGAGGAGCAGGCAATCTTAGATCTTTCGGAGCGCGTCTCGGGCAAGCCGTTGAAACGCTCGGAGGCCGAGGAGTACATCTCCGACACACACAAGCTCAGTAAGGCAGACGCAACCTCGCTCGTCGACTTGTCGAAGGTTACAGCGTTGATCGATGAAGAGGGTGAGCGTGGGCATAGTATCTTGTTTAATTCACACACGTTCCGCGATGGGCAGTACGCGCAGAAGGCATACAAGGTGCTCGAAAATCTCAAGGCGGATGAGCGAACCAGGCTGAGCGAGGTTCAAGAGAAGCTGAGGCAGCGTGGCGCCTTGTATGATATGGACGTCCAGACAATGCTGGGCGCCGACCTCTACAGGCGTCTCATCAGCGTAGGCCTGTTTGATCGTATGGAGGTAAGCAACAGTACCGAGTCCGTGGGGTACGTGGCGTCGCCAAATGATTTCCAAAAGTTCGGGCGGCCGTTTGAAGAGGACCCCATTGACGATGCAAAGGCGTTGATTGCATCTCTGACGTATGGGCAGACTCGCAGTAACTACACCAGAGGCCAAATCACGATGCCGGAAGCACTCATCAAAGCACTGGTACGAGGAGACGAGCTCGCAGCGCGTGCTGGCGGCATCCGCGCGATTGGCGAGGATTATCGCGAGCTCGAAGCTCGCCAAGTAGTCGAAGTCATCAAGAAGAGTTCTGGCAGGTTCACCATGCGCCTTCTCAAAAAAGACGTCGGCGAGCTCGCCTTGACGATCGTCCGCGGCGGAGCTGCTGCGCAAGAGGCTGTTCTTATGGACGGCTCCCCGGCGCGAGCCTTCAAGGGTCCTCATGCGACGAGAAAAGAGGTGCGTGACAAAAATGACGTCGCTGACAGGCGGTTCGTCCATGACACGCTCGATCGCTTGAGAAGTGGGGGTTGAAGACGGTGGCTAAAGGTGCAGGACTTGAGGAACTGGCGCGTGCGTATTTTGCTCGACAGGGATTTGTCGCGATCCGAAGCGTCTCGATCCAATTCGAAGATGAGGACGTTACGGACATCGATGTGTGGCTTTACGGCCGTCAGGGGGAGCTGTACGTACCCGGGCTCTCGTCGACGTTAAGGATAAGAAGTCACCGAAGGCATTCGAACGCGTGATGTGGGCGCGTGGAATGCAACTGGCGCTCGGCTGTGATCGCGCATTTGTAACGACGACAGATAACAGCCAGAAAGTTGCCCGCTTCGCTCATCAACAGAAAGTCTCCCTGTTGACTGCGGCATACCTTCGGCAGTGGGTCGGTGACGACCTTTTAAACGATCGTCTGAGTCTTGAAGAGCTCCAAGGCAGCATACAGCTTTTCGCTGGCCAGAAGCAGGACGGTGACTGGATACGGCAAATCGCGGCCGCGAAATCTGCCGTTGTGAGTCTTGCCCCGTTTCCTGCGTTTAACAAGGCTATGAGCTCATTCCGTTTCTTCTCGGACCGAGCGGCAACTCGGCCACAACACCGTGAGCAAGCCCTTCGCGGCGCCTATTTGTCCGCTGGGCTTGCTTGCGTGGCCTTGGATGCCGCACTCGAGAAGCTGGCTTTCGAGCAGTCACAAGCGCGTTATCACATGCTCTACGCAGGCGTCACATATGGAGACGCTGGCGACAACCGTGTAAAAAACAGCATCGACACGGTGCTGTCCGCAATCTCCAAGGGGGTAAATAACGGCCGCGTTATAGCCCGTCAGGCTGCGGATGCTTTGGATCAGATGTTCACTTCGGTCCGCGCTGAGATCATTGCAGAGTTCTTCGCGAAGGAGCAAAACAGCTTTCATCTGTTCCCAGTCGCCCGAGAACTTGAAGCGCGAGCTCACGCCCGCAATCGTACCGACCTGACTGCTCTGAGCGTTGAGGCGAAGGCGGTGTTGGGCGTGTTTGCGGACTTTATCGGAGCGAAACGTAAAGCTCTCTTGAGTAGCGAGTTTGAGGCGGCTCCAAGTGTTGCAGCTGCGCCGAAGACAACGACCAGCGCACCTCCGCCGTCGACATTCAGGGCTGAAACTGTGGCAGAGGAACCTTCTGATGCTGTGCAGGAAGACGGTGAATCAACAGCGCAGGACTCGGAGATCAAGTCGAGTAAGTCAGACGAAAATCCCAAGCTGCTTTAACTCAGGGATCCCGGCCCATTGCGTTCTTAGGCCGATACCTAAGGCCAATTTTTGATGGACCAGGTGCCAATCCCGTTGCAACTAAAAGTCTAGCCCGAGCCTCTTTCGAGTTGGAGCGGCGATGTCTGCTTTCGGAGTTGCATCCGTGAAAGCCGACAGACTGAAATCGGCCCCAAGCCGGTCACGTCTCCAAGCAGAACTCATATCCACTGTTTGCGAATAGCAACCATAATGGCGCTTGCAACCTCAGTTCCCAGAGACATTCAGCCCCCCAACCGTCTCCACAGCTTTGCCTCTTCATCCGTCTTCTCCCTCCCCCCAATTTCACAAAAAGGGAGGGAGAAATGCTAGGAGCCGTCCGCGCTTCACCAACCAGCCAACCCCTCACGCCTGCTTACGCCGCATAACGGTTGTCAAAGCTTCTTGATCCGCCGGGAACGATGAAGCGGGAGACAAGCTGTTGCAAGCGCACGCTCTCCTGCGCAAGGTTGGCGCTGGCGGCGCTTGTTTCTTCTACCATGGCGGCGTTCTGCTGGGTGACCTGATCCATCTGGTTGACGGCGGTGTTGACCTCCGACAGGCCGACCGATTGTTCACGCGAGGAGGTGGCGATGGCGTCCATCAGGCCGTTGATTGTCGTGACGTGATGCTCGATGGCTTTCAGAACGTCGCCGGTTTCCTGCACCTGACGAACGCCGTTTTCCACTTCCTGCGTGGATTTGTTGATCAGTTCCTTGATTTCGCGTGCGGCCTTGGCCGAGCGTTGCGCCAGTTCCCGCACTTCTGTGGCAACCACCGCAAAGCCACGGCCCGCTTCGCCCGCACGGGCGGCTTCGACACCGGCATTCAGGGCGAGAAGATTGGTCTGGAAGGCAATCTCGTCGATGACGGTGATGATATTGGAAATCTGGTTGGAGGACTGCTCGATGCGCTGCATGGCGTTGATGGCTTCACTCACCACCTGGCCGGAATGCACCGCGCTGCTGTTGGCTTCCTTCGCCACGCCACGCGCTTCTTCGACACGCCGTGAGGAATTGCTGACATTGACGGTGATCTGGTCCAGTGCGGCGGCGGTCTCTTCCAGAGATGCGGCCTGCTGTTCCGTGCGCTTGGAAAGATCGTCCGCACTCTGGCTGACTTCGCGTGAGCCGTCGCTGATAGCGTTAGCAGAGGTGGCAACGGTGGAAATCGTGCTGCCCAATTGGACCACGGCAGCATTCAGGTCGAGACGCAGAGCCTCGAATTCCGGGGCGAAAGGTTCTTTCAGTTCAAAGCCGAGGTCACCGGCGGCCAGGCGCTTCAGGCCGGATGCAAGACCGGAGGTTGCTTCCAGCAACTTCTTCTGCGCTGCCGCTTCGGCGTCCTGCTGAAGGCGCAGCTTTTCGGATTCGGCCTTTTCGCGGGCGCTGGCGGCTTCGGCTTCCAGGGCGCGGTTGCGCAATATTCCGTCCTTGAACACCTGAAGCGCTGCGGCCATGGCGCCGATTTCGTCCTTGCGGCTCATGTAAGGCACGCTGCCGCTGGTATCGCCGGAAGACAAGGTGCGCATATTGTCCGTCATCTGCTTCAAGGGACGCACGACCCGCAGACTGCTGATCATTGCCGCACCGATGCCGATGCTGAACGCTAACGCAAGGGCGATATAGGTCACGGTCGTGGCCAGGGAAATCTGCTCGGCGTTGGAGGCGCCTTCGTCTTTAACGTTGCCCGCCAGATCGTCAACAGCGGCCTGGATATCGTCACCGGCCTTGGCATAGGTCGCCAGGGAGTCTCCCAGAAACAGCTGTTTTGCCTCATCCGCGCTGCCGCTATCCGTCAAGGTCTTGACCTGCTGCCACAATTGCTCGGCCTTGGCCCAGTCCTTGGAGAAGGTGTCGTAAAGCTCCTGGTCTTCTTTATCGACGATCAGCGGCTCATACTGCTTTCTAGCCCGCGCCAGTGCGTCATAGGCATTGTTCAGCGATCCCAGAAACACGGCTCGTTGCTCAGGTGTGTTGGCGCTGCGATAATTGCTCTGCGCCACGCGGATATCGCCCAGATCGGCGTTGATCTGCCCCATGAGGATGAAGGATGGAACCCGCTTATCGACGATCTGATTGGTCCCGTCCGATATGGTGTTCAGCGACGTCACCGCATAAATGCCCTGGCCAACGACCACCAGAAGAATGACTGCGAACAGTGATATGAGAAGTTGACCAAGAGAGATGCGCATTTTTTAATCTCCAGAGCCGCAGGGCCCGCTTTCTTGCAGAGTTACCATTGTGGTGTTGCTAATCTTAAGTTTAGAGACAAATAGGTTTAAACATTAATAATATTGAATAATGTCAAGAAACCCTAGTCAACACTTTGGTTTCCCGTAAAAATAGAAGTGGAAAGGGCGCTCTCGTCTTGAGATTGGCGCCAGCACAAAACGCCTACTTGCTGTACTGTTTTTGGTATTCTGTCACGATCCGGCAATATACTGTCTTGCTTATGCCATGGTCACGGTTTCAAAACGCCTGACGTTTGATGCCAGAACGAGCGATGAGCGGGTAAGGCAAGGGATACAAGATGGCGGATGCATGCGTGGTGGGTTCGGCAACGGGTTTTGTCGATCTGAGTTTTATCCAGACCGCGTTTCTAGGAGTGGTGCAGGGGGTGACGGAACTGGTGCCGGTTTCCTCCTCGGCCCATATGCGGGTGGTGCCAGCGCTGCTGGGCTGGCCCGATCCGGGTGCCGCCTTTTCCGCCGCCATGCAGATGGCCGCGCTGGTCGGGGTGATCAGCTATTTCTGGCGCGACATTTACGGGCTTGCCAGCGGTTCGATCAGCGCCGTCAAACGCCGTGACTTTGAGAATTTTGATTTCCAACTGGTGCTGTGGATTCTGATCGCCACGCTGCCGATTATCGTCGCCGGGCTGGCGCTGTCGCATACGCTGAACAGTTGTGGTTCGCCGCTGCGCAGCCTGTGGGCCGTGGGGCTGGCCTGTCTTGTCATGGGCGGGCTGCTGGCCGCCACCGAGCTTCTGGCCAAACATCGCCGCGACCTGCCCAGCATTCGTCCGCTGGATATTCTTCTCGTCGGTCTTGCCCAGGTCGGCGCGTTGATCCCCGGCGTGTCGCGCTCCGGCGCGACGATGACGGCGGCCCTGGCGCTGGGCTTCAAGCGAGAGGAAGCGGCCCGCTTTTCCTTCCTGCTTGGCCTGCCCGCCATTCTTCTTGCCGGTCTCAAAGAGGTTTGGGAATTGCACAAGCTGGCGCTGGACAGCCATGGCTGGGCGCTGCTCGGTGTCGGCCTGGTGGCGGGCGGCATCTCCTCGCTCATCGCCATCTGGGGCCTGATGCGCTTCCTGGAGCGTTTCTCTACCTGGCCCTTCGTGATCTACCGGATCATTCTGGGCGTGGTCCTGCTGGCAGCTGCCGCCTCCGGCATGGCTTCGTAACCTTTGGTCCTCGTAATTCCGGGCCTCACACCACTTGCATCGCCCCGGGGCCAGGCACGGCGCCGGGCGGCACTTTGCCCATGATGATCATGCCCAGCACTTCATCCTTGGTGACATCCTGAGTGCGGGCATGGCCGACCACTTTGCCGTTCTTCATCACAAACACCCGGTCGGCGAGATCGAAGACATCGTGAATGTCGTGGCTGATCAGGAAAATGCCGATGCCTTCCTTTTTCAGTTGCAGGATCAGTTCCCCCACCTGAGCGGTTTCCTGCGGACCCAGCGCTGCGGTCGGCTCATCCATGATCAGGATGCGGGCATCGAACAGGATGGCGCGGGCAATGGCCACCGATTGCCGCTGGCCGCCTGACAGCGCTTTCACCGGCTCCTTGAAGCGCTGGAAATTCGGATTGAGCCGCCCCATCACCTCGCGCGCTTTGGCCTCCATCGCCACATCATCCAGCGTCCCCCAGGGGGTGCGCAACTCGCGCCCCAGATAGAGATTGGCGGCGGCATCGACATTGTCGGCAACGGCCAGCGTCTGGTAGATGGTCTCGATGCCGTGGCGCTTGGCATCACGGGGATTGCTGATGTCGGCTGACTGGCCATTGATCAGGATCTCGCCGGTATCGCGTTTATAGGCGCCCGACAGGATCTTGATCAGCGTCGATTTGCCCGCACCGTTATGGCCGAGCAGGGCGACGACCTCGCCTGCATGAAGATCCACCGAGGCATCATCGACGGCGTGAATACCGCCGAAGGAGATGGAAATATTCTTCATTTCCACAAGAGGCGTGTTCTGTTGTGTCATAACGTTTCTCCTGCTTTTTATCGGGTGCGGGCGCGGTAAACCGTATCCAGCCAGACCGCGACGACCAGCACCATGCCGATAACGATGCTTTGCAGCGGCGTATCCATGCCCAGCAGCACCATGCCCGAATTCAGCGATTGCATGACGATGGCACCCAATACCGCACCGGCAATGGTGCCAGCCCCACCAGCCAGCGATGTGCCGCCAATCACGGCTGCGGCAATGGTGTAAAGCTCGTCCAGCGTGCCTTGCGCATTGGTGGCGGCATTGAGACGGGCGGTGGAAATCGCCGCGGCAATGGCGCAGAGCGCACCCATCAGCGCAAAGATCCGCACCGTCACCCAGCGGGTCTTGATGCCCGCCAGCACGGCAGCTTCCGGATTGCCGCCAATGGCAAACACATAGCGGCCAAACCGGGTGCGGTTGGTGATGAAGTTCATGACCATGGCAATGCCAAGCGCGATCAGCACGGGAATGGCAATGCCCAGCGAAATCTCCAGCCCGCTGTCCGGCCAGGCGATATTGTTGGCCTCGGCATATTTGCGGGCCAGATTGACCGGCATGTAATAGCTGTTGAGCACGCTGACGGAACCGAGCACCGCGCCGCAGCCGATCAGCCCCATGAAATATTCGGCCCAGATGGGCTTTAGCGGAAAGCCAAACCGCTTGCGCTGACGGCGGGAATGCAGGATCGACAACACGATGAATACGCAGGCGATGACCCCGACCACCCAGCTGGCGGTGGCCCCAATCGAGCCATCCGCGCCGCCGCCCATCAGGCGAAAGCGGGTGTCCATTGGCGCGACGGTCGCGCCGCTCGTCACCATCCAGGCGCAGCCGCGCCAGACCAGCAGGCCGCCGAGCGTGACGATGAAGGACGGCACGTTGAGAAAAGCGATGATGGCGCCCTGAAACGCCCCGATTGCGGCGCCGATGACAATGCCGAGCGTCAGCGCCAGCACCCACATCAGCGGATGATCGTAGCCGAGCAGTTGCGGCAGAAACTTGGTTTGGGTAACGGCCATCATCATGCCGACAAAGCCCAGGATCGATCCGACGGACAGATCGATATTGCGCGTAACAATGACCAGCACCATGCCCGTGGCCATGACCGAGACCGAGGCGGCCTGGACCGACAGGTTCCACAGATTGCGCGGTGTCAGAAACAACCCATCCGACAGAATGTGGAAGCCGAACCAGATGATCAGCAGCGCGATCACCATGCCCATCAGCCGGGTGTCGATTTCGGTGGCGTTCAAAAACCGCCGCCAGGGACTGACCGTTGCTGGACGGGCACTGTTGGATGCTGCGCCGATTGTGTGATCCACCATGGATCGGGTACTCCTCTATGATCTTAAAGATCTGCGTCAGATGCACGCTTGATGGCGAACTGTCGTGGCGCGGGATAGGGTGCTTTTGACGGGCGCAGCCCGCGGCACCCCCCTCTGGCTTGCCAGCCATCTCCCCCTCAAGGGGGGAGATGAGCGCTCATCTCGTTTGACACGTTACGCGCTTAGATGCGCGATCATGAATTAAGAACGAGGGACAAACCGCTTGCTGATCTCCCCCCATGAGGGGGAGATGCCCGGCAGGGCAGAGGGGGGTAAGCCACACACCGCAGCGCATGTTTCCGCTGCTACGGCTCCCCACCAGCCCTTACTTGCAGACTGCTACCGCCCCGGCTTTCACGCCCTGGCACAACTCGCTCTTGGTGATCCACTTGGCATCGAGAACAACGTTGAGATTGTCCTTGGTGATGGCTTGCGGCATCAGGAATTGCGATTCCATTTCCACACCCTTGGTGCCGCCCTTGAACTTGGCGGTGCCGGGGATTTCGCTCATCTTCTTGCCGCCAGCCAGAGCTACAGCCACATCACCGGCCTTCTTGCCCAGCATGCGGCTGTCTTTCCAGACGGAGACGGTCTGGGTGCCAAGCGCCACGCGGTTCAGCGCTGCCTTGTCGCCATCCTGACCGGAAACCGGCACGGAACCGGCCAGCCCCTGTGCTTCCAGCGCTGCGACAACGCCGCCCGCCATGCCGTCATTGGAAGAGACGACCGCATCGACCTTGTTGTTGTTGGCCGTCAGGAACTGCTCCATGTTTTTCTGGGCAATTTCCGGCTTCCAGCCATCGGTATAGGCTTCGCCGACATTCTTGATCTTGCCGCTGGCCATGGCGTCTTTCAGCACTTCCATCTGGCCGGAAAACACGAAATCGGCGTTCGGGTCGGTCGAGCCGCCCTTGATGAACACGTAATTGCCTGTGGGCTTGACCTTCATCACTTCCTTGGCCTGCAAGCGACCGACTTCCTTGTTGTCGAAGGTGATGTAATAGGTGTTGGGGTTCTCGATCAGGCGGTCGTAGCCGATGACAGGAATGCCTTCAGCCGCAGCCTTTTCGATGGCCGGGCCGATGGCGCTCGAATCCTGCGCCAGTACGATCAGCGCATTGGCACCCTGGGCAATCAGGCTTTCGATATCGGTCAGCTGTTTGGCGGCGGATGTCTGGGCATCGGCGGAAATATACTTGGCGCCATGCGCCTTCAGCGCTTCCTTGATGGCGGCTTCATCGGTCTTCCAGCGCTCTTCCTGGAAGTTGGACCAGGATACGCCAACCACCAGATCCTTGGCATGAACAGGAGCATAGGCAGACGTCATGACGGCAGCAACTGCCATCAGTTTCAAAACGGATTTCATTGTAAACCTCCCCAGGTGAAGGCAGCGCGGGCAGACCTCCTCGTCCGCCGCCACGCTGCCAGAAAACTGCCTCTGTTTGCCAAGCGCCAGGCTCTTTCAAGCCGGATGATTGTTTTTCTCGACAGTCGAGAAAATAACTGGCAGAAGAATTAGACCCTGTCAATATGCCTGTGGGGACCATAAACGGGTGATGGGCGAGGACTGCAACACCTGTGAGTTTACCCAGGGGGTAAGGAAGAGTGCTTTTCCCGAAATGAGAAATGGGTCATAGAGAAATCAGACCTTGTTGGTTCAGGATGACCCAGAAGAACAGGGACGTTGCAGTGAAACAGATGCTTTGGGAGGGGCATGTGGTTCAGGAAGAGATAACAGAAGATAGGAATAGGTCGGCGTATCGATGCTGATGAAATCCAGCACCGAACAGGTCCGCCGCCAGAATTCAGCCCTGGTTCTCGCCGCTTTGCGGATAGAGCAGGCCATGTCCCATACCCAAATCGCTGCCGTGACCGGTCTTGCCTCGGCAACGGTCACCGCCATTACCAGTGAGCTGGAACAGGCCGGCGTGATCGAGCGACATGAGCAGCAGGTCGCTGGCGCACGGGGCAGGCCGCGTGTCGCACTGTCGCGCCGCCGGGATTTCGCCTATGTGATGTCGGTCAGGATTTCCTCCGACCGGCTGAATTACACCCTGTCGGATTATCGCGGCACGCTGATGGACCGTTTCGAGGAGCCGCGCCCGCTTGATGTGTCGGCGGTGGGCTTTATCGACGGACTTGGCCGCAACCTTGCCCGTCTGGCCAGCCGCTCGAAACTGGAGCCGGAAAAAGTCGCCGTTCTCTCCGTTAGTTCCAAAGGCATTGTCGGTGCGGGCGGCGCAAGACTGCTCTGGACACCGGTATTCGGTCGGCAACCGCTCGACATCAAGGCGGGCCTTGGTGATTTCGATGGGGCCATGGCTCTGCTCAGCAACGAGACATTGCTGGTGGCCCACGGTCTTAGCCGCCGCATGGACGCTCAAGATGGCACGTTTCGCGGCCTGATTGCGCTATCGCTCGGCCACAGCATCGGGCTTGGCATTGCAAGGCCGGTGCCGGATGGCACGGTGGCGGTCAGCGCCCCGAATTTCGGCCATATGCTCAATACCGCTGACAGCAAATTGTGCGGTTGCGGCGCGAGCGGCTGTATCGAGGCCTCCGCTGGCTTCTACGGCATCCTGCGCATGGCGTTTGAAGTGCGGCCCGATACCATTCCCGCCAAGTTCGTGCCGATTACCGAAATGGACAAGATCGCGCTCTCGGCCCGCCAGGGCAATCGCATGGCCCAATATGCCTTCCGCCAGGCGGGGCTGGCGTTGGGCCAAGGCCTGTCACGGGTGTTCAGCCTCCACGAAACGCTCCCCGTCATCATCACCGGCCCCGGCACCCGCTATTATGACCTGCTGGCGCAGGGCATAGAGGAGGGCCTTGCCCAATCCCTGCAAGTACGGCTGGACGGTATGCCCTCGATCACTCTGGTTGGAGACGAGGCCGATCTGGTGCAGGAGGGGCATGTGGACCATGCGCTGAGGGCGATTGATGAGCGGTTGTTTGGGGTTGGGGGATGACGCAACTGTTCTGCGATCCTGTCATGCGAGCCATCATGGATCAATCGACTTTGAGGGCTTTCATCCGCTTCGCTCTGACGATTTCCGCGAGTTTCTTGCGAATCTCAACAAAGAAGCTCTCCGGAACCATGCCATAGTCGCAACGGGTTTGATCGTGCGGCAAGGGAGCCAGCCGATCCGAGGGCCATGTGAACTGATTGATTTCAGATAAGCGGACGTAATTAGCCTCCTGATCCAATCCGATAGCCTTGCAGATGTCCTCTGGGATGAGAATGGATTGGTCTTCTTCTCCGACTTCTGGATAGGAATGGGTGATCGGAACCACCGTGACCATGCCTGACTCCTGAGACGTCAGCACGATCGCGCAGGGCCTATCCTTCCTGAAACGATCTTTATGCCAGGTGTAGCCAAAACGGATCACAAGACCCGGAACAGGATCCGGCAGATTCACTTGGAAATCACGCCATATTGTGCGTTTTCAATTTCGCCCAGGAGATCGTCATCAATTTCGCTCGCGTGCAAAACGTGAACTTCCTGGCTCTTCAATCTCCTGAAATGCTCAAGTTCTCTAGGGCTAATGTAAGCACCCACAACACGGTCATGAGATGTGACTTCAATCACGCCGACGTCGTAGACTTCCTCGCGGATTTTGCCAAATTGCCGGGAAAAAGCACTGGCGGGAACTTGAATTGCCATGACCGGTCTCCTTTAATCAGTGTGTAAAATACGTAATTTGCGCAAAATGTCAATAAGAGTCGATGGAACGTTGGTCGATCATCGGCTTATTTTAAACCTGACTTGTGTCCCAGAGAACCTCCAGTGCGGCACTCCTTCGGTGCAAATGATTTACCGAATTTCAAAGCCAGTGACTGGAGGGGTGATCTCTCTGTTCGCTACCGCATGTTGCGTGTAACTGAATGAGGTGAACTGGACGCTGAATTCCTGGCTGAGGCCATCCGACAAACGGACACGGCGCGGTACCAGCAAAAAGCCATGCGACAGCCGATCGCTATTGGAGAAGAACTCATCATACCATATTTCCGTGGGATGGTCATGCAGGGCCTCGGCCAGAATCTCACGCGCCATGAGTGTCGCATTGGTGTATTGGATTTCCGTCCGCCAATAGCCAATTTGAAGATCTCCGGTCAGGAGAACCAGCTTGAAGGTTTTCGAAGCCTGCTCGAAAACGGCATGTTCCAGAATCGCATCATTCAAACTGACCGATGTCGCGAATGTGTAAACAGCGCCGTCTTTGTCCAGGGTGCTCAGGAACCGGGCGTATTCTGCCACCGGATCACCGTCATCCTGATCGCCTGTCGCCCATTCTGAGGTGAAAAACTGCATTTCCGCTCCTGGGTAAGGCCGCCAAAGCCTCAGCCTCGATACTGTCACCGAAACAGACCGATAACAGACGTCGCATAAAAGCACGAGCGCGGTTTACCATCAGCGAATGAATGCGTGACAGCCTCATTCGCTGTAGAGCTTTATATCTGCGGTATAATTCCACTCGATCTCTAAATTGTCACACCAAAGCCCCATCAACAATCACCTGCAAGCGTCCCTGGCTGCATGCCTCGATGCGGGCATCGACGCGGTAGACGTCGCGCAAGAGGGTGGGGGTGATGACGTCTTCGGTGGGGCCGGAGGCGATCAGCTTGCCGCCGCCGATGACGAGGGTGCGGCTGCAATAGCGAAGCGCATGGTTGAGGTCGTGCAGCGCGATCAGTACGGCAATGCCTTCGCGGGTGGCGATCTTGCGCATGAATTCCAGCACTTCGATCTGCCGGAAGAGGTCGAGCGCCGAGGTTGGCTCGTCCATCAGCAGCACTTCGGGCTTGCGCACCAGCGCCTGGGCAATCGCCACCAATTGCCGCTGACCGCCCGAGAGCGCACCGAGGTCGCGGAAGGCTAGATCGGAGATGCGCAATGCGGCCAGAATCCGGTCGATATCGTTGAGTTCGCCATCGGCCACCCGCCAGCCGCCGCCTTGCTTGGCGGCCAGCAGCACGCTTTCATAGACCGTCAGCACCGCATTGGCGCCGGTATCCTGCGGCATATAACAGATCGGGCGGTGGCCATCGCGCACGTCTTCCACGGCAACCACGCCGGGGCCGGAAATCAGCCCGGCAATGCGCTTGAACAGGGTGGATTTGCCCGCTGCATTCGGGCCGATCAGGGCGGTCATTTCACCGCCGGTCAGCCAATCGGTGCTGATGTCTTCAAAGACCTGGGCGCGGCCATAGCGGGCGCCGACGCGGTCGAGCTTCAGGCTTACCATGCGCGCCTCCTGTTGGTGAAAATCAGTGAGAAGAAGAAGGGAACGCCGACCAATGCGGTGATCACCCCGATGGGGAGAATGGCGCCGGGGATCAGCATTTTCGACACGACCGAGGTGACGGACAGCAGCAAGGCCCCGCAGATGACAGAGCCGGGCAGAAAGAACCGCTGGTCTTCACCAACAAGCATGCGGGCGATATGTGGCCCAACCAGACCGACAAAGCCGATGGTGCCAACGAAGGACACCGGAATGGCGGCCAGCAGGCTGACCAGCATCATGGTTTCCAGTCTGAGCGCCCGGACATTGACGCCAAGGCTGGCTGCCTTGTCATCGCCCAGCCGCAGCGCCGTCAGCGCCCAGGCGCGGCGCGCAAACAGCGGCACCGAGACAACCAGCACGGCAAAGGTCACGCCAACCTTCATCCAGGTCGCCTTGGTCAGGCTGCCCATGGTCCAGAACACCACGGCGGCCAGCGCCTGTTCCGAGGCCAGATATTCGAGCAGCGACAACAGCGCATTGAAGGTAAAAACCAGCGCAATGCCAAGCAGCACGATGGTTTCCACCGTCACGCCGCGCATGGTCGAAACGCCGTAGATGAACAGCGAAGCGAGCATGGCCATCAGGAAGGCGTTGATCGGCACCATGAATTCAATGGCTGCCGGAAACACCGCGACGCCGCCCACCAGCGCCAACGCCGCGCCAAAACCGGCGGCGGCCGAAATGCCGAGCGTGAATGGGCTTGCCAGCGGATTGGCGAGAATGGTCTGCATTTGCGCACCCGCCAGCGACAGACAGGCACCGACGGTGACAGCCATCAGCGCAATCGGCATGCGGATATCCCAGATCACCACCCGGATCTGGTTGGTGACGCTATCGGGGGTGAAAATCGCCGAAAGCACCTGGGAGAGCGTGTAGCGGGCCGGTCCGAGCGCCATATCAACGGCAACGCTTGTGGCCAGAGCCGCCAGCAGGCACAGGAGAATGGTGACGCGCCTGGCCGTCAGCGCGCGGTACTGGCTACGCCCCTTTCCTTCATCCTGCACCTCAGCGGTGCTCTCAATGGCAACAGTCATCAGTTTGATCCTTTTTCGTCATCCGACGGGTTCATTGAGACGAAATAGCCCGGCTTATAGGCGACCGGCAGGAATTTCTGGTGAAACTCCCGGAAGGTGCGGTCAGGGTCAAGATCGGCAAACAGCTCCGGGTGAAACCACTTGGCAAATTGCTGGATGGGAACAAATTCATAGGGTACGCCGTAGAACTGATGCCACGCGGCATGGACCTGGCGGTTGCGCACGGCGGCAAGCCCGTCGAAGCCGGTGCGCTCGATCAAGGTTTGCAGCTTGGCGCGGGCCTTCTCGGGATCGGCACCCCGCCCGACATGCACGAAACGGTTGGTCTTGGATTCGGCCAGCCAATTGGAGCCGGTGACGATGATCTGGGCCGGATCGGAGGCGATCAGCTGTTCGATGCTGATTTCGCCAAAGGTGGTGGAGATGATGTCGGAGGCAATATTATGCCCGCCAGCGATCTCGATCATCTGGCCGAAATTGGCCGGGCCGAACGTGCGGCAGCAACCGCCTTCGGCATCATTGCCCGGTGCGCGCTCCATGAAGACAGCAGGGCGTTTCAGGTCTTTCACAGCGGCCAGCCGGTCGGTGACAACTGCGATCTGCTGGCGGCGATAGGCGATCAGCTCTTTCGCCTTGTCCTCTGCGCCAAAAATCTGGCCGAGAATTTCAATGGATTTCTCGGTATTCTTGTCGGGGTCGAGACGGAAATCGACATAGACGACCTGAATGCCCGCCGCAGCCGCTTTTTCCTCCAGCCCGCTCTCACGGGCCGCCTGTAAGACTTCCAGATTAAGCGTCATCACATCGGGATGCAGGGCAATTGCCGCTTCCAGGCTGAAACCGCCCTGCGGCAGATAGCCGAATTGCGGCAGCTTGGCGATCTCAGGAAAGCGCTCGACATAAGCCGCAAAGCTGTCCGGGTCCTTTTTCACCATGTCATCGCGCCATCCGACAATGGTATCGAAGGTCTTGTCCCCGGCCAGCGCCGCGATGGTGTGGATCTGCCGGGCCTCGCCGACCAGAACCCGCTTGGCTGGGAGATCGAGCGTCACGGTGCGGCCAGCGACATCGGTGATCTCGGCGGCGAATGCGGGGTTTGCCATAAACGGCAAAAGGGCGACGAGCGCCCGCATGATAATCCTGAAAGTCATCAACAAACCTCTTGATATAAATTCCGGCGGCAAGTTTCAGCCGCCGGAAGCCTTTGAAAGTATTAGAGCCCCGTATTCAGTGAGACGAAATAGCCGGAACGGTAGGCAACCGGCAGGAAGCGCTCATGCAATTCCTTGAAAGTCGCTTCCGGGTCCAGATCTTTAAACAGCTCGGGATGCAGCCATTTGGCGATCTGCTGCACGGCGACGAACTGATAGGGATTGTTGTAGAACTGATGCCAGATGGCATGGACATTGCCATCCTTCACCGCCTTGATATCGGTAAAGGCGGGGCGTTTCATCAGGTCAGCCAGCTTCTTGGTCGCCAAAGCCTTGTCAGCGCCCGGGCCGACGCCCACCCATTTGCCGCCGGGAACATACAGTTCCCAATTGGCGCCCGTGACGATCACCTGATCGGGGTTGGAGGCGATGATCTGCTCGGGATTGACGGTGCCAAACGTGCCAGGAATGATCTTTCCGGCCATGTTGACGCCACCGGCCAGCTCGACCATCTTGCCGAAATTCTCGTTGCCGAACGACATGCAGCAATCGTCGCTATAGCCACCGGCCCGTTCCATGAATACGACAGGCTTTTTCAGGTCTTTGGCCTTGGCCAGCGTTTCGGTGACGCGCTTGATCTGCGTATCGTGGAACTCAACGAACTCTTCGGCGCGCTTTTCCTTGCCGTAGAGCTTGCCGATCAGCCGCATCGACGGATCGGTGTTTTCCATGGCCTTTTCGCGGAAGTCGACATAGACAAGCGGAATGCCGACCTTGGCGAGCTTTTCGATATAGCCGCTTTCTTCCGTCGCCGATTTGGCGTCGATATTCATGATGATCACGTCAGGCTTCAGCGTCACGGCCTGTTCGATATCGAATGTGCCGTCCTTCATGCCGCCAAAGGTCGGGATTTTTGCCATTTCCGGGAATTTTTCCAGATAGGCATTGTATCCGTCCAGATCGGCCTTCTGGAAATCGTCGCGCCAGCCAACGATGCGCTTGAATGGTGTTTCCGTGTCGAGGGCGGCAGTGAAATAGATCTGGCGGCCTTCTCCCAGGATGACCCGCTCCACCGGCACGCTGACCTCGACCTCACGACCGGTAATGTCCTTGATCTTCACCAGATCGCTGGCGTTTGCCACGCTTGAAAAAAGCGCAAGCGAAAGTGCTGCGGCGCAAGCCACCCCATGAACGTTGAACACGTTTGCCTCCAAATATAATATGCTGTTTCGCAAGTGTTATGTACAAGTCCGATTGCGGGATGGCGTCCCCACCGGTCCCCGCTTTCGCGACCTGCACAGTGTTTCGCCGTGGATTTATGTTTTTATGACTTTAACAGTCAAGAAATATCTTTTAGAAGAATTCCAAAGATTTTTAGGGGTTTCGCGGGCATGACGCAGACGGCAATGCAACAGAATTACCACCTGAAAGATGAGATCAAGGCCTATTGGTCGGCCCGCGCCGAAACCTTTGACAGCCAGCCGGGCCACGAGATCTTTTCAGAAGACGAGCGCGCCGCCTGGCATGCGCTGATCCGTAAGCATCTAGGGGTGGGCAACGTCGGCGCTGGCGAGGGTCGCAAGGTGCTGGATCTGGCGTCGGGCACCGGTGTCGTCTCGCATCTGCTGGATGATCTCGGGTTTTCGGTCACCGGCATGGACTGGGCTGAACCAATGCTGGAACGCGCCCGCGCCAAAGCCAAATCGCGTGGCCGCAATATCCGTTTCCTGATCGGCGATGCCGAAAACACCATGGAGGCGGAGGCAAGCTACGACGCCATCACCAACCGTCATCTGGTGTGGACGCTGGTCGACCCGCTCGCAGCCTTCAGGGAATGGCACCGCGTGCTGAAACCCGGCGGCAAGCTGCTGATCGTCGATGGCGATTTCGTCAATCCCAGCCCGCTCGCCAAACTTACCGGTCTGCTGGCCAGGCTGGCAACACGCCTTGGCATCGGCAAGTCGCTTGCCCATCACGGCCCGGCATCGTCCCTGGTGGAAACCCACAGGAGCATTCTCTCACGGGTCTACTTTTCCCAAGGCGCCAGGGCTGACGCCGTGGTGGCCCTGCTGAAACAGGCAGGTTTTTCCTCCGTAACGGTTGATACAGACCTGCGCGCCATCAACCGGGCGCAACGCGCCAATTTCGGGTTTTTGAAAGGTCTGGAACGGGCAACCCAGCACAGGTATGCGATTTGCGCGGTGCGGTGAATCAGCTCAAGTCTTCGATCTTGTTCAGCCACGCATCGAAATGGGGGCATGCAGCGCGAATAGCGTCGAGACCAATCGCGCAGGCAATCAGAGGACCATGGACGGTTTTTTGATAATCGGTCATGGCTGCCAGAATGCGCTTCGAGGGTGCCGTGGCAGGGCTGTCATTAATATCCTCGGGCGCGGTTATTGCACTTATTGTCCGCAACGGCTTCAACACATCATCATTGTCGGTCCATTCTTCAAAGGCGCTGACGCTGCTGAATAACAGCGCCTCGAATTCATGAACGAGCAGGTTCGGAATATAATTTGCCTGCGCAATATCCTTGGAAAGGGCCATCTCCAGAAATTCAGCCTTGTCCCTGCCACTTGGAAAAGCCGGATATTTACCATTGCTCTTGCCCGGAAAATCAGCGGGGAGGGCGTAAAGGTCAAACATCGTTGTCACCCAGGCTGTCGGGTGTTGCTTGCACAGCCTTTCAATCTGCGGCCTCACTTTGGCATAGCTGACCACACCCCCTCTATGCCCAGGGCTTGTGGTCACGATGACGGGGTAAAGATACAGTTGCTGGTGAGCATAATGCTCAAGCATCAATTCGTTGATAAAGGCTTCTTCTGTCTGGCCTTCCACCAGCACATAGACGCGGGTCATCGTCCCGGTCTCCCACCCAGAATATTCTTCTTCCACAAATCACCCAGACTGTAATCCTCCAGCCATGCGGAGAGTTCTTTGGTCTCTGGGCGGGTGAAGGTGGATGAGCCGCCGCGCTTATCAACGACAATGAGGTCTTCGGCATCAAATTCATTGACCAGTTCAACCGATTGCGTTGAGATGATCAACTGATGTTCCTGAGAGGCTGACTTCATAAGCCCGCCGAGCACAGTAATTGCAAAAGGATGTAAGCCCAATTCAGGCTCATCGATCAGAATGGCGGCGGGCATAAAATCGTCAGGCTGCATAAGGACTGTAGCAAGGCAAATGAAGCGAAGCGTGCCATCGGAGAGTGCACTGGCAGGGAATGGCTCATCTTGACCTTTTTCGGTCCACTCCAATTGAATTCGCTCACTGTTTCTTACCGTGGGGCGGAGGTGAAAATCGCCAAAAAATGGCGCGACGAGCCGTATAACTTTAACGATCCGACTGTAGTTTTCAGGATGATGATTTTTCAGCCGTAGTAGGAAGGCAGCGAGGTTACGTCCGTCATCACGCAAAAATTCATTGTCATTGATATTGTGAATTTGTTTGACGACGGCACTGCTACTGGTGTCGTGAAAGTGGTAAACACGCCAGCTGCGCATAGCGGGAACAACATATTCCCATATGGTTCCGAAAGTTTTGCGCTCCTTGTAGACTGTTTCGAAATGGCCAGACGCGGGGCGATGTTCACCTTTCATATTCCACCAAAGGGCCTCTCGAAGGAACATCATTCTGTTGTCCTGGGTAGGCTGCAATGTAAAGCGATAGCCGTTGTTGCCAAAATAGAGTTCAGCCTGAAGGTCCGCAGTTTTTTTTCGACCGAAGTGCAATATGGCATCTGGTCCGCCAGCGACACCGACAGTGGTTTGCAATTGTTCATCGAGAATCCGATTTATCAGCCGAAAAAAACCGACAAAATTGGATTTGCCTGCGCCGTTGGCGCCGATCAGCACATTGAGCCGACCCATAGGGATATCGCATTCTGAAATGGACTTGTATCCACGCAGAACAAGGCGTGAGATCTGATC